>JAYWII010000129.1:0-172950 GCA_043788995.1 Chitinophagaceae bacterium | reverse complement strand
GCAGTCGTTAATAAACAACAGCCCTATGTTGATAACACTAAAATAGCAGCTTAAAAACTGCTAAAATTTATTTGTTTTTTCCATAGCAATCCAGCCCGGAACCGCTGCTGATTGAAAATATGATGATGAAGTTAACAACAAAAAGTCAAATAGATATTCGTCTGCCCGAACAAAAGTACAGCGATGCAAACAACAGAGGTTTCAACGTCCAGACCCACTTGCAGCAATACTTTTGTTAGCTGCATACTTTGCTATTCTATCATCAACCATTCTTGCTTATTTGTTGTCAGGTCATATTTGAAAACCCCTTTGCGCATTCCCATATATGCTATGCTATCTTTAATAACAAGCGAAGTTGGATATAATGCTGCCCGCCAAAATCCTTTTTCAATCAATGTGTCAATTTTGAAATTTGTGTCAACTGTCAAAAGGCTTTTCGAAGTAATAATTACAAAGTTGTTATTTGTAGCTAAGTCAATGCCGTCTGGAGCAGATGGCAGTTTAAGATGTTCAACTGCTGTCCATTTCTTATTAACTTCTTTAATTTCAATGATGCTTCCTGCTGACATATCCAAATGGGCAAGCCCTTCAATCGCATAAATTTTATTGTCTCGTTTTATAAATTGAACAATCTCATGGTCCGAAATTTCATATTTATTTTTGCCGTCCTGTGAAAACCAATAAAGGTTTCCTCCCCATTCACCTCGGTAAAATCCCACGAGATAACCATTGTCAACTTTGATTACTGAACGACTTCCACCAATTCTATATCTTTCTTCTTCTGTTGGAATGATTTTGAAAGGTAAAGAGTCACTAGTTTTATTTCTATTATTTGTTGCATAAATTTTGCTGTCTTTTAGAAAAACTGTCCAATCGTCTTGCGCATGATTATATATACTCAAAGTGTCTTCATTGACTGGCACGTCATAAGCCTTCCACTTGTCGATTGGAATAGTCACTTTCTGAGAATAACAGAAAGTTAAAATGAAAATTATCGTTGTAAGTAGAAGGTGTCTCATAAAGCTGCAGCCAACATTTGTATTGATACTATTATACGTAACTTACAAAATAAAATTGTAGTGACTATCAGTAATTTGATATGATACATTTTGTATTGTTTATTGCATCAATGCACATTTACCAGCCTGTATTTTCTTCCCCGGGTTTTCACTTTTGAGTGTAAAAGTTACAAGGTGTTTAGGTGAGTCCCACGGTAAAGAATTCATGTTAACCTTAACATATAAAAAGAGAGGTTTTCATAACCTCTCTTTTTCCTTATTTAAACTCCGTAATTTTCCTTTCTCTATTTCAACGACTTTAAATAATCAATACTTTTCTTCAATGCTATTTCGGGAGCAGCCACCATGTCCTGCTCTACAAAGAAATGCTCCACACCATTTTGTTTGGCTGCGGTAAGGATCTTCTGCAGATCCAGTACGCCTTCTCCACAGGAGGTCATGTAAGGGAACAGGCTGATCCACTGGGAGGCATCGCCGCCATTTCCGGCAAACCGCTTTACTTCTTTCATATCTTTTACATGCATCATTTTATACCTGCCCTTATGCTTTTCAAATAACGCTACAGGGTCTGCTCCACCTGCCACGGTCCAGTACACATCCATTTCAAAATACACCAGGCCGGCATCTGTCTGGTTAAAAATTATATCCAGGGGCATGCTGCCATCATCCAGTTTGTATAACCCGTAACCATGATTGTGATAGGCGAAATGAATGCCTTCTTTCTTAGCAGCTGCACCGATATGGTTGAATTTTTCTGCCACTCTTTTATAATCGTCCAGTGTCTTTCTTTCCGCATCCGGAATGGAGGGAAGCACCACATATTTTGCACCAATGAGGTGAGCAGCTTCAGCGAGGGCACCCATCTTGGTAGATAAAGTATCCAGGTCTGTATGCATAGCAGGGATGCTAATGCCATTGGAACTGGCTGCTTTTAAAAAAGCTTCTGCTGTTTGGTTAAAGAAGCCACTGCCTTTGAATCCCAGCTGGGGCGTAATGGCATTCCAGGAATCTTTTGCTTTTTGCGTACTGAAATCATAGGGCCCAAAAGCTTCCACTTCTTTATAGCCCATTTTTCCCAGCATGGCAAAAGCACCTTCCAGGTCAGTATCTAACATTTTGGGTATAGAGAATAATCCCAGTCCCACTTTATCTACCAACGACGCATTGGCAAACAGGTGATTGGTATTTAATAAAGTAGCTGCAGAAAGCAGGGCAGTGTGTTGAAGAAATTGACGGCGTTGCATGGCAAAAATTTTAAGGCATTAAGGTATCACATTTGAGGGAAACATTCATTTAATTTCACCCTCATTTTTTTCTGTCCCGGGGTTTTTATTTTAGGTTCTAAAAATTATAGGGCACTTATTTAAAACTCCTTCGGGCAGTGTTATTAAATTAACAGAAATAATATCACCCTTTCAGGGTTATGAATAATTAAAGCCATTACTATTCTATAATCATTACATCCCTTCTGGATTTTAAGCCTGAAAGGCTGATATTATTATAGAATAAACCAACATTTAAAACCACAACCCTGAAGGGGTGGCATTAAAATTTCTGTCTTGCTTAACTTAATAATATTGCCCTCCTGAAAAGTGATTTAATTCCCACAGGGGTATGCCCTACAAGTGAGCCCCGATAAAAATCGGGATTAAAATAACACAACGATGATACCACAAAGAACAACACTCCTTAAAATCATTTTTTGTTCTTATAAACAACTAAAAAATTCAACTGCAATCAGATTCACTTTCCTTCAAAATGGATGGCTACTTTTGCATAGCATCAACAATCATTCATTTTATTTTAATAACCTCACCAATTTTTTATGCGTTATATATTTCTGCTGGCATGCTGTATTGGTATATCAATTAATTTAATGGCACAAGATAAAAGCGGCTACACGTTAGTGTGGTCAGATGAATTTGAAAAACACGGGGCACCCGATCTGGCTAAGTGGGGATACGAACTTGGCTTTGTACGCAATGAAGAGGCACAATGGTACCAGCCTGAAAATGCCCGCTGTAAAAAAAGTATTTTAACCATCGAGGCAAGGAGAGAAGAAAAGCCCAACCCGGGTTATGTACCGGGCAGCAAGGACTGGAGAAAGAACAGGGAAAAGATCTACTATACAGCAGCCTGTTTAATTACTGCCGGCAAACAAACATGGAAGTATGGCCGCTTTGAAATGAGAGGACGGATCGATATCAGCGATGGCATGTGGCCGGCATGGTGGACACTGGGTGTTGAAAAGAATTGGCCAGCCAATGGTGAGATAGATATAATGGAATATTACAGGGGCAAACTGCTGGCGAATATCGCCTGCCTTGGTAAAGATGGCAATACTGAATGGCACAGTAACACTTTCCCGGTGGATTCAATGGGTGGTGCCGCCTGGGCATCCAAATTTCATGTGTGGAGGATGGACTGGACTGAGGAATTTATTGCCTTATATGTGGATGACCAGTTGCTGAACAGAGTAGCCCTTGATTCCCTGGTGAATAAAGATGGATCGGGATTCAATCCATTTAAACAACCGCATTATATGTTACTGAACCTGGCTGTTGCCGGACAGAATGGGGGAGACCCCAGCCATACCCGCTTTCCCCGGAAGCTGGAAGTGGATTATGTAAGGGTGTACCAGCAAAAATAAAAAGATGCAGTATTAACCATCTATCATTTTCATGGACACGGTGTCCGTTAAAATTTGTTAAAATAACATCCGTTTAAAAAAATAATTCAACATCAACACTTTTTCTATTTAAGTTGGTACAACAATTGCGTATTTCTTAGAGCAGTTTTATAACTGAAATCATCCATCAATTCCGTGAGAGCCAGTACAAGGCCTATTTAATTTTAAATTTTATAAAAAGAACAGTATGAAGAAAAATTCCACCCTTCCTATAATACTGGCGGCTATTGGTGCAGCAGTGATCACTGTGTTTCTTATCCGCAGGAAGAAAAGAAAAATGATGTTGACCCGGGTTGCTGAAGAAGGTTATGAAACAGCAGCAGATATCCTATACCCAGGTAAAAGTGTAAGCAGCAAACTGCATTATGGTCCGGTTATTCCGGCATAACAGGTCCATCCTGTCATGCCGGCTTTTAATATTCCCGGGTTATTTAATCTTCCGTACAACAAACCGGTGGTACCGGTACCAGCGTACTCGTTCTCAAAATTCTTTCACTTCCCAATTGCTCTGTCAGCGGACGGATCAGTTCTTCTTTTTGAGCCTGGTCAATAAATGCTTCTTCCATCCTGCTTTGCAGATTTTCTTCTGACTGCTGTTGTTTGGCGCCGGCTGCTGCAGCTGCATAATTCAACCCGGCTTTAAAATATTGCACTTCCATTCCTTCTTCCAGTTTCATCATATTGCGCTGACTGAATTCAGTTCGTACATTTAAATTATTACCCCTGCTGAAAGGGCTGCTGAATTTGTCATAGGTAGGCAGCATCTCCACCACCAGCACACTCAGGTTGCTATCAACTGGCAAGCCATATTGCTGCAGCATAATGCCCACATCTTTATTTTTCCAGCCTGTTATGCCATACTGCACGGCATCGGTATTGATGTCAATGATCTGGGCACCGGTTTGTGGATCAACAGGAATTCTCTGGCGTACAAATAATTGATCGTCTAACAAAATATTCCTGTATACTAAATCATCGGCACGTTTCACCTGTGCATACAGCAATGCCCACAATTGTGTACGGGGTGGTTTGCTGGTTACATCTGCACCATTGAAAACAGTTTGTGCAAAAGGTGCCGTAACCATAATGTGTTTTTCATTGCGGTTCACTACACAGAATAGTTGTGGTAATGGATGTTGCACACCGGTAGTTCTCAGCACACTTCCAAAGCGGCCCTGTGCGGTGCTCCAGCCAATCTTGTGTCCCACTCTTACTTCATACGTGAAGAAACCAAACAGCTCCGCAGAAACATCATGCAAACCCGGCGGCAATGGAACCAGGTAATGCACTTCACTGTCATCTGCTTTTATTAATTCCTGCATGGCAGTGATTCCGCTCTTATCATCCACATGTCCGGGGCTGATGATCCGGATGGGTTCAGGATTGATGGGCAGTGTGGGTTCCTCTGGTGCTTTGAACATATCTGATTCCCATCTAGCTAATAATGGATCAGGACTGTAGGCCAGCATGCGGATAAAGTAAGCATCCTTTTTATTGCGCAATGGTTCTGCAAATTCCAGCCATAGGTAACGCTTGCGGGGCTCTGTGCTGGAATACAATTCATCATTTACATATTTGCTTTGAGCCAAACCTGCACTTACAATTTTTGGTACCTGTGCAGGTTTTGTTGTGATGGGTAAATGCAATTGCAAAACAGTGTCTGCATCAGCGTTTACTACTACGTCATCGGGCAGTAATTTAAAATTGGCCTTGATGCGGTACTGCAGCATGATCTCTTCCGGCAATGCAGTGGGATCTTCTGTTTTTGGTTCCACCGCATCTAAGAAACAGAGTTGTGTATGGCTCCTGTCTGGATTATACAATGCCTGGATGTTGATAGTTTGTTTCATTTCAATATCACCCACCAGTTCTTCATCGCCCCATGCAATGGCGTCAATTTCCTCATCCGTTAACCCTGCACCGATCATTTTCTTTTGACGGAATACATCAAAGCTTACGGGCATGGCACCATCCCATGTCCAGTCCCTGTTGAGCAATAAAGTAATAGGTATGATCCAGTGATTGAGCAGGTCACTTTTAGTGGAGAAAGTAATGTTGGTACTGTCAGGGCTCATGTTATGCCTGATAAACCTGCTGGCACCAAATTGAATACGGATGCCCTGTTTGCCCAACAGGCTCATTCCTTTTGATTCCACATCAATGCTTTTATCAATGGCATCTGTTAGCCGTTCCATCATGCTGCTGGTGTTGGTGATGGCGCTGTTCTCTACAAAAATTTCACCGAAACTGGCACGCAGGTAAGTATCTGTATCCGGCTGTAACCATACGCCACGGATCTTATCTACATCTGCTGTTGGTTTAAACAAGGCTGTTTCATCATCACCGGCTTTCCTGGTAACGATCACTACCGGTTTACCTTTTCTTGGGAGGTTAGAATTTTTTGCATAATACTCCGGTTTGTTTTCCACCACGGGCCGCAGTGTGATTCGTATATTTCTTGATTTGGGTAATACAATATCATTGTGATCATCGATATTATCTCCGCCAACCACCAGCCCCAGTGTACCGAGATCCTGTGAATCGGTGAAATTCAACACCGGTGCATCCACATAAGTGATGGGGATGTTTAACGTGCTATCTAACGGAACCGGAAATTTTCTTTTGGTGATGTATAGTTTTGCATAGCTCTCATGACTATCTGTATCATGCCGCAGCAGCAGGTCCATCTCCAGTGCTTTTATTTCCACCAATACTTCTACCGATTCCACATCCGGATCAGCAAGGCCCACTTCTCTTTTACCAGTTGCGTTGACTGCATCAGCAGTTAAATCAGTTACCGCATTGGGATATTTACCGGTGAATAACAGGGAAGGGTAGCCCAATAATGGCCGCTGCATATTTAATTGATTGCCGGTAAAGAATTCATCATCTTTTTCTGGTAACACTTCCTGTAGCCGCACAGTTTGTGGTTGGACCATTCTCCTGAAATCGCAGAAGCCTTCGGGAGCTGCGGCAGCATATACCCGGTTCTCATCGATGGTTGGTCCGCCACCGCTGATATCAGCCAGGCGTACCCTGAAATCATATTTGGTTCCGTACAATAGCTGGAAACCATCCAACCCTGCAGCACTGTATTGATTGAATTTTTTTGCCTGTTTATTGGCAACCGTATTTTGCTCCTTCTGGAAAATATTAATGGCATCCACATCGGCCAGCACCAAGATCTTTCCTATCCAGTTGGCATAATATTGCGGCAGCCAGAAGGGTTCAGTTTTTCTTGCATCCAATTGTGCCGGGTACACTTCCACACCCAACTCTTTTTCTTCGTTGGCTGCATCAATTTGATTTTGCCCGATCATTAAGTTGGCATTATTTTTTACCCTGCATAACGGCAACCACGGATTCGGATTTGGCACCACATCACTGTTCAGCCGTACATCTACCCGGTATTGCATTACACCCATGGGAGCTATGTTCCTTCCGCCATTGGTTAAGACCGTATCATCTTTTTTTAACTGCCTGTTCATCCATATCAGCAATTGCTCATCATCCCAGGCAAGCCTGATACCGGCATCGGTTATTACTGGTAATTCTTTGTCTTCTTTTTCTCTTAACAGGTCGCTGCTCACCGGTTGATTGGCATGAACAATCTTACAGAAGCCATCATCATATTGCGCCGCTTCTATCAGCAACTCATCCATGTTATTTGGAGGAACAGGAACATCTTCATCAGCAGGGTTAGGAGGAACGATGGCATCATCTAACAACACCGGAAACTGTATCGCTGCAAACAATGCCCTGTCCACTGCTGGTTTTAATTTGGGTATCCTTGCTGCAAATCTTTTCACCATTTTGGGATCTGCATCCATGGCAGCTTTGTAACTGCAGTCTGTATCCAGGTCGATGTAGATCCAGCCGCCATTTTTTACCAAGGCCGGATCAATATTAAAAGTGGCTTCATACACAAACCCAACCCGCTGTGCCAGTGCAGGCTGACGCAGACAATAAGCAAACACTTTGCCCCAGCTCAAACTGTCTTCTGTTGTTTTAAAATTAGGGTCTGCCTCTGTTTTATCTTTTATGGCACAATGATAGGAATCATCAATGGCGGCATCCTTAGTACGTGGACTGGTAAAGTTGAAACTATTGCGGTAACTCTCCGGCAAATACTTTCTTGTCCGGTGTGTGGTCTCTGCTTTTTCTAAGGTGGCATTGCTTTTTATTCCGCCGAGCTGGTTGACCATTTCATTAAAAATATCCGCCGTGTTTGCAGGCATTGCAATTCCCGGTAAAGGAAATTTTGTATCTGCTTTTGTTGTGCCGGGATATTCATCGGGATCAAGCAGCAGCCGTGCCTGCAGGGCTATGCTTGCATTACACCATGCAGGCGTGGCTGGAGCTACCTGGTTTTCCAATGTGGGATCAATATTTCTTGGAATGATGAGTGCCCGGATAGTGAGCTGGTTGTTTTGCCAGCGCTGTGGAAAAGTGAGAATGGATAAGGTGGAAGCCATAATAGTATGTTGATATTTTTTGTTAGAATGAATTGATTTGTTGCAACAGTTTAATAATTATGAGATCTGTCTTTGTTCCTGCCATGATTCACTAAAGCTGATGTTAATGATGAAACAAATACTGATGTCGAGACTGAAGGTTACCTGTGCGATCATATTGGTTTCGCCTGCTGCAGGTCCGCCAATACGTTTCTGTACTTTTCCGCTTGCTTCTATCTGGATAGTAACCGTAACAATACCGCCCAATATTTCTGCACGGCCTTTGAACAATACAAATGCACCGATGGTAATTTGTGTACTGTCCAAACTCATTTCCACACCCACGGCAAAGTATACACTCACACTGCCAATAACCGGCAAAGCCACCACCGCCTCTACTCCAAAACCAAATTTCATATAGAGTGCCGGGCCTATCACCGTATCCGCACTGATGCGTACAGTAACCTGTCCTACTGCATAGATAGTACCCACACCAACACTTACACACATCACACTCAGCTTTCCGTAAAATTCTACGAAGGCACCTGCGCTTGGTGCCGGGATACCATTGGTTGGTGGTAATGGAATAGCAACATTAAAATATACACCTACTTTTAAACCAGCTTCTAACCGGAGTGGTGCTGCTGCCGTATCTAATAACGGCGGCGGAAATTTTAAAACGGGAATTTCTTTATCTGCCTGGAATTTATATTCCCAGTTGTTAGGACTGTTGCTCATGGCTATTTTAAGTCCCTTCTTCAAAATGTCTGTATAGCTGGCATCGGTGGCAATCATGCTGAGCAATACCAATATATCCACCACAGGTTTTAAGTCTGGCCCAAATTCTAATTCCGGTCCGATGAAGGATGGTGCCTGCCCTTTCTTGGTATCAAACTTACCCCGTATCAGCACCAGGCGCTTGAATGAAACAAGGTCAACCACCATCGTGATATCATTCATTTTGTTCACCCATTCACGGGCCTTGCTGTCGATATCAAAATCTAATTGAGCCTTTCCGCCCGGAGGATTATCAGCAGGATTTGGTTTGGTTGGTTTGTATTCAATATAAACTTTTACATCGTTTGTTTTTACAATGTACCATGGACCTTCGGGCAACAGCTGTACTAATTTTTTCTCAGCATCAGCTACGGTGTTGTTCAATAATTTATAGCCCTCATCAATGATGTTCACGCCAAATTTATTGATGGCATCGCCGATCTCATCCATCTTAGGAAGGTTCTCTACTTTTGGAAAAATACCTTTGCTGTTCATCAGGCGGTATGCATCTGCCAGGTCAGGCACACTTCCTTTTAACAGGTTCACACCTTTTTCAAACAATGGATTTCTGAACAATACTTTGTTCTCACCGGTGCTTTGTAAAAAACCAAATTGTGTTGCACGGTTTTCTAATGCCTTAAATAATTCTGTAGATGCTGCAATATTTAATGGGTTGGTATTTTTATCCTGGTCGTAACTCAATTTGTTGGGATCAGGAAAATTGCGAAGGCCTTTTCTTATCAACGGGATCACATCATTGTTGCTCAGCGGTGTTACTTCTTTGCTGGCTAGATCATGCGCCACCACACTCCAGCTGCCGTCTTTTGGTAACACCGGTGTTCCTTTAGCAGCGGTAACAAATACCCGTTTTTTGGCCTCATCCATTGAAGGGTTCACTTCCACTCTTGTTATCCGCATTTGCTGTTTGGTCTGGTTGATCTTCACCATGCAGTCAACAGGGCCGCCCAGTCCATTCATTTGTGTAAGCATGGCGGCAAACTGTTCATCATCAATGATCACACCTTTAGGACTGATTTGTAAATAACCCAGCATGCGCTGGCTCAATACTTTTCCATTGCTGGCTCCCTGTGTTACATCATCTATTTGCACATCCGCATCAAAATAAACAGGTACCAATTTTACATCCAGCGACTGACCGGCTCCCACAGGTTGTGCATGTCCCTGGTCGTCGATATACATACCGGTTGTTTTGATCCAGTTGTTTACAATAAAGGGCAGGAGCGTAGTATCTTCTTTTATGTTTCGAACGTTGTACACGCCTTCTACTGCTCCGGGATGAAAAGCATAAGTGCGTCCGGGTTCACTCTTCGTTCTGAAATCATAAATACCATCACTCTCTGCTTTCCATCCGCTGTCGATGCGCCAGGGAAATCCATTGCTGCCTCTGTAAATGGTGATGGTTCGTACTACTCTCACTGCCCAGGGATAGATCATACTGCGTACCTGGATAATTTCATGTGCTGTTCTGCCTCTCCATACATCAAACAGCGCCTGTGATGTTTGTGCAAGGTCTGCATTGGCATTCAGCCAGTGACTGAAAACATTGGCACCATAACCACTGAAATCATATCGTTCCAGCGGTACATATTTATTCAGGTCAAATCCGGAAGTGGTACCAAACTCCAGGTTAAATATTTCTGTTACGCTGCCAGCCAGTATGCTTCTTGCACCAGTGCCGGGAAAAAATAAATTATAAGTATTATCCAGTTGGTGTGCACTGCCAAAAAACTTTTTATTCTTATTGATGGGATCATCTAATCCCACTGTTTTTATTTGAAGACTGGTGTGCAATCCATTAGGGAATTTCTTTTCAATCAATTCCAGCAAGGGGCTGTTACCGTCTGCCTGTTTTTGATATTTTGCCAAAGCCAGCATACCATATGGTAAAGTGAAAAAACTCCAGGCAGAAAAATCAGGCTTCTCTTTATACCACTCAGTTAATTTTTTGCTCAATGGTATAGGCGCTAACGGTACAGGCTGAGTGCCGGTGTTGGCAATTTGTGCAGGTGCACCATCATTTAAAAAATATAATAGTCCGGGGAATGGATCTGTGTTTACATTGGTGACAGGAGAAATATTAACCACCGGTTCCCAACTGATCTGCGGCAAGGCATACATCTGTACCAGCCTGCTGGTGGCATGCACATCCATACCAATGATGCTGATGGGGTTTGCATTGGTATCATCCACCACATCATGTGTTCTTTCAAAAATCAACCGATCGTTAGAGAAGCCAAGGCTTACACCCATCAGGTCGGCATTGGTGCTTACATCCAGTAATGTAAAAGCATTTCTGAAAGGAGTGATGTTACCTTGTGAAAGCCCGTCATGTATCCGCATCATTCCCATCATATCGTTGTTCAGCATGGCAGTGGAGCGTTCGCTGTCTTCTGATGCAAACTGCCAGTTTTTATTTTTTATGGCCAATGTGGAAGAAAGATTGTTGCGGATGTTGGCGTTCACCAGGTCCTGGTTTTGTATGCTGGAGATCCGTATGCCAGGGTTATTAATGGTTGCAGCATTTGCCAATGATGCATTGGCTGGTTTATCTCCCAAAAAGAAATTTACAGTGGGTGCATCCATCTCTTTCCAGTTCATGATGCACACCAGCATGGCGTTGATTGCTGAAATGCTGTGTTTATTGAGTTGATCATCGTCCGCCATATTTGCGATCCTGCCCCTGAATGTTCTTCTCTTTAATAAAGAAACATTGGCAGCATAAGGATCGGGTAGGGTGGGTAAATATTGCAGCAATCCAAATGAATAGATGAGTAAACATTTATCAAAACTGTCTTCCGTTTTCAGATCAGCATACAGCAGCATACCATACACCGGACTTACCGTAAGCAATGCATTGTTCAATGCAATGGCAGTAGTTTCAAATGTGATCACAGGGGCTGCACCGGGTATGGGTTTGTACGTTTTTAAAAAATTGTCTTTGATAATATCATCATCATACAGTATTACAATTTGCAGCTCCTTGCTGATACTTAATGTAAAGATCGTTTGCAAACTTTCCACTTTAAACGGACTGCCATTTACCTGTACCGGTTTATCAATGCTGTTAAAACAACTGGCCTGTGCCGCCACACTCTCTGTGCCTTTTTGCAGGCTGTCGTAGAAAAAGAAAAATTGTTTTGTGTATTGCAGGTCGATGTACTGCATTGGTTTTTCCACTCCGTTTATTGTTTGCTGCCAGCAGTTGTAGTGTTGCTTACCACCTGGGTTAGACGCAAACAACGTAGCAATGTTGATACGCCCCGGCATCAGCATCACCAGTGCATTTTTTAATTGTGCACTGCTTTTTTCAAACAGGTTGGCATCTTTCAATCCCATCCAGCTGGCTTCTATGCCCTGCAGTATCACCACGGCCATTGCCCCGGTACCATCTGCCTGCAACGGTGCATTAAAATTAATAGCAGCAGCACTCAATCCCCATAAACTTTCCACCATAGAAGCCTTGCCACTTATATTGCAAACAGGACTTTTACATTTCAGTACCTCCAGTTCAGCAACATCTGCTTTATACGGAAGCAATATGCGGTTGATCTCCGGGCTCCAACGCATTGGCCTGGAGTTATCAAATGCAAAATTGATTGGTTGCCCGTAGAGGTTCCAGTTGGCAGCACCGGCTTCCATTGACTGGCCCGTATGATTGAGTGTGAAGTTGAATGTTTTTGGTAATTCAATGGTTGCTTCTTTTATATCAATGCCATTATCATCTGGAGAAACATCCGTAATAACCTTTTGCTCCAGGTTCAAACTGATTGCAGCTTCCATACCATTTGGAATGATCAGTTGATTGCTTGCATTCACTGATAACGGACCTGTCAGTTTCAATGTGCCACCTGCAACTGTTAATCCACAATATAAATTATCCGGTGCTGTGGTTGCAAACAGATCTGCATGTATCCACACACTGCCTTTTGGAATATTGTAATGCTGGGGACCTCTGATATTAATAAGATTTCCCACTTCCAATGGAAGCAGTATAAATGGTTGTGCCGCACCCTGCAGCCATACCTGCACCACGGGTATCACCCTGAACAGATCAAACCAGTATTTAATTCCATCTCTTCCAATGAATGGTCCAAGCGTCTTCTCAATCTGTGCACCCCGTGCCCATTCCGGCACACTGTCTCTTAGCTGGCTGCTTACAAAAGGTACCCGCCTGCGGAACACACGTATAGCAGGATCAATTGGTTGTTGATTTTCCTGTACTCTTTGTAAAACATTGTTCAGTTGCTGCAGTTCTGTTGCATCTAAATGATGGGTGGAGAAGTTGTCGAGTTGCTCAAACTGGAATGAGTTGGAAAACGATAATGCAGGTTCATTGATGATGGATGAAGCAACTGCCTGTTGCAATTCCAACACTGCGTTGTTATCCTGGTTATCATTCATGGAGATGTCGCCGCATAGCTTCGCCAACAATGCAAGCAAAGAATTTTCATTCATAGAAAAATTTAAAAAGATTAAATAATGGCTTGCTGGCTAAAGGAGGATGGGGGGATTCATCAAGGGAGATTGAATAATATAAATGTGGTACAATAGTAAAGCGTAAAAATTATAAATGCAAGTAAACTGTATTATTATTTTATTAACAGGCATTAAATACCACTAATGTGTTATTGAACTGAGTAAGAAAAAAAGTTTTATAGAAATCTAAAGATAATTTAAAGCGTTCGCCTTATTATTACCGGGTAATTTTTGCTTATGGCGCAACCTTTGGATCTTTTCATTCCCCGGCAAGAGATGTTTGAAATTCTTATATTTTATAGTGTGAGTATCGAATGATTGAAGAGGGTGCAGGGAAAAAAAATCTTATATTTGGTTGTGTGAGTATCGAATGATAGAAGACCGTGCAGGGAAAGAAATAAACCAGGATTGACAGCAAGCTATTCATAGCAGTTTTATACGTCTGGGTTTCACGGGTATCATTTTATGAAAGTGAATGTGTGTAGTAAAAACCCGCCGGGACAAATCAGATGAAAAGCATTTAATGAAAAAAATAAAACCTCATTTGAAAACAACAATTGTAGTAGCTATCATAATACTAAGCTGGCTGCTTTTCCCATTCATTACTTATGGGGAGAAGAATATTTTACATGCTGTTCCTTTGGCATTATTAGTATTACAAATTATATTCTCACTTCTTCATAAAAGTCGAAAAACACTAATACTTACATTATTGAATCCGGTTGCTATTTTAGCGCTCTTTTATACAATCAAGCCAACTGTCAATTATATAAAAGATACACCAACAATAATAATGTGCTGCTACAACAAGTCAGCTGTTCCATCTTATGATCAAAACAAATCGGTTTATTTGGACTATTATGATGACGATTGCGATTGGGATGGATTGTATTATTATACTTTGCATATTAATAATTTTGTAACTGATGAACTAATTACATTATTTGGTAACCCACTCAGCCACCAGGGTAATGATAGTACGCAGATTAATAAATAAGTAAACCGATTTGTTTCCTTGTACAAATTCTATAGCTGATCACTGCAAAAATCATAGATGTTTTTAGCTATTCACATGGTGTATATTTGGATAACAACAATGTTTTTTTCACAAACTAACGTTGTACCTCATGCTATAACCTGCTATTAAAATGAATAAAACTTTCCTGATTTCTGTATGCTCACTTTTGAGCTTTACATCTTTAGCGCAAAATTCCTGTATAAAACATTGGACCCAGGATAGCATGGAGAATCACCAATTGGATACGCTGTTTTCCAAAATTAGTTTTGAGAATATAGACTCCACCTTTTGTAAATATGAAGAAGTGAATGGATTTGACCCCAAATGGCAAATTGATTTCTACAATAAACAAATTGGTAAATACTTTTCAGACGCCAGGTCGATCAATTTTATTAAATTTTATTCTCAGGAAAAGGATGACAAGTTTTTTAACGAGATTCATATTATTCAATTTGACTTACCCGAAAAAGATTTGAAAAAATTCAAAAATAAGTACGGAATAAAAATAAATGGATATGGATTCTTTAATATTAATGTGTTTACCCTTTACAGGTATTTGGTGAAAGATAACAGCGTATATTTTATTTCAACAGAGTCCTACGAAAAGGGTAATCCGAAAACAGCCTACTTTTTTGATAAAATATTTCAAACTTTTTTAGGTTCAAAAGGGCAGGATACTGCCATTCTTAAAAGAACGCCCTATACTTTAAAAATTGACGTGGATAAGGTGAACTTTTATGAAGACGAGATAGGAGCGACGCCTTATGTATTTCCAAACAATGGCATGCAGATATACCCTGGCGAAACAATTTATGTGGAGGTGGAACAGGGCAATGGAATAATCACCAGCATGAAAGCTGTAAAAGAAATTAAAAACCCTGCAACTACACTTACCATTAAGTTCTCTCAACAAAGCGAAAATAAAATTCATCAAATGATGATGCTGGAAATTAAAAATCCATTTCCTCAAAACCTGGTTTATAACGCAACCATGTTTTTATTGAAGCAAAACAAATGGGTTGATACAAATGTTTACCCGGTAATGGCCGGACTTTCTGCTTTTGAAACCTGGCCAGACGTAATTATATCCCTTGGCCTTGGCAGCTGGAAATTTAGTGATAAGTAGAAAGCACATCCGCCAAGAGAAAGAGACATTGCTCGGAATCTTATAAAATTGCAGGCTAACAGTTATTAAATAGAACACATTGCAGGAAATGGATTAAATGAAATTACATTTACTTAAAAAATAAAATGAAGTCTTCTGTATTAATTGCGATGTTGTCCCTATTAAGTTATTTAGGGTTAAGCCAAACACAACAAGTAAATCATTCACCATTGGAGGTTGTAAATCAAAGAATGGATTTTTATAATCAGCACAACTTTGAAAAATTTATTACACTTTATAGTGATAGTGTGAAAGTTTATACCTACCCAGATAAGTAATTAGCCTCAGGTAAAGAAAATTTAACTTCGATTTTCAAGCCAAAGTTCTCGTCCAAATCAATTCAGGTCAAAATCATTACCCAAATTAATAACGGGAGTTATGTCATTAATCAGGAAATAGTTACCGAAAATGGAATGGACACTAAGTATGTCTCAATCTATGAGGTGAGAAATGGTTTTATTATTAGTGTAAGATTTGTAAGAGATTATTAATTACAAATGTTTGTGACAAAATGAGCTTCAGAATAATGCTTTATTCCTTCCACGTCTCTCTATCCAATGGCTGCTATCCGTTAAATTATAAAGTTGCCAGCAACATCTCTCAATGAGCAATAAGCAGAGCCTGGGACCTTGCTTGAAATTCAAGATAATCAAAACTTACCTGCATAAACACCCTTATCTAAGGCATGGTATTAGTAGCAGTATCAAGTGAATATCCGTGGTGAAAAGTATTTCATCCTGGCAAAATATTTTTAACTCATGAAGGTAACCCAACAAAAAAGCCATGATAAAGACCTTTTTGAATTGCTCCCAAAAGCCATTGCTGCATTTAAGAAGAATATGATCGTGCCGATTTTTGGGGACAGCAAAAATGCAAAGTATGTAAATGACAGGCCTCCTTTGCGATCTGAATTGTTTACCGAGGAGCAATTGAAACAGCATGCCAGGGCTATTTCTAAGAAGCATGTATTAATATCAGGGCAGCCATCGGAACAGTTATTGAAAAGGCTGGCGGAAAATGAGAAGATCTTATTTGAGGTGCATGCTGTGCTCACCGATGTGGTGAGTAACAACGAGAGAATAGTACCTGCTGCGGAATGGTTGCTGGATAATTTTTACCTGATAGAAGAGCAGGTATATTTAGGAAAAAAGCATTTGCCCAAAGGTTACAGCAAGGGGCTGCCCCAATTAGCGAAAGGCGAATCTGCCGGATTACCACGTGTTTACGATATAGCTGTGGAAATTATTTCCCACAGTGACGGGCATATTGACCTCAATAGTCTCACCGGTTTCATTCTTTCTTATCAAACCAATACATTTTTAAAGATTGGGGAATTGTGGGCATTCCCGATTATGCTCAGGTTGGCATTGATAGAAAACCTGCGTCGGCTCTCCATTCAAATGTCTATCGACATCAGTAACAAATCCCTGGCTGGTGAGTGGGCAGATAAACTAATTGGAACTGCAGAAAAGGATCCGAAGAACCTGGTATTGGTGATTGCGGATATGGCGAGGTCTGAACCACCAATGGAAAGTTCCTTTGTGGCAGAATTGATCAGGCGGTTGCAGGAAAAAGGCAACAGTCTTTCTTTGCCCATCAACTGGATACAGCAACAACTCTCAGAATATGGATTAACTACAGATGAGCTCATTCAACAGGAAAATCAAAAGCAGGCAGCCGACCAGGTATCTGTAAGCAACAGCATCAGCAGTCTTCGTTTTTTAGGTACCACCGACTGGCGGGAGTTTGTTGAAAGCACCAGCATTGTAGAAAAAATTCTTTGTGAAGATATCAATGGCGTGTATGCCGGGATGGATTTTTATACAAGAGATCAATACCGTCATGCGGTAGAGAAGATCGCCAAATACAGTGCATTATCAGAGAGGGAAGTTGCCATCATGGCCATTCAAAATGCACATGAGAAAGCAAAGGAAAACAATGATCCGAGATTAACTCATGTGGGCTATTATCTTGTTGGCAAAGGGTTATTGAAAATACAGAAGCAGGCAAAGATGAAGGCTTCTAAAATGGAAACCTGCAGAAGAATTACCAAGCGGTTTCCTTTGTTTGTATATGTTGGAAGTATCCTGCTGCTAACAGCTTTAATTAGTTGGGGATTGATTGCAAAAGCACAGGTGGATGGCCTGCATAGCTGGAAGCTTTTATTGCTGGCATTTACGGTAGTATTAGCAGTGAGCCAGATGGGAATGTCCATCATTAATTGGGTGGCAACGATCTTATCAAAGCCTGCCGTATTGCCCAAGATGGATTTTTCAAAAGGTATCCCGGATCAATACCGAACGATGGTGGTGATACCTACCTTGCTAAACAGTGAAGCTGGTATTCATGACCTGGCAGAGAATTTAGAAGTTCGTTTTTTGGCTAACCGTGACCGTAATCTTTGTTTTGCTTTATTAACAGATTTTAAAGATGCAAAGGAAGCGGAGCTGCCGGAAGATGACCTGTTGCTACAGACAGCGGAAAGCAGGATCATTGAATTGAATAAAAAATATGGCCGTGAAAGCAATGATACGTTCTTTCTTTTTCACCGGCCACGTAAATGGAACAGCAGGGAAAATGTGTGGATGGGCTATGAAAGAAAACGTGGTAAACTGGAAGAACTAAATCATTTGATATTAGGAAAAGAAGGGCATGATTTTGAATCTGTTGTTGGTGATGCAACTATCTATACCAGTGTAAAATTTATTATTACGCTGGATACCGATACGCAGTTGCCCCGTGATGCAGGATGGAAAATGGCAGGTACGCTGGCACACCCATTGAACCAGGCGCTCTATTCTGAAAGAAAGCAACGGGTTACAGAGGGCTATGCTATTTTACAACCCCGTGTTTCAAATAGTTTGCCCACAGAGCTCAGTTCTTTATATGCTAAACTGCATGGTAACGAACCTGGCACAGATCCTTACACCCGGGCGGTTTCAGATGTGTACCAGGATTTGTTTGGCGAAGGGTCTTTTATTGGAAAAGGAATTTATGATGTGGTTGCTTTTGAAAAGGCATTGAATAACAGATTTCCTGACAACAGGATACTGAGTCATGATCTGCTGGAAAGTTGTTATGCCCGTTCCGGACTTATTACAGATGTGCAGCTCTATGAAGAATATCCCATGCAATACAGTGCAGATATGCAACGCAGGCATCGCTGGATAAGAGGCGACTGGCAGATAGCCAGCTGGATACTTCCTTTTGTAAAAGCGTACGATAAGAAACTGCACAAGAACCCCATCTCTTTTCTTTCTAAATGGAAGATATTTGATAACCTGCGCCGCAGCCTGGTTCCAATTGCTTTTATGCTACTGTTTATTTTTGGCTGGGCTATTTCTGCTGCGCCAGGCTTTTGGACATCTGCCATTTTACTAATCATTACACTTCCAACTTTAGTTGGTTTTGTGTGGGAATTATGTTTCAAACCCAAGGATGTTATTTTTATTCAGCACCTTATTTTTTCTTTCAGAATGGCGAAGGATCGTTTCATTCAGTTGTTGCTGAATATCGCCACCCTGCCTTATGAAACTTTCTTAAATACCGATGCCATTGTAAGAACACTATGGCGAATGGCTTTTTCAAGAAAGCGTTTTTTGCAATGGAATCCTTACCGTAATGAACCGGCCCAAAAAGATTTTTTGCAGGCATATATAAAAATGTGGTTTGCTCCATTCTTTGCCATCGCTGTTTTTATTTATCTAACTTTCTTTACTCCTGTTACGCTGCTGTTTGCATTTCCATTGCTGGTGCTTTGGTTTGCAACTCCTTTTTTAACATGGCTCATCAGCAGGCCTTCTGAAAATAAACAGGATGATATTTCAACCGCACAAACCATTTACCTGCGCAAACTGGCAAGAAAGACCTGGGCATTTTTTGAAACATTTGTTACAGCAGACGATAACTGGCTGCCACCTGATAATTACCAGGAACATCCCGTTGAAAGAGTTGCACATCGTACCTCACCCACCAATATGGGTATGGCATTACTGTCTAATTTAACAGCGAATGATTTTGGTTTCATCACCATTGGCCAGCTGATAGAACGTACTGCCAATACCCTGGGCACCATGAAGCAAATGGAAAAATACCGTGGCCATTTGTTTAACTGGTACGATACACAATCGCTGGTTCCGTTGGCACCAAGATATATATCTACTGTTGACAGTGGAAATTTGGTTGGTCACCTCATTGCATTAAAACAAGGGTTACTTACATTGCCCGACAAGAAAATTTTAGATGCGGCTTTTTTTGAGGGCTTTAAAGATACCGTAAGGATAGCAATAGAAAAAACAACTGACGTTGATGCTGGCGTTTCATTAGACACATACATCCATAAGCTGGAAGAAAATTATCCTTCGGCACTAAACAGTTTGCAGGATGTTAAAAATTATCTTGAATCCATACTGGCATCTTATTCACACCTGTTGTTGCAGGTAGATTTCAGGCATAATACGGAAGAATACTGGTGGGCAGAAAAAGCAATGATGCAGATTGTTGATGCCCGCAATGAACTGACAGCTTTATGCCCATGGCTCACCATTAATATTGTCCCCCAAAAGTTTAATGGATTTATTCCTGTGTTGCAGCAAATACCAAGTATTAAGGCTATAGCTGATATAGAAGAAGAAATGCTGGAGACAATTGCCAGTTATGATATTTTAGGAAATAATGTGGAAGAATCGATTTGGCTGAATCATTTTAAAGCAGCAGTTATTGCATCTGGAAGCCGTACAAGAGAATGGATATTTACCATAGAAAAACTGACAAACCAATGTGATGAGCTGGCCAATATCGATTATGATTTCCTTTATTACCGCACACAGCATTTACTTACTATCGGATACAATGTGGATGAACACAGAAAAGATAATGGCTATTATGATCTCCTTGCTTCTGAAGCAAGGCTTACTACTTTCACCGCCATTGCACAGGGGAAATTACCGCAGGAGAGTTGGTTTGCACTCGGCAGGCAACTCACTAAAATTGGCACCACACCTATTTTATTATCCTGGAGTGGCTCTATGTTTGAATACCTGATGCCGCTGCTGGTAATGCCAACGTATGAGAATACACTGCTGAATCAAACCTACAAAGCCATCATACAAAAACAAATGGAGTATGGTAAAAAAAGAGGTATACCATGGGGTATTTCCGAGTCTGGTTATAACATGGTGGATACCAGTCTGAATTACCAATACAAAGCATTTGGTGTACCGGGTACCGGGTTAAAGCGTGGGCTGGGAGAGGATATTGTTATAGCACCTTATGCCACCATGATGGCACTGATGGTGGAAGCGGAAAGCGCTTATGAGAATTTACAGTTATTAAAAGAGACAGGCTTTGAAGGACGGTATGGTTTTTTTGAAGCCATCGATTACACCCCTTCCCGTTTGCAGCGGAAACAAACACATGCCGTTATCCGGTCTTTTATGGCGCATCACCAGGGGATGGCATTTTTGTCACTTTCCTACCTGTTGTTAAATAAACCCATGCAGCAACGGTTTATTGCGGATGTGCAGGTGAAATCCGCTTTACTGTTATTACAGGAAAGAATTCCAAGGGTAAGTACTTTCTATTCACCATCCTTACATGAAGGAGACCTGGGTGCATCTACTGGTAATGAACTTCCAATGAGGGTGATTAACACACCGCATACCGCCATACCGGAAGTACAGTTGTTATCTAACGGAAGATACCATGTGATGGTCACTAATTCAGGTGGCGGATACAGCCGCTGGAAAAATATTGCGGTTACCCGTTGGCGTGAAGATGCTACTTGTGATAACTGGGGCACCTTCTGTTATATCCGGGACATGGAGAATAATACCTTCTGGTCATCTGCTCACCAGCCTTCCCTGCATCAAACCAATAAATACGAGGCGGTGTTTTCCCAGGGCCGTGCCGAATTCAGGCGTACTGATTTTGCATTGGAAACACATACCGAAATTGTAGTGTCACCGGAGGATGATATTGAATTAAGAAGAATACATATAACCAACCGCTCCCGTAAAAAAAGAATCATTGAAATTACCAGCTATGCGGAAGTAGTGCTGGTTCCTGCACTGGCAGAAGAAATGCATCCGGCGTTCAGCAATCTTTTTGTTGAAACAGCTATTGATGAAAAACACCATGCTATCATTTGCACAAGGAGGCCACGTGCCGCAGATGAACAGGTGCCATGGATGTTTCACTTAATGAAAGTAACAGATGCAGATATAAAATCGATCTCTTACGAAACAGACAGGCGGCGGTTTATCGGCAGGGGATACAGTATTAATAATCCAAAAGCCATGAGCAATGATGCACTGCTGTCTGGAAGCAATGGGGCAGTGCTTGATCCCATTGTTGCCATGCGGTACCGTATCGTTATTGAACCACATGCTACTGCCGTGGCGGATATCATCATTGGTATTGCAGATACAAAAGAACAATGCAATTTACTGGTGGAAAAATACCAGGATCATCATTTGACCAACCGGGTACTGGAACTAACGTGGACGCATAGCCAGGTAATATTAAGGCAGATCAATGCTACGGAATCAGACGCTCAATTATATGCAAGGCTTGCAGGTTCCATCATTTTCGCCAATGATTCTTTAAGGGCTGATCCTGCTTTGATATTAAAAAATCAAAGAGGACAATCAGGCTTGTGGGGCTATTCTATTTCAGGAGATATTCCAATAGTGTTATTACAAATTGAGGATGCTGCCAATATTGAATTGGTAAAGCAACTGATACAGGCGCATGCCTACTGGCGCATGAAAGGATTGATGGTGGATTTGGTTATTTGGAATGAAGATCATGGAGGTTACCGGCAGGTATTGCAAAATCATATCCTGGGATTGTTAAGTCCGGGTGCGGTATCAGATATGACAGATCAGCCTGGGGGTATTTTTATTCGTTCTTCAGACCAGATATCCAACGAAGACAGGATATTGTTTCAAACAGTGGCAAGGGTGGTTATATCAGACAGGTTTGGTTCATTGGAAGAGCAAATAACCAGGCGTAATAAATTAAGAGCACCGATTCCATATTTTAGCCCGGCTAAATTCTATTCATCCAATTACACGTCAATTGCGCCAGCAAAAGATTTACAATTTCATAATGGGATCGGTGGATTTTCACAAGACGGAAAAGAATATGTTATCACCACCACACCCACTCAAACAACACCTGTTCCCTGGAGTAATGTGCTGGCCAATCCTGATTTCGGAACCATTATAACAGAGAGTGGACAATCGTACACCTGGATAGATAATGCACATGAATTCAGGCTCACGCCATGGAACAATGATCCGGTAACAGACCTGAAAGGAGAGGCCTTTTACCTGAGAGATGAAGAGAGTGGGAAATTCTGGTCGCCTGCACCGTTACCCTGTCGTGGGGCTTCTCCATACATTACCCGTCATGGTTTTGGATACAGTATTTTTGAACACAGCGAAGATGGTATTGAATCATCCATGACGGTGTACACTGACATACAGGCACCTGTAAAATTCATTGTAATAAAACTGCACAATAAATCAAACAGGGCGAGGCGATTATCTGCCACTGGATATATTGAATGGATACTGGGTGATCTGAAAGCAAGAACACAAATGCATGTGGTAACGGAATTGGATACCCGAAGTGGAGCCATCCTGGCAAGCAATGCTTACAATACAGAATTTGATAACAGGGTTGCTTTTTTTGATGCAGATGATATCAACAAAACAATTACCACAGACCGTTCAGAATTTATTGGCCGCAATGGTACCATGAGTAATCCGGATGGATTGAACCGGGCAAGGCTTTCCGGGAGAACCGGTGCAGCGCTGGATCCTTGTGCGGCCATACAGGTGGTGTTTGATTTGGCAGAAGACCAGGAACGGCAGATAGTGTTCCGGTTAGGTGCAGGAAAAAATATTGATGACGCATTGAATATTATAAAAAAATTTGAAGGAAGCGGTGCCGCAGAAACAGCACTTGAGAAAGTACATGCCTATTGGGATGAAACCTTAACAGCTGTTCAGATTGAAACACCAGATACTGCGGTAAATATATTAACTAATGGATGGCTCAATTATCAGACACTGGCTTGTCGCATCTGGGCAAGAAGTGGCTTCTATCAATCAGGTGGTGCCTTTGGTTTCAGGGATCAGTTGCAGGATGTATTATCATTGATGCATGCAAAGCCTGCACTGGTGCGGCAGCAAATTTTATTGTGTGCTTCCAGGCAATTTAAAGAAGGAGATGTGCAGCACTGGTGGCATCCACCGGTGGGCAGAGGGGTACGTACCACCTGCTCTGATGATTATTTATGGTTGCCTTATGTTACCACAAAATATGTATTGGCTACTGGTGATAAAACGATACTGGATGAGCCCGTTAATTTTCTGGAAGGAAGATTGCTGAATGCCGGTGAAGAGTCTTATTATGACCTCCCGATAAAATCTGATCAGCAGGCTACCTTGTATGAACATTGTGTAAAAGCAATTGATCATGCATTGATTTTTGGTCAACATGGTTTACCATTTATGGGCTCCGGCGACTGGAATGACGGCATGGATAAAGTGGGTAATCATGGAAAGGGAGAAAGCGTATGGCTGGCATTTTTTCTTTACGAAATATTGATAAAATTTATTGATATCGCCAATATTAAAAATGATATTTCCTTTAAAGAAATATGCAGCTACAGGGCAGGGCAATTACGCATGAACATCAATGAAAATGCATGGGATGGCGATTGGTACCGCCGGGCTTATTTTGATGATGGCACTCCATTGGGCTCTGTACAAAATGAAGAATGTAAAATTGATTCCATTGCACAAAGCTGGTCCGTATTATCTGGAGCCGGAGATCCGGAACGTAAAAAGATCTCAATGGATTCAGCAGAAAAATACCTGGTGAAAAAAGAAGATGGTATCATACAATTATTTGATCCGCCATTTGATAAGTCTGACATGAACCCCGGTTATATAAAAGGATATGTGCCTGGTGTAAGAGAGAATGGCGGGCAGTATACACATGCCGCCGTATGGCTGGTAATGGCTTTTGCTGAAATGGGAGACACCAGGCGTACCTGGGAATTATTGCAGATGATTAACCCGGTGAACCGCGGGAAAGATTCGGTGGTGATTGACAAATATCAATCAGAACCTTATGTAATTGCGGCGGATGTATATGCACAACAATTGCATAAGGGAAGGGGTGGATGGACATGGTACACCGGTTCTGCCGGATGGATGTACCAGCTAATAACCCGGTCATTTATCGGAATGGAAAGAGAAGGTGATAAGTTGTTCTTTAAGCCCTGCATTCCAAAGGAATGGCTTTCTGTAAAATTGCGTTACCGGTTTATTAATACCTTATATAATATAGAAATATTTCAACCGGTGGCTGATATGGACACCAGGATATTGGTAAACGGGGTGGAAGAAAGCAATGCATTTGTATACCTGTTAGATGATGGCCGCGACCATGAAGTAAAAGTAATAATGGGTATGAATCCACTAAAAGTTTCTGTTGATAGTTTGGAAAAGGGTCAGCCTTTTTTCTCTAAATAATATTTTATTCATCAGTGATGTAGAATTTAATACCCGCTGCCTGTAGAAAATAATGCTGAATGGATTGAAATGCGAATGCATGGTCACAAACAGTTAAACGGCATAAAATTTACAGGTAGTTTGGTATGCAAAAGGCCAATCGAAAAAAAGAATTACGTAAGCCACAGCACCAGCCAAGGGCCGGGGCTTGAATACAAAATGTCTCCTGTTCCGGAAACAGCACCACTACAATCAACAGGAACAGGACGGTTAAAAAATAAAATTGCTTTTATTACGGGTGGTGATAGTGGTATAGGTAAAGCGGTGGCGTTGCTGTTTGCAAAAGAAGGCGCAGATATCTGTATTGTTTATTTAAATGAACATGCGGATGCCAAAGCTACTCAAAAAGAAATACAGGAAAGCTATGGCCGCAGGTGCCAGTTGATAGCAGGCGATCTGTCAAAAGAAAAATTCTGTATAGCTGCAGTAAAAAAAGCAGTAAAGCATTTTGGAACAGTTGATATCCTCGTAAATAATGCAGCCATTCATTATGAGAGTAAGAGCATCACTGAAATCACTACTGAGCACTTGCTGAAAACTTTTTCTACCAATATTTTTTCTATGTTCTGGATATGCAAAGCTGCATTACCAGCAATGAAAATAGGTAGTTGTATTATCAATACTACTTCTGTTACCGCCTATCGTGGCAGTGCTGCGTTAATTGATTATGCTTCCACCAAGGGTGCCATTGTTTCTTTTACCAGGAGTTTATCTGCTAACCTTGCAGAAAAAGGAATCCGGGTAAATGCGGTAGCACCCGGACCAATATGGACGCCGTTAATTGCATCCAGTTTCAAGGCGTCTAAAGTGGCACAGCATGGAAGTGATGTGCCGATGAAAAGAGCAGGAGAGCCTGCTGAAGTAGCACCATCTTATTTATTCCTGGCCTGCGATGATGCCTCTTACATCACTGGGCAGGTATTGCATCCCAATGGAGGAGAAATCATTAATGGTTAACTGATAAAATTGATATACGATGGTAGTTGAAGAGATTGTAAAAATACCGGCAAAGAAGATTGAGAAGATCATGAAGGATCCTGCTAAAACAGCCGCAGCAGTGAACCTTATTTATGTAACAGATACAGAGCCGGGTATTATTCGCACTAAAACAAAAAGTGATTTCCTGTATTTAAAAGAGGGCACTAAAGTGAAAGATGAGGAAGCCCTGCAGCGAATCAAAAGCCTGGTGATTCCACCTGCCTGGGAAAATGTTTGGATCTGTGTTTTGCCCAACGGGCATTTACAGGCTACGGGGCTGGATGTAAAGAAAAGAAAGCAATACAAATACCATCCCCTGTGGAGTTCACTGCGTAACCACACCAAGTATTACCGGATGCTGGAATTTGGAAAAGTGTTACCAATGATCCGGCTACAACTGGAAAAAGATCTGTCATTACCAGGTATGCCCCTGCAAAAAGTACTGGCCACCATCGTAAGCCTGATGGAAAGAACCAACATCAGGATCGGGAGTAATTTTTATGAAAAATTATATGGCTCTTTTGGGTTAACCACGTTAAAAGATAAGCATGTAAGTTTTTCCGGTACGCAAATGAAGTTTTCTTTCAAAGGCAAGAAAGGTGTCCATCATGACATCAGTATAAAGAATAAAAAGTTGGCTGCCATTGTACAAAAGTGCAGGGATATTCCAGGGAAGGAACTATTCCAGTATTATGATGAAAACAGAGAAAGAAAGTCGGTGGATTCAGGCATGGTTAATGCCTACATAAAAGATATAAGCGGCAGTGATTTTACTGCAAAAGATTTCAGGACATGGGCTGGTACAGTGCAGGCCCTGCTTGCTTTTAAAGCGTTAGGTTTTTGCGAAACAGCCACAGAAACAAAAAGAAAAGTAGTGGAAGCACTGGATATGGTATCAAAGCAATTAGGCAATACAAGAACCGTATGCAAAAAATATTATGTTCACCCTGTGATCATTTCTATGTATGAAGATAAAAGCCTGGAACAGTATATCAGCAGGCTGGATGCAGCAGAAAAAAAGGAAACGATTGCTGAGCTGACTCCTGAAGAAAAACTGCTGATGAAAATTTTGGCAAACCATTAAATCTAAAATTATGAGACCTTTATGGACAGGAGCTATTGGCTTCGGACTGGTGAACATCCCGGTAAAATTATTCAGTGCAACAAAGGTCAGTGAATTGGACCTTGATATGCTGGACAAAAAAGATCACTCCAACATAAAATTTATGAGAGTGAATGAGAAAACCGGAAAGGAAGTAAACTGGCAAAGTATTGTAAAAGGTTACAAACTGAATAACAAATACGTGGTACTGGATGATAAGGATTTTGAAACCGCCAATGCGGTAAAAACAAAAGTCATCGACATCAGTGATTTTGTGAGTGAAGCTGAAATAGACAGTGTGTATTACGAAATGCCGTATTACCTTGAGCCGGATAAACAAGGAGTGAGAGCCTATGCATTACTAAGAGAAGCCTTGCAAAAAACAGGTAAGGTAGGCATTGCAAGTTTTGTGATGAGGAATAAGGAAATCCTGGCAGTGCTCCGTGTTTCAGGTGAAGTGATCATTTTGAATAAAATCAGGTTTAATGAAGAGATCAGGCCTTTGAAAGAGTTGACATTGCCTGCAAAGAGTACCGTAAAACCTGCTGAGTTAAAAATGGCAGTATCGTTGATCAACCAGCTTTCGGGTAAGTTTAATATTGGTAAATACAAAGACACTTATACTGCACAATTGCTGAAGCTGATCAAACAAAAAGCAAAAGGTGGTAAGCCTGCAACAGTGGGTGAAATGAAAGTGGTACATAATAAGACAAAAGACCTAATGGAACAATTAAAAGATAGCTTAAGCAGCAAACGTAAAAAAGCTTCCTGATGAGCCTCGTAAAATATAAAGAAAAAAGAAATTTTTCGATAACGCCGGAGCCCGCTGCCCAGGTGAAAGAAAGTACAGCTCAACTGTCTTTTGTGGTGCAAAGGCATAAAGCCTCTCACCTGCATTATGACTTCAGACTGGAGATGGATGGAGTATTAAAAAGCTGGGCAATTCCAAAGGGGCCGTCATTGAATCCTGGTGATAAGCGTTTGGCAATGATGGTGGAAGATCATCCTTATTCTTATAAAGATTTTAAAGGCGTAATACCTGAAGGCTATGGTGCAGGCATTGTAGAAATATGGGACAAGGGAAAATACTCTGATATTGAAAATTCGTCAAAAGAAACGGCCGAAAAAAAACTGAAGGCTGGATTAAAAGCAGGCAATCTAAAATTTACCCTGCATGGTAAAAAATTAAAAGGAGAATTTGCCCTGGTAAAATTAAAAGGGAAGCAGGAAAATGCGTGGTTACTTATAAAACATAATGATGCTTATGCTGTAAGTAAAGCATACGACAGTGAGAAGGAGACAGCGCCAGGTTCACCCATCAATAAATGGCTGAAAAAAAATAAAGAGGAGAAGGCTCCTGAAAAAAAAAATTCTACAAAGCACTAAACGGAGCATCCCGGAAGCTGGCAAAGTTTATTAAACCAATGCTTGCCAAGGAAACAGACCAGCCATTTGATGATACCAACTGGCTATTTGAAATTAAATGGGATGGCTACCGGGCCATCAGTGAGATAAAGCAAGGTAAGGTGGAGTTGTATTCAAGGAATGGCAACAGCTTTAATACATCTTATCCTGTCGTTTTTAATGAATTGAAAAAGCTGAAAGATGATCTGGTACTGGATGGAGAGATCGTTGTATTAAATGAGGAAGGCAAATCTGATTTTCAAAAACTCCAGCATTACGAAGACAATACACAGTACCCCATTTGTTATTATGTGTTTGATGTGTTATCTATTAATGGGCACAGCACTTACGAACTGCCGCTGACCGAAAGAAAAAAATTATTAAAAAAGATCATCCCTAAGAACCCGGTAATAAAATTTTCTGATCATATCCTTGAAAAAGGAAAGGCTTTTTTTGCTGCTGCAAAAGAGAAAGACATAGAGGGCATTATAGCAAAAAAAGCCGATAGTCTTTATTATCCAGATTTAAGAACCAATGAATGGTTAAAGATCAAACATCACAAATCAGCTGAAGTAATCATAGCAGGTTTCACTCAACCGGCAGGATCAAGAAAATATTTTGGTGCATTGGTGTTGGGCATACGTTCTGGTAAACAATTAAAATATGCCGGGCACACGGGATCAGGATTTAACGAAGTTTCGTTGAAAGAAATTTATTTAAAATTAAAACCGCTGATAAAAAAAGAATCGCCTTTTGAAGAACCAGTGAAAACAAACGCACCGGTAACATGGGTGCAGCCGGTATTGGTTGCAGAAATGAAATTTACAGAATGGACCAATGATGGTAAAATGCGCCATCCCATCTTTCTGCGTTTGAGAGCAGATAAAAAACTAAATGAAATTACCATAGCAAACGTAAAATCTGTAAAGCCAACGGAAGTAAACGACAATGAAAAGCTGTTGGTGATCGGTAAAACAAAAGTAAAGCTCACCAATCTTAATAAAATATTCTGGCCGGAGGAAGGCATTACCAAAGGAATGGTGATTGATTATTACCAGCAGATGGCAGAGCATATTCTTCCATATTTAAAAGATCGGCCGCAGTCGCTTAAAAGAAATCCCAATGGTATTTTAGACAAAGGTTTTTTTCATAAAGATGCCGGTGATGAAGCACCTGCATGGGTAAAAAGTATAGAGATATATTCTGACTCTGCAAAAAAAGAAATTGACTATATCATCTGTAATGATATAGCCACGCTTGCCTATTTAAATAATTTGGGATGCATTGAACTCAATCCATGGAACTCCACAACCAAAGCACTAGATAAACCGGATTATCTCATCATCGATATTGATCCTTCTGATAAAAATACGTTTGAACAGGTGATTGAAGCTGCGAACACTTTTAAGGAACTGCTGGATAAAGCAGGCTCAGAAAGTTTTTGCAAAACATCCGGTGCAACCGGCCTGCATATTTTTGTACCAATGGGAAAAAAATATGCGTATGAACAGGTAAAGGATTTTGCTCATTTGCTTTGCATGCATGTGAGTGAAATGCTCCCGGATTTTACTACACTGGAAAGAAGCCTTGCAAAGAGAGGGAATAAAAAAATATACCTCGATTATCTTCAAAACAGGAGAGGGCAGACCATCGCTTCTGTTTACAGTTTAAGACCTCACAAAGGAGCCACTGTTTCCACACCGTTGCTTTGGAAAGAGGTAAAGCCAGGACTGGATCCTGCTAATTTTGATATTCACACTGTGCCGGCAAGGATAAAAAAAGTGAAAGATATTTTTATAGGCGTATTGGGAAAACCCGTTGATATCAAAAAATGTCTTGAAAGATTATCTGTATAAAGCGTAGTTTATTTTTTTATCATATCCTTTTCTGCTGCCTCGACAACCTGGAAAAGATCGGACATTTCAAAAGGTTTTTCAAGAAAATGATCTGCTCCTGCGGCCAGGCATTCTGTTCTGGCGTGAGGATGTGCAGAAAGCATAACGATTGGGATACCTGAGAAAGCAGGATTGGATTTAAGCTGGGTACAAATTTCACGGCCATCAGCTCCTGATAACAGCATGTCCATTAAAATAATGTCTGGTGATAAATCATTGATTACAGCTTCTACTTCATTAGGATTCTCTTTTATAGAAACTTTATAACCCTTGTGCCGCAGCATGGCCTGCAGCATAAAAAGAATATCCTCATTATCATCAATAACTAATATGTGCAACTGTTGAACTGGCATGGTATTAAAAAATTATTTAGTAAATGGAATTGAAAAATAAAATCTGGAGCCTTTTCCAGGCTCACTTTTTACTCCAACTTTTCCTTCGTGCCGCTGGATAATTTCGGAAGCTATAAATAAGCCGATACCAAATCCCGGGAAGGTTTTTTCGTTTTTTCCTTCCACCCTGTAAAAGCGTTCAAATATTTTTTCCTGGTCAATTTTGCTGATACCAATTCCGGAATCTTCCACAGACACTCCCACATAATCATCTTCAATAAAACTATCAACATTTATTGTCTTTGATTGGGGTGAGTACTTTACTGCATTGGTAAGAAAGTTGATGAGCACCTGGCCTATTCTTCCCTTATCTGCGTAAACAGTTACAGTGTTTGAATGTAAAAAATTGATAGTGTAATCAGGATTGATATGCTTTATCTCTGCAATTACTTCCTGCACCAGTGTGGTGATCTCAAAATCTTCTTTGTTCAGTACAAGATTGCCCGATTTGATCTTTGATACATCAAGCAGGTCACTTATCAGGCTGGTAAGTGTTGTAATTTGTTTGTCAATCACTTTAAGTGAACTCTTGAGAAATGGGTCTTCATTTTTTTCATAAGTGCTTTGCAGTATCTGTACATATCCTTTGATGGAAGTAATGGGTGTCTTTAATTCATGACTGGCCATGCTGATAAAATAATCTTTCTGCTGATCCTGCTCTTTTATTTCCTGGATATCGGTACTGGTGCCCACCCACATCTGGATATTTCCTGCTGCATCTCTTTGCGGAATGGCCCGGCTTAATTGCCAGCGGTATGCTCCATCATATTTTCCAAAGCGGTGTTCAAAAATAAAATCTGTTCCGGAGTTGATTGAATGGTTCCATACCCTCATGTTTTCTTCCCTGTCATCAGGATGAACGATTTGCATCCATCCATCTTTCCCCATTTGCTCGTGAGATAATCCTGAATATTCGTATACCGCCCTGCTGAAATAATTTAAGTTTCCTTCAGCATCTCCCGTCCACACAAACTGAGGCATGGAGTCTGCCAGTAATCTGAATTTTTGTTCCCTGTCAACTAACTGCTGGGCATAATTCTTTTCTTCGGTTGTATCCCTGGTGGTGCCAATTATTTTGTGAGCTTGATTTTGTTCATCATAAAATACCTTTCCTTTATTTTCTACCCAACGGATAGATTTGTCTTTCGCTATTACCCGGGATTCGTAATACAGTACACCTGTGGCTATGGCATTTTCAAAAGCAGTCTTTCTTTTTGGTAAGTCATCAGGATGGAGGTGTTCCAGTATTTCTGTGTGTGATAAATGAGTGTTATTATCATAACCAAAAATCTCAATATAACGCCCTGAATGAATAACTTCCATGGTATTTAAGTTTAACTCCCATGTGCCAAGGTCGCTTGCGCTAACAATTATATTTAGTCTTTCCTCATCTTCTTTTAATTTTTTCTGTGCAATTACCTGCTCATGAATATCCATGCAGGCACCAATGAAACCTTCAAAAATACCGCTGGTGCTAAAGCGGGGTACGCCTCTTGCAGAAATCCACCTGTATTCTCCATCATACCGTCTGAGGCGGTATTCCATCTGGTAGCCCTGTTGTTTACTAAACGCTTCACCATAAAGCCGGAAACATTTTTCTCTGTCTTCCGGATGTACTCCTTCAATCCATCCATCACCTTTTTCCTGCCCGGGTGAACGACCGGTGAAATCCATCCAGGCTGTGTTAAAGAAATAGCGCTGTTTATCACTACCTGCCATCCAGATGAATACAGGTGCACTGTTGGCCACATTACGAAACCTTTTTTCGCTTTCCTCTATTTTATGAAGTGCATTGATCAGTTCTTCTTCTGCCTTCTTTTGTTCATGCAGATTGGTAAAGGCGCCAATCCATTTTTCTATCTTGCCTTTTGCATTTTTTACCGGTTCTCCATTTACATAAAACCATTGGTAATCTCCCTCACTGCTTTTTAATCTTGCCTGTGTTTTATAAGTGTTTCCTGAAACCAAACAGCTGCTCCATATTTGTATGATATTTTCGATATCATCAGGATGCACCATTTTTTCAAAAGTAGTTTCATCATAAGGATCCTGGCCGGTAAATTCTTTCCAGCGTTTGGATGCAAAGATTTGCTTCCCCTTGTTATCCGTGGTCCATACTAATTCTGGTAATGAATCTGCCAGCTGCCGAAACTCCTTTTCACTTTCTGCTGTTTGCTTCAGTGTCATCGCCTGTTCTGTTACATCTTGCAGGGTGCCATTAAAACGATATACAACCTGTTCATTGCTAAACCATGCTTTGCCTCTTGCCTGTACAATCGTTTCTTTTTTGGTTACCGGGTGTACTATTGTGTATTCATTCTCAAAATTGCCTCCTGATGAAAATTCTAAAGATCGCCGGATATCAGTTGTAATCCTTTCCCTGTCTTTTTCTGCAATGGCATTGATCGCCAAAGCAAGATCAAGTTCGGTTTCCATGGGTAAGCCAAACCATTGTTTCAGCCGGTTATTACAGGTAAATTTATTAGTAGCAGGATTATAATCCCAGGTACCTAATTCAGCCGCAGCAATAGCAAATTCCAGCTGGTCATTATTTTCTTCCAGCCTTTTATAGGTGTGTATTTTATCTGTTGTTTCACTGCAGGTTACCAGCACACCGGCTACTTTACCAGGCTCGTCAATAACAGGGCTGTAACTAAAGGTCCAGTAAGCATCCTCTATTTTTCCATTTCGGAAGATTGGTATCAGTTGGTCTTCATTCCAAGTGGCTTCACCGCCGCCTAAAACCTGGTCAATAAGTGGTTTGATAGTATCCCATATTTCCGGCCAGGCTTCTTTTGCAGGCATTCCCAAAATACCAGGATGTTTTCCCTTTTCTCCTAAACTTGGGCGGTAAGCATCGTTATAAAAACAAATCAGTTCCGGTCCCCACCATAAGAACATTGGGAATTTGCAATTAAGAATAATATTTAATGTAGTAAGTAAACTTTGTGGCCATTTATCAGGGTTGCCAATGGAGGTTACTGACCAGTTTTTGGTACGCATTAATTCACCCATTTGACCTCCACCGGAAGGGAATTCGTGTTTTTCGGATGTAGAAGTTTTAGTCTTTATTCCTGCCATTTAAAAAAAAATCAATTTAAGTCAATTTAACGACTAATTACCTTAACAAGATTCACTTAACCGTCTTTACTGTTATCTGATTGTTATTCAAAAAACATTCGGGTAAATAAAACTGCCGCATCAATATTATGCAGCAGTTTTAATAAGGGGATTAATTTTTTTTGCAACTTCATGAGCTGGAAAATTCATCTTTACACAGTTAATATAATGATGGGTTTTCAGCAATTAGTTACTATGAAGATAATAATGCATCATCAGGAATGGTCAGCAGGGGAACAGCGGTGTTGTTCAATATTTTTACCGACAGGTTTCCCAGTAATAATTTATCCAGCCCCTTCCGTTTGTGAGTACCCATTACAATCAGGTCTGCACCAAACGCAGCAGCAGTACTGATGATGGCATCTGCATAATCTCCTTCTACTACAGATATTTCTATCCTTCCCTCGCCAAGGTGTTTCCTGGATTCTTCCAAAAATCTGTGAGCCTCTTTTTTAAGGCCTTCAAGGGCTTCATTTGTATAGGTATCGCTGAAACCGGTAAATCCCATGATGGGTGAATATTCAACAGAAGCGTAATTAGCAGGTTCTTCTACAACATGCAGCAGCAGCAACTCAGCATTGAAAGCTTTTGCTATTGAGTAACCTGTTGCAGCTACTTTTTCTGCCAGCGGTTCGTAGTCCAGTGCAATTAAAATCTTTTTCATGATGCTGTTTTTATGTTTAAAATTTAGTATGCTCTACTGTTAACTTACCTTCTACGCCACTATGCAGGGAGGAGCCGGTAAAAGCAGCTGTAGCAATTTTTAACAGGGAAATCATCTTCCCATCTTTAGTATCCCAATAGTAGGCATCAAATGGATGAACTTTTATTACCGTTACATTTATATCGTCTTTTCCTTCAGGGAACCATGCTTTGGCAAGTGGTGTCCATGCTTTTTCTATTGACTTTTCATCATCGAAAATATCAGCTTCTCCAAACACACTTAAAAATTGAGCATTGGCCGGATCAGAAAAGATCAACTGGACTTTTTCATCCTGTTTTATTTCCCGGTTCTTATTACTGCTCGATGCACTCAGGAACCAGAATTTTCCATCAGCATCCACTTCTGAAATGCCCATGGGCCTTGTAGAAAAAGGTGATGTGGAGAGATTGGTACAAAACATACAGGTCTTAATTTTTTCAGCCAATTCTTTCAGCTTAGCAATAGCATCTATGCTGTCTAAATTTTTAACATCCGACATTTTCAATATTTTAAAGATTAATAATATTGGTAAGGTGCAATAAATAATCCAAAGTAAAAAAGCAGGTAAACTGGCTGTTTTTGTAAAGGATAATTGTGTTTTAAAAAGGGGAGGGATATTTTTTCCCTTCATGTGGGGAAAAAATTACCCAATTAAAAATGAGGTAGATAAAATTTATTTGTCCCTACCCCAAAGTATACTGTTCTGGTGATTTTTTTTCTCCTCTATCGTCAGAAATTCTACAGTATTCAGGGCATCAGCAATTTTTCCGGGCTGGATTACTTTTTGTCTGTCTTAAGTCAGGTTAATCAATAGCCTTTTAAATCAATAATTTTTAATCAAAAATTTATATTATGAAAAAAGTAAGCAGTTTATTGACGGGAGTTTTTTTAATAGCAGTTGTGTATGCACAGGAGGTAAAAGATACTGTCCCTTCCATATCCAGCCAACCTTCAGCGGCAGCCAGGGATACCATTCCTTTAGTGCGTAAAGACACTATGCCATCGTGGCGCCGCGACAGTATCAATTGGGAAAAGGATTCAATTAAGCTAAATAGAAGGGGTGATACACTGGGCAGGCAAAACAAGTTCGATTCTTTAAATAATCAGGATAGGAATGCAAATGATTCTTTGCATGCTTCAGGCAGTAATAAGAAATGGCAGGATACTTCAGGGGTTACTTCAAAAAGCGACCAATGGAAAGATACCACAGCAATGGGTACAGAAAAAAGAGCATGGAAAGACACATCCGGAGTTACAATAGATGATAAAAGTAACTGGAAGGATAAAAAAGAAAAAATGAATAAGAATGAGGCTGATACCACCCCTGTTGTAAAAACCAAAAAGCTGGTAAAAGATCGGGTGATGATGAAAGACGGAGAAATGGTAATAATCAAAAAAGGGAAAGAGACGAAAATGTTTAAAAGCATCAAACTTCCTGACGGAAATATTGTAATGACTGACGGCACCATAAAAATGCCGGACGGAAATACCATTAAATTGAAAGATGGTGAGTATATTAATCTAAGCCCAAAAGGGACTAAAGGGAGTTAATAATAAGGAATGAAAAGGTTGTAAAATACTTCCCAACGTTAATATATAAGGGGTATACAATTTATTTGCATACCCCTTATATATTTATACAATACCATTTTGATTAGGAATAATGTGCAGAAATTTATGGAAGTTCTTTTTGTAATGTTTTTTATCCAGCTTATAATAGAAAGCTCCTTTTTTTGAATTCTCTTTATCTTTTTCTTTCTGTTTTTGCAGCAGGTTGGTTGACATTAATTTCCTGGTGAAATTCCTGGTGTCAAAAGTGGTTTCAAATACATCTTCAAAAAGGCTTTGCAGCAAAGGCAGTGTGAATTTTGGAGGTAATAATTCAAACAGTATCGGATGCAGCGATGCTTTATAGCGAAGCTTCTCCCTCGCCATGGTCACCATCTTTTTATGGTCGAATATTAAGTCTGGCATCTTGTCTAAAGGAAACCATTCAGGGTGGTATTCATCGCTGATCTGCTTTTCATATTGATTACTGTCAATAAGGGAAAAATAGGCAATGGAGATGGTTCGTTCTATTGGGTCTCTTGCCGGTTCAGTAAATGCATGTAACTGTTCAAGATATACACCATCTAAACCAGTTAGTTTTTTCAGGATTCTTACAGCTGCCTCATCGGAACTTTCAGTTGGCTGAATAAAACCACCCATTAAACTCCAGTTGTTTTTTTCTGGTTCAAAATCTCTTTGTATGAGGAGAATTTTAAGCTTTTGGCCATCGAATCCAAAGATGATACAATCTACCGCTGCAAGCAACCGTGTCTGTTTTTGATATTTTGTCATTGAGATTTTGTCTTTAGTGAGTTAATGGCTAAAGCGTAAACAGGGTAAATTTAGTAATAAAAAAATATGCAAAAAAATAATCGTAGAAATGACAATTATTTAAAAGTTCTTTTTCTTAGTTTTAAAAACGGTTGAAAGGTTTTGATTGTTAATGCTGCAATTTATCCGTAGGTGGTTGTTAAATAAAAAAGGGGATGGAATTTTTTAGGGGGTTGGTGGATTCTTAGCCTGCTTCATGGTTAAATAATCTGTAGGGGTCATGCCGAATTGTTTTAAAAAATTTCTTCCAAAGTTTGTCTGCGAACCATAGCCTGTCATATCGGACACTTCGTAAATTTTATATTTACCTTCCACCAATAATTCTGCAGCTCTTTTTAACCGGGTGATGTTAATTAGTTCATTTGGCGTGAGGTCAGAAATAGATTTAATTTTTCGGTACAATGTTGGCTTGCTCATGTTCATTAGTTTAGCTAATTTTTCTACATCCAGTTCGGTATCTTCCAGGTTATTGTAGATTGCTTCATTGATTGTTTCCAAAAAAAGTTCATCCGTTTTTGTATACGCCATACTTTTTATGTGTACGAGTGGAGAGCTTACAAAATATTCTTTTATTTTAGCCCGGTTCAGCAACAGATTAGCTATTTGAACCTGGAGGTATTCTGGTGAAAAGGGTTTTTCAATATAGGCATCGGCCCCTGTTTCCAGTCCTTCAATTTTTGATTGCAAAGTGTTTTTTGCAGTGAGCAGTATCACCGGAATATGACTGTATTCAAAATTGGTCTTGATCATTTTACACAATTCGAAACCATCCATCACCGGCATCATAATATCAGAAATTACTAATTGAATTACTTGCTGCTTCAATATATCCAGCGCTTCCCGGCCATCGAGTGCCTTGATAACAGTATACTTTTCATTTAATTCAGTTTCAATAAATTCAAGTATCTCCTCATTATCGTCTACCAGTAATATAATAGGTTTCATGTATCGTTATTTTCTTTAGGTGAAATTTTCTGTTTAAGCAAAGCAGCTGCGATTACTCTTCCTGGTTGATTGGCATGGTAAGATAAAAAACATTCAGGGAATTTTCCGGTGGCTTAATATCAAGTACCCCCTTGTGCAGTTGTACCAGCGAACGGGACAGCGCAAGTCCAATGCCGGTGCCTTTTTGTCTCGCTGTTTCCTTCAGCCTGAAAAATGGTTCAAATATTTTTTCTTTCATTTCAAAAGGAACAAGGTAACCATCATTTTTAATCTCAATAGTAAAATATTTACTTTCTGTATCAAATGGCAGCAGGGAAACAAAAATTTTGCTTTCGGCATATTTAACAGCATTACTGAACAGGTTAGTAAGTATCTTATTAAATGCTTCAATATCCACCCATGCATATAATGTTGGGTTGGGAAGATCTATTTGAAAATGAAGATTCTTGTGTTCGGCCAGCGGTTTAAAATTTAGAAAGGTATCTTCTAATAATTCGGTAATATCTGCTTTTACACAGGTAAGGCTGAAACCCTGGATTTCTGTTTGGCGGAAATCAAGTAACTGGTTACTGAGATCAATCAACCGGTTGGTATTTCGCTCCATGATCTTCAGGCTGTCTTTTATTACCAATACTTCGGTTGTATTCCTGATCACTTTTTCTAATGGTCCTTTTATCAGCGTTAGTGGTGTTCTTATTTCATGTGCCACATTGGTAAAGAACTCGATCTTGGCCTGGAATATTTCTTTTTCTTTTGTCCTTTCAAGCAATTCTATTTTTCGCTTGTTTTTTTCTTCTGTTCTGTTGTGGTAATTGCGAAGGAGATAATAAATCATCAGTAATGCAGCCATCACATATGCCATGTATGCCCATATGCTTGCCCACCATGGTGGAAGGATCTGAATGGTTAATGTCGTTTCCTGTTTGTTCCATATTCCGCTGCTGTTAGAGGCTTTTACTTTAAAAACATAAGTGTCTGGTGAGAGTTCTGTAAAATATACTTTCCGGTTTGTTTTAAGGTATATCCAGTCTTTGTCCAGCCCTTCCATTCGATAAGAATATTCTGACATTTCAGGGGCTGTATAACTCAGCGATGCAAAATCAATACTAAAGGTAGACTGGTTATAATCCAGCACAATTTTATTGGTATGAATGATTGATTTTGTAAGGGGCGAACCATTTTTCGCAATTAATAGTTCTTTGTTAAAGATCTGGAAACCGGTAATGTAGACCGGGGGAACAAAAGTGTCTTTAAGAAATTCATCCGGGTTAAAACTGATCAATCCCTTTACGCTTCCAAAATACATTTTTCCATGCTGGTCTTTGTAGGCAGAATTGAAGTTGAACTGGTCACTCAATATTCCATTAGCCTGTGAATAAATGATCGTTTGTTCTGTTGTTGGATTGAAACAAACGAGTCCCTTTGAAGTAGAAAGCCATAAATTGTTATTGTTATCTTCTAATATGCTCAATATAAAGTCGCTGGGTAATCCATTCTCCTTACTGTATCTTTTAAAATCATTAGCATCCCTGTTTAGCCTGCACAATCCACCTTCAGTAGCAAACCATAATCTTTTTTTACTGTCTTCAAATATGCTGTTTATCCTGTCGCTGCTTAAACTGTTTTTGTTAGCCTTGTTGTACCTGAAATTTCCACTGGTGCCTGTTTTTGTATTAAAATAATTTACTCCATTTCCGTAGGTGCCGGCCCAGATATAATCCTGTTCATCTTTTAAAATACTGGTGTACCAATTATTTATAGGCATACCGGGTAACGGGCTGAAGTCGTTGCTGGCTCTGTTAAATACATATGCTCCCTGGGTAGTACCCAGCATAATTTCGCCACTGTTCATTTGCGCAATGCAATAAATAAAATTACTTTTTAAGGACTGGTCACCTGGCCCTTTGGAGTAATGACTTTTTACCAATCCTGTCTTAATATTCAATACATCCAAGCCATTCTCAAAAGTGCCGATCCAAACTTCATTACCTGTTACAAGCAGGCCATGAATATTGGTACTGGATATGCTTTTTTTATCTCCTGCCGGTTCAAAATGAGTAAATATTTTTGTAGCAGTATCCAGTTTGTTTAATCCTGCGTCTTCAGTTCCTATCCAAAGGTTACCTGTATTATCCTGGTGTATCTCCCTCACCACATTGCCGCTCAAAGAATTTTCACCCAACCTGGGAAAGAATTTTTTAAAGTTGGTATGTTTCTTTGGATAATAATTAATGCCACCAAAATAAGTGCCTGCCCAAATACTGCCTTCTTTGTCTTTTACAAAACAATACACCGCATTGTCTGAAATAGAGTAGGGGTCATTGTATTTTTTTTGCAGATTTATTACATGCCCGGTGTTTAAATTGTAAATAAAAATTCCGGACTCTGTTGCAATCCAGCATTCATCATCAGCAGTTTGCACAAAGTTTCTTACGAATATTTCAGTCTTGTTAGTGTTGTAAGTAAGTATGTCTTTATAAGTGTTTGTCTGTATGTTGAATAATTTTGCTCCCTGGTTAGATGTGCCAACCAGTATCTGTCCCTGTTTGGTAGCATACAGCCGTTCTACCCATTTGGAAACGGTTGGTGTTGAATGATAAAACACATCATAACTGGTAAAAGAATTATTTAAAGGATTGTATTTTACTAAAAGACCTGTTGGAGTAGAAGCCCAAACAGTTCCATCAACAGATGTGCAAATGGAAGTAGCTTCAAAATGTTTAATTGGTTCGTACCGGTCCAGTTCTTTTTTTTCTTTATTATACCTGCAAAGTGTAAATCCCCAAATAAACCAGAGGTTACCCCGGCTATCCATCCTGATGTCCCTGATAGGTCCGTTGGCTGTACCATTTAACAGGCTAAAACTTTCTGTAATAGCATTATATTGATACAATCCATTTTCAGTTCCTGCCCATAATATTCCGTTGACATCTTCAAATAGACAGTGAATAAAATTACTACCGATGCTTCCACTGTCGTCAGGCGAATTCCTGAAAATTTTAAATGAATAGCCATCAAACCGGTCAAGTCCGTCCTTGGTTCCAAACCACAGAAACCCTTTTTTATCCTGTACACTGCAAATAGTGGCATTGTTGCTGAGGCCGTTCTCTACCTGGTAATGCCTGAAATAATATGATTGGCCATAAATGTTGGCTGCAAAAAAAAATAGTGCAGCAATTATATAAATTTTACGGTTCAACAGGCGAAATCTTTTAATGGCTTAAAGATAATTGAATAGATAATAAAGCTGCCTAAAATTCATTTTTCTTGTATTAATTACAAAATGTTTTGGAAGTGAAGGAGTATTGCTTCTATTTGGTATATAAAAGGAAGTAAAACAAACTATTACATTTATCAGTTCACAAAAAGGGTATTTGAGAAAAGCATCACCTGAACTCAAATTAAAACTGTAAATAGAAAGAATGAGAATTTTTGATGAATTTTTGATACGATATGGCGTAACGGATGGAAATATAAATAAGACTTTTACATTAATTAACGATTTACTATTACCAAACTTAATGCTGTATGAAATTGAAAGGTATAACAAGGCCAAATATTGAAAGCGATTGCGGTTTAAAATATTCTCTTACAAAAAATCATTCAGGATTATCTCATTATTACATATTTCATCAGTCAGAAACATTTATTACTAAAGTAAGCACTTCTAAATTTCAGTAAAGAGGCAACTGCTTTTTTTTGCTTTTTTTTATAAATGTAAAATTGACAATTAAAAAATTGATTTGTTATTAGAAGAATAGAATAGGTTAAGGGCTGATTACCCAAAGAAAAAATCTAAAGGAATATCAGTAATAATACGCTCATTCCAATAATTGTTAAACGGAGTAAAAATAAGTCATCATTCATCAAAACAAAAGCTATATGAAAAGACAATTGCATAAACTGATGCTGTTTGCATCATGCATTTTAGTAATGGCGTTATTAACGTTGTTACCCGGCCAGGTCAGAGCCCAGACAAACAAAATTTCAGGAACGATTACCGGTGTAGCCAATGCGCCTTTACAAGCGGCAACTATTTTAGTTAAGCAAACAAAAGTATCTGCAGTAAGTGATGCCAATGGTAAATTTAGTATTGAGGCTGCCCCCGGGCAAACCCTGGTAATTTCTGTTGTAGGTTACGAACCCAGGGAAGTAACAGTAAATAATGAAAGTAACCTGCTGGTTTTGCTTTCGCAGCAAAATGCTATTTTGGATGAAGTAGTGGTAGTAGGTTACGGAACGCAAAGGAAGAGAGATCTTACCGGTTCTGTAAGTAATATCAATGTGAATGAGATTAAAAAATATACTACCAGCGATATCTCTCAGCTGCTTCAGGGCAGAGCTACAGGGGTGGCTGTAAATAGTGATGGACAACCGGGTGCAGCTCCAAGTGTGCGTATCAGGGGTTTCAGCACTTTTGGTGGTTCTCAGCCTTACTATGTAGTGGATGGGGTTCCGGGAGCATCTATCAGAGATTTTAGCCCGAATGATGTGGAGACGATGACCGTTTTAAAAGATGCGGCTGCCGCAGCTATTTATGGCGCTGCTGCTGCAAATGGCGTAATTATTATTACCACCAAGCAGGGTAGGAAGAATACTGCTATGAAAGTAGCCTACAATGGTTATTATGGTGGAGATAAGGTTTGGCAAATACAGGATGTAACCAACCGTCAGCAATATCAAACATTAAATAACGAATCCCGGGTAAATGCGAACAAACCATTGTTTCCAGCTAACGACCCTTCTAATGTTGGGTATGTAGATAATATAGATACCGATTGGCAAAAAGAAGGTTTAAAAAGCGGCACCAGGCAAAATCACAATGTTAGCTTATCTGGTGGTGGTGCCAGCAGTACCTACAATATTTCATTGGATTATTTTAAGAATAAAGGTACTTATGTTGGTAACGGACCTGATTACACCCGTTATACTGCACGTATCAATACTACTGCTGAAAAAGGAATCTTTAAAGTAGGTCAGTCATTCAGTTATACCCACTCTCATGAAAACACACTTACTTTCAGGGATGATATTTTGCTGGGTGGTATACCTCCGTTGATTGGTTCACTGGTAGTTGCTATTCCAACGATGCCGGTATATGACAGTGCTAACCTGAATGGATTTGGAGGATCTAATTCCGAATATAACGGAGCCAATTCATTAAACGGAATCGGTATCAACAGCATTTTGACAAATTATGTAGATGTTGACAGAACATTTGCCAATGTATATGGCGAAATACAGTTATTAAAAAACAATGGACATCATTTAAAATTCAGAACAAGCCTTAGTTACGATAAAACCATTACCAGGGATTATACCTGGCAACCGGCTTATTACCTGGGAGCTTTTTTTAGTAACAATACAGCCCGGTTAAATGATAACTCAAGGGTGTATACCAATGCCTCTATTGAGAATACATTAAACTATGATAAATCATTTGGTAAGCACACTATAGAAGCGTTGGTTGGTCAGTCTTACCGGTATGGAAGTGCTGTTTTAAGAGAAAGCAGTGCACAGGGTTTCACAACGCCTTATCATCCTGTTATCAGCAATGGAGAAACAAGGTCTGCTAAAGGTGCTGAATTTGAAAATGCTTTAAGTTCCTATTTTGGAAGAGTAAACTATTCTTATGGTGACAGGTATTTATTGTCTGCTTCACTCAGAAGGGATGGTTCTTCAAGGTTTGCTCCGGTTAATAAGTTTGGATACTTTCCAGCAGCATCAGTAGGTTGGAAAATTAGCAACGAGAGTTTTTGGAATGTTTCAAGAGAGGCAATTTCTTCTCTTAAATTAAGGGCCAGTTATGGTAAATTAGGAAACCAGGAAATTGCGGATTACCAGTTCCAGGGAAGTATTAATTCAGGTGTTGTTTACACTTTCAATGGTATAAGATATACCGGCGGATTACAAACCCTGGTTGCTTCACCAGATATTAAGTGGGAATCAAAATCAATCACCAATGTTGGTTTTGATGCAACATTTTTAAATGGAAGTCTTGATTTTTCTGCTGAATACTATAACGCAAAAAGTACTGATATCCTGGTGGGGATAACCATTCCGGCATCTGTGGGTTTTGAAAATTTGAACCCGGTGGTAAATGCAGCTTCACTTCTAAATAAAGGTGTTGAAATTGCTGCCACTTATCATAAAAACAAGGGCGCCTTTACCTATGATATATCTGCCAACCTTTCTACAGTAAATAACAAAGTATTGTCCCTGGGCGGTAAAGATGATCCACTTTATGGAGTTGGTTCCAAGACTATTGTAGGTGGTGAAGTAGGTGAACATTACGGATTTGAGTATGAAGGGATTTTTCAAAACCAGGCTGAAATTGATGCACATGCCACACAGTTTGGCTCTCCGGTAGCACCTGGGGATGTTAAATATAAAGATATCAGTGGCCCTGCAGGTAAACCCGATGGTGTTGTGGATGAAGCATTCGACAGGGTTTCCCTGGGTAGCGGTATCCCTAAACTCAATTATGGTTTTAGCTTTTCTGCAGCGTATAAGAATTTTGATTTCTCCGTTTTTGCATCTGGAAGTTCCAATTTTTTAATCAACAGCAGGATGTACAGAGACCTGCATCATTCAGCCGGTGCTTTAAATTACCATACTGATATGCTGAACAGGTGGACTCCAACTAATACCAATACCGATATTCCAAGGTTAAATGATAATGATGTAAATAACTTCAAAGATTCCGACCGTCCGGGCTGGTTGCAAAGCGGTACTTATTTAAGGATCAACACCGTTTCAATCGGATATTCATTTCCCGAAAATATAATTAAGGGATTGACAAAATCAAGGCTCTACGCTACTGTTCAGAATTTATATTCTTTCCAGGGGTACCAGGGATACAATCCTGATTTTACTTCCGGTGTATTAAATCCAGGTTTTGATTTCGGTTCTTATCCAAAACCAAGAACGATCATGGTAGGCGTTCAATTGACATTCTAAGCATCAAAACATTTAAATAAAAAATCATGAAAAAAATAATATATCTCTTTACCGGCCTTTGCTTTATTACCAGCGGGTGCGATAAAAAATTAGAGTTGACCAACCCTAATTTATTAACAACAGCGGATTTCTGGAAAACAAAAGAACAGGCTTATAATGGTTGTACTGCTATGTACAATGCATTGATAGTGGATGGTTCTTATATGCGTTCTTTTCCCGGTCTTACAGACAGCCGCGGAGATGACTTTACCGGCGACAGTCCCTGGCTGGACCTGGTTTTAACCGGCCAGTTTATTATTCCTACTACTTCTGGTCCTGTATTTTGGATATGGAGGGAATTTTATCTCGTTATCAACAGGGCTAACCAGGTAATAGCTAATGTTAGCCAGTATGATGAATCTATTTTGACGGCAGAAGAGAAAAAAAGAATTTTGGGGCAGGCTTATTTTCTTCGTGGATTAGCCTATTATAATCTTGCTACCAGTTTTAAAATTGTTCCTGTTATTACAGAGCCTGTAGTGGATAAGGATGCCTATTTTGCTCCAACGGCTACTGAAGAAGATTTGTGGAACCAGATATTTAATGACCTGGCCGCTGCCGAGGCAAACCTGCCTGTTAATTTCGATAATGTTACAGGACTGGATGCTGGTCAGAAAGGCCGGGCAACAAAAGGTGCTGCAGCAGGTTTATTGGGTAAATCTTACCTATACAGAAAAGACTATGCAAAAGCAGGAGCTCAGTTTGATAAATTTATAACAGGGCCATTAAAAAATGTGTATTCCCTGGTGCCGGAGTACAGGGATAATTTCAGAGATGCAAATGAAAACAACAGCGAATCATTGTTTGAAGTTCAATTTACGCCTGGTGCAGGAACCGATATGAACTGGTGTTGTGATCCATCTGCTTCATGGAAACAGGTACAAACTATTTCTATTACCTACGCACAGGAAGGTGCTGGATTTTCTGACTACCTGCCTACCAGGTGGATATATAATGAGTATAAAAAAGAGAAAACAACAGATGGTAAAAGCGATCCAAGATTGTTAGCAACTATTGCTTCTTATGAGCCGGATGATAATTCAACAATGGCTTACGGCAGAGCATGGTGGAATCCAACTACTTCTATCTATCCAAGAAAATATACCAATGATGGTGTGGGTAACGGCAAGCCGGATGAATTTTCTCCATTCGGAGAATCTGGTATCAACTACAGGATATTGAGGTATGCAGATATTTTATTGATGTATGCTGAAGTATTGAACGAAACAGGAAATACCGCTGGCGCATATCCTTATATTCAGCAGGTAAGATCAAGAGCTAAACTGGCAGACCTTGCTACAGTAAGGCCAAATATGAACCAAACTGAAATGCGTGACCAACTGGCTCATGAAAGAGCGTTGGAATTTGCAATAGAAGGTCAGCGAATTAATGATATTATCCGTTGGGGTTGGTTGTATGATGCTACAAAGTTGGCAGAATTAAAGTCACATGATGTTGACTTTAATACATGGACCCCGGGCAATGAATATTTACCTGTTCCTCAGCAGGAGCTGGACGTAAATAAAAATTTATTGCCTAATTCGGCAAACTAACGTTTTGGTAATGTAAATTCCTGCCCATTTTAGTAGTTTTTGATGGGCGGGATTTTTTTCTTTTCTACCCTCATTGGGATAAAGAAAAAGAGTAAAGAAAAAGTCCAGGATTTAAAGAAAGGAGTGAGATGGTAAGGTTAAATAAGTAATTCTGAAATTTGTAAATGGTAATTTTCAGTTATGCAAACAGGCATCGAATTTATTGTCAACAATGCTTAGCAATAAGAAGATATATCTGCTGTTGTTGTTGCTTCCATTAATCAATGGTTGTAAAAATAACAATGTAATTACTGATCAGTTTCACTTTACACAGATGAATGCCGGTGAAACCAACATCAGTTTCAATAATGCCATTACGGAAAATGATTCAATCAATGTATTTACCAATGAGTACATGTACAATGGCTCAGGGGTTGGGATAGGGGATTTTAATAACGATGGATTACAGGATGTGTTTTTTTGCGGCAGTATGATAAGCAGCAAATTATACATCAACAAGGGGAATTTTAAATTTGAAGATATTACTGCAAAAGCAGGTTTGCAAACAGACAGGTGGTGTACAGGCGTGAGTGTTGTTGATATTAATAATGATGGCTTTGATGATATATATGTTTGTGCTTCTCACTCCACCGATGCAGAAAAGAGAAAAAATTTATTGTTTATTAATGATGGAAAACTTCATTTTACAGAACAGGCAGCTGCATACAATTTAGTTGATACAGGCTATGCCACCCAGGCAGCCTTTTTAGATTATGATAAGGACGGTGACCTGGATATGTATTTATTGAATCACCGTTTATACAGTCACACAGCCAACAACCTTCAACCAAAAGATACCAGCGGAAATTCTCCTGCAGAAGATAAATTATACAGAAATGATGGTATCGCTGCAGGTCAGTCTCACCCGGTGTTTCAGGATGTTTCAAAAGAGGCAGGCATAAAAGAAGATGGGTATGGATTAGGCCTGGTGGTTGCTGATGTGAACAATGATAACTGGCCGGATATTTATGTGGCCAATGATTATATCGGTAACGATTTGTTATGGTTGAATAATAAAAATGGCACCTTCTCCAATGTAATATCCACTTCATTACGGCACCAGAGTTATAACAGTATGGGCGTGGATGCAGCAGACATTAATAATGACGGACTGCCAGATCTTTCCGTGGTGGATATGCTGCCGGAAACCAATGAAAGAAAGAAGATGATGTTCAGTGCAGCCAACCAGGAGAAGTATGATATGCAGCAGCGCTTTGGTTATGAACCAACCTTTGTAAGAAACATGCTGCAACTGAATAACGGTAACAGAAAAATCAATAATAAAAGTGAGCCTTTTTACAGTGAGATCGGCCAACTGGCAGGTGTGTTTGAAACCGACTGGAGCTGGAGTGTTTTAATGGCTGATTTTGATAATGATGGCTGGAAAGATATTCATGTAACCAATGGCCTTGGAAAAGATCTTACCAATAATGATTACGCATCTTTTAGAAATGGGGAAGCCAATACCAGCAATTATACTTTTGGTGGAACGGATGCAGAAAAAAGATTGGATAAAACTACTACCGCATCGCTGCGTAAAACCATTGACCAGTTTGGCAGCATCAAAATGGATAATTATTTCTTTCATAATAACAGCGATCTTACTTTCAGTAATACAACAAAGCAAACAGGTTTATCTGTCCCTTCCATATCTAACGGAGCCGCTTATGCAGATTTAGACAATGATGGTGATCTTGACCTGCTGGTGAATAACATTAACCAGGAAGCATTTGTGTGGAAGAATGAAATAAGAAAATCCATACAAGACAGTACCAGTAATTTTCTTACAGTTCAGTTGAAAGGGGCACCGGGTAATTCATCAGGTATGGGCAGCCAGGTAACTTTATTTAATAAAGGCACTAAACAATATGCAGAACAATTTCCTGTGAGAGGGTTGTCATCCAGTGTTGATCCAAGACTGCATTTTGGTGTTGAAAATATCTCAGTAATTGATTCAATAAAAATTCAATGGCCGGATAATAAAGTACAGGTAATTAAAAATGTAAAAACAAATCAGCTGTTGGTTGTTCAGTACAGCAATGCCTTTGAAGCGCTTGCTCAAAATGAAGCAGCCAATACATTCTTCAATGATATTACAGATCAATCGGGCATTGATTTCAAACATACAGAATCTCAAAATTTTGATTTTGGCTATCATCAGCCATTGCCGCAAAAGTATTCTCAACTGGGCCCATGCATTGCAACCGGCGATGTAAACGGAGATGGCCTGGAAGATTTTTTTGCAGGAGGTGCAGCCAATCAATCCGGCAAAATATATATTCAAAAAGCTGATGGGAATTTTACTTCAGCAAACCTTGTTATGGGGAATAAAGCAGAAGAAGATCTGGGTTCGGTTTTATTTGATGCGGATGGAGATAAAGATCTTGATCTGCTGATAACCGGCGGAAGTTTTGAATTTGCAATTCCGAAATATAATCAGCCCCGTTTATTTACAAATGATGGTAAAGGCAATTTTAAATTAGATGCATCAGCTTTGCCTGTTATCACCGATATTACAACGGCGGTTACGGTTGCTGATTATGATGGAGATAACGACATAGATATTTTTATCGGAGGCCGGTTGCTGCCGCAAAAATATCCGCAATCACCAAGGAGTTATATTTTGCAAAACAACGCTGGAAAATTTACAGATGTAACCAGGAGTATTAATTACACATTAGAATTTCCGGGAATGATAACCGGCGCAGTATTTACTGATTTTGATAATGATAAAAAAACTGATCTCATCATTTGTGGTGAATGGACAGCGGTACGGTTCTTTAAAAATGAAAACAATAAATTAGTTGAAGTAACAGATGCAACAGGTCTTACAAATATGAAAGGTTTATGGCGTTCTTTGCAGCATGCTGATGTTGATAAGGATGGTGATATGGATTATATTGCCGGCAATATGGGCCTGAATAACAGGTATCATATTGAAGCTGGTAAGCCGATGTTTTTATATGCAAAGGACCTGGATAAAAATGGTTTTGATGAATTGATACCGGCATATTATCTTAAAGACAAAGATGAAAAGTACCAACTGTTTCCAGCATTAGACAGGAACCAATTAGCAGAACAGGTGCCTGCTGTAAAGAAAAAATATTTGCTGCATGCAGATTATGCAAAAGTTACCATGGAGCAATTGAAGAATGATTTTGGTGCAGAAGGATGGACAGAATTAACATGTGAAACATCGGCCTCTGCCTGGATTGAAAACCTTGGCAACGGAAAATTTAAATCACATGCATTACCGGTGCAGGCTCAGTTTGCTCCTGTTAACAGTATTGTGGCAGCAGATATGGATGAAGATGGTAATACAGATTTGATCATTGCAGGAAACGAATATCAGTCAGCGGTTAGTACGGGCAGGTACGATGCATCTTATGGCCTGGTGCTGAAAGGAAATGGTAAAGGAAATTTTGTGCCGGTTAATATCATAAAGAGCGGGTTGATCATAGATGGTGATGTGAAAGATTTAAAGTTGATCAGCATAAAAAATAAGGGCAAAGCATTACTGGCAGCACCCAATGATAGTAAACTTAAAACATACTTATATAATTCACCAGTTAAGAAAAACGCATAAAATAATAATTAGATTATGATAAAGAAAATTTCATCACTCTTAGCGATCTGCTTCATTTCATTGAATGTTGTATTGGCCCAGCAAAACATAGTAGCATTAAATGCTGCCGATGGAAAATACACGATCAACAGAAACATTTATGGCCATTTTGCTGAGCATCTCGGCACTTGTATTTACGGTGGCTTTTATGTTGGGGATACTTCAAAAATTCCCAACACCGCTGGTGTTCGCAATGATATTGTTGATGCATTGAAGAAATTGAAAATACCGAACCTGCGTTGGCCGGGTGGATGTTTTGCAGATACCTACCATTGGAAAGATGGGATTGGTCCAAGAGATCAAAGACCTGCCATGGTAAACAAATGGTGGGGTGGTGTAACAGAGGACAACAGTTTTGGTACGCATGATTTTTTAAACATGTGTGAGTTGTTGGGGGCAGAACCATACCTCTCCGGCAATGTAGGCAGTGGTACTGTACAGGAATTGGCTGACTGGGTTCAGTATACCAATTTCAAAGGTAAAAGCCCCATGAGTGATCTCCGCACAAAGAATGGCAGGGCTGAACCATGGCAGGTAAAATTGTGGGGTATCGGTAATGAAGCATGGGGATGTGGTGGTAATATGACACCTAAATACTATGCTGATGAATACCGTAAGTATGCCACCTTTATTGCTGACTGGGAAAATACTGGCGGCTTACTGCGTATCGCATCCGGTGCCAGTGATGCAGATTATAACTGGACAGAAACACTGATGAAAAATATTCCAAATCACATGCTGGGTGGTGTTGCCATGCATCATTATTCTGTATTGGACTGGAACAAAAAAGGACCTGCAGTTGAATTTAGTGAAGAACAATATTTTGGCATTATGAAACAGGCGCTGCTGATGGAGGAACTGGTAACTAAACATGCGGCCATCATGGATAAATACGATCCAAAACAAAAGATAGCTTTGGTGGTGGATGAATGGGGCGGATGGTATGATGTGGAGAAAGGAACCAATCCCGGTTTTCTATACCAGCAAAATACCATCAGGGATGCGATGATTGCAGGTGTGACGTTGAATATATTTAATAACCATGCAGACAGGGTGCGGATTGCTAACCTGGCTCAGGCCGTAAATGTGTTGCAGGCTGTTATTCTTACCAACAAAGAAAAAATGATCCTTACACCAACGTACCATGTAATGGAAATGTACAATGTGCACCAGGATGCCACCCTGCTTCCGGTAAAGATCATTTCAAATGATTACATATTTGGTGCAGAGAAATTACCAGCCGTTTCTGTATCAGCATCAAAAGATAAAAATGGCGTAACGCATATTTCTTTAGTGAATATTGATGCTGCAAAATCACAGGACATTACGGTAAATGTCAACGGAGCAAAATATACATCTGTAACAGGCAGGATCATTACTTCAAAAAAATTACAGGATTATAATTCATTTGATGAACCAAATAAAATTCAACCAACAGAATTTAAAGATGCAAAATTATTGCCTAATTCGTTACAGGTAAAATTGCCGCCATTTTCTGTAGTGGTGCTGACACTAAAATAATTTATGCATACCATTGTTTATATAAAAAATAGTCTTTTTGCTGCAGTAGTATTATTGCTGATTGCTTCCTGTGGTAAAAAAGATGCTGCACTAACGCCACCGGTTACACCTCCCGTTGTTGTCGTGCCGGTAAAAGATACATTTCCCGGGCCAACTTACCCGGATAATTATATACCTGTTTCTTCCTGGGCAAGCCGTTCTCAATGGAACCTCGCTAATGTACACGACCCAACGGTTGCGAAATCTGGTGATTATTATTATATGTACCAAACAGATGCTTCATACGGAAATGCACATGATGGATATGGACATTATCCTTTCAGGCGCTCAAAAGATTTAGTGAACTGGGAGTTTATGGGTATGGCTTTTACAACCACGGTGCCTGTATGGATTAAAGATTCTTTAAACAATAAAAGGGCTCGTATGATGCCAGCGTTACCGGCAATAGAAAATCCAAATTATGGTTTTTGGGCGCCCTGTATAAGAAAGGTTGGAAATAAATACAGGCTGTACTATTCTGTGCTGGTAACTGATCCTGTTGTTGGTACAGATTATAATACCTCCTGGTCAGAAAGGGCATTTATTGGCCTTGCAGAATCATATGACCTTGCTGCAAATTTTTGGACAGACAAAGGAATGGTAGTGTGTTCTGAACCAGATGGAGTTAAAAGTTATATGAGGAATGGTGGCTCAGACTGGGATGCTTATTTTAAATTTAATGCCATCGACCCAAGCTTTATTGTTACTCCTGAAGGAGAACATTGGTTAATATACGGATCATGGCATTCAGGTATCGCAGCATTAAAACTAAATGCAGCAACAGGTAAGCCGGATAAACTGGAGAACATAAACGATTATGGAGTTCGTATTGCAGGCCGTGGTAATATCAGTACAGATCGCTGGCAGGGATTGGAAGCTCCTGAAATTATTTACAATGAAACTACCGGCTACTATTACCTGTTTTTAGCCTATGATGAATTATCAGTGGCATATAATACCCGTGTGGCCCGTTCAAAAAATATCACCGGGCCGTATGTTGGTATTGACGGAGGAAACGTAACAGATGGCGCACAGTGCTGGCCGATGGTTACACACCCTTATGCTTTTAATGGTAACCCAGGCTGGGTAGGTGTTTCACATTGTGCCGTATTTCAAAATCCTGAAACAAAAGAATGGTTTTATTCTTCCCAGGGCCGGCTACCTAAAGATGTATCAGGTATTAATGCATCAAATGCTTTAATGATGGGGCAGGTTAGAAGCATACAATGGACCGAAGATGGATGGCCGGTAGTAATGCCCGAAAGGTATGCGGCAGTTCCTAAATCTGTAATCAATGAACAATCATTAGTGGGCAACTGGGAACAGATTACCATGCAATATCAATACCAGGTGATACAGCGTTCTGCCAGCGTGGTGCTAAGTGCAGATAAAAAAGTAAGTGGAAGCGTTTCGGGGGGATGGTCGTATGATGCTGCAAAACAATTGCTAAACATCAATGGTAATAAATATATTGTAGCAGACGCATGGGATTGGGAAAATTCAACAAGAAAAGTAACCTTAACCTATGCCGGGCTTACACCAGCTGGTGTATCCGTTTGGGCAAAGAAATTGCGTTGACAGCCTGTTAAAAAATTGTGGTAAGTAAATTATAAAAACAGGAATTATGAAAAAAGTGTTCGTTACTGTTAGTGACATTTTTATTTAAGATGGTTTTCTGTGGGAGTGGTACTCAAATAAAATTTTATGAAAAAAAATTACTTTAAAAATAGCCTGGTCGTTCTCAGTATATTACTGCTGATAGCTTCCTGCAGTAAAAAGGACAGCGGAGGTGGTACTCCACCGCCTCCTCCGCCACCGCCACCGGTTACCCCCACATTTGATATCAATTCAATTACGGACAACTATGCCTCAGTGGCGCCTTTCGCAAACTACCTGGAGTGGGGTTCTCATAATGTGCATGACCCTGCTATTATAAAAGAAGGCGATTACTATTATTCATACAGCACCGATGTGGGTTATGGCATTGATGTTCGTTCTGGTTTGCAAATACGAAAATCAAAAGACCTGGTGGAATGGACTTATGTGGGTTGGGTTTTTAATAGTCTTCCTGCACAGGGTTCCGCATTTATTACTTCAGGAGGCGGTACACCATTTAATTCTTTGTGGGCACCCTGTATTATTAAAGTGGGTAGCGAATTCAGATTGTATTACTCTTTGTCAAGTGCTGTAGCAAGATTAAGTGTGATTGGTTTGGCAACAGCCACCAGTCCGCAGGGGCCATGGACTGAAAAAGGAATTGCAGTCACCTCTAAAAACGATGCAGTGATACAAACAAATGCAATTGACCCATCTGTGATTGTTACTAAAACGGGGGAGCACTGGATGGTATATGGATCTGCATGGGATGGCATCTATTCATTGAAGCTAAATCCAACAACAGGCCTTGCATTTATGGATGGAGATAAAGGAACCCGTATTGCCAACCGTGGCTTTACTGCAGGAAAATACAATGGCAATATTGAAGGTGCTGATATTATTTATAATGCCACGCTGAATAAATACTATTTGTTTATCGCCTACGACTGGCTGGAAACAAAATACAATGTAAGGGTGATGAAGGGTGATAATCCTAACGGACCTTTTGTTGACTTTAATGGAGTGGATGCCAACACCAGTGTGGATCATGGGCCAATGATCATTGCTCCGTATAAATTTACAGGGCATAGCGGTTACCAGGGAACAGCACACTCTGCTGCATTCAGTGATGGTAACGGACAATATTTTATTGCACACCAGGCAAGGCCGGCTTCAGATAAATATTTTATGAATTTGCATGTACGTAAATTATTCTGGACCATTGATGGCTGGCCCGTTGCATCCCCGGAAAGATATGCATGGGAAAAAGATTCACTCATCTCACAGGCTGATGTGGTAGGTGAGTGGGAGCGGATCGTGTTAAACTATAACATTGTTCCCGGTTATTCTTTAGAACAAACTTCTCCAGACTTTCAATCATCCACTGCTTTAACCATTGGTTCAAATGGAACATTGAATGGCAGCAGTGCTGATACGTGGACTTATGCAGCTCCATGGCTGGAATTAAAATGGAGTAACGGAACTAATGAAAAAGTTTTTGTACAGAAAGGAAGAGACTGGGAAAATAAAAAAGCAAATAGTATGATTTTTACCGGTCTCGATAATGTGGGTACAGCCGTGTGGGGAAAGAAAAAATAATAGCTGGTTGGCACTGCAGGTCAGCCCGGTACATTACGAATAAAATGCAGTTGGCTTAAAAGTAAAATAATTCTCATTGATGAAAATAATTGGCTTTATATGTTTAGTGTTTTTCTCACTTTGCCTAACAGCACAAGAGAAGGAGGCATTTCATCAATGGGCCTCCACACCGCCCATGGGGTGGAACAGCTGGGACTGCTTCGGAACAACCGTTACCGAGAGTGAGGTAAAGGCAAATACAGATTACATGGCAAAGCATCTAAAAGCTTTCGGCTGGGAATATATCATTGTGGATATAAGATGGTTTGTGGGAAATGATAAAGCTAACGGTTACAATCAAACCAATCCTGAGTACACGATAGATGCTTATGGAAGATTGATGCCTGCAGTAAACCGATTTCCTTCTGCAGCAAATGGAAAAGGCTTTAAACCATTGGCAGACTATATTCACAGTAAAGGATTAAAATTTGGTATTCATATTATGAGAGGTATACCAGTACTGGCCGTAAAAAATAATTTGCCAGTATTGAATACGACTGTTACTGCAAAAGATATTTACAGTGAAAAAGATCAATGTACCTGGTTAAGGGATATGTACACCATTGTTCCGGGCAAAACCGGATCACAGGAATACTATAATTCCATCCTTCAATTGTATGCTGACTGGGGAGTTGACTTTATAAAAGTGGATGATCTTTCATCACCCATTTATTTTACAGAAGAAATTGAAATGATCAGGAAGGCGATTGAGAAAACAGGAAGAAAAATTTTGTTAAGTATATCACCGGGTGAAACACCTGTAGAGCATGCAACACATGTACAGCAACATGCCAACATGTGGCGTACGGTGGGAGATTTTTGGGACAGCTGGTTGCAGCTAAAGGAACACTTTACTGTATTTGAAAGATGGAACCAGTACAGGATAAAAGGTGGCTGGCCCGATGGTGATATGCTGCCACTGGGGCATATCGGTATCCGTGCAGAAAGAGGCATTGACCGTATGAGTAACTTCACTAAAGATGAACAACAAACGCTGATGACTTTGTGGACCATCTTTCGTTCACCACTGATGTTTGGTGGTGATCTGCCGGGCAATGATGCTTTTACCCTTTCATTACTTACCAATAAAGAAGTGCTGAATGTGTTGAACAATAGTACCAATAACCGGCAGCTTTTTAAAGCACCTGGTGCCGCAGCATGGGCTGCCAACGATACTAAAAGCAATGATGTTTACCTGGCAGTTTTCAATACAGAAGACCAGGTGATGGCAGAGGAAGAGAAAGCCATTTGGAAGAGCAGTATTGTTACTAAAAAAACAGCAGGTCAGCAGGAAGTTGTAGATATTAATATTACCGGTGCAAAGAAATTGTATCTCGTTGTTACAGATGGTGGCGACAATATCGATTGGGATCATGCTGACTGGATTGCACCAACCTTGTACAATGATAAAGACACGTTGTTATTAAATACAATTAACTGGGTTAAAGCAACAGCAGGCTGTGAAAAACCCCATGACAATGCATCGGTTTCTGGTGGTAAGCTGATAGTTAATGGAACAACTTATGCAAATGGCATTGGCACACATTCCAACTCCATCATTGAATATGATTTACCGGAAGGGTTTACACATTTTAAAACAATGGCAGGATTGGATAATGCAGGTGCGATGCAAAATGCCGGGGCAACTGTGCAGTTTATGATCTTTACCGAAAATCCATCAGGGCCTGCGCCTGCGGAAAGCGCAACAATTCCGGTTCAGTTAAGTTCATTGGGAATTACTTCAACTGCTGTGATCAAAGATATCTGGACAGGAAAAATACTCGGCGAATTTTCAGGCGAATTTGCACCGGTAATACCAAAACATGGTTGTGGGTATTATAAAATTTCTACTAAAAAAAACATCCGGTAAATAAATGAAGCATACCATTATTTCAATATCATTCATTGCGCTGGCATTATTTGCAAGTATCAGTTTGGATGCACAGGTAAACACCGGAGGCAACCCCATTATTAAAAATAAATACACAGCAGATCCGGGTGCATTTGTCTATAAGGATTCTGTTTATTTATATACAGGTCGTGATGAAGGAGTACCCGGAAAAGATGGTTATGTAATGCATGAATGGCTTTGTTTTTCATCGGGCAATATGGTTAACTGGAAAGAACATGCAGTGCCATTGACTGTAAAAGACTTTGCCTGGGCCAAAGATGATGCATGGGCCAGCCAGGTAATAGAACGCAATGGGAAATTTTATTGGTATGTTGCCACAGAGCATGCAACGGTGCCAGGTAAATCAATTGGTGTTGCAGTAGCGGATAAACCCACAGGGCCATTTAAGGATGCCCGTGGTTCAGCATTGATCAATAATGATATGACCAGTGTTGAGAGTAAAATGATGTGGGATGATATTGATCCTTCTGTGATCATTGATAGCGATGGACAGGCTTATCTCTTTTGGGGTAACCGGAAATGTTACTACGTAAAGCTGAAACAAAACATGACGGAGATTGATGGTGAAATCAAAACCATTGAACTGCCTGAATTTACAGAAGCACCATGGATACACAAACAAAATGGATGGTACTATCTTTCTTATGCTTCATCATTTCCTGAGAAAATATCTTACGCCATGAGCCGCAGTGTGAATGGGCCATGGAAATATAAAGGGATACTAAATGAAGTAGCAGGTAATTCCAATACCAACCACCAGGCAATTATTAGTTTTAAAGGAAAGAACTATTTTGTTTATCATAACGGAAGTATACCTAATGATGGAGGAAGCTTCCGCAGGTCAGTTTGTATTGATTACCTGTATTACAATCCCGACGGAACCATCAAAAGAATTATAATGACAAGTGAAGGGGTAAAACCTGCGAAATAAATTTAGAATAAATTAATAACGATAAAAATGCCAATTAAGATGATGAAGAAATTTTTTACCGGCTCGCTGATTGCGGCAACAATGCTGTCTGCTTCATTTGCACAGACAAAAAATGTACTCACAGTAAAAGCCAATCAACCGGTAGCAGATATACAACCTACTATGTGGGGTGTTTTTTTTGAAGACATTAACCTGGGTGCTGATGGCGGAATTTATGCAGAGCTGGTGAAGAACCGTTCTTTTGAATTTTTAAAGCCTATGATGGGGTGGAGTGTAAAACAACCACTAAGGGCAAACGATCCCATAGCTGCCTTAACCAGTCCTGTACTGGTGATAAACCGCAAAGAAGGAAATACTGCAAACCCCCGATACATAAGGGTTACGGTGGATAATGTATCCAAAGGAAATCTTGGGTTAACCAACGAAGGTTTCCGGGGCATGGGTATTAAAAAGGATTTGCGTTATGACTTTTCAGTGATGTATCACCAATCTGGACCCGGCGTAAAAATGCATATTGAACTCGTTGACAGCACCGGGAAATCTTTAGGAGGTACTACCATTACACCAAATGAGGCAGGTGAGGAATGGCATAAAATAGCTGCCAGTTTTACTGCAAATGAAACAGTGTTAAAAGCAAAAATGAATATCTGGTTTGAAGGCAATGGCATCATTGACCTGGACATGATCTCCCTGTTTCCAACAGATACCTGGAAGAGCCGTCCCGGTGGCATGCGTGCAGATATGATTCAGAAACTGGCTGATATGAAACCTGGTTTTATTCGTTTCCCGGGTGGCTGTATTGTAGAAGGTTTTGATCTTTCACAACGTTATCAATGGAAAAAAACATTGGGCCCTGTTGAAGATAGACAGCTTATTATCAATCGCTGGAATTTTGAATTTGCACACCGGCCAACACCTGATTATTTTCAAACATTTGGCCTTGGCTTTTTTGAATACTTTCAGCTGGCAGAAGATATTGGAGCCGCAGCATTACCAATACTGAACTGTGGTATGGCCTGCCAGTTTAATACAGCAGAAGTGGTTCCAATAGGAGATATTGATCCTTATGTTCAGGATGCATTGGATCTGATTGAGTTTGCCAATGGAGATGTAACTAGCAAATGGGGAAAGGTTCGTGCCGGTATGGGGCATCCTGCTTCATTTAATTTAACAATGATGGGAGTGGGCAATGAAAACTGGGGCCCTCAATATATAGAGCGGTTGAAAATATTTACCAAAGCCATTAAAGCAAAGTATCCTGATTTTATGTTGGTGAATAGTTCCGGTATTGCACCAAACGGGGAAATGTTTGACTATCTCGATAAGGAATTGCGTGCCATGAAAGCGGATATTATTGATGAGCATTATTATCAAAAACCTGAATGGTTTTTTGCCAATGCTAAACGCTATGATAATTATCCAAGAAACGGATCAAAGGTATTTGGCGGTGAGTATGCAGCACAAAGTGATCACACCGTAAGTGTGGATAATAAAAATAACTGGCTTACGGCTATTAGCGAAGCAGCTTTTATGACAGGATTGGAAAGAAATGCAGCAGTGGTAATCATGGCTTCTTACGCACCATTGTTTGCACATATTGATGGCTGGCAATGGACACCAGACCTTATCTGGGTTGATAATCTGCATTCTTATGGAACAACTGATTATTACGTTCAAAAATTATTTTCTACCAACAAAGGCTCTAAAGTGGTTCCCATAACACTCAACAATGAAGTAGTGGCCGGGCAGGACAGCCTGTATGCCAGTGCTGCTACGGATGCTGCAACGAATGAACTGATCATTAAAATAGTAAATGCTTCCAATAAGCAACAAACTAGTGAGCTGTCGCTGGAAGGCGTGAAAAAAATGGCAAAAGAAGCCAAACTCATTGTATTGCAAAGTGATAATCTGGATGCTGTGAATTCATTTGAACACCCGGATCTGGTTTCGCCAAAAGAGTCAACTATTGCCGTAAAAGGTAAAAAGTTTGAGTTTACTTCAGCGCCTTATTCTTTTAATGTGCTGAGAATAAAAATACTTTAATTGTCAATTTGACAATTAAAAACAAAACCCTATCTTTGATTTCAACTGATAGCTGTCATAATGAAAAATGGTTTAATGATCTTAATGGTTGTACTCACAATGGTTGCTGATGCCCAGCATCGGGAAGACTCCGTGAGTGCCATTAAACCTACCAGGCAGACAGCAGTACATGATCCTGTAATGATCAAACAGGGCAACACCTGGTACCTTTTTTGTACCGGCTGGGGTATTTCCAGCTTTTCCTCCAAAGACATGCAGAATTGGAAAAAAGAAAAACCAGTCTTTGCTTCGGCGCCGCAATGGGCGGTAAATGCAATTCCATCTTTTAAGGGGCATATCTGGGCGCCTGATATCAGCTATCATAACGGAAAGTATTATTTGTATTATTCAGTTTCAGCTTTTGGGAAAAATACCTCCTGCATCGGGCTGGCTACTAATAAAACATTGGACCCGGCTTCACCTGATTTTAAATGGGAAGACCAGGGAAAAGTAATTCAATCAGTGCCCGGCAGGGATATGTGGAATGCCATTGACCCCAATCAAATTGATGATGAAAACGGAAATCACTGGCTGGTATTTGGTTCTTTCTGGAATGGAATGAAACTGGTGAAACTGAATAATGAGCTGACCGCAGTAGCACAGCCGGAAGAATGGCACACAGTTGCTGCAAGGCCAAGAGATTTTTCAATAGCAGATACAGCCGCCGGTGATGCTGCCATTGAAGCACCGTTTATTATTAAGAAAGATCAATACTATTATCTCTTTGTTTCATGGGATTATTGCTGCAGGGGTGAAAAAAGTAATTATAAAGTAGTGGTGGGCAGGAGTGAAAAACTCACCGGGCCTTACCTTGATAAAGCCGGTGTAGCCATGACACAAAATGGCGGATCATTAATGGTGCAGGGAGATAATAAAGAATGGTTTGGCGCAGGGCATAATGCTACTTATAATTTTGATGGCAAATATTATATTATCTATCATGGGTATGACGCAAAAGATAAAGGCAAACCAAAATTAATTATTGATCAATTGGAATGGGATAACGAAGGATGGCCGAAAGTAATGAGTAAACAATAAGAAGTAAATATAAAATCAACATCAGCTATATGAAACATTTAAGGAAATTAATTACTGTAACAATGATTACAACATCTGTATTGACAGCCTGTAACAGTGCTGAACAAAAACAAGAAGAGAGCACTGCTACGGTTGCTTCTGAAAAAGTAAGCAAAGCTGATTGGGGAGAAACAGACGGTAAAAAAATTTACCTCTATACTTTAACGAATAAGAATGGGGTGCAGGTGAAAATATCCAACTACGGCGGTACAGTAACGTCATGGGTTACCCCGGATAAGAACGGTAATAAAAGCAGTATCGTTTTGGGCTTCGACAGTTTGAGCGGATATCTTGCCAAACCTCCTTACTTTGGTGCAGCTATTGGCCGCTATGGCAACCGCATAGGAAAAGGAGCATTTAAAATTGATACGGTAACATATAAGCTGGCAACCAATAATGATGCAAATCATTTGCATGGTGGTAATAAAGGTTTTGATAAAGTAGTTTGGGATGCAACACCTGCTACCGATAGCTCCGCTTCTTTAACATTGAATTATTTGAGCAAAGATGGCGAAGAAGGTTATCCAGGAAATTTAAAAGTAACAGTCACTTATACTTTAACGGATGATAATGAACTGGTGATCGATTACAGTGCAGAGACAGATAAGGCAACTCCTGTTAACCTCACCAACCACAGTTATTTTAATTTAACTGGTGATGCATCTAAAAATATCCTCGATCATACACTGCAGGTGAATGCAGATAAATACACACCGGTAGATAAAGGATTAATTCCAACAGGAGAGTTGAAGGCAGTATCAGGTGGGCCATTTGATTTCTTACAGCCACATAAGATCGGAGAGCGCATAGCAGCAGTAGATGGTGGTTATGATCACAATTTCGTTTTAACAAGAAAAGGAAAAGATTTAGAACTCGTTGCTACTTTGTCTGATTCAGTAAGCGGAAGAAAGCTGGAAGTATACACGGAAGAACCAGGCTTACAATTTTATTCAGGTAATTTCTTAGATGGTACTTTTAAAACAAGCGACGGAAAGGCAATCAATAAATATGCAGCACTTTGTTTGGAAACGCAGCACTTTCCTGATTCACCAAATAAACTTGCATTCCCAACAACTATTTTAAAACCGGGAGAAAAATATCACACCGTAACAAAATATAAAGTGATAGTTAATAACTAATAAAATTTACTGACAAAATATGGTGACTGTATGGTTGCTGTTTATAATTTTCTAACATTTTAAAAAGCAGTCCTCCTTTAGGGGATAGGGGTATGAAATTTTTTATCGACACAGCCAACCTGGCACAGATCAAAGAGGCAAATGAATTAGGAATACTGGATGGTGTTACCACCAATCCATCACTCATGGCAAAAGAAGGTATTTCCGGTAAGGATGCCATCTTTAAACACTATGCAACCATTTGCGATATGGTGGATGGCGACATCAGTGCAGAAGTATTAGGCACCACAACCGAAGGCATTATTGCGGAGGGAAAAGAACTGGCTGCTATTCATCCAAACATCGTGGTGAAAGTACCGATGATAAAAGATGGTATCAAAGCAATCAAATGGTTTACTGATAATGGTATCCGTACAAACTGCACATTGATTTTTTCTGCAGGCCAGGCAATTCTTGCAGCCAAAGCCGGAGCTACTTATGTATCCCCATTCATCGGCAGAATTGATGACAGTGGCTGGGATGGAATGGAACTGATACATCAGCTCCGCCAGATATTTTCCATACAGGGATACAAGACAGAAATTTTAGCAGCGTCTATCCGGTACCCCAATCATATTATAAAATGTGCAGAAGCTGGTGCCGATGTTTGCACCTGTCCATTAGATTCAATTCTTGGATTACTCAAACATCCATTAACTGATATTGGCCTGGCAAAATTTTTAGATGACTCAAAGAAAATGCAATAAGAATGGAACTGACACAATTAAAAAATACAGCTTCTCAGGTACGTCGTGATATAGTACGCATGGTACATGCTTGTCAATCGGGGCATCCCGGAGGTTCATTGGGATGTGCAGATGTAGTAGTAGCGCTTTATTTTCATGAAATGACAATCAATGAAGAGAGAGGGACAGGTGGATATTTGAAATTTTCAAGAGCAGGACAAAACGAAGACCTCTTCTTTTTATCCAACGGTCATATTTCACCACTGTTCTATTCTGTACTGGCACACCGTGGCTACTTTGCAACTGCAGAGCTTGCTACTTTCAGAAAAATAAATTCAAGATTGCAGGGACATCCGGCAACACACGAACATTTACCGGGAATAAGAATTGCTTCCGGATCATTAGGACAAGGTTTATCAGTAGCGTCTGGTGCAGCCAAAGCAAAGAAATTAAGAGGTGATAACAGCAACGTATACGTGCTGATGGGAGATGGGGAACAGCAGGAGGGACAGGTATGGGAAGCAGCCCAGTTTGCGGCACACTATAAACTGGATAATTTGATTGCGATCATTGATTGGAACAAACAGCAGATTGATGGGCCTACCGAAAAAGTAATGAGCAATAAAGACCTGAAAGCAAAATACGAAGCATTCGGCTGGACAACCATTGATTTGGAGAATGGAAACGATATGCAATTAACGCTGGAAGCTTTAGCAAAAGCAAAACAATTAAAGGGCCAGGGCAAACCGATCATGATCTTAATGAAATCTGAAATGGGTTACGGTGTTGATTACATGATGGGCACACACAAGTGGCACGGTACAGCACCAAATGATGAGCAGTTGAAAACAGCTTTGCTTCAGTTGGAACAAACAGTTGGAGATTACTAACCCCCTCCGCCCCCCTAAAGGGGGAACTAAGGCAAGCGTTCAAAAATTTCAAGTGCCTGCTGAATTGTAGGGAGTAAGTGTAATTGTCAATTAAAGATTTAATGTTGATGTGGAAGAAATATAAATTGAGTATTGTATAAAGCACCGTCCCTTCTCCCAAGGAGAAGGGATAAGAGGGATGAGGCCTGAGGTGCAGTCGTTATCAAAAATTTTACAAAAATGAAAGAATACAGTTTCACAGAAAAAAAAGATACCCGTTCCGGGTTTGGAGCAGGCATGGCAGAGTTGGGAAAAACAAATCCTAACGTAGTGGCATTATGTGCTGACCTGGTGGCGTCTTTAAAATTAGATGCATTTATAAAAGACAATCCTGAAAGATTTATTCAGTGCGGTATTGCGGAAGCCAACATGATTGGTGTAGCAGCCGGTTTGGCGATTTCAGGCTATATTCCTTATGCAACCACCTTTGCCAATTTTGGCTCAGGCAGGGTGTATGATCAGATCAGGCAAAGTGTTGCTTACAGCAACAGCAATATAAAAATATGTGTATCGCATGCAGGATTAACACTGGGAGAAGATGGCGCAACACACCAGATCTTAGAAGATTTGGCAATGATGAGAGCTATGCCAGGGATGACGGTGATCAATCCATGTGATTATAATCAAACAAAAGCAGCTACTATTGCAATCGCAGAATATGACGGTCCGGTGTACCTGCGTTTTGGAAGGCCGGTTGTTCCCGTGTTTACAGCGGCAGATCAACAATTTGAAATTGGTAAGGCATGGATGGTGAATGAAGGAAAAGATGTAAGTATTTTCGCCACCGGCCATTTGGTTTGGGAAGCAATACAGGCAGGTGAAATATTGGCAAAAGAAGGAATTGATGCAGAGATCATCAATATACATACCATTAAACCACTGGATGAAGAAGCTATTTTAAAATCAGTGGCCAAAACAGGTTGTGCTGTAACCGCCGAGGAACACCAATTGAACGGAGGCCTTGGTGATGCAGTATGCCAGTTGCTCAGCAGAAAATTGACAACGCCTGTTGAAATGGTCGGCGTGGATAATTCATTTGGAGAAAGCGGAACACCGGCACAACTGATGGAGAAATACGGATTGACTGCACAAAGCATCGTAAACAAAGTGCATGCAGCAATTAAAAGAAAAGAATTGATCGGAAATTTAATATAGTTTTTTATGGCAACAAATAATGCATATGTAATAGGAGTGGACTATGGCTCAGATTCTGTAAGAACGATCATAGTAGATGCTGCTAATGGCAAAGAGTTGGCAGCTTCTGTGTTTTACTATCCACGCTGGAAAAAACAGTTGTATTGCAATGCCACTGAAAACCAGTTCAGGCAACATCCGTTGGATTATGTGGAGGGATTGGAATACACTATTAAAGAATGTGTACAGAAAGTTGGAGCTGCTGTCGCTTCAAATATAAAAGCAATCTCTGTTGATACTACTGGTTCTACGCCGGTGGTAATTGATGAAACAGGAACACCGCTTGCATTGCAGCCTGGTTTTGAAAATAATCCCAATGCGATGTTTGTGTTATGGAAAGATCACACCAGTATTGCAGAAGCTGCAGCCATCAATGCTCATGCAGAAAAATTTGATATCAATTATTTACAATTCATAGGAGGTATTTATTCATCAGAATGGTTTTGGGCTAAGATGCTGCATGTGCTGCGTACAGATGAACAGGTGAGAAATGCAGCTTATTCTTTTGCTGAGCATTGTGACTGGATTCCTTTTTTACTAACCGGCGGTACACAGGCAAAGCAGATGAAAAGAAGTGTTTGCGCTGCCGGCCATAAAGCATTATTTGCAAAAGAGTTTGGAGGTTTTCCACCGAATGAATTCTTTGCAACACTCGATCCATTGCTGGATGGATTTACAGACAGGCTTTTCAGTGAATCGTATGCATCAGATACTGCAGCGGGAGTGATCAGTGCAGCATGGGCCGAACGTTTAGGCTTACCTGCAGATGTGATAATAGGTGTGGGTGCATTTGACGCCCACATGGGTGCAGTGGGTGGCCAGATAGAACCTTATTATTTAAGTAAAGTAATGGGCACCTCTACCTGCGATATGCTGGTGGCACCTGTTGATGAAGTAGGTGATAAATTGATACGAGGTATTTGCGGGCAGGTACCCGGCTCCGTTATCCCCGGTATGATCGGTATGGAAGCTGGCCAGTCTGCATTTGGTGATGCGTATGCCTGGTATAAAAAAGTATTAACATGGCCGCTGCAAAATATTTTATCTCAGTCTACAAACGTAGACGCAGATACCATTGAAAAGCTGATCAAGGAAACAGAGGATGCTATCATTCCACAATTAAGTAAACAGGCTGCAGTATTATCGGTTACTGAAGAAAGTGAGTACGCAGTAGATTGGTTCAATGGAAGAAGAACACCGGATGCCAACCAACTACTAACGGCATCTATTACAGGCCTTGCATTGGGAAGTGATGCAGTTTCTATTTTTAGAGCGATTGTTGAATCAACCTGTTTTGGTGCAAAAGCAATTGTTGAGCGTTTTATTGAACAGGGTGTTCCAGTAAAAGGATTGATTGGTTTGGGTGGCGTTGCAAGAAAATCTCCTTTTATCATGCAGATGATGGCCGATGTAATGAATATGCCAATTCGTATCCATCGTTCGGAACAAACCTGTGCTTTGGGTGCAGCGATGTTCGCCGCCACGGCGGCGGGTGTTTACAATAAAGTGGAAGATGCGATGAGTGCAATGGGCCAGGGTTTTGATATGGAATACAAACCCAATCAGCAACTGGTGGATGTTTATCAAAAACGTTACGAAAAGTATAAAGAGATTGGGGCATTTATTGAAGAGCAGACTGAATCAATGGCTCCTTCAGAACAATTAATCACAGCATAAAATCATGAGTAAATATCAACATATAAAAGAGGAAGCATTTGAAGCCAACATGCAGTTGCCAAAACTGGGGCTCGTATTGTTTACGTTTGGTAATGTAAGTGCTGCCGACAGAAGTTTAGGTGTGTTCGCCATTAAACCAAGTGGTGTTCCTTATGAGGATCTTTCTGCAGATAAAATGGTGATCGTAGATTTTGATGGTAATACTATAGAAGGTTCTTTGCGTCCTTCATCCGATACTAAAACACATGCAGTGTTATACAAGCATTGGGAGAAAATCAATGGTATTGTACATACACACTCCACCTATGCTACATCATGGGCACAATCTCAAAGAGACATCCCCATTTTTGGTACTACACATGCAGATCATATTACTGTGGATGTACCCTGTGCACCACCGATGAATGATGAAATGATCAAAGGAAATTATGAATATGAAACCGGTTTCCAGATCATGAATTGTTTTAAGGAAAAAGGATTGAGTTACGAAGAAGTGGAAATGGTACTGGTGGGTAATCATGCACCATTTACCTGGGGGAAGAATGCGGCCAAAGCGGTTTACAACAGTGCAGTGCTGGAAACAGTAGCACAAATGGCCTTGCTGACTGAACAGATCAATCCGAAAGCACCAAGGTTAAAAGATGCACTGATTAAAAAACATTTTGAACGCAAGCACGGACCGGACAGTTATTACGGGCAACAATAAAAATCTAAATCAAAATAAAAATGAAAAGGATCTTTCTGATTATTGCTTTAGCCAGTTGTTGCGATTTAATTGCACAGCAAAAAGATTATTCTTTTACTGCCGTTCCATTTACCAATGTGCACCTCACGGATAATTTCTGGTTGCCAAGATTAAAGATCAATCATACCGTTACCATTCCTGCTTCGTTTGAACGCTGTGAAAGAACAGGAAGGGTAAAGAATTTTGAAATGGCTGCAGCAAAGAGTGGTAAGTTCTGTACCATTTTTCCTTTTGATGATACAGATATCTACAAAACAATTGAAGGTGCATCTTTTTCATTGAGTTTATTCCCTGATAAAAAACTGGAATTATACATAGATTCTTTAATAGATAAAGTGGCAAAAGCACAGGAACCAGATGGTTATTTATATACAGCCAGAACAATTGATCCTGCAAATCCGCATGCATGGGCCGGACCAGACCGCTGGATGAAAGAAAGGGAATTGAGTCATGAGCTATATAATTCAGGCCACTTGTATGAAGCCGCTGCTGCACACTTTGCTGCTACGGGTAAAAGAAATTTACTGGATATCGCTTTAAAAAATGCAGACCTTATTTGTTCTGTTTTTGGACAAGATAAACTACACATGGCTCCGGGACATGAAGTGATTGAAATGGGATTGGTTAAATTATACCGCATCACTGGTAAGGCAGCATACCTGGAATCAGCAAAATATTTTATTGAAGAACGGGGACATTTTAAAGGGTATGATTCAACCAGTAAAGATCCCTGGAAGAATGGAGATTATTGGCAGGATCGTATCCCGGTAGTGGATCAAAAAGAAGCAATCGGTCACTCAGTAAGAGCTGGTTATTTATATGCTGCTGTGGCAGATGTGGCAGCCCTTACAGGTGATAAAGCATTGCTAAATGCAATTGATTCTATCTGGGGTAATTTGGTTTCAAAAAAATTATATGTTCAGGGTGGTGCAGGAGCAATTCCTTCAGGAGAACGCTATGGTGATAACTATGAATTGCCCAATGCTACTGCTTACAATGAAACCTGTGCGGCCATCGCCAATGTGTACTGGAACCAGCGTATGTTTCAATTGCATGGGGATTCAAAATATATTGATGTGCTGGAAAAGATTCTTTACAATGGGTTAATATCAGGTGTAGGAATGGATGGCAAATCTTTTTTCTATACCAATGCCATGCAGGTAAAAAATAATTTTCATCACCACAGCCTGGAACAGGAAAGGTCTGGTTGGTTTGAGTGTTCCTGCTGCCCAACTAATGTAACAAGATTGTTGCCATCTGTGCCTGGGTATATGTATGCACAAAATGGCAATGATCTGTTTGTGAATTTATTCATCAACAGTAATTCTTCTGTAAATATTAATGGTAAGGCCATTGATATTGAACAACAAAATAATTACCCATGGAATGGAGATTTGAAATTTGTTGTATCTCCTAAAAAAGGTTCGCTGCCTTTTGCATTAAAAGTTCGTATACCGGGTTGGGCATCAAATGAAGCCATTCCTTCTGACCTGTATTCATACACTTCAAAATCAGACAGTAAAATTGTGATCACTATCAATGGTGCTCCTGCCGAATACAGCATGGAGAATGGTTATGCCGTGCTGAACAGAACATGGAAGAAGAATGATGTGGTGCAGGTGAACCTGCCGATGGAAGTTCGCCGGGTGAAAGCAAATGATAAGCTGAAAGAAGATATTGGTAAAGTGGCATTGCAAAGAGGACCATTGATGTATTGTGCTGAATGGCCAGATAATAATGGCAGTACCTCAACGATTGTATTACCTGTCTCCGCACAGTTTACTACTGCATTTGAACCAACCTTGTTAAATGGGGTGACGGTTTTGAAATCGGAAGTAACTAAGCTACGTGTGGCAAATAACAATGTAACAACTATAAAAGAACCGTTTTTAGCAATACCATATTACGCATGGGCCAACAGGGGCAAAGGAGAAATGATGGTATGGTTTCCTGAGCAAATAAAATCAGTGGATGTTATTGCGCAATAGAACGTGTTGCAAAGTGGTATGCAGTACATGTGAGATTATTCATTCTTTTTACTAAAAAGAAAGAATAACAGAATAAATTCACAACGATGATGACATGAACGTATTAAGCTCATATCAAAAATATTAAAGTAAAAAGTTTTAAATTCCAACAAGTCCGAAGGACTGCAATATTAATAACCCCGGATGTAATCCGGGGATAAAAAATAAAAAAATGAAATCATTAAAAGAATTAGAAGTGTGGTTTGTAACCGGCAGCCAGGATTTATATGGTGAAGAAACATTAAAAAAAGTGGCGGAGCATTCGCAGGAAATAGCCAAGTCACTGGATAGCGCTGCAGCAATTCCTGTAACCGTAGTTTTTAAGCCAACTGTAAAATCACCTGAAGAAATTTATGCGGTATGTGCCGAGGCGAATGCTTCAAAAAGTTGTATCGGCATCATCACCTGGATGCATACTTTTTCTCCGGCAAAAATGTGGATCAGGGGGTTAGGCATTCTGCAAAAACCATTACTGCACCTGCATACACAATTCAACCGTGATATTCCATGGGCTGATATTGATATGGATTTTATGAACCTGAATCAGAGTGCTCATGGCGACAGGGAGTTTGGTTTTATCATGAGCCGTATGCGGTTAAAAAGAAAAGTAGTGGTTGGTCATTGGCAGGATCCAACTGTGATTGAACGCATTAATGTATGGGCAAGAGCTGCAGCAGGATGGAATGACTGGCAGGGTGCAAAGTTTGTCCGCTTTGGAGATAACATGCGTTATGTAGCAGTAACGGACGGGGATAAGGTAGAAGCCGAAATGAAATTTGGTTACAGTGTGAACACACATGGTATTGGCGACCTGGTAAAAGTGATTAGTGAAGTGAGTGATGCCGATGTTGATACATTAACACAGGAATATTTTGACAGTTACAATGTAGTTGCCAGTTTAAAGAAAGACGGTAACCAATACCAGTCGCTTAAAGATGCAGCAAAGATCGAACTGGGTTTGCAATACTTTTTAGAACAGGGAAACTTCAAGGGGTTCAGTGATACGTTTGAAGACCTGCATGGCATGTTGCAATTACCCGGCATCGGTGCACAGCGTATGATGGCAAAGGGATATGGCTTTGCAGGTGAAGGTGACTGGAAAACGGCTGCATTGGTGAGAGCAATGAAAACAATGGGTATGGGTTTGAAGGGCGGTAACAGTTTCATGGAAGATTATACTTATCATTTTGATCCGGCTAATCCATTGGTGCTGGGTAGTCACATGCTGGAAATTTGTCCAAGTATTGCACATCATAAAGCATCTTGTGAAATTCATCCATTGGGAATTGGTGGTAAAGCTGATCCGGTAAGACTGGTTTTTAATGCACCTGCAGGACCTGCTATCAACGCCTCTGTAGTTGATATGGGTAACCGTTTTCGTATGCTGGTGAATGAAGTGGAAGCGGTAAGTGCATTGCATGATCTGCCTAAGCTGCCTGTTGCAAGGGTATTGTGGAAGCCTTATCCAAATATGAATGATGGTTGTGCTGCATGGATACTGGCAGGTGGTGCACATCATACCGGGTATAGTCAGAATTTAACTTCTGAACATATGGAAGATTTTGCTGAGATGGCCGGAATTGAATATGTGAAGATTGGTAAACAAACAGATTTATACCAGTTTAAGAATGAATTGCGCTGGAGTGAAGTATATTACAGGTAATTCAATTTTATCCAGCTTAGATATTAATCCTTCTTATATAAACATTTTACGGAACAATTACATATTTTCAAGTTTTATAAAACCAAATCAAACATTGCTGCATGAATAAGAACCTTGCTTTTGCCGACTACATGGTATTTATTGTTTACTTCATTATTGTGGCCGGCTATGGTTACAGTATTTATCACAAACGAAAAAAGAATGAACATGATGCTAAGGCATATTTCCTTGCAGAAGGTACCCTGACATGGTGGGCCATTGGTGCTTCCTTAATTGCATCCAATATTTCTGCTGAGCAATTTATTGGTATGAGTGGAGAAGGTTTCTTTTTAGGCATTGCAGTGGCTGCTTATGAATGGATCGCAGCTGTTGCGTTGATCATTATTGCTATATGGTTTATTCCTGTTTATTTGAAGAACAAGATATATACCATGCCGCAGTTTTTAAAAACAAGGTATAATGAATCTACTGCGTTGATCATGGCCGTATTTTGGTTGTTCCTGTATGTGTTTGTAAACCTTACTTCTATTTTGTACCTCGGTGCTGTTGCAATTAATGGTATTGCGGGTGGCGGTTATTTGCATGTGATCATGGTAGGCCTGGCAGTATTTGCATTGCTGATTTCTTTGGGTGGTATGAAGGTGGTAGCTTATACGGATGTAATACAGGTGGCGGTACTGATCTTTGGAGGATTGGTAACTACTTACATTGCATTAACAACAGTATCTGAACAGTTTGGTGTTGGACATAATGCTATCGCTGGTTTCAAAACATTAATGAAGGAAGCTCCCGAGCATTTTAAAATGATCATACCCAGGCCTGGCCCGGAATCAAATCAAAACGAAATAGACAAGTATATTACTTTTCCCGGAATCCTATCTTACCTGGCTGGTATCTGGATCATTAATTTAAATTATTGGGGCTGCAATCAATACATCACACAAAGGGCATTGGGGGCAGATTTGCAAACTGCCCGTACAGGAATTTTATTTGCAGGATTCTTGAAATTATTAATGCCACTGATTGTAATGTTGCCGGGTATTGCAGCATTTGTTTTGTACAAGGGTGGGCATTTACCACAATTGATTGGAGGTAAAGATGGGGCATATTCTGCAGTGTTAACCTTTTTACCTACAGGGTTAAAAGGTCTTTCGGTAGCTGCATTAACCGCAGCCATTGTTGCTTCACTGGCAGGAAAAGTAAATAGTATATCCACTATTTATACTTTGGATATTCATAAAAAGTATATTCAAAAAGATGCCAGTGAAAAGTCACAAGTTTATATTGGCAGGTTTGCTGTATTTGCAGCGATGATACTGGCCGTATTATTTACCTGGAACGATATATTGGGAATAGGAGGCAAAGGCGGCTTTACCTTTATACAGCAATATACAGGATACATTAGTCCGGGTGTGTTTGCAATGTTTATTTTAGGAATGTTCTGGAAGCGTACCACTGGTGCTGCTGCCATTGTTGGCCTTTTGACAGGGTTTGGACTGTCTGTATTGTTTAATGAATTTGCTCCGAAATTATTTGGAAATGAAACTTTCCTTTACACAGCTTTTCATACCTTAAAAGATGGTAAAGATATTTTTGTTATTCCCTTCCATATTTGTATGGGATTATCTTTTATGTTCACCATGATTGCGATGGTACTGGTTAGTATGGCCGGACCAAAAATTAATCCTAAAGCATTTGAACTGGATAAAGAAATGTTTAAACTAAAACCATCTACCACGGTGTTGATTGTGATTACCCTGTTAATCATCTTTGCATTGTATGTTAAGTTCTGGTAAGAAAGGATTTTAAAGAATAGGTTAAAATATATTTTGCCCATGTGATCAGCGCTGCTGAATTACATGGGCATCTTTTTTTGGTTGAATTAATTATTTAACAGAAAAAAATTGGCGATAGCATGGCTCTGCATTAACCTTGATTCGATATGCTGAATTGTAAAAAACAATAGTGCTATATTTATACCATAAAATACTTTTATGCTTAGCAATAATGACATACTTAAAAAATTAAGGGTAGCACTTTCTTTAAAAAATGACGACATTATAGAAATATTGAAACTGGTAGATTTTGAAATCTCCAAAGGAGCTCTTGGAGATCTTTTTAGAAACGAAGATCATCCCGGTTACGTAGAAGCTGGAGACCAGGTACTCCGTAATTTTTTAAATGGATTGATCATTTATAAAAGAGGCCGGTTACCCAATCCAAAACCTGATGTTGATAAAGGGATAGATTAATCAATGTTATTTTCTGGGGACTTGTTTTACTTAGCGGTCATTCAATATTGCTTTTATTTTTAAATGTAACTATTACAGCCTGCCAGAAATTCCTATTGATTTTGCTTTATTATCTTTAGCAAACCAGCAATAGTTTTTACCAATGGAACAGCTTTTAATTCATATTTCCAATTATGCTCCGTTAAGCAGTGATGCACAAAATGCACTGCAGGATGCTTTTGAAAAAAAGACAATTTCAAAAAATGAATACTTGCTAAACGAAGGACAGGTTTGCAGGCAGTTATATTTTTTAGAGAAAGGAGCATTAAGAGGATATTATAACCTGGACGGAAAAGAAATAACACACTGGTTTGGTTTTGAAAAAGATTTTGTTACTTCTTTTCACAGCTTCATCACACAGGAACCGGCAGTGGAAAATATTCAGTTACTGGAAGGCTGTATTCTATGGGCCATTTCAAAAGAAACATTAACAGCGCTGTTCAACCAGTATCATGAAATTGAAAGACTGGTAAGAATTGTGTATGAAAAATATTATATCCGCCTGGAGGAACGATTTGTAAATGCCCAGTTTAAAACAGCCACAGAGCGGTATGAAAATTTGTTGCAACAAACACCTTACATTTTAGAAAGGATTCCTTTAGGGTGCATTGCTTCTTACCTTGGTATCAGCCAGGAAACACTTAGCAGGATCCGCAGTAAGCTTTAACATTTGCAGTATTGTATTTTGACATTAGTCAAAAATTAAGAAAATGCAACTGAATAGTTTTGGTTCATAAAAAAATAATTATGGAACAAAAACAAATTCTGGCACCATCTGCAGCTTTCATCGCAGCATCCTGGTCTGCTCTTTTTATTGGTACCATTGCCTTTATTATTGGGCTGTGGAATGCAGAGATGCAGCTTAATGAAAAGGGGTATTATTTCACTGTATTAATGTTTGGTTTATTTTCATCTATCTCTGTTCAAAAAGCAGTACGGGATCAGCTGGAAGGTATTCCTGTATCCAACCTGTATTATGGCATAGCATGGTTTGCCACGCTGCTATCCATCGTATTACTTACTGTTGGCTTGTGGAATGCTGATCTGGAGAAAAGTGAAAAAGGATTTTATGCAATGTCTTTTTTACTGAGCATGTTTGCTGCCATTGCGGTGCAAAAAAACACAAGAGATATGAAAGCTGCAAAGGCAACAGAACCAGTGAATGGTTTTTAATGTAGCTGAGTGCAGGTATTTAAAAGAGGATGAATAAGGCAATGGATTGAATCTTTATTACGATTTCAAAGTCACTAATCAAATTATTGGTTAGTGACTTTGAATAATTTATTTAACGGGTAAGTTGTACATTTAATTACGCTGTAACATCAGGGTAAATATGCTGATATGAAAAATAAGATAAGTTGGTTCGCCGTTTTGTGTTTTCATTTGTTGTGCATCAACGGCTTTGCACAAATCAATGTAACACCTGTTCCTTTGCAGAACAAAGTAATTGTAACAGTCAATAACAAACCATTTACAGAATTCATTTATCCAGACTCGATGGAGAAGCCAGTGCTTTATCCAATTTATGCAGCAGACGGAGAGATCATATCAAGAGGGTTCCCCCCGGTGTCGAGGGATAATGAACCAACAGATCATCCGCATCATATTGGCTTATGGCTGAATTATGAAAATGTGAACGGGCTGGATTTCTGGAATAATTCTTCTGCAATACCTGCAGATAAAAAAGCGTCGTACGGATGGATCAAAATAACCAACGTAACTGATACAAAAAGTGGGAATACCGGTAGCTTAACCTATCATGCCAACTGGCAGGACATCAGTAAAAATATTTTGCTTGTTGAAAAAACAAGCTTTCATTTTATAGCAAAAAATAATATCCGCATCATCGACAGGATTACTACATTAACAGCACAACAGAATGTAACAATGCCTGATGTAAAAGATGGTTTGCTTGGCTTAAGGGTAGCGCATGAACTTGAACTGCCTTCAAAAGAAGAAAGAACGTTTACTGATAACAAAGGAAACCTTACCAAAGTAAAAGCGGATGATGACAGATCCGTCTCAGTCAACTATATTACCAGCAGTGGAAACAAAGGAGATGCAGCCTGGGGTACCCGTGCTGAATGGTGTATGCTGTATGGTAAAAAAGGGAATGACAGCATCAGTATTGTTATTATTGATCATCCGAAAAATATTGGCTACCCCACTTACTGGCATGCCCGTGGCTATGGTTTATTTGCAGCCAATCCGCTGGGTCAAAAGATATTCAGCAATGGAAAAGAAGTGCTGAATTTTTCTTTGAAGAAAGGGGAGGCGGTAACATTTAAATTCCGTGTGGTGATCAGTTCTGGAAAAGAAATGTTGCCGGTAAAAGCAATAGAAATTTTTGCAAAAGAATTTGCCACGCAATAAATATGACTAATTTTTTCTGTTGAACTTTTTGTCATCAGCTGTTCAATAGGGTCAATTAAAAACCTGGTCTGCTGAGTAAATTTTACTTTCGATTACTTCAAAACAGGTAATATAATTTTACTGGCATTCACTCCATCGTGATAAACCCTGATGGTTGCTTTTTGAAAGTCGCTGTCATCGCAATGATAGATATCTGTAAATTTTTGTGGGTTCCTGTCAGCTAACGGAAACCAGCTGCTTTGTATCTGGATCATCAGTTGATGACCCTTTTTAAAAGTATGGGCTACGTCTGGTAAAGTATACTTTACCTGGGTGATCTTACCAGGAACAAATGCTTCAGGTTTTTCAAAACTATTGCGGTATTTACCCCTCATAATTTCTCCACGTACCAGCATTTGATAACCGCCCATGGGATATTCTTTACCACTTCCTTTTCCAAATTCCTTTTCATCATATTTAAAATCAGCAGGAAAAACATCAATCAGTTTTACAACGAAATCAGCATCGGTGGTGGAAAGGCTTACCATCAGATCTGCTATCACCGGACCAGCCAGTGTTATATCTTCATCCAGCATGCCTGTACTAAATGTAAGCACATCGGGCCTGCGGCTTGCGAAGCGTTGGTCATCGGTCATGTATTCTGTTGTTCTGCCTAAGTGTATATCTTCGGTATAAGGAACAGGATGTGCAGGATCACTAATGTATTCATTAAATGAATTAGAAACTATTACTTTTTCTAAGTGATCGTTTTTTGAGATCTTGGCAACAGTTTCGTTAACTAAATTAGCCACACTGTCAACTATATATTCCAGGCTATTTGCTAAAAGTAATTTATTGTCATTCCCTAAATACAAACTTTTATACTCCACATTCTGCGACGGCCATTGATTCAATTTTCTCCATTCATTTTCTCCACTGAAAAAAATATTTGCTTCAGCAATACCACGTACTGTTCCCCTGAGTTTTAAATAAAAATTAAAAAATGGTATCTCAATATTTTTTTGATAGTACTCATTGATTTTATTTCCAAATCTAACATTACCAATATAAGAGCCATCACTTCTGCTCCAGCCACCATGCACCCATGGTCCCATCACAATCCGGTTATCTGTATTCTTGCTTTTATCTTCAATGGCTTTATACAGATTCCATGCACCATAGCAATCTTCCGCATCAAACAAACCACCAACCACCAGCATGGCGGGCTTAATATTGCTTACAAAATTTCTTGCATTTCTTGCTTTCCACCAGTCATCGTAATCGGGATGGTTCATCAAGTCTTTCCAAAAGGCAATACTGTCGCCCATGATCTTACTGAAGTTTTTTAATGCACCGGTCTTTAAATAAAAATCATAATTGTCCTGCGAAGGAATATTGAAACCGGGGCTTTCAATGGTGGTGGGGGTTGGTCTTGGTTTGCCAAAGCCACTGTAAAAACTAAACGCATCCATTACCATAAAGGCGCCATTGTGATGAAAGTCATCGCCGATAAACCATTCGGTAACCGGGGCCTGTGGGCTCACTGCTTTTAATGCAGGATGATTGCTTAAAGCTGCCATGGTACTGTAAAATCCGGGATAGGAAATGCCAAATACACCCACCCGTTTATTATTGCCGGGGATATTATTGATCATCCATTCTATTGCATCGTAGGTATCACTGGCTTCATCAAATTCTTTGTTTTTTTTATTTGGATTAAATGGCCTTACATCAACAAAGTCTCCTTCACTCATCCACCTTCCACGAACATCCTGTATGGCGATAATATATCCCTCTTTTAAATAATTGATCCAGTAGCTGTCATATAAATGTGCATTGAATTTATCTGCCCCGTACGGTGCACAGGAGTAAGGAGTACGGTTGAAAAGTATAGGATGTTTTTCAGCTGTGTCTTTTGGAATATATACTGAAGTGAATAATTTTGTTCCATCTCTCATGGAGATCATTTGCTCAACCTTCTTATAATTTTCTGTTACCCAAACAGAGTCGCTGTTTTGAGCAGCAAGATTTAAAGCAGAAACGAAGCAGAGGAGGAGCAGGAAATATTTATTCATTCTAAAAATTGTTTGATAGATAAATTTAACGTGTCTGTTATTATTTCTCAGCACAAATAAAAGCAGCTGACCAGTAAAATTTTATATTGTTTAGTTACCGTAGCAGGAGGCATGCTTATTTCTTTGCAGCTCTTTTAATCGGCTTGCCATATTTTTTCATCATCCTGTCTTTCTTCTTTACAATAAAATTCACCTTGCTGTTTTTAGCAGATTTTTCATGAAAAGAAGCCCCCACATTTTCTTTCTTAGGCATCTTTACCTGTATGATCTTCATGTACACTTTTGGTATCTCATCTTCTGTAAGTACATCAGAGATAACAAGGTTAGCAGGTAATGGAGCAATGGGAATTTTATATTGCATCAATGCTTCAATAGCTTCTTGTAAGGGCTTTTCTTTTTCAGTGATAAAAGTGATGGCGATTCCTTTTTTATCATACCTGCCCGTACGGCCAATGCGGTGTATATAATTCTCCGGCACCTCCGGTGTATCAAAATTGATAACATGTGTTACCTCAGAAATATCAATACCCCTTGCCACAATATCCGTAGCAATGATAAAGCGGTAGTTACCTTCCTGGAATTGTTTCACTGTATTAAACCGGTGGTTCTGTTCTTTGTTGGAATGTATCACACCGGCAGTGCCGGGAAACTTTGCTTCTAATTGTTCATATAACTGATCTGCCAATTGTTTGGTGGCTGCAAACACCAGCACCTTTGTCATTGTTTCATCTTCGGTCAGTAATAATTCCAGCAGGTTCACTTTCGTGTAAAAATTTGGAACCTCATATCCTGTTTGTATAATATTTTCTAACGGTGTTCCCGTGGGAGCAGCCTCTACTCTTACAGGGTCATTAAAATAGGTATCAATCAATGCTTCTACCTCTTCCGTTATAGTTGCTGAAAACAACAGGTTTTGTCTTTTGGGAGGCAACAGATCCAGTATGTTTTTTAGTTGTGTTCTGAATCCCAGGTTCAGCAGTTCATCCATTTCATCTATCACTAATTTTTTGATCATTTTTGTTTTGAAGGCACCATTCATGGCAAGGTCGTACAGCCGGCCCGGTGTGGCTACTAATACATCCACTCCTTTTTCCACTTCCAGTTTTTGGGTATTGATGTTTACGCCGCCATACACACCTGCCACCACCAGGCTCATATAAGGAGTTAATGCTTTTACAGATTCCACCACCTGTGCCACCAGTTCTCTTGTTGGCACAATGATGAGTACCTGTGGTGATTTATCCTTTGCAAATTTCCATTGCCGCAGGCAGGGCAGCAGGTAAGCAAATGTTTTACCGGTGCCGGTTTGTGCTATACCACACACGTCTCTTCCAGACATTGCTACCGGAAAAACCTTGTGCTGAATAGTGGTGGGATTGCTGTATCCAAGTTCATCCAGTGCGGTGAGCAATGGGGTATTTAAATTTAAATCATCAAAGGTCATATGCTAAAAAATGAATGGCGAAGGTAATCTTTAATAATTGGGCCGTGTTTTATCGATGATTATTCATCCTGAACGAATCTTAAATACTTGTTAAAGAAATACTATTTTAAGCAACTGTTTGCATATTGGTATGTTTATTACATAGAGCAGTTATGCGATTTCTACTATTATTTATCTCCATTATTTATATAGGTTGTAAAAAGACTGATACCCAGTCAAATTTGGTAGCTGAAGAACCCGGCTGTATTGTGCCGATGTCTGTAAATGAAAGCGATACGGTACAGGGCCAATATATTATTGTTTATGCACCGGGTACAATTTCCCCAACCGTCTCTACCCGTACTTTGTCCTCCTCAGCAGAAAGAGTTTTATTAAAAAATAATATTAAAACAGGTTCGCTGGTAAAATCATTTGGTGGAGAAAAGGGAGGTTTTGTAGCAAAATTATCTAAAGATGAATTGATAAAATTAAAGGCAGATGCCAGCATCAGCATGGTAGAACCGGACAGGATCATTAAGCTGGGCAATTGTTTTACGGTGGTTGCACCCTGGCTGATTACCTGGAATATAGAGAAGGTGGGATATGGAGACGGCACAGGCAAGGTGGCTTGGGTGATAGATACAGGTATTGATTTTAATCATCCTGATCTTAATGTGGATGAAACCAGGAGTCATAGTTTTATTAGTGGAGTAGCTTCTGCTGCAGATGAAAATGGGCATGGTACACATGTGGCAGGAATTATCGGTGCAAAGAATAATAATTTTGGAATACTGGGTGTTGCCTCCGGTGCCACACTCATTTCTTTACGGGTGCTGGATGAAAAAGGGGAGGGACTGCTTTCTAATATTATACAGGCGTTAGCTTATGTTAGTGCAAATGGAAAAGCAGGCGATGCAGTGAATATAAGCCTTGGTGAAGATGGGGTATCTAATATTCTGGATCAGCAAGTACTAAGCACTGCCGCAAAAGGAATATTTATTTCGATTGCTGCAGGTAATAATGGAAAGGCTGCTGACTTGTATTCGCCAGCAAGGGTAAATGGGGAAAATATATATACCGTATCCGCCATTGACAGTACTGGTCAATTCGCCAGCTTTTCAAATTATGGCAATGATGTGGTAGATTATGCAGCGCCTGGTGTAAGCATTCTATCTACTTATTTAAATAACCGCTATGCTACTATGAGTGGTACTTCTATGGCGGCACCGCATGTTACCGGGTTGTTATTGCTCAATGGAAACAATATCAACATTTCGGGCAAGGCTGTCAATGATCCGGATGGAAATGCTGACGGTATTGCACATAACTAATTCCTGATCTTATAAAGGCGTTTAAAAATAATATCACTTCCGGCTTACCTGCATTGCAATAGCCAGGCAGAGTCTATTGATGTAAATAAATTTAATGTAAAAAATTACATTTTTAATGAGCAAAGTTGATTGATTACATTTGCAACCTGTGTAACAAAACAATCAACCATCATGAGATTTATTTGCTTCTTTTTCTCCCTGTTGTTATCAGCAGGCAGCATACATGCACAAACATTCAGCCCTGTAGATTATATCAATCCTTTAATGGGAACAGCATCCAAACCAGAGCTGTCAACAGGTAATACTTATCCATCTATTTCATTACCCTGGGGAATGAATTGCTGGATGCCGCAAACAGGAAAGATGGGAGATGGCTGGGCATATACGTACAGTGCTGATAAAATAAGAGGCTTTAAACAAACACATCAACCCAGCCCCTGGATCAATGACTATGGCCAGTTTGCTATTATGCCGGTTACCAATAAAATGGTGATGGGGCAGGATGAAAGAGCCAGCTGGTTTTCTCACAAAGCAGAAACCGCAAAGCCTTACTATTACAGTGTGTACCTGGCAGATTATGATGTTACCACTGAAATTGCTCCCACAGAAAGAGCAGCCATATTCCGTTTTACTTTTCCAAAAACTGATAGTTCTTTTGTGGTGATCGATGCAATGGATAAGGGCTCTTACATAAAAATAATCCCTGCAGAAAATAAGATCATTGGATATACCACCAAAAACAGCGGTGGTGTACCGGCTAATTTTAAAAACTATTTTGTGTTGTACTTTGATAAGGCTTTTGAAATAAATAAAGTTTGGAAAGACAAGGAGTTGGTGGATGGGCTTGAATTAACAGATAATCATGTTGGTGCTGTGATAGGTTTTAAAACGGGCAAAGGAGAAAAAGTGACTGCAAAAGTAGCTTCCTCCTTTATCAGTTTTGAGCAGGCAGAAATTAACCTGCAGGAAATTGGCCGCAATGATTTTGAAACCGTGAAACAAAAAGCAAAAGGAATTTGGAATAAGGAACTGTCAAGAATGAAAGTGGAAGGTGGTACTTCAGATCAAATCAAAACATTTTATTCCTGCCTGTACCGTGCCATGCTTTTTCCACGGAGTTTTTATGAGATCAATAAAAATAAGGAGATCGTTCATTACAGTCCTTACAATGGACACGTGCTGCCCGGCTACCTATTTACTGACAATGGTTTTTGGGACACTTTCCGTGCTGTATTTCCTTTGTTCAATTTAATGTTCCCGGAATTAAATGGACATATACAGGAAGGGTTGGTAAATGCCTACCTGGAAAGCAGCTGGTTGCCGGAATGGCAAAGCCCCGGCCACAGGGATTGTATGGTGGGTTCCAATTCTGCCTCCATTATTGCTGATGCATATTTAAAAGGAGGTAAGGAATACGATATAGAAAAATTATATGAGGCATTGTTAAAGAACGCCGGTAATGCAGGTCCGGTAGGTTCCGTTGGCAGGCTGGGGGTGGAGTATTATAATAAGCTGGGGTATGTGCCTTACAATGTTGGCATAAATGAAAATGCTGCCCGTACACTGGAATATGCGTATGATGATTTTTGTGTTTATAAATTAGGTAAAGCCTTAAAGAAACCGGAAAGTGAATTGAAAGTATTTAAAGACCGTTTGTACAATTACAAAAATTTATTTGACCCCTCTCATAAATTAATGCGTGGCAAAAATGCAGACGGCACTTTTCAATCACCGTTCAATCCTTTTAAATGGGGTGATGCTTTTACAGAAGGAAACAGCTGGCATTATACCTGGTCTGTTTTTCACGATGTAAATGGATTGATCAATTTAATGGGCGGCAAAAAAGATTTTGTGCAAATGCTGGACTCTGTTTTTACTTTACCGCCGGTGTTTGATGAATCATATTATGGTTCAGTGATTCATGAGATAAGAGAAATGCAGTTGATGAATATGGGTAACTATGCACACGGCAACCAGCCTATCCAGCACATGATCTATTTATACAATTATGCAGGCCAGCCCTGGAAAACGCAATACTGGGTAAGGGAAGTAATGAACCGCCTGTACACACCTACGCCAGATGGTTATTGTGGTGATGAAGACAATGGACAAACATCTGCCTGGTATGTATTTTCCTCCATGGGATTTTATCCTGTATGCCCCGGAACCGATCAATATGTGTTAGGTGCCCCGCTGTTTAAAAAGATCACCTTGCAATTAGAAAATGGAAAAACATTTGTGATCAATGCGGCAGCTAATAGTGAGCAAAACCGGTATTTACAATCCACCAGTATTAATGGAAAGCAATACACTAAAAACTGGATCAGTCACCAGGATATTTTAAAAGGTGGTGTGTTTGAAGCAACGATGGGAAGTAAGCCGAATACTGTTCGTGGTACTACTGAGAAGGATTTTCCTTATTCGTTTTCTACGGAGAAATAAAACGATGTCTTTTTCAATAAGCAAAAACCTATAAGGTCTTGCAGCGCTGCATAACTGGGCGGCAGACCTTATAGGTTTAGTTAACTCTTTAAAATTGAAATGCAATGCGAAAGTATTTAATCTACGCAACTCTGTTAATCCTATTGTATTTCACTATTGCATTTTTTTATAATAAAACTTTTCTTATTTTAAAGAAAAGTTCTTTTTCAAAAGTTACCGAAATTGATACAATCGAGTCGTACCCGGAAAGAGGTATCTATATACTAGGACTTGTAAGACCCGGGTTTCTCGGCAAATTTTCTTATAATTTGGCAATCACTAAATGCGATAATAAAAATCCGGATCATTTAACTCAATATGAAATTGAAAAGAATCGAAGGATGTTCAGAGTTTCTAATGAGTTCATTTCGTTTGTATCCGATAATTCTTCGTGGGGGTGGTTTTACATATCAAAAGGTAAGTTCCAGGATTCACTACCGGGGATGAATTTTTTTCGTGATAGTTTAAGATCAGTTTACGGTAAAGATATTTTTGTTAGAAAATCAAATGGATTTATTGACTTATTCAAAAATGGAAAAATCATTAAATCGCTAAACTATGGTAATCTGATCTCAAAGAATAAAAATTTAAACTTTGATAATATTAAATATGACTTGTACAAACTGATAGAGGATAGCGTAACTCTTTTTTCGGGAAATATCGATGATATATTTAAACAAAAAGAAGGAATTTATTTTATTCCCTCACCCGGATATGGCTTAATTAAAAAATTTAATAAAAAAGAAATATTAGATGCAGTTGATTCTATTTTCATCAATAACTCAAATTCAAATAAAATAAGATTCAAAGAAGTTCAATGATTACAAGTCATTATACGTTTTCTTTGGAGAAGTAAATTGGTGTCATTTTTCAATAAGCAAAAACCTATAAGGTCTTGCAGCGCTGCATAACCGGGCGGCAGACCTTATAGGTTTAACAAAACTTCTCAGCAATAAACCAGTTTTAATTTAAATCAGATCACACATGAAAACATTTCTTTTATTTCTTATGTTGCTTCCGCTGTTTTGCAAGAGCCAGGCAACTTATGAAGATTCCCTGAATAATTTTCTGAAACTATATGTGCAGGATCATGAGGTGGTAAAGGGTGAAGATAAAAAAATGATGCAGTTTTTTCCAGTGAGTAAAGAATACAGAATTCCTGCAGTATTTGAAAGGAAGGAAAATGCTGAATGGTTTTTGATGAATACATCAGGCAGTATAAAAAAGGAATACAGGGTTTATGGGGTAATTACATTTGTATTAAATGATTCTTTAGTGCACCTTAACATTTACCAGTCAAAATACCTGATGACTACAAAGGAATACAGTGAGACATTGTTTATCCCATTTACTGATAAGACGTCTGGATTTGAAACATACGGAGGAGGCCGTTATATAGATCTTTTAATTACTGATATTCGGAACAATATTTATGTAATTGATTTTAATAAAGCCTATAATCCTTACTGTGCTTATATCACAGGATATAATTGTCCCTTACCTCCGAAGGGAAATGATTTGTTGATTGCTGTAAAAGCAGGAGAGAAAAATTATTTAAAGCACTAAAAGTCTCTCTTATTCTTTCTTCCCTCCCTCATACACCATCTTTCCATCCAATATTGTCTGTAGCACTTTCACCTCTTTAATTTTTTCAGGAGCAATGGTGAAAATATTATCAGACAGCATCACAAAATCTGCCAGCATACCAACTTTCAGCATGCCTGTTTTGTTTTCATGAAAACCTGCATAAGCATTGTTAATTGTATAACAACGTATCGCATCTTCCACAGATATTTTTTCTTCAGGGTACCAGCCATTCGGATTTTTATCATCCAGTGTTCTTCTTGTTACCGCAGCATAAATACCTTCTATCGGGGTAAGTGGTGCCACAGTCCAGTCTGAACCAAAGGTCAGTTTTGCATGGGCATCTAACAAAGATTTAAACGCATAGGTTCTTTTCAACCTGTCATCTTCTAGTCTTTTGTATGCCCATTTGCCATCATCAATGGCGTGGTAAGGTTGCATGGAAGGTATTACATTCAAAGTTGCAAAACGTTTGATAGCAGCAGCACTCAGGTGTTGTGCATGCTCTATCCGGAAACGGCTGTTGCTGTTTTCTTTTATTTTTTCTGCTTGTTCATATACATCCAGCAACCAGTCATTGGCCCTGTCGCCAATAGCGTGTACTGTTACATGTAAGCCTGCAGCATCGGCAGCTAAAATATCCCGGCGCAGATCATTGGTGTCTGTAACGATCAACCCGGTAGATGTTGCATCATCTAAGTAGGGTTGATAAAACCATGCTGTGGTGGAACCCAATGAACCATCCACAAATCCTTTCAATCCGCCCCAGCGGAGCATATCATCGCCACGCCCATGTTGGTTTACATAATCGGCTAACCGCTTCCAGGTAGTCAGTGCCACCAATGAATAAATGCGGAGTTTGAGCTGATTTTTTTTATGAGCATTGCTGTATGTTTTAAGGTCCGCCCATCCACCATAACTACCTACATCATTCACCTGTGTTACGCCATTTTTTAATGCATGTACAGCAGCCCGTTGTAACATCTCCTCCAGTTCTTTTTCTGAAGGTTCAGGAACGATCTTATTTACAAGGCCCATTGCTTCATCTTTCAGTACCCCGGTGGGTTCATTGGTTACAGGGTCTCTTACTATTTCGCCACCTGGCGGGTTTACGGTGTTTTTGTCAATGCCTGCCAGTTTCAATGTAATGGAATTGGCGAGTGCCATGTGGCCATCATAACGGTTGATAAAGATGGGATGATTACCGGTTACGCTGTCGATCCAGTTCTTTGTTGGCAGCTCACCACCCATTGCTTCATGATCCCAATCGCCGCCTTGTATCCACCTGTCATCGTTTAGTTTGGAAATATATGTTGCCAATGTTTTAATGAAATCTGCTTTGCTTGCTGCTTCCCTCAGGTTGACTGCTGTCAACTGATATCCCCCGGTTAAAAAGTGAGTGTGGTTGTCGATAAAACCCGGTACGATCATTTTACCCCCGGCATCAACCAGCCTTGTATTGCTGCCTTTAAATGCATCAGCATTGTTGCCAACATAAATTATTTTATTACCCGATACGGCGATACAACTTGCAGATGGATTGTTATTATCTCCCGTCCAGATGCTGGCATTGATATAAATAATATCTGCAGTAATTTTTTTATTGTCTTGTGCATTGCAATACTGCGTAAAAAGAAACACAGAAAGAGCCAGGATAAAAGAGGTTTTCTTCATAAAAATTAATTTGAACTGATGCAGGAAAAATGCAGCAGTTGTTTAATGGATAAATAAAAACAAAACAACTGTTCAGCAGAATTAAAGTTATTGAATCTCCTTATCAGTAAATGATTTTTTGTTTTTTATTGAAAATGCAGCTTTATTATGCAGGACAGTGTTTGAATAATTATATTTGTTTTAAAACCATTGCCATGTTTCAAAAGATATTTCTCCTCCTGTTACTTGCCAGTTCTGCCGTTCAGATGAAAGCACAAAGTGATACAGCCTCTAAACGACCTTTAAGAGTAGCCATTGCAGGCCTTGTGCATACACATGTTCATGGGATACTGGGCCGGGAAAAGAAAGGCGATATCGAGATTGTGGGAATAGCAGAACCCAACCGGGAACTGGCAGAAGCTTATTCCAAAAAATATGGATACAGCATGGATATTGTTTACAACTCCGTAGAAGAAATGATTGAAAAAACAAAACCGGAAGCGGTGCTGGCATTCAACAGTATTTATGATCATTTAAAAGTGGTGGAGTATTGTGCACCCAGGGGCATTCATGTAATGGTGGAGAAGTCAATGGCAGTAAGTGTGGATCATGCAACAAGGATGCTGGCGCTGGCAAAAAAACACCATATTCAGTTACTCACCAATTATGAAACCAGCTGGTATGGCAGTAATGAAAAAGCATATCAATTGGTAAAGAAAGAAAACATAACCGGCGACATTCGTAAAATTGTTTTTCATACAGGCCACCAGGGTCCGGTGGAAATTGGTTGCAATAAAGAATTTTTAGACTGGCTTACCGATCCGGTGTTAAATGGGGGTGGAGCACTAACAGACTTTGGATGTTATGGTGCTAACCTTGCTACCTGGATGATGGAGGGTGAACACCCGGAAACTGTTACTGCCATTACACAACAGATCAAACCGCAATTGTATCCTAAAGTAGATGATGAAGCAACCATCATTCTTACTTATAAAAAGGCGCAGGTGATCATACAGGCATCCTGGAACTGGCCCTATGGCAGAAAAGATATGGAAGTGTATGGAGTGAAGGGTTTTGTGTTTTGTAAAGATGGAACCAATATGCTGGTAAAAGAAAATGATAAATCGGCCGCCGTACCAATTACCGCAGCAGCATTACCGCAAGACCGTAACGATCCATTTACCTATTTTAAAAATGTAATCCGGGGCAATATTGTGATGCAGCCATTTGATCTTTCTGCACCTGCCAATAATGAGATTGTAATAAAAATACTGGAAGCTGCAAAGCATGCGGCTAAAATAGGAAAGACTGTGGTATGGGATCAGTTCTATAAAAAATAAAATTGCAAGCTGCCATATTTCAGGTGAGTTGTGAGTAGCAACTCTTCACTCTTCACTATTCACCTCTACAACTGGTTGGGAGATACAAAATCAGGCCGCCTGATAAAACTGTTGTTGTATTTATACCGCAGATTAGTATTGAATTTTATTTTAAAATGATTCATGTTGGGTAATACCCGGGGGAAGTAAGAGAACCTGGCTTCAATGGTTCCAAAGATCAGGTTCTCATTCCGGATACGAAAACCTGCACCGACAGCAGAATACAAGTCACTTTTACCAAATGGTTGCCTGGTGGGTTTCAACAGTACCACGTCTCCAAATGCAAAAGGAGCAATTCCAAATCCAAGGAGTTTTTTGGTATGATAAAAAACCAGTTCTGATTTTACAGCGGCTCTCAGATCTGCGGATACATAACCGTATTCAAAATAGGGGAGGCCATAAGGGCTTCTTAACTGGAGTGCCTGCTCCAATACCGGAACAAATTGTTTAGCAAACCCACCACTTAGAAAGTAACGCCTGTACCACTTTGTATTAATTTGCCTCAGCCTGCTAAAATGATCTGCATACATCAGCAGGGTCATATCTTCCCACTTACCCTGGTAACGACGGCCACCTAACCTGAACGTATAGCTGTTGTAAAAGCCTTTCTGATTGTACTTACCTTTTTGTCCCTCTATGCCATAATAAGGTCTTGTTATGTATTTGTCATAAAGGCTGTCTTTTTTAATGGTGTATCCTCCAATCACTGATGCACTGAATCCTACGGGCACATCTTCGTTTCTTCCAAAACCATATATATAGGTAGCCCTGTAATAGTTCTGTTTAAAAATGCTGAAGCTTGCCAGCAAACCGGAAACATCAGAATAAATACCATCATAATTAACGTTGTTCTTTTCGGGTATATCATTGAATTGCTGATGAAAAGCCCTGAGTGCAATAAATTTTCTTGAAGCGCTTTTTAAATTGGTGTACATCAGTTTCCTGCTGCCAAAAATATAGGCAACCCATCCATCGATATTATAATAACTGTATTTAAAATCGCTTTGGTATAATGAATCGCCCAGGTAGGCATTGCTCGTTTTATTAACCGATAAATCGAATGAGCCCATCCATCTCAGGTATTGTGTTACCAGGGGCTTTTCGATACGGAGGTAGTAAATACTTTCCTCATTCCGGTTACTATTGAAAGCATTGTTATAATTTTTATAACCCATTCCCCAGTTAATAAAACTACCCCTCACATTTCTTTGTAAAAAATCAGCACCCCATCCAAATTTTGGCTCACGGTTAGCATCAAACAGGGTACTTACAGCAACCCTTGTTCCCGTTCCACCAAGGTTTTCTTCTTTCAGTTCCAGCTTGTATTTTTTTGTTCCGCCTACACCCAAACCCGGGCCAAATGAAAACACATCTTTTACCATCACCAGTATATCTACCAGGTCATTGTCATCTTTTACTCTTCTAACTATGATCACCGCATCCTGGATAAATACCTGGTCTCTCAGGTGCCGTTCATTATCTGCCAGCAAATAAGGATTTATCTTATTACCTGCTTTAAAAAATAAATTGTTTGTTATTACTTTTAATTTGGTGTTTTTATGCAATGCATCTCCCAGTACCACACCCAGCCCGCCCTTCAATAAAGTGGTATCATTAATGTCGGTTTCAAAACCAAGGCTTTTTATCCTTACAGAGCGTATGGTTTTACCGGTATAAATAAGGAATGGGTTTATTCTTTCAGGCACTGCTAAGCCATCCTGGGTCACCTTCTCAGGAACTTTTTTTGGCAGCTCTTTTTGTTTTGCTATTTGAAAAGTGTCTGCACTTTTATCCACCTGCTGGGAAAAGGCATGGGCTGTGAGAAAAAAAGAAAATAAAGAAGTAACAAATGTTTTCATCCAGTTAGTATGGGGTCAATTAAATATCTTTTAAAGTAAAGATATTCAATTGGCTTAATATGCTGCATGCTGATGATTTGTATTCTGATGTTATTTTTATACAGTGTTTATCATATGATACAGCTGCCATAAAATATATGGAACAAAACTCTATTCAATAGTTTATAGTGACTGCAAAGGAAACAGTCAAATTTTTTAAAGCGAACTATTATTATTTGACGGGTATTTAATTTGCTTTTTCAGCGATCATTTCCTTTTTTGGAGCACCAGCATTTGCTTTTTCCTTATTCAAATAGGGAGTATGGTATTCTTCGTAAAATTGTTTTCGGTTGTCACGGTAACTGCTTACTGCCCCCATAGTGTGCATTAGTTTTACATAGCACCAGGCAAGATCCAGCTGGTAAGGTAAAAAACCAGACCTTGCACTTTTGGGGTACAGGTGATGGTTATTGTGCCACTCGCCGGCCACGTACCCGGGCCAGATTTGATTAACAGACATATCATTCCTGTTATGATCGGTACCTTCCTGGCGCATATCTTTTCCTTTACCATGGCCTTCGTAATTAAAAGTACGCACCCCCACAGCCCAGATGAATGCACCACCCAGTAATGCAGACACCAGCCCCATACCACCAATTAAATAAAACACTGTGATCCAAAAGCCCCAGTTGAGTACCCAGTTGGCAACACTCCTGGCAGGGTTTGCAAAGGAGCCCCATTTCTGGTAATCCTTAAAATTATTTCCCCGCAGGCCTGTATGTTTCATCAGGTGTAATACATGGTCGTAATTTTTTTCTGACATATCTTTTGCAATAGGCTGATGATTGACATCTGCTAAAAAGCAATACAGAAATCCACCTTCAGCAAAATAAGGATCACCCGGTTCGTCGCTTTTAGCATGATGCACATGATGAGACACCACGTATATTTCTTCCGGTATAATACTCAGTACTAAGTTCTTGGTAAAAAATTTCCACCAGTTGTTGCGGAATGTATAAGCGCCATGTGTACAATAACGATGGTACCAGATGGTGCCATGGGTACCCATCAATATCATACCGTATACAAAGCCTGCAGCCAATAAGCCAAAGCTGAAATATTTTGTGACAAACAATATAAAGAATGGGAAAAGCGCCAGCACTTTCATCCAGCTGAAAAACGACAGCCAGTTTTTTTTATTCTTAAAAATGTTGAGCCTTGAAAAAAATTCCTTTAGTATGGTACCTGAAGTTGGTTTACTAAAATTTCCTGAAGCATCTTTCCAGCCATAAGAAGGCGGTTGCAGCACATCGTCTAAAAAAGCCATTGAATTAAATTGGATTTAAAAATGAGGATTTAAAATAATGAAGAATATACCTCATCATATACTCAAGCTACGGAAAATAACTGGTTGAGCACCGAAATTTTTTTTTTATTAAATGAAACGATTAAAAGAGTGTATCCGGCAATCGCTTAATGGATAGAATTTGCACGTTAAAGGAAGCTGTTTCAATGATGTAAGGCAGCCAATATTTGAAACGATTGTGTCAATATGATTTTATAAAATTATATTTTTTAATAATCAAGATGATGGGAACAATGAATTGAGAAGCTGAAAATTAAATAAATTCACGGGTGGGGTAGCAACCCGTCATTTCCCTGTGTGATGGTTTCTGACGAGTAGTTATTTAATCGGGGAATAGCGTTTTATCTAATCCTGGAATTACCTGCAGTGCATTTTTATAATACACTTTTTTCAGGATGGAATCTGGTAACCCAAGCCCATACATTTTCCAGAAGGCATGGTATTTTTTATGATACGGAAAATATTCATCGGTTGTTTCCAGCACCCGGAAATAAGTTGCATATTCTTCCGGCACCCAGCTGTCTTTGCCAAATAGTATCCGGTCCTGAAATTTTTCAAAGAAAGCACCGGCAGCTCTCGGCTGTCTTCCAATTTCAGCTATCACTGCACCAAACTCCACGTACACATTTTTAGCAGAGTCTAAAAAATTACTCAATTTTTCCAGGTCGTTTGCCAGCCAGCCAAAATGTGCTGCGATGTATTTTGTTTTGGGATGTTTTAAAAACATATTATGCTGTTGAGTTATCACTGTTTCCCAGGGAATGTCTTTTTCAGTGCGTTTCCTGTCTGGATGTTTAGCCAGCTCCAGCCAGCGTTCGTTGTCTTTATCCACCGGCAGCCAGAAATTTTTTGGATCAGCAGAATGTATCAGTACCGGAATATTTAATTCGCCACATTTATCCCATACTGGGTCCAGCCTGCTGTCGTCAATTGCAATGATATTATCTTTTTCATCCCTGAATTCCATGCCGAATTCTTTGTATAATTTCAATCCCTTTGCGCCTGCTTTTACATCCTCATCTAACTGTTGCACTGTTTTAGCCACCCAGTCTTTTTCTCCAAACCCTACAAAAGAAATATTGGTAAACACTGCCATGCGGCCGGGCACATTTGTATTAGCATTATTAATGCTTCTTTTTAAATAACTAAAATCATTTACATCAAAGAAGCCATTGCGCTGCTGGCCACCTTGCTTATAACTGCGGCCACTCAGGTTCACCATTATTTTCATATTGAGTGCATCCATTTTCTTTATTAGCTCTGGAAGGTTTTGATCCGGCATTCCCCATTGATGATTGTGTACATCAATAAAAGGAAACTTTGCTTTGGTTACGCTATGCTGTTTTACTTTGAGTGTGGGGGTGGGTTCATAGTCTTCAAAATCCATTTTGCTTTGGGCAATGGAAACAATACTGATACAAGTTGATACAAACAGGATGAAAAAACGGGTAATAAGTTGGTGCATAATTTTTTGTTGTTTGAAAAACGATGAGTTGTACTGTAGCAAATTAAGTTAACTGTTGTTTACAGATTTATAATTTGTCTGAAAGGGGATTTTGGGGGATTAATGGATTAAGGGGATATTTACATCTTTCCGTTTTGTCTTTTTATAAAAAAAATACAAATTAGAGATTAAACAAACTAAGCAAAATCACTGAAGTATTGAATTCCTAATCCTCTTAATCATCACCATCCCCCAAAATCCCCGTTCAGACGATTTCCTTTACTCCACCTCAATTTCACTCACAAATAACCAGGCAGGGTTACCATCACCAGCTTCGTTATCCGGGATAGGACCCCAGTTTTTTGCAAGTACTTTAATATAACGGCTGTTGGCAATAGTAACAAGGTTCACTGTCATGGTGACTGTGTTGTTTTCTTTCTTTTCAAAATCATCTGTCAGGCCAACGGAAGTAAAGTTCCTGCCATCCGGTGAGCTGAATATTTCTACTATACCCGGCCGCCATATCCAGCTTTCTTTCTGGTGCAGTGTATGAACAGTTACTTCGCTGATGTCTTGTAATTTGCCCAAGTCAATGATTGCTTCACAATCCTCACCATTAAAAGCAATGAATTCTGCAGCTCTTAATAAGCCATTTTTATTTTGTACGCCGTTCACTAACGTGAAGGCACCATCGCCGGGATATTTGGGTGATGGTTGATTGACGAGTGTTATTTTTTTACCGGTGGCTTTGTTAAAATGAAATTGTTGCTGTGCTGACATTTTAGCTTTTTCTGTATAGGCATAAGCAGTCGCAGTTGCTTTAATTAATTGAGGCTTGCTATAACTCCAAATAGAATCACCCCTGTTAAGATTCATAATGATTGGTTCTTTAGCCCTGCTCTCCACTTTCCATAAAACACCATTAAAATTTTCTGTTGGTAATGTGCTTGTTTTTAATTCAAGGTAAGCTTTACTATAACCAGCTTTCCATAATTCGTATCTAAGCATGATGGAAGGCAATCTTCTTTCAAAATCCTTCCAGTTCTTTTTTTCTTTTGGTGTCCACAGTATTTCTGATAATGCTGCCATTCGTGGAAAAACAGAATATTCCAGTTTGGATAATGTACCAATGTACTCACTCCAAACATTTGCCTGTGCACCTAGAATATACCTGGTTTCTGTTGTTGTTAACTCTTTTGGAATGGGTTCATAATCGTACACATTTTCAATAGGACAGTAGCTGCCCTGTGTAACGGAGTCCTCATTTTTTGTTTGTGAATGGTTAAAATATAAAGGCTCCCCAGGTGTCATGATCACATTATGATGTTGTTTGGCTGCGTCAATACCGCCTTGTATTCCCCGCCAGCTCATAACCGTGGCGTTAGGTGCAAGTCCACCTTCTAATATTTCATCCCACCCAATAATTTTTTTGCCTTTCCTGTTGATGTATTTTTCCATTCGCTGAATAAAATAACTCTGCAGGGCATGTTCATCTTTTAATCCTTCTTTCTTCATCAACTTCTGGCAAAAAGCAGAACGCTTCCATGCTTCCTTTGGGCATTCATCACCGCCAATATGAATATACTCCGCTGGAAATAAAGCCATCACTTCATCCAGTACATCCTGTAAAAAATTAAAAGTAAAATCACTGGGGCAGTACACATCTTCAAACACACCCCAAGTTTGTTGTACCTGCTTGCCTTTGGTGGGGCCGGCCCAGGTACATGCTTCGGGGAATTTGGTATCCTCATCAGGAAAGCAACTGAGTTGTGGATATGCCGCAATCGCTGCAGAAGAGTGCCCTGGCATTTCTATTTCCGGGATGATGGTAACATATCTTTCTGCTGCATACTTTATTACTTCTTTTATTTCGTCTTGTGTATAATAGCCGCCATGTTTCAGGCTGTCATTGCCTTTGCCGGGATAGCGGCCAATGATGGTGCCGTTTCTCCAGCCACCGATTTCTGTAAGCCGGGGATATTTTTTTATTTCGATGCGCCAGCCCTGGTCATCTGTTAGGTGCCAGTGAAAGGTGTTGAGCTTGTGGAGTGCTAAATAATCAATATACTTTTTTACAATGCTCAATGGTAAAAAATGACGGCTTACATCCAGCATCATTCCACGGTATTCAAAACGGGGGTAATCTTTAATTGATAATTGAGGAATTGATAATTGATAATTTTTTGAAGTCAATTTTTCTTTTTGAACAGGTAAGAGTTGCAATAGTGTTTGTATTCCATAAAATAACCCCTTGTTATAATAGCTAACTATTGAAATGCCTTCTTTAGATACATTCAAAGTATAAGAGTCCTTTTCTTTTACAACAAAAGGGGTAAAGCTTATTTCTATGTAATTAGTAGTGTGGGCATTCAGTCGTTCCCGGCTAATTGGCAGCTTGAAACCATATATCATTTCTAACTGGTTATTTAAATCATTGGCATATTTATCTAATCCGTAACCATGTCCGAATATTATTTTTGTTTTATTGCTCAACAGGAATTTTACTTTTGTCTGACTTACACTTATCTCAGCTGGCATCGGTACTATATTTAAAGTATTCTGTGCTTTTACTGATATAGATATTACAAGAATTACTAACAAAATGACTCTATTCATATACAGATTTTAAAAGTTCATTTGATAAATATAGAAAATGTAATTCAACCATTAAAACTGTATCGTTAATATTGTCCGTTTTATCTATATTTATCGCCGGAAAATAAAATGAAATTGTATGGATAACAACGAGGTATTGATCAATAAATTTTACACAGCTTTTCAGCAAAAGGATTACAGGACGATGAACAGCTGCTATAGCGATGATATTGTTTTTTATGATCCGGCATTTGAATTATTGAGGGGAGATGAAGCCAGGTGTATGTGGGAGATGCTTTGTAAAAATGCAAAAGATTTTTCGCTCACTTATGGTAACATCATAAAACTGGACGATGAATACTATACCTGCGATTGGGTAGCCACTTATACTTTTTCCAAAACCGGCAGAAAGGTGGTGAATAGTGTCAGGGCCAATGTGCGTTTCGCAAATGGTGAGATTGTTGAGCACAGTGATGCATTCAGCCTGCACAAATGGAGCACCCAGGCATTGGGTTTTATGGGCAAATTATTTGGATGGAACTCTTTCTTTCAGCGTAAAATAAAAAACAAGGCAAAGCGGAATTTATTAAAATTTATACAGGAAAAACAACAATAGGGTCGGGGCGCTCAAAGCGACCTGAACCGTATATTTAAATCCACTACCAGTCAATTACCGGCAAATCATTTTTCTTTTTATTCAAACTGCAATGCACTTCAATTTGCTGCTGATTTTTTTGTGCTGTTACTTGTATGTATTCAATGTTACTAATTGCTTTCACTAAATCATCCGGTAAATATTTCATTAACGGTGCAGGTATTTTAGTTAGCAGTAGATTCAAAAAGAAAATACAGTGGATGTTTTTGTCAGAAGCTTTGGCAAGATAATTATTGGAAGTAATGTTTAATTGCTGGCCATTCAGTTTGCTGCAATAAGATTTTACAAAAGGCATTGGGATAAATAAATCCCCTTTATCGGTTCTCTCTAACTTACCATTGTTCTGCCAGTAATCATAAACACTGGTGCTGCCATTACCGTTCACAGTAAAGTTGAATGTGGGTTCCAGTACGTTGTTCACCACCACTTTTTTTACCTGGTTAAAATTATCATCGTAGGTGTAACTGATAGCAGAGTCAACCCTTGGTTGGATAGCTGCAATGTCTAAGTTGTAATGATGATTAGTTTGCAGCAATAAGGAATCAATATTAAAGTTCAGGACTCTTGAAATGGTTGTTCTGTTGCTATCCGTCAATAAGCCATAAACTGAAGCAGATGGCTGTGTAAATCCCATTGCAAATAATGAGTTAGTTGAATAGCTAAAATTATTTTCAATAAAACTAAACTTACTGGAAGGGTAGAAGAGTGCATTTATTGTAATACTGCTTTTATCAAAGTTTGCTTTGATTATTGCATCTTCCCGGAGAAATTTATTTTTTAAAAACTGCACAGCTAAATGACTGCTGGCTTCTACATTTTTTTTAAGTAACGATTTTATGCTGTATTGTTTTTTTACAAATAATTCGTGGGCTGTTTCCCTGATGTATTTTTTATCATCCACTGCAAGATTACCCACCAGTATTGTATCACCGCTTTGCAGTAATTCAATGCCAAGTTGTTTTGAAAAATACAGATCTTCTTTCTTTTCAAAATGATATTGCTGCAGCCCTTTGGTAAAATCATCCTTGTCTTTTATTTCAAGTACAGTGTACCAGGCATTCACAGGATGACCGGTTGGATGAAAGGCAAAAACATAATCCGGAACCTTTATCATATCATCCCAACTGATCTCTTCTTTACCAGATGAAAAGATGGTGATTTTTTTCCACAGGCTGGGTGTGGTAATTGTATTCCAGATAACCGTATTGGTAATCCTCTTTATATCTATTGCAGCTATGCAGTCTGCGCTTTTAGGCACCACTATTTCGCTGTATGTTTTGTAAAATAATTTATAATAACCTGCCAGCAGCAGGAAGCATAATAGGAGTAAGGCCCATTTTTTTTTGGTCATCAGAAAAATACTTAATCAATTTTTTTTTCTCTTTCCAGTTTATCCTGTTCCATAATGCTGTTGATTGAATCGATCATATTGAAGAAAAATTCAAGGCTGTTGGCATGATTGCCTGTTATGCCCATGGTAGTGGTGGCTTGTATCATGCCATCTTTAATATTGCTTTCCATTTTCACGTCTCCCATATTTTCTTCCATGTATTGGCTGATCTTTTTGCTGAGGCTGGAGCTTAGCTGACCATCTATCTGTTGTATTAATTTTTTTGAATTAATCTTAAAGGAGTAGTTGTTCTTCAGGATAGATTTTTTTGTATCCCCATCTGTTGGGTAAGAGGTGTTATTTAGAGTATGTGTGATACTTTCCATAGAAGTAGTCACAATTAACCTGCCGCTTTGCACCATAAAATACAAACTGCTGATGGGGTATTTATCTTTATCAAAAGCTAATTCATAATAGCCGCCTTTTTCCTGGTAATTGATATTTTCTTTCTTTGCATATTTCAGTGGCAGCTTCACTAACTTCTGCATAAAATTTTCCTTCTTTGTCTCCATTACAAAAGTAAAATTTGGTGAAAGCTCTTCTTTTGTTTTCTTAACTTCTTTAGTGGTGAAATCTTTTTCATCGTACATATAATCTGTGTAAGAAACCTGTTTTGTTTTCATGTCATGCAATACCATTACCATATTGCCGGGCATCAATTCTGCAATGGCTTTTTCATCAATGATAATTTCCATCAGGTCCATGTATACGTCCACCACATTTGCATATTCTTTTGCAGGTTGGTAGTTACTAATATACTGCCTGATGAGTTTGTAATAATATTTAGCCATTGCTTCTGTGTTAATCGACATAGACAGGTAAGCAATATTATCCGCATTTACATAATTAACAAGTGCAGGATTTTGTTTGCTGTTATAGATCTCTTTACTAAGATTTGCCATCTCTTCATCCGGCGACCAAACTTTTTGTTCCACCCTCATTTTATCTTTTTCAAAATACAGGTTCATTGCTGAGCGGAGGCCCTTGTTATTTTCGGGAGTGATATTATTTATTCCTGCATCTGCCAGCCGCCCCCAGCCAAATCCCTTGTTGAAATAGGAAGAATACTGGTTCAGCAGGTTTTCATAATTCAGCCACACAGTCACATGCGCTGAAGGGTCAATCATTTTTTTATAACTGGCTTCATTTTCTATGGAAGGGATGTTGCTATTAAAACTTGCATTGATAATGCTGTCTGCCAGCAGCTTTTGTTTGGCTGCGGCAATCAGTTCCTGTTCTTTATAAAATGCATCTCTTTTTGCCTGGGCTATACTGTCTTCATAAGAAATGTGATAATCCTCTTTTATTTCTTCTGTGATTTCTTCCACTGGTTCTTCAACAGGGATTTCAACCGGCGCTTCTATTTTCTTTTTTGGAGCGGCCTTTTTTGTTGTGCCTCTTTTATTTTTTTTTGCTGTATCGGTTTTCTTTTTATTGGGTACCGCTTTTTTTACAGCGGGTTCTTCCACCGGCGCCTGTACTATTTCTTCCATGGGTGAATCTGCGGAACCTATTGCAGCATTTGCTGTTGAATCAACAGCTGCTATTGCTGCATTTACTGCAGAGTCCACCATTGCCTGGGACACACTGTCTGTAATCACCGGCTGTACATAATATTTATTTGGATTTTGATAAGTAGTTACTGCCATTACTGCCTGCTGATCGTTCCAGCCCAGGTAAGCGGAAGGAGAGATGGTTAAAAATTCATAGCCGTTCTTTTTCTCAGGCCTCATCTCAGCCTGGTAATTCGCCTGTACCAGTTGCAGGAACTGGGATACATTCTGCAGGTTCATCAGGGTTACAAAACTGGTAGATGAATCTCCTGTAGTTACATATTGATAAGTATCTTTTTCAAAATTAATACCCAGGTTTTGCAGAGAGGTAAGGCTGTCAATTTTTAATGCTTTAAAAAGATTTTCCTTTACAAAAGGATAACTGTCCAGCTTTTGGAGTGGTAGGTTTTTTGAAAAATTTTCACCTGCATATTTTATTACTACCGACGCATTTGATGGGACTTTACGCAGCATGTTTTGTGCAACGCTTACTGAAATAAATAAGTTGGCGATGAAAAGTGAGATGATGATCTTTTTCATTATTTGGTGAGATTTATTTTATTTTCAATTGATTTTTTACCGGTAATAATATCCAGGGCATTGAGCTTTAGCATCACTGCTTTTTTATTGCCTGCCACTTTACTTTCTTTGTTGCTGGTGCCGGCTACATCACTAATAAACCTGAAGATACTGGTATAATTAGCCGTGGCAAAAACCTCCCTGTCTGCATTGCTCATTTTGTTGTATTCTTCTTTCAAGGAAAATTTATTGAGCCTGCTGAAGAGCTTATCTCCTGCATCATAATCGTAAGATTTCTCAAGCGCCGGTTGTTGATGTTTTTCTTTACCACCAATATTTTTTACAGCAGCATTCAGGCTGCTTACTTTGTTAAAGGAGCAGGAGAGGGTGGCTATATAATTATCAAAATCCAGGGATGTTTTTACATTGCTGATGCCGGGGGTTTGTTGGATTGTTTTCTCCAGGTCGTTTACTTTTTTGGTGATTTCTTCTTTTCCGGGTACATCATGCCCGTTTACTTTTTTCATTTTCATGATGGAGTTGATCTTCGTTTTGCTCTTACTCATATTAAGCACCAGCTCAAAATTTCCGGCCCCGTCATCCTTAATAAATACCTGTTCAATAATATCAAAACAGCTTTGCAAAAGCAGGGTGCTGCTGAGTAACAGCAGGTATATTTTTAGTTTCACCTCAGTTAATTTTTATGGTAAAACTAAGTTTTTATTGTTTATTATTTAAACCGCTGAATATTTAATAACTGCCGGTGGCGAATCGTTAAAAAAATCCTCAGCGCCGTGCTGATTAATTTTTCAAGCCAATCTTTTCTTATTTTTAAAAAATTTTAAAAGGTATTTACATGAAATTATTCTCCTTATTGCTTGTTGTTTTAATCAGTACCCGGTTATCAGCCCAGCAAACTTACTGGCAGCAGCAGTTGCGTTATGATATTAAAGCAACTTTGAATGATGCAGAGAAAAGTATCACCGGCGCTGAAACAATCATGTATAAAAATAATTCTGACTCCATATTGGATTTTATTTGGTTTCATATATGGCCCAATGCCTATAAAAATGAATCTACTGCATTGATGCAACAGATAAAAAATGACACTTCCCGTAAAAAGAAAGCAGAGAACTACGGCGTAGGTTTTATTGAAGGGCTTTCTTTTAAAGTAAATGGACAGGCAGCTAAAACAGTACCGCATCCCAACCCGGTTTATATTGATGTAATAAAATTATTGCTGCCGCAATCATTAAAGCAGGGAGATTCAGTAACTATTTCCACGCCATTTAAAGTGCAGCTGCCTCCATATTTCTCCAGGTCTGGCTATGCAGACGGAGAGTTTATGGCCTGCCAATGGTATCCTAAGCCAGCGGTGTTTGATAAAAATGGGTGGCACGAATTTCCTTACCTGGATATGGGAGAGTTTTACAGTGAGTATGCAGATTATGATGTAAGCATTACCGTACCTGCAGAATATGTAGTGGGCGCCACAGGAACTTTGATGAATAAAGATGAGCTGAATATTTATAAAACGCTGGGTGCTAAAAATGCGGCTAACCGTGATGGAAAGCCGGCATTGTATGAGGTGAAAAATAAAGCAGGAAAAAAGACATTGACCTATACTGCAAAGCAAGTTCCTGACTTTGCCTGGTTTGCTGAAAAAGGATTTGTAATACAGTATGATACGGTGCAGTTTTCTGGTGGCAAAGTAGTGGATGCGTTTTCTTTTTATCACAATAAAAATGAAAGCATCTGGAACAACAGTATTGATTATATCAAAGATGCAGTTAAACATTACAGTAACTGGATTGGTGAATATGAATACCCGGTAGTACAGGCAGTGGAGGGCCCCAAAAATAACTCAAGCGGGGGAATGGAATATCCCATGATCACTTTGATAACAAGCCCGGATGCTAAGGTGGAAACACTGGATGGAGTGATTGCACATGAAGTGGGGCATAACTGGTTTATGGGTATGCTGGGCAGTAACGAAAGGGCTCATACCTGGATGGACGAAGGATTGAATACGTATTACCAGTTTCGTTATGAAGCGGAGAAGTACAGAAGCAATTCAGTATTTGGTGATGCCATACCTGCGGATATAAAGAAAATGCCGGAAGATAAATTTTTGGAGATCATTTATAATGTGATCAATGAAAATGTGCCAATGAAGTCAGCAATGGATATACCGGCAGATCAGTTTGCAAGCAGCGATGAATATGGAGTAGTGTCTTATGTTAAAACAGCATTGTGGATGTATATGCTGGAAAGTGCTGTAGGCAGAGATAAAGTAGACAGTGCTTTTAAAAATTATTTTAATCAATGGAAAGACAAGCATCCGCAACCGGAAGATATGAAAGCTGCATTTGAAGAAACTATTGGTGCCAAGCTGGACAAATTTTTTGATTTAACCAAGAAGGAAGGAAAGCTGGAATAAGAAAATACAATGTAAAAAGATAAAGCGCTTTCATAATAGAAAGCGCTTTGTCTTTTGTAAACCTTTTGCTGCAAAGCCAATACGCTCCTGAATTTTAAAGGGTAAATATTTTAATTTATTAAAATAAATTGTATATTCACAGTCCGAATTAATTGCACACACACTATTAAGGGTTTTCAACCCGGGCAAACAGGAAATTTGATTTCAGTAATAAATGTTAGCCAATGGCATTTTGAATCTTATCGCTGATAAAATTGCTTTAAAAAATCATCATTCAGGTATTTTGACCATTTTTAAATTTATTCCAACATCTTATAAATAACCATCGCCTCCCGCCACAACTGAATCTTTGTGTTCAGTAAAATTGACTTGCACCACCTCTTGTAACCCCGGGTTTTCAATTATAAAACCACAGTTCATTTCTGTTTGAGTTTAGAATAATGATCAGTATTCAACTGTACCCGGCATTTGTTTTGGCGCAGTTGTGAGCTAAGTATTGATGACGAATAAAAGAAATCGTTTAACTGTTTTGACAGATATATAACCTGGCTTTGCATTGGAAATACGGGCTTGCAGGAATACACTTAATTAAAATAATTACCTAAAAAATCTTTGTCATGGAACTTACTTCAGCAGAATTACAAAAGCAACATGTGGCCGGTCATATACGGCCTGAATGGCGTATTACAGTAAATGCAAAGCGTACAATTATTTACGCCGGGGCATTTATTTTTATTACCGCAGTAATCAGCTATTTGTTTGCAGATGGTTTTGTTGATGGATTGCCTTCGGGAGGGGAGCGGTATACTTTTACCATGATCTTTTTATTAATTGGAATGGTTCATCATTTCTATTTTCCCAAATTACTCAGTCATCTTACTGCAGGGAATACAGTTAAAGGGCTTGTCTGTTCTTTTGTACTGGGGGTACTGTTAACTGATTGTATTTTACTGTTATTTTTTATCATCGGGGTGCAAAATATTGGCTTGGCGGTAGCGGCCGGCTGTGCTTTTATTCTGCCTTATATTGTAAATCAATGCAGGCTTTATTACCTGCATATAGAAACAAAGGAATATGAACATTGGGTTATCCCTCCCGGTACAGAGCCTGATAAAAGAAAATCTTTACTGCTCAACAGTATTTTTTTCAGAATAAAAATGAAGGTGAAATATTTTGATTTAGCCGATGCGGTCTTTAGTGTAAACCTGCCAAAGCACCTTACGTTATCCGCTGTGTTCTTACGTTTTTTATATGATCAGCATAATATTATAGAAGTAACGGATAGTAAACAACAACCTTTCGCATGGCGCTTTTCAGTGAAAGGTACATTTGGTAAAAGAGTGCTGGATCCTGATATTAGTTTAGAAAAGAATGGTATAAAAGAAAGCGATACTATCTTAATTGAACGTATAAAATTATTATAACCTGCAGGGTTTTTATAAAACAATAAATCATTTAATATGAAGCCGATCAATAATGCTATCAGACAAAAGAAGATCATCTCATTCAGCATACTGCTGTTTGTAACTGGCGGAGTTGTTTTTTTATTGCTGTCTTCTTTATGGCAACAAGACGGTAAGGTAGAAAAGCTGACCATTAAAAAAACTGAGGTGGGAGAACAGCAAAATAGTAAGTTGGTTAATTATGATGAACTGCTGCATGCCTGGTTAAATAAGATACAGCAATTAGATGAGCAATATGCTTCTTTACTCACCTATGGCGGGGAAGCCAAAAGCCTTGATTCATTAAATATTGTAATTCACCAGGAAGAGGATTATTTCACTGCTGCTGTAGAACGAATTAATCAGAATATAGCGGCATTTAAAGATGAAAGCAGTAGGAAACAATTTATAAATATGATCGCCTCTTTCAGATCGGCCATTGCTTACAGATCTGCCATCACCAGTTTACGCAATGAGGTTACTTTTAAAAATGCAGGCCTCGGTTCTTATACAGGTGAATTGCAGAAACTGGAAGAGGAACTGGATGAGAAAAAGAACAAGATCAGCATACTTGAAAATTCAGTGAAGGTTTTAAGGAAAGCAAAAGCTCCAGTTAGCAGCAGGGTAGTAAAACACAACAGCAGCGAATTGAAAGAAAGTATCGCTAAGTTTGAAAAGCGGATTGCGTTTTTAACATCAGTTAATAACGATTTAAAACAAACAAGCGAAAAGTTGCTGAAACAAGAATCTGAAACAAACAGCATGTTCAGGAAAAATGAACAGTCTTTGCATGGAAAAGCAAACAGCTTGCAGCAAAGGATCAATATGCTGAATGCAGAAATACAATTAATAAGGGTGGATTATAATTTATTAAAGATGGATGCCGTTGCTGCCAATTCCAGTTCAGGCCAAAGAAAACAGCTGTTGTCTGAAGCTTCTTCCATCCTCACAGATCTTTCAGGCAATGACAATGCCGATATCAGAAAAAAAGCAAAAGAAAAAGTTGTAATGTTAAATCAAATAGCCGCTGTTAGGGATTAGCAGAATTGATAGATGCTGTTATTGCATTTATTGAAATAATGAATGGGTGGTTTTAAAAATATATTTTTAAAACCACCTATTTTGTTTTTACGTATGTCTAATTATCTCCATTATCTGCTAAACCAACAACCCTTTCAGGTTCTGCTTAATATAATTACCACAAGGAAAAAAATGATGGGTAACAATTTGTTCTGTTAATAAAACGGTAAGGTATTAAGATTGGTTCAATAAAATTTCAAACCACAGATTAAATTCTAAAACAAACAGTATGAGAAAATTCCTTTTTAGCAGTATCCTGGCTGGACTGGTTTTATCAGGTATGGCACAGCAAAAATCTAAGCGCCAGCCAGCATATCCCACCAGTAACCCTCCCGTTATCAAAATAAATAAAGAACCCCGGTTTTTATTAAACATCCACAGTGCATACTCTGTGGGCCTTGGCTCTACCTTTAAATTTTATCCTGATGATGTTAGTGCTATATCTGTGGAGCAAATTGAAAATACGGGTGAAAATAAAACCGTTGCTTATGCCAATCCGACCAAAGGTCTTGGAGACGGATTTAAATTTGGTGTTGGTGGTTCTTATATTTTAAATGATTTTATTAATCTTGGAATAGATTTTGATTATTTTAAAAGTACCATCAAAAAGAACAGGGATTCCAGTTATTATTTTAGGGACGCTTCTGTTGGAACTGGTATGGTGGATGAATATGAGTATAAAGAAAGGAATACCATATCTTACGAAGCTACTTTGTTAAGCATCACTCCTAATATCACCTTTAAAGCAATTTCACGACCCAAATGGTTTTTGTATAACAAGCTGGGAATGGTGATCACTTTTCGCCCCAACAGCCTGCAGGAAGATGTTACCAATGTAAATACAAGAACAGGATGGCAGGGCTTTTATAAAGATTCTTCCAGTACAACAGTAAAAAAGTATGAGTGGGGAATACGTAACCCGGCATATGGTTTTACCGGGGCATTTGGTGGGCAGGTAAAAATTGCAAATAAAGTCAGGGTGTATGCAGAAGCACAATTTTCTCATATTGTATTTGTGATCCGCAAAAGAACACTCACCGATTTTATTGTGGATAAAGCACATTTAGAAAATACATTTCCGGTTAGTATGAGGGAGCTCGAATTTGTAAAATCATTTTCCACATCAGCTAATACAGATCCTAATCAGCCTTCGCAAACCATTATTCAAAGAATACCGATCAGTTACATAGGGTTACAAATGGGACTGGTATTTCAACTTTAATAAATTTAGTTATGAAGACAAGTTCTGTGGAGTTACAACATGATATACCTGTTAATGCCAATACTAACTGGAGTTTATCCACTAATATAAGGCATACCATTATTTACCCTGCTGTATTGATATTGTTTTCCTTTGCTGTTAATTATTTCTTTTATTCTTATGGGGTATCAAATCTTCCGGATGCAAATATTATTTATGCAGGTGCTTTTTTATTAATGGGATGTATACACATTATTATTTTCCCCAGGTGGTTATCTCACTTGTGGGAGCCGGGATTTATGTATGGTACTTTTTATACGATTGCCTTAGCCGTTATACTAAGCATCATACCTCTTGTTACTTTATTTAAAATGGGGGTGCATCAATTGCTGATCATTGTTCCGGTAGCAGTTAGTGCCTTCCTGTTACCTTATGCTGTTTATGCCTCTGTTTATTATTTCCGCAGTATTGGTGCAAAACAATATCAGCCCTGGTTTATTCCGCCAGATGTAGAGCCGGATACAAGAATGTCGCTGTTGCTTAACAGTATTCCTTTTAAAATAAAGATCAATATTAAAAACAGTGATAGTAGTCCAACTAAGTTTGTTATCAACCTCTCCCCAAAGTTGAAATTGAGCACTGTGTTCATTCGGTTTTTATATGATAAACATGATATGATCGAAATGACTGACAGTAACGGTTATCCATATGGATGGCTGTTTTATATTAAAAAAAGATTTGGAAAAACAATGCTTGATCCTGATATGACATTAATAGAAAACTGGGTAAAGGAGGATGATGTGATCATTACAGAGCGGGTGTTGGAATACCAGTAGTAAAAAATTTTAAGCAACAGCAATCAAATTGATTATGAAACCAGTAAATAGTAATACCCGGAAAAAAAATATGTTGCTCTTTGTCCTGGCGCTGTTTATAACAGGAGGAATAATTTTCCTGTTGCTCACTTCTTTAAAGCAAATGGACGGTGTAAACATGTTATCAAAAAAATCAGGAAATGTAAGTCCGGAGCTTTCGGTACAGGACAATGCATTTGTCCGTTACAATGAGCAGTTACTTGAAAAACTTAATAACCTGCGGCAGTTGGATGAGCAGTTTACGGACATGCTCATCAGTCCGGCACTCAATAAAAATTATGATTCCCTGAACAACATAATTCTTCAGGAGGAAGAAGCTTTTCGAAAGCGTATTGAGCGTATGAACCAGGAGGGGAAAACCCCGGATAACAAAGAAGGGAAAAGTTTATTAGCAGGAATGATTGCCTCTTTCAGGTCGATATTGGAATCCAGGAAAGCTGTTGGCAGCCTGAGAAATGCTGTAGCAATTGGCCAGAACAGTTTTACCCCTGATGAGAAAGCATTGTTCAAACTACAAGAAGAATTAATGACAAAAACAAACCTGGTTGCTACTTTGGGAAATTCATTGAGTACCCTGGAAAAGAAAGCCGCAGCTATTCCAGCAGCATTAGTAAATAATCAAAATGCGAAATTTGCAGACAGCATTAAGTTTGTTGCAAACACAAATGTGCTGGAAAATAAAATAACAACTTTAACGGCAAATATAAATAACCTGAAGCAGGATAATGAACGCTTGCGGAAACTGCAAAATGAGTATGCAGGAAATATGATCAGTAATGAAGCTGTGCTGAGAGAAAAAAATATTTTGCAGCAGCGCATGGAATCTTTAAATGCAGATTTACAACTGGCCAGGGTGGATTGTAACCTGAGCAGGGTAGATGCCACACAAATTATTTCTACTGCTAAACAAAGAAAACTGCTGCTCAATGAAGCATCTTCTATCTTAACTGATCTTGCTGCTTCCGGTAATGCAGAAATGAAAAGAAAAGTACAGGAAAAAATTGTACGCCTGAATCAGGTGGCAGCTAATTCCAGGGATTAATTACTCCAGCCTGTTTAAGGCTGCATAATTTTTTTCAATCAAATTAAAAATACTATTCAAATATTATTTAGTCAGCGTACAAACAATGCCTCTATAAAATGGAGGCTTTTTTTATGGTATTGTTTGTAGCTTTTTTAGAAGAGTTTATTAACGCAGTTCATACAAAACATTCTGAAATATGGTATTCACAGTTCATATTAAAATCTGAATGACCACGCTGTATAAAATCCACTGTCATTCAGCCGACTAATTGCATTTCACTTTCATTACTACTTTTACTTTTTTATTAAAAGTAAAATATTTTTTATGCAAAAATTATTGTTATCCTTTACGATGGTATTGCTGGTGGCGGCTACAGCCAATGCTCAGCAACATATAAATAAAATAAACAACTTTGCCGACCTGGGTGTTGGTTTTGGAAGTTCTCAAACCAGTATGAGTGGTTCCTTTATCCATAACTGGCAACTGGGTAAAAGGGGTAGGTTTTTTATAGGAACAGGTGCAAGGTTCACTTCTTACTTTGGTAAAAATATTCATTATATTTCTGCTCCTGCAAGTCTTGCTGCTGATGAGCAATCAACAGATTCATTATTTATTTCCAGCCCCACTGTACACTCTTTGAATGTGCTGGTAAACCTGGGGATTAATATCACTTCAAAATTACAGGTGGGTTTCAATATTGATGCTGTGGGTTTTTCTTTTGCCAAAAGTGGTAATACCACTTTTATTCATGATGGTATTGGAGTTGCCACTATTGCTAAGCCAACTGCCTTTAATATACTGCTGATTGGTAATAATGACCATGGCAGTTTAAATTCTCATTTTTATTTGCAGTATTCATTCAACAGTGACTGGGGAGTAAAAGCTGCTTATCAATATCTTTTTACAGAATTTACTGCTGATGCCAAAGCGCAGGTACAGCCTGAAGAAAATGACAGGTTCCGTAATAAAGCTGCAATGGGATATATAGGAATTACTTACGGATTTTAAAACATAATTAATTTCTGTACAGTATTTAAAAAATGATAATGAAAAAAACAGTTTGTCTCGGTTGCTTGTTTATCGTGTCTGCTGCATTCAGGGTGGCAGTACCTTACACACCTGTGGATGATGGCTCTTCAGTGAAGTTTAAAATTAAAAATTTAGGCATTGGTGTGGATGGTTTATTTAAAGGATTAAAAGGCGTAATTGTATTTGATGCAGCAAAGCCGGAAGAAGCAAAATTTGATGTTACTATTGATGCGGCTACCATCAACAGCGGCATTGAGCTCAGGGATAAGCACCTGCGAAAGCAAGACTATTTTGATGTGGCAAGGTATCCAACCATTCATTTGGTTTCAACTAAAATAGAAACTTCCGCCGCAGCAAATACTTTTATGATGTATGGCAACCTTACCATAAAAAGTGTTACTAAAGCAGTGTCGTTTTCTTTTACAACATTACCTCAAAGCAATGGCTATATTTTTAAAGGAGAATTTAAAATCAACCGCCGTGATTATTTTGTTGGTGGCAGCAGTATTACACTGTCCGATAACCTGAGCGTTTACCTGAATGTTTTTGCCAGGAAAATATAGTATTTGTATAGGATTATTCATTTTGTAATAGCTTAAAGTCTATGATGATACTCATTGCTATACATGATATAATGGTACAGTTATCGAATGCAATTAACCATCTCTCTGATGAGGAATACTGTAAGCCGTCTTATATTTTATCCGGGGCTTCCACAGGTGAGCATACCCGGCATATTATTGAGTTTTTTCAGGAGCTTGATCGTGGGTACGGAAGTGGTATTGTAAATTATGACCTGCGTAAAAGAGATATTGCTATAGAAAATAGCCGGGAAACCGCAAGGCAGTTGATACAACTACATACTGCAAAATGTCAAAAGCAGGATAAAGCACTGGCGGTTGAAATGATTACTACAGGTAACAGTCAGCCGTTTTTTTTAAGCTCCAGTTATTACAGGGAGCTGAGGTGCCTGCTGGAACACAGTATTCATCACATGGCCTTTATCAGGATTGCAATAATGGAAGTATCATCTGCAAACCTGCCTGAAGAATTTGGATTTGCGCTGAGCTCTATCCTTCATAAAAAATATAAATCACTACTGCCGGATAATAATTAATATCTGCCCGTCTTTACAAATGTTTTAATCTTTACCAGCACTGTGCCGCAGCTCATTGTAATCTCTTCCTGCATGTCCTGGGATTTTTATTTATTGCAACCATTTCTTTTTTACAGCGTATCTATAACATAATGACTTTACAGCAGATTGTTTCTAAATAATTATTATGATTTCATCTGAAATGACTTATAAATTAACAGATATGGATAACAGGTTACTAATACTTAAGAATTATGATCTTTTTGCAAAGCTTAGTGATGAAGAATATGAAGAACTGGATCTTGCCCACAATGTTATGGAGGCTAAAAAAGGAGATTATATTTATTTTGAATCGCAGTACCTCAATAAACTTTTTTTTATTAAAGGGGGATGCATAAAAATTGGATATATTGATAACAGCGGGAATGAGATAGTGAAAGAAATTCTTCAGCAGGGTGAGCTGTTTGGCCAGTTTTCACTGGAAAGAAATAATATGAACGGAGAGTTTGCGCAGGCATATAAATGCGATGTAAGCCTGTGTGCTTTTACGATAGATAATTTCACAAAAATACTTAAGCAAAATACTTCCATTGCAGTAGGGTACTCACAAAAAGTAGGAAACAGGTTACGTAAGATAGAGAACCGCCTGATTAATATGCTGCATGCTGATGTGAAAACAAGGTTGATCCGTTTTTTTTATGACATGATACAATCCAGTAACCTGTCGCTATCAGAAAACTCCGTTACACTGGATAATTTTTTAACGCATGATGATATAGCTCACCTGATTGGCAGCACAAGACAAACGGTTACCATGGTTTTTAATGAACCAGAAATTAAGCAACTGGTAAATATCTCCAGAAAGTATATTATTATCCCGGATATAAAGGCAATGCATAAAATGGCAGCATATTAAAAATATGAAAAACCATACGCTGATAAGGAGGTACAAGAAAATTTTACAGAAGTTGGGAGAGTGTTAGAAACACTATTGGTATGAATGCCGGCAAACAAAAACTGCCGGCATTATTTATTTGAAAACAGGATAAAACTGGCATGCACACCTGCACTTGTTATTTTCATCGCACCAACACCGATACCTTTTAATGGAAGTTGCAGGTAAGGTTCTAATCTGAGTTTGTTGCCCTTATTTAATTTCTTTTCAAATCCAATGCTGATGTCGGCTGTAGCAGCCGGATAAAAAGATGTGTTTTTGTAAGAGCCTGTCATGTCTTTAATAATGCCATTCATTAAGGTTTTGTACCGGTTGTTTTCGTTTGAAAGCAGGTAAGAGGAGAAGCCTGCAGACAAATAGAAATTGGTATTGCTGTTATTTACAATGGTGTAATTCAGCTTTAAAGGAACTTCAAATACACTGCAGTTTCCACTAAGGCTTAATACCTCCATACCAGCAGGCATGGGCTGGGGAAGTTTGTCTATGTTGAAATATTTTCCATCGCAGGCATAATTCTTTTTGCTGAAGAGTATCCCAGTCTCAAATGCAAGCTTTGGGTTAAGCTGGTAGCCTGCAATAATACCGGCTTCATATCCAGGATGCAGCTCAAGTTTTCTTACGCCGCTATACTCTGGTCCTGCTGTAAAGCCCAGGTAAAAGCCATTTTGTTTTGTTTGTTTCTTAACTTTTTGAAGGGTAGTGTTTTTTTCAATAGTATTACTGTCTGAACCGGATATTGGTTTTGAAAGTACTGCAGTATTATTATCAACTGCAACAGCGGTAACAACTTTTGTAACACCTGCATCATTTAAATTAACAGGTGGTGACGCAGGTGTTTGCTGCTTTTCACTTGCAGGGATATTTGTTTCAGTTGACCCCATGTTAGTAACTTCCTGTTCATTCGCTAGTCCTCCTGAAATTTTTACAGATTGCCTGAAAGCTGAACTGATAACTGTATTATTTTTTTTAATTATTTTTTCATCAGCAACAACTGCGGCTGATATTTGAAAAGCAATTTTATTTTTTGTGATAAAAGATGATGAAGCTGAAATAGTATTATTGTTCCCCTGTTTTTCAGATTGAATATTATCAATTGTTGTAAATGTTTTTTTTACATCTTGTATGCTGCTGCCTTTTGAAATTGGTTTGTTAATTTTTGTAGTTAGCAGGTTACTGGTTAGTACACCTGTGGCTGTTAAAAAAAGCAGCAGCAGCAAAACCATACTTCTTTTAATTTTTTTACTGTTTTTATGTTGAGAAAATAGTTTAGCCTCCCCCTTGTTTATCAACGGGGTAATTTTTTCCCAATCACTTTCTCCGGCCGCCGGACGATAATTGTCTGCAGCCTTGCGGAATAAATCATCCATATGGTTATCTAAATCCGGCATAGTTTATTTGTTCCATTTTTTTAACCCCTTTTTGAAGTATAGCACGTGCCCTGGAAAGTTGTGATTTTGAAGTGCCGATGGTTGTGTTCATCAGGTCTGCAATTTCAGCATGTGAGTACCCGTCAATTACATATAGATTAAACACTACACGGTTAGTTGGCGGCAGTTCCTTTACCAGTATCATCAGATCATTGTATAATGCAACCTGGTCTGCATTATAGTAATTGTCAGAAATTTCAAAAGCGCTTTCAGGTATGCCGCCTATTTCCGGAAGCATTTGTTTTTTTCGCAGGTGATCAATGGCTGTATTGATAATGATCTTCTTAAGCCAGCCCATTAATATTTTTTCATTTTCTGTTACATCTCCCAGCCTGAAAGAACTAAAGTGATTAAATATTTTTACAAAACTGTCGTTCACCACATCTGTTGCCTTTTCATAAGTGTAGATATAGCGAAAGGCTACTTTAAGGGCAAAACCACGATATTGATCATAAATCATCCGCTGATATCTGTGATCATTTTTAATACAACCCTTTATAGCTTCCGTAATATTTTCCAATGATCCCTGTATAGTTTAAGACTGTGATAATAGCAAGCCTGCTTTAAACTTAAAAAACACCTACTTATAAACATACGTTTAATTTTGTAAATGGTTGCAGTGCCATAAAATCACTACTTATAAAGGATAACATACCGGGATTCAATTACCCAAATCAGCCACACCATACACCCCGCCAAACTGTTTGCACCACACTATCACATAGCGGTATTGGGTGATGTTTACGATGCCTGCTATATTCCACGATTGCATGCCGCTCCTGTCATTAAGGGATGCAATTTCTACGGCATTATTGATATCATTATTGCTATCTCCAAGATAAATTCTCAGATCAGGAGGAGCTGCAGCTACAGAAAAATCTGCAGAGGTTTGCAGTTTAAGTACTCCATTTTCAATCTTTAGTTTTGCTGCTCCTGTACTGGCCATTTGGCTAAAATTACCAATGCGGATTACCTGCACCATTGCCGGGCTGCTCTTTATACCATCTGCAGATACGGTGATATTAGCAGTGCCATATCCTTTAGCCATTGCCACACCGGTTGCAGCATTAATAGTGGCATATACAGCACTGTCTGTTTCCCAGCTAAAAGTTTTTCCGGCCACGGTATTGCCATTAACATCTTTGGCAAGTGCAGTTAGTGTAAAACTTTCATTCAGTTTCAGCTCCAGCACTTTTTGTTCTATCTCAACTGTTGCTGTTTGTGTATTACCGGCAACAACTGTAAGCAGAGTTTTGGCAATGCTGTTTTTATATGTTGCTTTTATTTCAACCTGGCCTGCACTTGCACCATTGGCAATACCCTGCTGGTTCACCGTTGCAATGGAAGCATCGCTGCTTGTCCAGGTAATACCCGGTGGGGCAGCAGCTTCTGCTCCCAAAGTATTATAATAAGTAATGGAAAACATTGCAGTATCGCCTGTTATTACACTTTTGCTCTCCGGGCTAATTACTATTCGTTCCGGTATCATGACAGCAGGAGTGTCTGCACTTTTCTTTGAACAGGAGCTTATCAGTAATAGCGATATACCCAGTATAAAAAATGGTGTTTTCATTAGTTTCTTTTATTGTTTGGTTAATAAATGCTTTCATTTTATTAGCTGAGGGTTCAGTGTTTTTTAAAATAATGTATCATAAAGCGTAGTGAACTATAAAATGAAGTTAGCACGCCATTGATCAGTAATTAGGTCGTTTGGCTGACATATATAGAGAAGGCTGATTAATAATTTTACCACCGATGATAACTGCAAAACCTATCCCGGTAATTTATTTTACCGCTCCTTTTTTGAAAAGGTTGTTTCAATTGATAATTGTTATTTTTTTATTGCCGGCCTGTTTGTTTGCCCAGGGAGATGGAGCTGCAATTGTCAGGGATTTTTCAAAGAAGAATTATGTGCAGCCATATATTGGTACTTTCAACCGGTTGTTTCAGTTTATTACTAAAGAAAAGAAGGGGGGCATGCATAACCTGCGGTTTTCACCTAACGCTGCCTCTTTTGCCGGTGTAAGTGTCAATTACAAAAAGCTAAGCATTTATTTGGAAGCAAGTATACCAAATACCAGTAAAGTTGATAAACGTAATACTAATGTAAAGGCTTATTCATTATTTGTACATCATTTTCGCAAAAGCTTTGGTGTTACAGGTTTTATCAGCTGGAACAAAGGGTTATTGATGAGTGTTCCGTCACCATCAATGTATGCAGACAGAAACGATTTGCGGATGTTAACACTCGGGGCACATTTTTATAAAATATTTAATGGAGAAAATTTTTCTTACACTGCAGCAAACAGTATGGCCAGGCTGCAGACAAAAAGCCGGGGGTCATTTATCATTATGACAACACCAATGTTCAGGCGGTTATCTTCGCAGGTGAGCATCATACCAGATTCTGTGCGGCAATTTCATTTAAATGGAACCAGTGATCCATCAAAGAGTTTACAATTTATTTCCCTTCAGTGCAGGCCCGGTTATATTTATAATCTTGTTTTTAAAGGGGGTAAATATTTTTTTGCACCGGCTTTTTATGCTGGTGCCGGTGCAGAATTGCATGCAGTTAAAACTGATAAAGAACAGCATGCGGATCTAAATTTTTCCACAGGCTTTCGAATGAAAATTACAACCGGTATCAATGGTAAAAAATGCTATCTAAGCCTTGAATATTTAATGGATAATACCACCACTTATCTTTATAAAACAAACATTAAAAACACCTACACAGAAATAAGTTGCAACCTCGGTTTGCGGTTTTGATCAACCTGGCTATACTTTAAGCTGGTTTATTATTAATCCTGCAAGTTTAATTATACAGATGGGTGTTTTATTTATAAAAAAAAGAGCTTCCAATCCGGAAACCCTTTTTTTATAATATGCTTGCCTTGTCCTCCTCCGGGGAGTTAGAGGGGGGGCTGGTTTTTTACATCACCTCTGCCATATTCGGTATGTCTGCTGCTTTATACAAGCCGGCATCCAGTTTTTTCTTGGTCTCTTCAAATGCTTTTAATGTCAGGTCAATATCTTCATCACTGTGTGAAGCGGTTGGAATAATGCGGTAAATAATATCACCTTTTGGAATTACAGGGTACACTACAATCGAACAAAAGATGTGATAATTTTCTCTCAGGTCCATCACCATTTGTGTAGCTTCCGGTACATCACCTTTCATATAGATAGGTGTAACAGGACTGTTGGTATCTCCAATATCAAATCCTCTTTCTTTCAAACCGTTTTGCAGACGGTTTACGTTGTGCCATAGTTTCACTCTTAGCTCCGGCATCGTCTCCACCATCTCCATTCTTTTCAGCATCCCTTCTACTATCATCAGTGGCAGGCTCTTGGCAAAGATCTGGCTACGGGTATTGTAGCGTAAATATTTCAACACCGCTTTGGGGCCGCTGATAAAAGCTCCAATGCTTCCCATACTTTTTACAAATGTGCTAAAGTACAGATCAATACCCGCCTGGCATCCCTGGGCTTCATCTGCACCGGCACCGGTTGGCCCCATGTAACCAAAACCATGGGCATCGTCAATGAGTATACGAAATTGATATTTCTCTTTCATCGCCACAATCTCTTTCAAAATACCCTGCTCTCCATCCATACCAAATACACCTTCGGTAATTACTAAAATACCACCGCCACTTTTCTCTGCCATCTTTTCGGCACGTTGCAGTTGCTTTTCAAAGTCCTCAATATTGTTATGCTTAAATGCGTAAGTATAACCCATGTGCAGCCTGATGCCATCCACAATGCAGGCATGTGCCTCAGCATCATACACAATTACATCACGCCTGTTTACCAATGCATCAATGCAACTCATAATGCCCTGGTAACCGAAGTTTAGCAGCATCGTATCTTCCCTGCTCACAAATTTGCTGATCACTTTTTCTAATTCCTCATGTTTGGCGGTATTGCCACTCATCATCCTTGCACCCATCGGGTTGCCCATACCATATTTGGCTGCAGCTTCAGCATCTACTTTTCTCACTTCCGGATGATTCACCAGGCCCAAATAGTTATTCAGGCTCCATACAATCATTTCTTTACCCCTGAATTGCATCCTCGGTCCAAGCTCACCTTCTAACTTTGGAAATGCAAAATAACCATGAGCCCTGTCCATGTGTTTACCAAGCGGACCGCCATCTTTTACTAATTTTTCAAAAACATCTGCCATTTTAAATATTGATTTAGGATTTTAGATTCAATGCCGTTTAGTTAAGGGGTTGGTGAGGACACCAACCCCGGCGGTCAGCCGTGGCGGGTGTCCCCACCCGCCACTTGAAGTCTGTTAACTAAACGGCATTGGTTTTAGATTTTTAATTCTTTTGTATATTTTTTTTGTTATCAACTTTCAAACCTCATTCAACATCGTTGTGAACTTGTTCTGTTATTCTTTCTTTTTAGTAAAAAAAAAAGAATAACAGAACTTATACCGCATACCACTTTTCAACATTTTTTGTCTGAACGATGGTTTGGGTGGATCCAAAGGATTGATGAGATTAAAAGCATTCCGTAATAAATAATCCGTTTAATCATCAAATCCTTCTAAATCCACGTTCAGACATTCCTCCAATTTCGCCGCAAAAATAAGCCTTACATTTTAAAATAAACTAACATAGAAGTAACACTAAATTCAAAAAAATAAAATACAGCACTAACTGTATATATTTGTAAAAACGATTTTAAATGATTCGTAAGCTCACTCTAATAGCCGTTTTAGCAATCGTATTACCTTTTGCAGCCAAATCGCAAACTGCGGTGGCTACCACCTTAAATAGTAAGCAACCAAAGCTGATCGTGGGCCTGGTAATTGACCAGATGCGGTGGGATTATATGTACCGGTATAAAGATTCCTATAGCGCCAATGGATTTAAACGCCTGCTGAACGAAGGTTTCAGCTGCGAAAATACCATGATCCCTTACACCCCCACCTATACAGCTCCGGGCCATACCTGTGTGTATACCGGCAGTGTGCCTGCCATACACGGTATTGTGAGCAATGCCTGGTTTAACAATACTACCCAGAAATATGTGTATTGCACCGATGATGACACCGCCAAAACAGTAGGCAGCACCAGCATTGCAGGCAAAATGAGCCCTGCTAATTTGTGGGGCACCACCGTTACAGACGAACTAAGGCTCAGCAATAATTTTAAAAGTAAAGTAATTGGTATTGCTCTTAAAGACAGGGGTGCTATTTTACCTGCAGGCCATAGCGCCAATGCTGCCTATTGGTATGATGGTACCGTAGGCAAGTGGATTACCAGCAATCATTATATGAATACACTGCCGCAATGGGTAAACCAGTTTAATGATAAAGATTTGCCGGGGCAATACATGACAAAGGACTGGAATACGCTGTTACCAATTGCTAAATACGGGCAAAGCACAGCAGATGATAAACCTTATGAAGGTGCCATCAGGGGAGAGACCACTGTGACTTTCCCGCATAAACTATCTGCTCTAAAAAAGGAAGATAAATTTGAGGCTTTCAGAACCACGCCATTTGCAATGACCTATACTTTTGATTTTGCAAAAGCCACGATAGAAAATGAATCGTTAGGAAAAAACACCGTGCCTGATTTTCTGGCGCTCAGTATTTCTTCGACAGATTATATCGGTCATACGTTTGGCCCCAATTCTATAGAAATGGAGGATACTTACCTGAGATTGGATAATGACATTGCAGACTTTCTGGCTTACTTAGATGCTAAGCTTGGCAAAGGTAATTACCTGTTTTTTTTAACAGCTGATCATGGAGTGGCTCACGTGCCAGGTTTTTTAAAGGAATATAAATTACCCGGTGGAACTGTTGATGATATTTCTATAAAGAATGAACTGAATAAGGTAGTTGCTGAAAAAATGAATATCACCAATGCAGTTGCGGCAGTAGTTAATTACCAGGTATATCTTAGTGATGCAGCAAGACAGAAAAAAGCAGCTGTAAAGCAACTGATCATCTCAGCACTAAATAAAAGTGACAGCATCATCGCTGGTGCCTACGACCTGGAAACAATTTCAACAGCTACCATACCTGAACCGCAAAAAAGTATGCTGATAAATGGTTATTCGCCTTCCCGTAGCGGCGATGTGCAATTTATTTTTAAGCCTGGCTATTTTGATGGTGGTACCAAGGGAACTACGCATGGTCTCTGGAATCCATACGACTCTCATATCCCGTTGCTGTTTTATGGATGGAATGTAAAACAGGGTAAGCTTGAAAGGGAAACTTATATGACAGACATTGCACCAACGTTGGCTGCGATGCTTCAGATACAAATGCCCAGCAGCTGTGTGGGCCAGGTAATTCCGGAAGTAATAAAATAAATTATCCCCTGATGTGGTAAGCTTTTGGCTGAACGAAAGCCCGTATGCCCTGGTAAGAGAGGGTAGAGCCGAGCCCGGAATGTTTACGACCACTCCAAGGCAGCGAAGCATTCACCCTGTCGCAGCAGTTCCAGTAAACAGAACCGGTGTTCATTTGTTGCATCAAAGCTTCTGCTCTTTCATAGCTTTTAGAATATACTGAGGCAGTAAGCCCATATTCAGTATCCTGCATCAGCGCTGCAGCTTCAGTATCGGTTGTTACTTTTTGTATACCCACCACAGGGCCGAAGGATTCTTCCTTCATAATAGCCATCTCATGATTTACATTTATCAATAAGGTTGGTTCAATAAAATATCCTTTGCCTTCTGGTATATTTCCTCCGCAAAGAACAGTAGCGCCTTTATCAGTAGCATCTTTTATTTGTGTCATTAAAAATGCCTGTTGTTCTTTTCTTGCCAATGGCCCAATGTCTGTTGATTTTTCTAATGGATTGCCGATATTTAATTTTTTGCATTGTTCAGTATAAGCAGCTACAAATGCATCGAATATTTTTTCCTGCACATATACTCTTTCCACGGCACAGCAGCTCTGGCCGTTATTATATACCACACCTTCCAGTATATCTCCGGCAGTTTTATTAATGTCTTCCACATCATCCATTACATACAGCGGATCTTTTCCTCCCAGTTCCAATTGACAAGGAACTAATTTTGACGCTACTTTTTCTGCAATATATTTTCCTGTTTTGTAACTGCCGGTAAAAAAATATCCGTTCAAAGGCAAAGCCAGCAGATGTTCTCCAACTTCACCTTTTCCAATCGCCACCTGGAAACAATTTTCGGGGATACCAGCTTTGTACAACAGTCTTTGTATATGCAATCCTGTAAGGGTACTGTATTCGGAAGGTTTATAAAAAACTGCATTGCCACCGAGCAACGCTGGAATAAAAACATTGGTACCAACTAAGTAAGGATAATTCCATGCAGAGATATTGGCGATAATACCGAGCGGTTCATACACAATTTTTTCTTTGGTGGCACCCTCTGTAGTTACCCATTCTTCGGCTAAATATTTTGCAGCATTGTCAATAAAATATTTTATTCTTCCCCTTGCTCCGTTTATTTCATTGTAAGATTGTTGCAGCGGTTTACCCACTTCATTCGTAAGTGTTAATGCCAGCGTTTCTTTTTCCTCCTCCAGCAGTTCATGAAATTTGGTAATGGCTGCAATTCTTTTTTCTACGCTAGCGGCAGACCATAGCCGCTGACCAGTTTTGAGTAATTCAAATTTTTGCTGAATGGTTTCAGCAGTATCTTCTTTAACGGTAGTGATAATTTCTTCTGTAGCCGGGTTAATGATTTGCATAACTTATTTTGATGCGGTTATTTGATTTAAAAATGCGGTGCGTATACCTGAAGCAAATGGATTATCCTGGTCAGGCATTCTTTCCGGGTGCCACTGTACCAGCAGCATCCATGGTTTGTTTTGCGGAGCTGACCATTCCAATGCTTCCACAATATTGGGCTCTGAAGTTGCCGTAACAGTCAACTCATCAGCATATTTTTCCACCGACTGGTGATGAGCAGAATTGATTTCTCCTGCACTGGCTTTTGTAACAGCATGCAGCAGCGAACCTTCTTTTGCATGTATCGCATGCCTGCTGTCAATATTTTCTTTTGAACCATGTCCATGATGATCTTTCACGGTAGGGATATCATGGATCAGGCTGCCTCCTAAATAAATATTCATCAATTGCAAACCCCGGCAAATTCCAAGAACTGGTTTCTTTAACTCAAAACTTTTTTCTATAACTTTCCACTCAAATGCGTCACGGGTGGGATTGATGTTGACTTCATTCAGGTGTTGCAGCAGGTCAGGTCGTTTGTATCTTTCAGGATGCACATCTTCACCACCGCTCAGCACAATGCCATCGCATTGTGCTACGTCATCTAAATTATTATCGTGATAACTCAGCTGGATCACTTCCACGCCTTCAGGCGCATGCAGGAACCACTGCTCGTAATTTTTAAATTTTTTGCAATCGGTAATGCCGATTTTTATTTTCGGTTGCATTTTATAAAGCTTCTGTATATAATTTTTTAAAGTCTTCTTTTGTTACGGGTTTGGGATTATTCGGATGACAAAAATCTGCAAAGGCAAGGTCAGACAACGTTTCAATATGTTCTGCTGTTACCCCAATAGCACCAAGTGTTGTTGGTAAACCTAACTCATTATTGAGTGCAAATAAATGATTCACTACAGCTCCGCCGCTTTCTTCCTTTAATTCCATCGTTCTGGCTATTCTTTTAAATGGCTCTTCTAATCCCGGTGCATTGAAACGCATACCATAAGGCAGGTTTACTGCATTGGCCAAACCATGATGAGTATCTAACAAAGAAGATAAAGGATGTGCCAGTGAATGCACCACACCCAATCCTTTTTGAAAAGCCACAGCACCCATCAGCGAAGCAATCATCATTTTACTCCTGCTTGCAAGATCAGGCTGGATGGTTGCGTTAACAATCGATTCGTTGATCAAACGGATTCCTTCCAATGCGATCCCTTCTGCCATTGGGTGAAAACCTTTTGCAATAAATGCTTCCATATTATGTGTGAGTGCATCCATACCTGTGGCAGCTGTTACAAATGCAGGCAGTTCCATGGTGAGCAGGGGGTCTGCAAAGACTATTTTCGCCAATAGCTTTGGTGAAAACAAGATCCGCTTGCGGTGTGTTTCATCTTCTGAAATAATAGCACTTCTTCCTACCTCACTTCCGGTACCGCTGGTGGTTGGTACAGTAATAAAATAAGGAACGGACTCTGTTACATATTGGTCACCGCCAATCAAATCATCATAATCAAACAGATCCCGGTGATGATTTATTCTTAATGCAATAGCCCTTGCCACATCCATAGCTGCACCACCACCAATGCCCACAATACAATCCCGTTCGGTTGCTTTAAATACATCGCCACCTTTTAGTACATCACTTTTAACCGGGTTTTTATGAATGTCTGAAAACACTTCCACAGAAATTGATTTGGCAGCAAGACTGTTTTTTATATCACTGAAAAAACTCAATCCACTTACTACAGGATCAGTAACCAGTAAAACTTTTTGCAATCCATTTGCTGCCAGGTGACCTGGTAATTCTTTTATGGCGCCAGCACCAAAACGAATGGTGGTGGGGAAATTATATTGCCTGATGGTATTAAAATCTGTCATAATTTTTTATTATAAAACTTTCAATTATCAATTATCAATTTCTTAAATGATCTCCAAATATCTTTTCAATTCCCAATCGGTCACCACTTTCATGTACTGCCGCCATTCCCATTCCCTGGTGGCAACAAAATGATTTACAAAAATATCACCGAACAATTCTTTTGCCACTGTGGAAGATTTCATTGCCTGCGAAGCTTCCCATAAATTTTTCGGCAGCACACCATTTTTAATATCGGTGTAACCATTGCCGGCAGTGGCTGTAGTTTTTAATTTCATTTTATTTTTTATTCCATACAAGCCACTTGCAAGGCAGGCAGCCATCGCTAAGTAAGGGTTGCTATCACTGCCCACCACTCTTGTTTCCAGTCTTGTGGAACTGCTGCTGCCGGGTAATACTCTTAATGCAGTCGTTCGGTTATCAATGCCCCATGTTAACGTGGTAGGAGCCCAGGCGCCTTCCACCAAACGTTTATAACTGTTAATAGTAGGCGCAAACATCGGGAGTATAAATGGCATACAATACAATTGGCCAGCCATATAGCTTTCCATCAAAGCACTGATGCTAGTCTTTGTTTTTTTATCGTAAAAAAGATTTTGCTTTTTAGCTGGATCCCATAAGCTCTGGTGCACATGACCACTGCAGCCGGGTAGTGTTTCATTAAACTTGGCCATGAAAGTGGCAATGATGCCATGCTGTTTTGCAATTTGCTTTGCACCACTTTTAAACAGCACCGCCCTGTCTGCAGCTTCTACAATTTCAGAATAGCTAATAGCTGCTTCATATACACCAGGCCCAGTTTCGGTATGCAATCCTTCTAATGGTACTCCCATTTTTTTCAGCCCATCAAACAAGTCATGGAAGTAACTGTTTTTTTCGGCTGCCCTTAGCAGTGAGTAGCCAAACATTCCATTGGTAATCGGTCGGATATTGCTGAATTTATTTTTATACAATTCATCCGAATTGTCTACCACATTAAACCATTCAAACTCCTGTGAGAAATATGGAGTAAAGCCTGCATCCAAAGACTGCTGTGTAATTCTCTTCAATAAACTCCTGGGGCACACACCTAAGTCTTTCCCCTTGCTATCCCTGAAATCTGCAAGGAAAAAAGGCATGTCATTTTCCCAGGGTATCTGTCTGAATGTATTAATGTCGATCACTGCTGTGGCATCCGGATAACCGGAATGCCAGCCGGTGTATTGTACATTATCATAAGCCACATCACCTGCATCCCAACCAAACACTACATTACAAAAACCAAATCCTTTTTCCACAATGGAAACAAATTTTTCAAAGCTGATCATTTTACCACGGAGGATACCGTCAGTATCAGTGATGGCCACTTTCACCTTTTCAGTATTTTGTTCTGTTAATTGCTGCAGCAAATTATCCAGGGAAATTTTCGTTTGCATCGGAAGATTGTTTTACAAAGAAATGAAACCAAATATAAGCAAGCGCCATTATACCGGCGAAGAGTAACGACAATTTAATATTCAGGGAGATCATGGCCACCAGGGAAAACAAGGCAATGGCCAATGCGATCAGGGGAAACCAGGGATAAAACGGTGTACGAAAAGGCCGGGGTAGTTCAGGTTCTTTTTTTCTTAACAACAATACACTCAGCACTCCAAAGATGTACAATACAATGGCACCAAAACAGGCAATGGTAATAATATCACCCGTTTTGCCTGTGAGCAATGCGATGATACCAATACCCATATTTAGTAACAATGCGTTTACAGGTGTTTTAAATTTTGGATGTACTTTGCCAATCACTTTAGGGATACAACCAGCATATCCAAACTCATAGGTGGCACGGCTTGCCGCCAGTATCAACCCATGAAAAGAAGCCACCAGGCCCATCAGGCCGATGGTGATCAGCAAATGATACAACCAGCCGCTGTTGCCCGTTATCTGCGCCAATGCTAAGGGCAATGGTGAATCAGACGCATCAGCACCGGGAGTGGAGTACACAATTTTTTCCCAGCCTCCCACGCCAATGGCAGCCAAAAATACCAATGCACATAAAATGATCAAAGTGAATAATGTTGAACCAAAACCAAGCATTACATTTCGTTGTGGATTGATGGTTTCTTCCGCTACGTTTGCAACACCTTCTAACCCTAAAAAAAACCAGATAGCAAATGGTGTGGCAGCCCATGCACCCTTCCATCCATTGGGGAAAGCATTGTGTGTGATATTGTCCCAGTGAAAATGCGGCAACGCAATGCCGCAAAAAAGCAATAATTCAAATACCGCAAATGCAGTAATAACCAGTTCGAAAATAGCGGCAGCTTTTACTCCATAAATATTCAATGCCGTGAACAACAGGTAGGCCGTAATAGCAATAGAGGCAACAGAAAATTGTGGGAAGAAAATATGAAAGTAAGCACCGATAGCAGCAGCAATGGCCGGAGGTGCAAATACAAATTCTATTATCTGTGCCATGCCTGCAATAAATCCCAGTTTTCTTCCCATTGCCCTGGTGGTATAATCAAACACGCCACCAGCTTTAGGAATAGCACATGCCAGTTCAGTATAAGAAAATGTAAAAGTGATGTATAGAATAATGATAAAAAATGTAGCGATGGCGAGACCTAAAGTTCCGCCTTCAGGCAGGCCAAGATTCCAGCCAAAGTACATGCCGCTGATAACATAGCCTACGCCAAGTCCCCAAAGCATTACGGGACCAAGCGCTCTTTTAAGTTTTACCGGAGTGGTTTGTATTTCTGTTACGCTGTTTCCCATCAATGATTTGCCTGTTTTATTTAAAGATACTGATGAAACAGTTTCTCATTCAACAGAAATTCTGTTGAAAAATAATTCATAATAAAATAATCTCAATGCTGTTCAATGCTGGTTGATAAGGTATGGCTTTCACCGGGGGAAAGATGGATCATGTCGATGCCGGGATATGCATTGGCAGGCTCAGCACAAACATATGTTTTATATCCACCGGGATGAATATCCGTCATTGTTTTAGCAGTGGCTTCCAATGGATTCCACACCACTGTAACCTTACTGCCGGTTTTACCTGTACGAATTTTTCGGTTGTATCCGGGATCATTGATAATACAATCGCCACTGTGGTCAATATACCTCCTGTTGGTTTCTGAATCGAATGTTAACAGGTGAGTTTGTTGTGTCTTCAGGTCCATACTAAATCCTTCATAATAACTGGCATGTTGCAGGCCTTCGATATCGATAGCCGAGATATCACTGATGTTAAAATAAGTGTGCAGTGCGTCAGAATATTCAAATGACTCTTTTCCAGTATTGGTGACAGTCAGTTTTATTTCAAGTGTTTTTCCTATGTTGAATACTGCGATGGCTTTAAAAGGATATGGCCACATTTTCATGCTAAACGGTGATTCATGCAATGACAGGGACACAGTTACCATTTCATCTGCAGATTGTTCAACACTGAGTACAGTCCATTCTTCCAACCTTGCAAATCCGTGCTGGGGTTTGGTCTTGTCTACCAGGTGGGGACCAAACCATGGGAAGCAGATAGGTACACCACCCCTGATTGCTTTGCCATTTTCAAATAATGATTGCTCACTCATCCACAGGATATCTTTTTGTCCCTGCGGAATATAACTGAGCAGCTGAGCTCCGTATAAACTGATCTCAGCCGAGGCATGTACGGTATTGATATTGATCATTGGGAGTTTACCTTTCCCCTCATTGAAGCTTACCATATTAGTAATGCCGAATTGTTTATTTAGAGCATCTGTTGTCATAATAATTAAAAATACAAATAAGCATGCAAATGGTAAGATACGCAGACGGAATGTTTTTTTGGGTTAACAATTGACTAACATCGGTGTGCTTTATTACAGACTAAATTGCTCTAAATTCTAAAAAATAAATTATGAAAAAGCTATTGATTGCCATTTGTTGTATGCTCGGCTTTGCCGGTATTTCTTCTGCGCAGGTAACTGCAAAAAAGCCTGTTGAAAAAGCAACAGCAGTTACAAAACCTGCAGAAGCTAAAGTAGTGAAGATGGATAAAACTAAAACTGCCAGCTTAAGTGCCGCTCCTTTAAAAGCGGATGGCACGCCTGATAAGCGATATAAAGAAAATAAGACTGCAAACGCAGCTGTGCCATTAAAAAAAGACGGTACGCCAGACAAACGATTTAAGGCGAATAAAAAAGGGTGATTTTAATTCGGGTTGTTCATTGCCCCGTTTCGTAACGGGGCATTTTTATTTTTAATCACTTTGAATGCTTCTCCAAGATTTGCAGTGATGTCTCCTGCAATCATTGCCTCTTCAGATAAATTGCCGGCGGCAATATCTCCGGCTAATCCGTGCAGGTAAACACCCAGCAGGCATGCTTCTTTTTGATGGTAGCCCTGTGCTGATAAACCAGTAATAATTCCAGTAAGCACATCACCACTTCCTGCTGTTGCCATACCGCTGTTGCCGGTAGTATTAAACCAGGCGCTTCCATCAGGGCACGCCACCAGGGTATGATGACCTTTTAAAATGATGTAACAATTAAGTGTAGCCGCTTTCTGAACAGCCAGTTTTGTTCTTTCAAAGTCATTACTGGTTTTGCCAAAAAGTTTTTCAAATTCACCGGCGTGAGGTGTAATTATTGCAGGGTTTGTTTTCCTGGCAGGAAGTAAATCAACCAAAGGAACGAGCAGCTGTAATGCTGAAGCATCTATCACCACCGGTCCGCTCCATTCTGTAATTACTTTTTTTAACAGACCAGCGTTAGTTTCATCGATTGCCAAGCCCGGGCCAATACCTATTGCCGATTTCTTTTTGCTGATTATTTCAAAATCATTTTCATTAGATGAAATAGCTTCCGGCAATGCAGTTTGTATGATGTGCATTCTTTCTTCTGGAGTATAAACTGTTACAAGTCCGGTACCGCTTCTGAGACAGGCCTTGGCACAGAGCAGTGCGGCACCCATCATGTTCTTACTGCCTGCATATAAGATTGCATGGCCGTAAGTATATTTATGTCCTGATGGTTTCCTGGGCTTGTAAATTGATTGTATCAATTCATTATCAATGGTTGAAAATGGGGTAGTGTTGTTTTTATAAAAATCAGGATGCAGGCCAATGTCAAGTATAGAAACCTTGCCGATATTAATTTCATTTTCCGGCATCATAAAAGCCAGTTTATTACATTGGAAACTTAACGTGTTAGATGCATTGATACAACTATTACCTGCAGAAGAAGCATCCGCAAAAAGGCCGCTGGGTAAATCAATACTTATAATTGATGCAGATGATTGGTTGATGTGCTGAACCAGCAATATAGCTAAATCCTGGAGTGGTTTATTTAAACCGGTTCCAAACAATGCATCGATAACAACGGAGCCTGATGATATTACAGGGAAATCATTTTCATCAGCTATTTCATTTGTCAAAAACAGTAATGCCTTCAGCCGGTTTAAATTGATAGCGCAATCTTCACTTCTTTTATCACACTGAAGAATATACACAGCTGTTTGCAGTTTTGCCTGATGCAGGAATCTTGCAATAGCCAACCCATCGCCGCCATTATTGCCATTGCCACAAACAATAATAAAATTGCTTTTTAAATTACAGTGATCCACAATCCAGTTGTAACAAGCGTTTGCCGCCCTTTCCATCAGGTCAATAGATTTGACCGGTTCATTTGCAATGGTATATTTATCCCATTCTTTTATTTGCGATGCAGAAAATATTTTCACGTACTAAAAATACAAAAACATTCCTGTGCTTGTTTACAGGAATGTTTTTTATGATGTAACTCATGGTAAGTTAATAGATGCAGACCCTCAATTATATTTTAGAAAGTATACCTCACGGAAATTCCAATACCGGAAGATTCAAAGGCAACTTGTGATATGATATTTAATTCTGGTTTCCAGTCAATGGTCAGGTTTAGCGGTAATTCTTCAAACTTGTAATCGAGGCCCACTATACCTGCAGCGCCAAATGAGGTGGAGCTATTTCTGAAAGCAATATAGGCACCTGGACCAACAAACCATTGCAGGTTAGTTACAGATTCAATCGGAAAATGTAATTCATATAAACCGCAAATACCTACACCATCGTTGATTCCTAAAATACCTTCCAGTGCAGTTTTCTCATTCAGAAAATGTTTAACTGTAAAGCCTGAGGTTACTGCTGCAGAGTTAGGCCCCAGGCGAATACCTGCTGCAGTGGTATAGCTTTGTGATTTTGATGTGAGGGCTGCAATGCTGACCAGGCAAATTAAGAGTGCTTTTTTCATCAGTTGTTTTTTATGTTTAATTGGGTTTAAATTAGACGAACTAAAATTATGCCGTGATTAATTACGACATTTAATATCAGCGTTAAAATAATAATAAAATAGCAGGGAACCCATTTGTGCACCTGGAGTAAGTTTTTTATTCAAACAATTCAAATTTATTTTTTGGCCTTCTGCTGTCCAGCCATTTGAATTTAGTCAGTTGTCTTTGGTCTTGAGGAATTTGACGGATAGGGAAGAATATGCCATCCACATCATTTATAAATTTCACTTTGTTCACTGCTTTATCTACAAAATAAATATCAATCACATCTCCCTTGCACCTGTTCATCCCGGTGAAGGCGCTGTCATCATCCTGCGGATAAAAAACACTTTCAGCAGGAGAGCCTTTTACTCTCACATAATCTATCACGCCATTTAGAAAATATCCGTTTAACGTTCGGCCGGCTGCCTGGTTATACATCTGTTTATTTACTTCATTAATGATAATGGCATTGTCAAAAACATAGACCCTGTCAGCCTTCCTGTTCTTAGTGAAAAGGTTGATAGTATCACCTGCTATCTGCGATTTATTACTGAATACCAGCGGATCTTTATACAGCCTGAAAACAGAATCTTTTGAAGTATAATAAAGGCTGTCGCAAACGGCCTGCAATGAATCATTGAATATTCTTACATTATGAAAAGCCTGGAAATAACGGATCGTATCTGCAGGCGCCTTACTGGTGACTGCTTTTAAAAGCGTGTCTTTAACTGGTTTGGCTGATGCGGTTGCCATTGTATCCGGCATGATAGCGGCAACAGAATCCAAAGGAGTTTTATCCATAGTAGCAACAGTGCTGTCCATGTTGGGGTAGGCCTTACTGGTATCTGTTGTTGCAACTGCTAACTGCTGCTGTAATGAATCTTTATTTATAATGGATATTAAACTATCTGTTTTCTCTTCAACAGGGTTTAAGATTTTATCCTGGATAACTTTTTTTCTCAGCAGCACTTTATTATTAAGGGCTGAGCTATCTGTTTTTTCTGCAGCAGGTGTAAAGTTCTCATCTACAATAATTGTTTTCGTTAATGTGTCTGTGATAACTCTTTGTTTTAATCCAGCGGTATCAACTATTTCGACTCCTGAATACAATGTATCGGCTGAAATGAATGTACTGTCTTTCGCTTCTCCTTTAAAAATCAATACCGGTTTACGGGTTGCTAAAAAAGACTTGCTATGTTGATTTACAAAAATTTCACCACCCAGTATAGAGTACCCATCTACGCTGTCCTTTACTACAGCGTTGCCCTGTAGTTGTGCAGTTTTGCTGGCTTCATCTATGGCGATGATATCTGCAATATAAATACGGGTACTGTCTTTAAATACGGTGCGGTTTCCAAAAAATGCTTTGCCATTCTTTAAATCATAGTTGCCACTGGAAGTATAGATGTCTCCGCCGTCTTTGCTTTTGATATGTGTTTCAGTAATAAATGTTACTACCTGCGTTTCTGTGTTGTATTGAAGGCTGTCGCTTTGAATATCATATTTGGGATCTACCAGGCGAACATTTTTTTTAAAGAACACATCTTTGGTATCTGCATAATAAACACCTTCTTCACTGGTTAGCGTTGTTTTTCCGTTTACCACCTTGCCGCCTTTTTGATAAGTTCCAATGTTGGTCTTGAGATCGTAATCCAGTTCCTGTGTGTACAGTGTTCCCTTTTTATCAGTTAATCTCACATCTTTTTTAAGATGAGCAATTCTGTCCTGACCTACATATTTTAAATACTGTGAGTAGGTATGAATACTGTCCTGCTGGTTAATGTGAATGTTGCCAAACGCTTCCAGCTCATTGGTTCGTTTGTTGATGATGGCGCTGTCGCAGGTAAACACAGTCATGGCTTCCCTTAATCTTACATCACCTGCAATGGTTTGCAATGAGGTTACAGAGTCTATCAGCTTTTCCCTTAAGCTCTTTCCCTGTATAATCTGAATTACCCTTACTGTATCAGCCGACTGTTGTGGGAGTACAACCTGTGCAGTTGTTTTATTTACAACTGTAAAGCAGATCAGTAAAAATAAACAGGCTGAAGTAACGGCTCTTTTCAATGATGAAATTTTATGCAGGCGCAATTTCCGCTTTTTATCAGTAAAAGCAATCACAAAATTGTATTAGCATTTTAGTATCCATGAATTATCGGCTGTGTTTTGAAACGGGAAGATGCTGCCGTATAATATGATTACTGTTGTATGTAAGGTGCATTAACTGTATCAGGAAGCGGAACCATTAAAGGAGTGGTCTTATCTTTTTTTCCAAACACAGAAACATTTACATACCGCTTTGGATGTAGTCTTATATCATCCAGCAACAGGTTTAGCTTATTGGAAGTTGCATTCAGGTTGTTGTATAATTTGGGGTCGTTCATCATCAGGCCAATCGAACCTTTATCGCTGTTGGCCTTGCTGAGTGTTGTTTTTAGTTCATTGATAGTGCCATCTAATGAAGCCAGTGTTTTCTCCAGGTCGAGCCTGGCCATTTTATCAGTAACCGTTTGTAAGTTACTCATGGTTTGGTTCAGCTTTTCATTGTTATTTTTCAGATTGCCTGTAATGGAGTTTACATTCTCCATTGTTTGAGCCACCGCACCAGTCTGGCTGTTAAGTAGTGTTTGTAAAGAAGCAGATGAAATGGCAAGGGAAGCTGTTGTCTTATTCAGGTTTTCCAGCATGCCTTTAATGTTATTTTTGGCATTGGGATCAAATACACTGTTTACATTATTGAGCAGCGTATCCAGCGTGGTTACAGATTTAGTAACCTGTAACAAAACCGGGTCTAATTTTTTTACTGCATCCGTTAAAAAATCACCACTGGCCAGTGTCTTCAGCGTATCGCCATTTTTTTTGAAATTATTACTGTTACCTAATTTTATTTCCATTTGCACATTGCCTAAAAGCGATTTTGAAATAACAGTATAGGAGTCATCCGGAATATTTACGTCTTCTTTCATACTCACTGTTACATTTATCCTGCGCATGTCTTTACCGCCATCAGTTTCATAAATAGTTCCCACTTCCTTACCATTGATCACTACCGGGTTACTTTTTGCCAGTCCCTGGATATCATTAAATGCTGCATGGTACTGGGTGTCTTTGCTGGTTATACTTTTTCCTTTTAAAAAGTTAACGCCCAAAATAAGCAGTGTGATAGCAATAGCTGTAAGTGAACCTATTTTTGTTTCGTTAGAAATGGTCATTTGTTGTAATGTTAATATTGGTCAAATGTAAGGATTAATTTTTTTGAGCTGGGGGCTGAATCAATTAATAATGCTAATTCAGGTTATGATAAAATGGTTAAATGCCCGGGTTCAGATATTATTTATTAACATTTCTGTTAATCACTATCCGTAGAAACTTACTTGCCAGAAGGCCGCTATTGTTACTTTTTGGATAATATAATCACACCATTCTTTTTTGAATCCGCTGATATTCTCACTTCATTGCGGTTATTCCCTTCAGTTACTATCATCAATGCGGTATTGGGAGGTATGTTGCCTTCATTTTCAGCATAGATCAGTAATTCATTCTCTGCTTTTGAAGGGTCTGTAGCCAGGTTTAGGGTTAGTGGCTTATCAGTTAGTTTTTTATTGTCAAGCAACAGGTCGCCATTGTAATATACAGAAACGATGTCTCCATCCACATCGCCGTCATCATACAGATCTACCTTGAAATTATCTTGCGTAACATTTATTCTTTTAAGAATATTTTTTTCACGCTGTTCATATTTTAGGCTGGTGGCTTCTTTTAATACTTTCTTTTCTTCCGGCCTGATGTCGGTTGGTACTGTAATATTTCCTTTTGAACTTTCCAGTTGCTCTTTATAGCGTTTAACCGCAGCAGCTATTGTTTCTGCCAATTCCTGTTGCCCCTGTTCACTATTCAGGTAGCGTTCGTCATCATGATTGGTGATAAATCCGGTTTCTACCAGTATGGCAGGCATGTTAGTAGCCTGTAATACCCAAATACCTTTTTGGCGCTGGTTGATGCCCAGTGCCTGCCGGTCAGTTTTTTCAATCTCATCATCAACATAACTGGCAAGCAGGATGCTTTTTTTCTGATACCTGTCTGCATGTACTTTAGCCATCATCCGGTATTCCGGGGCACTAAAGTCAATACTGTTGTAAGTACTGTCGGCATCTGATTCCACCTCCATGTCTTCTTCATTTTTCATCACAGCTTTGTACTTATCGCCGGTTTTATGTGCAGCAAAAAGCCATATACTTGTTCCGCTGCGCTGGCTGCCGATCTTATAATATTCATAAGTAGGCACAGTAACGGTATAGGGTGTGGATGTTTTTTTTCTTTTCTTTCCTTTTCCGGTGTATTTAACTTTATACCTTGTTTCCTGGTGGTAACCAATTTGTCTTCTCCCGGTTTTTAATGCTACGGCATCTGCATGTATACAAACAAACAGGTCTCCTTTATTGCTGTTAGCAATGTCTGCTTTTTCCGGGGGAGCTTGATAGATATCAGTTGTTCTGGTAGGGATGATCTTTACATCCGGTAATTGTTTCTTTAATTCTTCCACCAGCTTCAGGCTTACAGCCAGCGTAATATTTTTTTCGTAAGACCCCAGTCCACCTTCATACGCACCATGAGCCCCATAATCTTTACCACCATGACCTGCATCTACAATGATCGTTTTTACCGACTTGGTATTTTGAGCGCTGGCGGTTATAAAAAGAAAAAGGAAGGATGATAAAAGAAGTATACAAAGTTTTTTTTTCAACATATCAACGTCTGATTTACCAGGGGTTTGAAATATTATAAGAGTTTGTTCACAATATGTTGCAGTTAATATCTTTATTTTTGCCCACAACTGCAATGAATAACGTTTACAAAGGTAAGGCAAAAATAATATCAGCGTCCATGGTGGCGGCCCTCATTGCGTTGGTAACGATTGTAAACGCTGGTAAATTGCATCATACTAAAGAGTTTTACAAAACTTTAACTTCCGATACCATCCCCGCTGCTAAAAAAGATACCCTGGTTCCCCGTAAAACAAAACCGGTACCGCCTTCATCAAAACTAATATCTGCAACAGTTACAGATACATTACCTATTACTGATACTTCCGGTAAAGAACAAGTAGAAATTAAATCTGCTGCAGATACAGGCATCATACTGCAAAAACAACAGGTAGATACTTTCGATATAAAGATTTCTAAAGACACATTGTCTGCACCTGTATATTACCATGCCGATGATTCAGTAGTAGTGGATGTGCCCAATAATAAAATAATGCTGTATGGTAAAATGACCAATACCAAGTATGAGGACAATGACCTAACGGCACCGGGTATTGTATTTGACCAAAAAAATAATATAGTGTCTGCATTTTATAAAAAAGACAGCACAGGTAAGGTGATTGCTTATCCTACATTTAAGCAGGGAGAATTGATGACCCAGAGTGACAGTATAAGATTTAACATGAAAACGGGCAAGGGGCTCACAAAGGGAACTTATACGCAGCAGGGGGAAATGTATGTATATGGAGAACGGATCAAGAAAATAGATGACAATGTCTTTTTTGCATACCATTCAAGGATAACTACCTGTAACCTGGATACGCCGCACTTTGCATTTATCAGCAAAAAGATAAAATTCATCAATGATAAGTTTGCTGTTACCGGGCCGGTGCATCCCGAATTTGAAGGAGTGCCAATACCCATTTATTTGCCATTCGGTTTATATCCCATGTACAATGGAAGGCATTCGGGTTTGATGGCTCCGAGTTTTACCACTACGGACCAATTTGGTTTGGCATTGCAAAACCTGGGCTATTATAAAGTAATCAATGATAAATGGGATGTAACCACAAGGGCTACCTTATATTCTTACGGAGGATGGACATTGAATGTAAGCCCCCGTTATTATAACCGATATCATTACCAGGGTAATCTTACATTGGATATACAGCATACTAAAATACTGAATACTGTGGCCGATCCGGAATATTCTGTTACCAATTCTTTTAAAATAAGATGGACACACAGTGCTGATACCAAATCGAGGCCGGGTGTTACTTTCGGTGCCAATGTAGAAGCAGGAAGTACCAAGTTTAATCAAAACGTGGTAGGCAATCCTAATCTCAATTACCGGAATATTCTTACCTCCAGTATCAACTATTCAAAGGTGTGGAAGGATAAGCCATTTAATATGTCTGTAAGTGCCAATCATGAACAAAATACTAACCTTGGCAGTTACACTGTTACATTACCCACCTTCAATTTCAATATGAATACCATCTATCCTTTCAGAAAAAAAGAAGCCGTGGGAACACTAAAATGGTATGAAAATATTGGGATAGCTTTAAATACACAGGCTTCTAACAGAACAACTTTTAATGACTCTGATTCCATAGCAGCTGTTAAGCCTGTAGGTAAACAGGTTATTGATAATATGCTGTGGGGAGTACGTCACAGTGTCCCCATCAGCTTATCATTACCAACACTTGGCCCTTTGCAGGTATCACCCGGCGTTAGTTACACTGAAACATGGTATCAGCAAAAATCAATTGTCAGCTGGAACGATTCATTAAGTAAAACAGATACCAGCATCAGCAAAGGTTTTTATACTGCCAGGGATATGGGGTTTAGCCTGGGTATGTCTTCCCGTATATTTGGTATGTTTACTTTTGGCAAAAAATCTAATATAAAAGCTATCCGCCATGAAATAAGACCACAGTTAAGTGTAAACTACAAGCCGGACATGAACAAAAGCTCTTATTACACCACACAAACAGATAGTACAGGCAGAACCACAGATTATTCCTATTATGCGATTAATAATGTGAATTCAGCATACAGCAGGGGAAGATTTGCGGGACTGAGTTTTGGGGTTGATAACAATCTTCAAATGAAAGTGAAAGATAAAAAGGATACCAGTGCAGATGCTACTAAAAAAGTTACGCTGATTGATGGGTTTAGTATTAATGGCAGTTATAATTTTTTGGCTGAAAAATTTAAGCTGAGCTATTTTTCAATGAGTGCAAGAAGTAACTTATTTAATAAGATCAACATCAGTGCCAGCGCTACTATTAATCCTTATCTGTATGATAGTACCGGCAGGGATATAGACCGGCTGGTATGGAAAGAAAAAACGTTGACACTTGGCCGTATAACCGGTGGTAATGTATCGTTAAGCACCAGTTTCCAGGGCGGCGAAAAGGATAAGAAACAAACTACTGACCAGTTAAAGCGGGGCGTAAATCCCATGACAGGGTTGCCATTAACTGAAGACCAGGAAGAAGCTGCCTATATTAGTAATAACCCTGCCGAGTACACAGATTTTAGTATTCCATGGTCGGTTCAATTTGGTTATGCCCTGCGGTTTTCACAGATTTTTAATACCACAACCAAGGGCTTTAAAACAAAATTCAATTCAGATATTAACCTCAGTGGTTCACTGGCACTTACTGAAAAATGGCAACTTGGGTTAAGTACTTTTTATAATTTCACTGATGGGCAGGTGGGGATGGTGTCGCTTTCTATTGCAAGAGAAATGCATTGCTGGCAAATGGCCATCAGTATTTCTCCGGTTGGCCGTAATAAATTTTTCAGCATCAACATCAGCCCTAAATCTGCGTTGCTCAGGGATATAAAAGTCAACAGATCCAAATACTTCTTCGAGGAATAAAATTTATACGGGTTTTATCTTTTTTTATTGCTTGACAGCATACCAATGATATCGCCAAGGTATTGCTAAATATACCGCACATGCTTTAAGAGTTAGTAAAATTTTCTTTACTGATTCAATAAAAATAAAACCCGCCTGTTTGAATAATAATTTATTCTTACTAAAGCTGATTTGATAAATTTGGAGGTATGAATGTATTGTGGCTTGCAAGCTGGTTTCCTAACAGAACAAATTCCACCACTGGTGATTTTATTGAGCGCCATGCAAAAGCTGTTGCCCTCTTTTTTAAACAGCTTACCGTTATTGCAGTGATAAAAGATGATGCAATGGGTACGAATACCGTTGAGATTACCAAACATCAAACAGGAAATCTCACCGTATACATCGCCTATTACGGCAACAGCAGGTTAAAAGGTATTGCCGGAAAAATTTTATCCCAACAAAAATACCAGCAGTTGCAGCAGCAGTTGTTTCTACAGATTGTTGAAACAACTGGAATGCCTGACATGGTTCATGTTCATGTTGCTATGAAAGCAGGTTTATTTGCCAGCAGGCTTAAAAAAAAATATGGTATTCCTTACGTTGTTACAGAACATTGGTCAGGATACTTCAGGGAAAGCAAACCGAATATTTATGAGATGGGGTGGGTTTACCGAAGGCTAACCAACAAAGTGTTGAAAAATGCATCACTGCTGTTGCCAGTAACAGAAAATCTTGCTGAAACCATTACCGGTAATTTTGTTAAACTCTCTTATAAAGTAGTGCCAAATGTAGTAGATACAAGGTTGTTTTTTTATGAGCCATCACAGCCGGAAATTTTTACTTTCATACATCCTTCATACATGAATTATCAAAAGAATCCAGAGGGTATTTTAGAGGGGTGTTTAATATTAAAGAAAAAGGGTTGCCGCTTCAGGTTGTATATGATTGGTGCCCGGCCGGCAGCATTAATAAGCCTTGCAAAGGAATATGGTTTGCTGGATGAGTATGTTTTTTTTGAAAAGGAAATACCTTATTCAACAGTAGCCCGCCGGATGCAGCAGGCGTCTGCACTGCTGCTGTTTAGCCGCTACGAAAATTTGCCCTGCATTATACTGGAAGCATTGTGCTGCGGCCTGCCTGTAGTTAGCAGCAGGGTAGGTGGAGTAGCAGAAGTAATAGACAGCAGTAACGGGTTGTTAGTTGATAAAAATTCGGCAGAACAGCTGGCAAATGCAATGGAGGAAATGATCAATAATTACAGGAACTACAACAGGGCTTCAATTGCCGGAAAAGCATCTTCAAAATTTAGTTATAATAGTGTGGGAGAAATGATCAGTGAAGTTTATCACCAGTTGTTGAACAAAAAATAAATTCATTTTATTAATCTGCCATAAGAAACAATACGCATAATAAAATGAAAGAGATACACTGCAAAGACCGTAAAGCGCTTCGTAAATGGCTGGAGAAAAATCATGAATCTAAAGAAAGTGTGTGGCTTATTATTCATAAAAAGAATTCAGCCAAGGGTACGCTTTCTTACAATGATGCTGTAGAAGAAGGCTTGTGTTTTGGATGGATAGACAGTAAACCAAATAAGCTGGATCCAGACACTTACAAATTGTTATTTAGTTCACGTAAACCTAAGAGTGTGTGGAGTAAAGTGAATAAACTTAAAATTGAACAGTTGAGTAAAGAAGAATTGATGCATGCTGCCGGACTTACAAAAATAGAAACTGCTAAAAAAAATGGAAGCTGGACCGCACTAGATGCTATAGAAGATTTACAAATGCCTGCTGACCTGCAAAAGGCATTCTCCAAAAATAAAAAAGCCAAACAATTTTTTGATGCTTTTCCTGCAAGTGTACGCAAACAACTATTTTGGTGGGTTGCTTCAGCAAAAAGAGAGGAAACCAGGAATAAAAGAGTGAATGAAATCGTTGTGCTGGCAGAGAAAAATATAAGAGCAAACCAATATGTTCCTAAATGAGCATTATTCTCCATATAAATTTCCCATTTCGAAAAATCACAGGAAACCCTTTAAACCTCCGGCGCTTATTATTTGTTACTTTTGCTCTCCGTTAAATTTGTGTAAGGAAACGGAAAATAATTTATGGGTAAAATAGCAATCAACATCTCAACAGGAAGTTTACAGCAGGAAGAAATTATTGTGGGCATAGATTTGGGTACCACCAACAGCCTGGTGGCTATCATCCATCCTGATACAAAAAAACCAGTAGCATTAAAAGAACATGACAGTAGCCTGCCTACCGGAGAGGCAGGTTCCCTGGTTCCATCTGTAATTCATTTTGATGAAACCGGAAATGTGGTGGTGGGGGAAGAGGCAAAGAAGAAATTAATCAGTGAACCACATAATACTATTTTTTCTGCCAAGCGGCTGATGGGAAAATCTTACAATGACATAAAAGAAAACGCTTCTTTTTTCACTTACAAAGTAATTGACGATAATACAGGCAGCCTGGTAAAAGTGCAGGTGGGCAATAAATTTTATTCCCCCATCGACTTATCTTCTTTGATTTTAAAAGAATTAAAACACCGTGCCGAGCATATCTTAAAAACTCCGGTTACCAAAGCAGTGATCACAGTGCCGGCATACTTTAATGATGCACAACGGCAGGCAACGAGAGATGCAGGTAAACTGGCAGGGCTGGATGTTTTGAGAATTATTAATGAACCAACTGCAGCTAGTCTTGCCTATGGTTTAGGAATGAGTAAAGAAGAAGAGAAAACTATTGCGGTGTATGATTTGGGTGGCGGTACATTTGATATTTCGATCCTGAGCATTCAGAATGGGATATTTGAAGTATTGTCTACCAATGGAGATACTTACCTTGGCGGAGATGATATCGACAAGATAATTGTACAGCACTGGTTACAACAGGCAGGTATAGACGAGGAGAGTATAAAAGACCAAAAGGAATTTATACAGGCTATCCGTTTGAAAGCGGAAGAGGCTAAAATATTTCTTTCTACTAATGAAAATTTCGAAACGGAGTTAAATGGTGATGCGTTATCTCTTACCAAAGAAAAATTTGAATCACTGATTCAGCCATTGGTTGATAAAACCATTACCTGTTGCAGCAATGCATTGAAAGATGCTAAATTAAAAACAAAAGATATAGATGTGATTGTGATGGTGGGTGGAAGTACAAGGGTACCGTTAGTAAAGGAAAGTATAAGTAAGTTTTTTGGAAAGCCGGTAAATGATTCTGTGAATCCTGATGAAGTGGTTGCCTTAGGTGCAGCGATACAGTCAGATATTTTAGCCGGAAATAATAAAGATGTTTTGTTACTGGAAATTACTCCACTTTCATTGGGTATTGAAACAATGGGCGGTTTGATGGATGTGCTGATACCAAGAAATTCAAAAATACCAAACAAAGCTGGCCGCCAATACACCACTTACAAAGATGGGCAGAGTGGAATGAAGATAGCCGTGTACCAGGGAGAAAGAGACATGGTGAAAGATAACAGGATGCTGGCTGAGTTTAATCTTACAGGTATCCCGGGAATGCCAGCCGGGTTACCAAAAGTAGAAGTGAATTTTCTCATCAATGCGGATGGAATATTAGTAGTGAATGCGAAGGAGCTGAGGAGTGGAGTTGAACAAAGTATAGAAGTAAAACCGCAGTATGGGCTTACGGATGAGGAGTTGGAAAAGATGCTGATGGATTCCATTACACATGCAAAAGAAGATATTGCTACAAGGGCATTGGTGGAAGCAAGAACAGAAGCAGAACAGTTACTGAATACAACAGAAAAATTTATACAAAAGAACGCCGTTCATCTCACCAAAGAAGAACTGATGCAAACCGCTTCTGCCATGCAGGCATTGCAATTAGCCAGCACTATGGAAGACAAAGATCTAATTCAAACCAAGATAGAAGAACTCAATAATATCTCCAGGCCTTATGCTGAGCGAATCATGGACGAAGCTGTGGCAATTGCTATGAAAGGGAAGACCGTTTAGACCGGATAAAAATTAATACCAGACAGCATAATATAAATATTATTAAACTAAACAGCATCGTAGCTTTTACCAATGCCGGTTCAAAGGTGACGCTGATATTATTATCGCCTTTTGAAAGCGGCAAACTCATAAAATTAATGCCGTATTGATTCATCTCTTTTTTATCAGTTCCGTTATTATAAAACCAGTGTGGATAAAAGTTTTGTTGTAAAACAAGCTGCGATTCTCCTGGACTGTTTATGTTTAGTTGAATTTTTTGTGGTGAAAAAGAAAGGCGTTTTACCACGGAAACATTTTCGGGGTCGGCAGAAAATATAAATGGTTTATCTAAACGATTTTCTTTTTTTGTAAGAGCATCCTTTTCAAAATAAGTCCTCATATTTTTAAGGATAATGGGATATGGAACTTCTTCTTTGCAGCCAATTTGTTTGTTGTATAAACTCCAGTCTCCAACCAGTCCTTTTTCTTCAGTACTAACAGAATCATTTTGATTGATGGGCAGAAGGGAGGGAGTTGGGATTCCTTTGGGAGACTTATTTAATACTGCTTGTACCTGCGCTACGGAAGCTTTGCCAACACCCGTAAATGGTATATTCAGCAAGCATGCAATGATCATATCCGCCACAACAATATTTTTTAATAACTGCCAGTTCTGAAATTTTAAACACCACTTTATTCCCCGCAATAAAAACAGCTGGATAAATCCTTGCACCCACAGAGTATCATAAAAACTAATGCAATCTATCAGTGATTTTAATTTGAGTGATAATCCATGTGCAGCAGTAATATTGCTGATATGATAAAAGAAACTTTCTTTTTGATTGATTGATTTGTAGATACCAAAAATGATTGCTGTAAAGAGAATGATCTCAATAGCATGGTATATCCGTTTTACATAGCCGGAAAATGTTTTTTGCTCTTGTATGAATTTATTTAATTCGATTGAAGCAATGAGTATAAAACATAATAATGCAAATATTCTAAACTCACCATTCAATCTCACATAGCCAATTAACGGAATAAAGTTATAGGCAAGGGTTTTGAAAATTCCTCCAGTAGATAAAAGGGCAAATGACGAACCTGTGATTAATAAAAATTTTTGCAGGCTGTTTTTCTTGCTGAACAAACTGAGAAAGAAAAATAATAAGAGCGTAAGACTGAAATAACTGCTCCGCATTGAAATATCAGTATTATAAAAGCTGTCATTTTTTACAGTGGCAAAAGGCAGCAGCGTACTGATCCAGCTTTGAGCATTGGAGGGATGCTGTAATGATTCTGCAAGACTCAATTTTTCGCCTCTTACAAAATTGGGCAGCAGATCAACGTATCCAGCTATCATACCGGCGCTCAGTAAAAGCAGCAGTATTAAAAAACTTAAATGTGTCCATACAAATTGTTTTGTTCTTTTGGTGAGCGGTAAAACTTGCTTATTCTGAAAAAAATACCATAATGAAAAAGCTGTAAAGAAATAGAACGCACTAATAATAATACCGGGATGTGCAGATGCAATCAGCATGTAAAATATCAATGCGGTTCTTGCAATATTTTTTAAAGAAAATTGCTGCGACATCAACAGGTAACTCCAGCAACACCACGGTAAAAAAGCTGCACCGCTCAGCCAGTTGAAATGCTGCAAGTGGCCAATGTTGTATCCGCAGCACAGGTACGCCACAGCACTTATTAACCTTACCTGTCTATTGAGTTTTAATACACCGGTTAGTTGGTAACAACCTATTCCTCCAATTAATATATATAGCAGCACTTCAATGGTAAAGCTGTAAGCATTGTAACCAACCGTTGATGCAATCAGCCAGGTAATGGGGCTCCAGTATCCGCTGCTCATATCACCATATTGCGGTATTCCAAAATTGATATAGGGATTCCATAAAGGAAGGTGGCCGGCATGCAGGCTTTCACTCATAAAAAATTTGGGTGGAAAGTAGCCATTGAAGGCATCATTCTTTAAGAAAAATAAAAATGATGAGACAGGTAAATAAGCAATCAATAAAATGACAATAAAAAATAAAATGGTTTTCAGCGAATGCCATTTTGAATTTGCGTAAAATTGCATGAAATAAAAATACAGCATTCTTTAAATAATGAATGAAAGAAGTTTTGATGATTTTGATGAATTTGCCGCCGACTACCGGAATATTCATACACAGAATGTAAAATTGTCTGGCGCAGACAGTTTTTATTTTGCTGAAATGAAGGTGCGTTTATTACAGAAATTCGAAACAGATCAATTATTAAAGGTGCTGGATATAGGATGTGGGGATGGAGCTACAGAGGTGTTTATGCAGCAATACTTTCCATCATGGCGCATTCAGGCTATAGATATTTCTGAACGAAGTATTGAAGCCGCTGATAAAAGAAAATTATCAAACACATCCTTTAAGGTATATGATGGTAAACATATACCTTTTGATGATGATAATTTCGATTTGATTTTTATTGCAGGTGTGCTGCATCATGTAGCTTTTCATTTGCATGATGGATTGATTAATGAAATAACAAGGGTATTAAAAAAAGGTGGCCGGTTATATTTGTATGAACACAATCCTTTAAATCCGCTTACAAAATATTTGGTAAAAACTTGTGTGTTTGATAAAAAAGCAAAGCTGCTGCAGTATGGGTATGCTTCCCGTTTACTGAACACCAATCAGCTTGCTGTAAAAAATAAAAACTTCATTATTTTCTTTCCCCGTAAGGGCATTCTTTCAAAATTGATTTTCCTTGAAAAGTATCTGCAGTGGCTGCCATTGGGTGGGCAATATTTTATCAAAGCAGTTAAGCGTTAATCAATATTGATCTTTTCATTCACTAAATAAAGCGGTCTGTGTTTGGTTTCGGTAAAAAGACTGGCAATATATTCGCCTAATAATCCAATTGCCAGTAATTGAGTGCCACCCAAAAACATGACAGCAATAATCAAAGAAGTCCAGCCCGGTACGGTGTTTCCTCTAAAGTAAGCTACTAATGCAAAGATGGCAAAAGCAAAGGCCACCAGCGAAATGATGCTGCCAATAAGTAATGCCAGCCTGAGCGGTTTAAAACTAAAAGAAGTAGTTCCTTTCAATGCTAACCGCAGCATTTTGGTAAAGGAGTATTTTGTTTTTCCAAACTGCCTGGCAGGTGCATCAAACTGGATAGTGGTGGTTTTAAATCCGATCCAGCTAAAGATACCTCTCAAAAAAAGTTCCCGTTCTTTAAATTGCAACAGGCTGTTCAGTACTTTTCGGTTGAAGGCTTTAAAATCCGCAACGTTGGGTTCAATTTTGGTGTCTGATATCAAATTAATAAAAGCATAGAAAGCTGAACCTGTCATCTTTTTTAACCAGCCAATATTTTCAGTTTTGTTTCTTTTGGTTAGCACAAGGTCATATCCCAGCTGTAATTTATCAAGCATTTCATTTATGAGAGAAGGAGGATGTTGCAGGTCTCCATCCATGATAATGATCTCATTACCTGCGGCATGTTCCATACCTGCCATCAATGCGTTTTGGTGACCAAAATTTCGACTCAGTGATATACATTTATATCGACTGGAGGCTGATGTAAGTGTTTTGATTATATCGAGGGTTTTATCTGTGCTGCCATCATCCACAAAGATTACTTCAAAAGGCTCTTTAATATAAACATTGATCTCTTTGCACAATGCTGGGATGCTTTCAGCCTCATTGTAAACCGGGATGATGATACTTAGCAATGGTAATGTTTAGTTGGTAAGAGATAAGTGTAAAATAGAATTTATTTTTTAAAAAGAAATTATCCTTTCAATTTCATCAGCCGGGATACATATTTACCGATCATATCAAACTCAATATTTACTTTATCTGAAAATTTAAGGAAATGCATATTGGTATGTTCATAGGTGTAAGGAATAATTGCCACACTAAAGCCGTTATCATTTACATCAAAAATGGTTAAGCTGATTCCATTTAGTGAGATGGAACCTTTTTCTATCATCAGTCCTGCAAACTTTTTATCTGTTTCAAAACTGTATTCCCAACTGCCGTCTTTTTCAATAACGGAGGTACAAACAGCGGTGGTGTCCACATGACCTTGAACAATATGACCATCCAGTCTTCCATTCATTTTCATACACCGCTCCAGGTTGATAGTGCTGCCTTCTTTCCAGTTACCCAGGTTAGTTTTATTCAGGGTTTCATCGATTGCCGTTACCCTGTGTATGCCTTCTTTAATTTCTTCCACCGTAAGGCAAACTCCATTGTGTGAGACACTTTGATCAATGCTCAGCTGATTTGAGATAGGGGAGATCACCCAAAACGTTTTATTAGAACCATCAGAAATGATTGACTGAATCTGTCCGGTATTTTCTATTATTCCTGTAAACATGCCTCAAATATCATTCACTATCCCACAAATTCCAAATCATGGGTTTTACAGAAATTATTAAAGAGAAAATAAAATTGTAAATAATTTATAAATCCCCTTATCTTTGCGCTTCAAAAAAAATTACCAAAGGAGGTATATTATATGTTAATTATTGATTCTAAAGACTGCGAAAACATCGACAAAGCGCTGAAAAAGTACAAGAAGAAATTTGAAAAAAGTAAAGTATTGCTTGAATTAAGAGACAGGCAATCTTTTACAAAGCCTTCTATCAGACGCCGTACGCAAGTGTTGAAAGCTGTTTACAAGCAGAACATCGCTATTGGCAAAATTGATTCGTAAGCTTTAGTTTTATCAAAAATATATTTTAAACTGATAACCGGTTAATGTAAATTCGGTTATCAGTTTTTTTATGCCTGCTACTCAACAACTTTCTATCCAGTCTTTTTTAGATTACCTCCAGTTTCAAAAAAGGTATTCCCGGCATACTATCATATCTTACCAGAACGATCTCTCTTCATTTACAGATTTTATGCAAATCACTTATGGTGAAGTGAAGATAAAGCAAATCGGTCCGTCAATGGTCAGAAGCTGGCTTGCCAGCCTGAAAGAAAACGGAATGGAGTCAAAATCGATTAACCGAAAAATTTCAGCTTTAAAGTCTTTCTTTAAGTTTCAAATAAGGGAAGGGAACCTGCAGGCCAGTCCCATGGTTACAATTGTATCTCCCAAAAATAAAAAGCGTTTGCCCCAGTTTGTAGATGAAAAAGATGTAAACGTACTGTTTATGCATGTGGAATTTCCTGATGACTGGGAAGGTAAGACGGATCGGTTGGTTTTACAGCTGTTTTATAATACCGGTATGCGGCAGGCTGAATTGGGCGCATTGAAAGAAAAGCAGGTGGATAAGAGTAACAGGGTTATAAAAGTGCTGGGAAAAGGGAATAAAGAAAGAGTGATTCCTGTAAGTAGTGAATTAATGAATTCCATGCTTGGTTATATAAATGAAAAGAGGAAGGTGTTTGAAAAGTTTGATGAGGAGCATGTTTTAGTGAATGCAAAAGGCAAAAAACTGTATCCTAAATATGTGTACAACAGGGTAAGGCAATATTTGAGCCTGGTGACCACTATTGATAAAAAAAGCCCCCACGTATTGCGCCATACATTTGCCACACATTTACTCAATAATGGAGCTGAATTAAATGCGGTGAAAGAACTCCTGGGGCACAGCAGCCTTGCTGCCACACAGGTTTATACCCACACCAGCATTGAGAAATTGAAAGATGTATATAAAAAAGCTCATCCAAAAGCATAATATGAAAAGGGGCACAATAAAAATCTGCTTTTATTGTTTTATTGATACGAATTATTTTTTGGAATTACAACCCGTATGTGCTACCTTGAATTATGATTTTATCCTTAACAGAATCAAAAAACCTTTGAGCCTATGATTTGATCTCTCCACGTAATTTAAACATTTGTTCACTCCTTAAAAATTAGATTGCTATGAACGTAAACATTCAGACTGTGCATTTTGATGCGGACTCAAAATTGGTGTCTTACATTGAAAAGAAACTTTCTAAACTCACCCAGTTTCACGACCGGATAACAAAAGTAGAAGTTTATCTGAAGCTGGATAATGTAGTACACACCATTAAAGACAAGGTAGCAGAGATCAAAGTGCATATTCCCCGTTACGATTTTTTTGTAAAGCATTCTTCTAAATCATTTGAAGAAAGTTTTGATGGTGCGCTGGATTCTGTAATTGTACAGATAAAACGAAAGAAAGACAAGCTTGCAGCTTAAAATAATGTCCCCCGGAAACGGGGGATTTTTTTTACCAAATATCCTTATTCACATTTTGTTTTTTTTTGTTTAAAAAAATCTTTTTCAAAATTTTTGTATTAATCATTTTCACTTACCTTTGCCTTCCGAAAAAATAAGGTAGTTATAAAAAACGACTGATATTTTTAAAGTTCTTTGTGAATGTGTTTTAAAAATTAGGTTTTTATAAATCATTTGTTTTTTGCCGAAGTAGCTCAGTTGGTAGAGCAACTGATTTGTAATCAGTAGGTCGCTGGTTCGACTCCAGTCTTCGGCTCTGATTTTTGTTTTTTGGGCAGATGGCCGAGTGGTTAAAGGCGGCAGACTGTAAATCTGTTCTCGTACGAGTACGTAGGTTCGAACCCTACTCTGCCCACAATTTAATATGCAGATTTGCAAATGTGCAAATCTTGCAAATTTGAATAACAGTTCTTTAAAGTTTGCACATTTGCAGTATCTGTACATTTGCATATTATTTACAAGCGGAAGTAGCTCATTTGGTAGAGCGATAGCCTTCCAAGCTATAGGTGGCGAGTTCGAGCCTCGTCTTCCGCTCTTTTGTTGCCTTTGGGCAGTTGGATTTAAGCCTTTGTAGCTCAGGGGTAGAGCACTTCCTTGGTAGGGAAGAGGTCGTGAGTTCGATTCTCACCAACGGCTCTAATTGTTATCAGTTGATTTTGGTGATAAAGCACAAGAGTGCGACGCCACCGAAGTTGAAGAATAAATAAAGCCTGGTTCAAAAAATAATTACAGTCTCTGGTTAAAAGACTTTAACAAATAACCAAACATTTCAAAACAAATATTAAAAAATAAACAATGGCAAAAGAATCATTCAAGAGGGATAAGCCCCACTTAAACGTTGGTACCATCGGTCACGTGGATCATGGTAAAACAACACTTACAGCCGCTATAACCGATGTTTTGTCAAAAAGAGGTTTAGCGGAGAAAAAAAATTATGATGAAATTGATGGTGCTCCTGAAGAAAAAGAAAGGGGTATCACAATTAATACAGCACACGTTGAGTATGCTACTGATAAACGCCACTATGCACACGTTGACTGTCCGGGTCACGCCGATTATGTGAAGAACATGATTACTGGTGCAGCTCAGATGGATGGTGCTATACTGGTGGTTGCTGCTACTGATGGCCCTATGCCTCAGACAAAAGAACACATTTTGTTGGCACGCCAGGTAGGTGTTCCTCAGGTTGTTGTTTTTATGAACAAAGTTGACTTGGTAGATGACCCTGAATTATTAGAATTAGTTGAAATGGAAATCCGTGAATTGCTTACTTCTTATGGTTTTGATGGTGATAATACACCAATCATCCAGGGGTCTGCAACTGGCGCTTTGGCTGGTGATGAAAAATGGATTGCAAAAATCAATGAATTGATGGATGCTGTTGACAGCTACATTCCTTTGCCTCCACGTTTAGTTGATTTACCATTCCTGATGAGTGTTGAGGATGTATTCTCTATCACTGGTCGTGGAACTGTTGCTACAGGTCGTATCGAAAGAGGCCGTATCAAAGTGGGTGAACCAGTTGAAATTGTAGGTTTAATGGAAAAGCCATTGACTTCAACCTGTACTGGTGTTGAAATGTTTAAGAAATTGCTTGACGAAGGTGAAGCTGGTGATAACGCAGGTTTATTGTTACGTGGTATTGAAAAGACCCAGATCCGTCGTGGTATGGTACTTTGCAAACCAGGAACGATTACTCCGCACACTGAATTTAAAGGTGAGGTTTACGTGTTAAGCAAAGAAGAAGGTGGACGTCATACTCCATTCTTCAACAAATACCGTCCTCAATTCTATTTCCGTACTACAGACGTAACTGGTGAAGTTACTTTGAATGCTGGTACTGAAATGGTGATGCCTGGTGATAATACTAACCTGTCTGTTACCTTGATTCAACCAATCGCAATGGAAAAAGGGTTGAAATTTGCGATTCGTGAAGGTGGCCGTACCGTAGGTGCTGGTCAGGTTACTGAAATTGTAAAATAAGCTTTTAGCCAATAGCTGTTAGCTGTTAGCAAGGGGCTTTGTTAAAGATCTTTTATATCTTTACAATATAGTTAAAAGCTGTCCTGATAATATCGGGATAGCTTTTAGCTTTCTTACGGGAATGGTGCAACGGTAGCATACGGGTCTCCAAAACCTTTGATCTTGGTTCGAATCCTAGTTCCCGTGCTGAATAAAAATTAGCTAATGTGCTGATTCGATAATTTGCTAAATAAATTTAGCTGTTTCGTTAGCGCATTAGCATATTAGCTAATTAGCAAATTAATATTATGAACAAATTTTCTGCATATCTGAGAGACTCTTACAAAGAGCTGGTTGAAAAAGTTAGCTGGCCTACCTGGGAGCAATTACAACAGTCTACTATGATTGTGTTAGGTGCCACTTTGTTTATTACTGCTGTAGTAGCGCTAATGGATTTTGTAGCCAATACTTCTTTAAAATTTATTTACTCTTTATTTAATTAGTGATGACGGAAGAAGTAATCAATATTCAGGAAAAAGAGAGCAAATGGTACGTACTACGTGTAGTAAGTGGCAAAGAGCGCAAGATCAAAGAATATCTTGACAAGGATATCATACGCAATGGATGGGGGAATATCATTAAACAGATATTTTTGCCGGTAGAAAAAGTGTATAAAGTGCAGGCTGGTAAAAAGGTGATGAGGGAAAGAAACTTTTATCCCGGTTATGTAATGATAGAAGTGGCGGATAATAACCTGAACGATGATATTGTACAGCACATCAGTAATATCAGTAACGTAATGCACTTTTTAACCGATGGTAAAGGCAGCAAGGGTAATATCATTTCTTTGCGTAAGGCAGAAGTGAATAAGATGCTGGGTAAAGTGGATGAAATGGGCGAAGGTGGCGGAATGACAATGAGTGAGCCATTTATTATTGGTGAAACTATCAAAATTATTGATGGTCCGTTCAACGACTTTAACGGTATGGTGGAAGAAGTGAATGATGAAAAGAAAAAACTGAAAGTACAGGTAAAAATATTTGGCCGTGCCACACCTGTGGAATTGAATTATATGCAGGTAGAAAAAATCTCTTAATACCAATACAAACTAACTCCTTTATTTATTACGTCATCCCGCCCACAGCGGGATGACTTTTTTTATTTCATCACCACCATGCTTTGTGATAAAAATAATCTGTGTAAAAGGGATTGCAATTTGATTATCTGCGTTTGATAAAATACATTTGCAATTCCTGAATTTTAAATAGTAAAGTGTAAGTTGTTTTTTTACATACAGGAGAAAAATCACAACCTAAAACCAACGAATTACATGAGACAAATAGCATTTAGAGAAGCCCTGAGAGAAGCCATGCAGGAAGAGATGAGAAGAGACGACAGGGTTTTCTTAATGGGAGAAGAAGTAGCCGAGTACAATGGTGCTTACAAAGTGAGCCAGGGTATGCTGGACGAGTTTGGAGAAAAAAGAGTAATCGATACACCCATTGCAGAGCTTGGTTTTGCAGGTATCGCCGTGGGAGCTGCTCAAAACGGCCTTCGCCCCATAGTGGAATTTATGACCTGGAACTTTGCTGTATTGCCACTGGACCAGATATTGAATACCGCCAGTAAAATGCTTGCTATGAGTGGCGGACAGGTTGGCTGCCCGATTGTATTCCGTGGTCCTAATGGAAGTGCCGGCCAGTTGGGTGCTCAGCACTCTACTGCTTTTGAGGCATTGTATGCTAATATTCCAGGTTTAAAAGTGATCTCTGTAAGTAATCCTTACGATGGAAAGGGCTTGCTGAAAAGTGCCATCCGGGATGACGATCCGATTATTTTTATGGAATCAGAAGTGATGTATGGTGAAAAGGGAGAGGTTCCGGAGGAAGAATATTTATTACCTATCGGAAAAGCTTTTGTAAAAAGGCCGGGTAAAGATGTGACCATTGTTTCTTTTAATAAAATGATGAAAGTGGCCTTTGGTGCTGCGGATGAACTGGCTAAAGAAGGCATAGAAGCTGAGGTAATTGATTTGGCTACTATCCGTCCGCTGGACTGGTTTACCATTTTAGAAAGTGTGAAGAAAACAAACCGTTTAGTGATTGTAGAAGAGCAATGGCCATTTGCTTCTGTATCTTCTGAAATTGCCTACCGTATACAAAAAGAAGGCTTTGATTATTTGGATGCACCTGTACGCAGGATCACTTCTGCAGATGCTCCTATGCACTATGCACCTAATTTAGTAGCCGCCTACCTGCCAGATGTGAGCAGGACCGTGAAGCTGGTGAAGGAAGTAATGTATATGAAGAAATAAAAGTATCAGCGATGATAAACTGGATGGCACTGCTTGATGTGGTGCTATTTTTAATTTATGAAATATAGGAGAGATAGTGCCAGCTTTTATTCTGAGGAAGGTATTTCTGGCAATTTTGCGTTTGCAAGCATTTTGTTTGCTAATGCTAATTTTTCAGGGAACAAAACTTTACCCCGAAAGCGTTCAAGCCTTTTATCAATTTTTACAATTGGGACTTTTGCTTTATTTAATTCATCTATTTTCATAAATTAATGTTTTTATTTTTTCTTGTTACCAAGAATCCCAAATAGTCTTCACCAATAATAAACGCTTCAAATGATTCGTCCATTTTCATGCCATACACATAAAAATCCTCTTTTAACTCTTCCAAATTATTACTTATTCCCATTCTATATAATCTTGTCCTGACTTCTGTACTGCCTGTTGCAAACACCCAGGCGTTTGGATACCTGCCAGTAAATGCGTAAACAGTGGATACTACAGTTGCTAAAATTTTTATACTATCACCATTATTGGTAACAATCTTATCATTTAGTTTATTTGCCTGTTCGTCATAATCTCCAAAAGCAAGATTGTAAATATCGTCAACGCTTACTTTACTATATTCAACTATCTTTTTAATATTCCCTTTTGGGCCAGTACTTGTAAATTCAAAATAATGTAACTCGTCCTCCGTCTGATATTCGTATCGTATGTATTTCATGATTTCTGATTGTTGAAGGTACAATTTTTGACGTTTAAAAAAGCTTCATTTTTATCGAATCTTGATATACTTACCGTCAACAGTGCCAAAAAACTATTCTATACCTGGACCAAAAGTGGGTTACAACCGTGAGGTTTCGGCATTTAATCGCTGCTCTTTGAAGCACTGCTTAATTTATTATTTGTTGTTGGAATGTTGGAGCGTTGGTGGTTTTGATTTTGAAGTGCCTTATGGGTGTTAGTAGGCTATACGACTTGCCTGCGCTGCATACCAACAGCGGCGATAGCGAGTTTACTTCAAAATAGTTAATGTATATCCAGGTGCAACAGAAATAGAAGCTCCCGGCCCTACACGTAAACTTTTTATAGTAACATTGGAATTAACAACAATAGTACTGCTTCCGCTGATTACCACATCTGTATTTGCATCTGGTAATTCGGCACAGGACCAATTGGAAACATTTTCCCAGGCAGTATTAACCGCACCCGTCCAGTTGCTGGTAAATTTTAATTTAGAAATAGCACTTGTACCATTGTCAACTAAGCAACGGAATTCGTAACCTGTAAAGGAAGAAGGAATATTACTTAATTGCAATGATTCATTATGGGTGCCTGTATAATTACTATTATCATTAATATTAACAAACCCATTGCCTGTGTTTAACTGCCATTGATAGCTGGCACCTGTAAGATCAGATTTTATTAGCGTACTTGCAATGGATGGACAAAGTAAAGTAGTAACAGGTAAAGGAATTTCTGTTAAATAGCAATTATTCCCAATTGAATAAACATCATAATTGGATGATTCAATTAAAGCTGCCTTTGAACCATTAAGATTGATTTCAAGAATACCTGTAAGCATTTTCATATACAATTTACCATTACTTGCCTGTGTAATTTTGCCTCTAACTGGAGAGCCTATGGGATAGTCGAAATCATGGATATTATAGAAAGATAAATCCTCTGGATCGACAGCAAAAAGGGTTCCAGCATTATTTGCTCCGTCTCTTAATGTGTAGCCATACAATATATTATTGGAAGCAAGGATTAAACCTCCTTCAGGGTCTGACCCATCACTAGTTCCCCAGTCAAAATATTTTACCACACTATAATTGCTACCATCTTCCTGTACACGAAAAAGTACACCTTCAGCACTTCCAGCATTGCCTCCATATGCAGTAATACCATATACATACCCATCATAATATACTAATCCATGCGTAGGCATATAGCCATCCATTCCTGTTGATGACAATGTTTTTAATACAGTGTACCCGGTTCCATTTTTATTTATTTTAAATATTTTGCAAGGGGGAGGAAATCCACTCGGTCCTATAATGCCAAATAATTGCCCGCCGGAACCTTCAGTTAATTCCGGGATCAAATTCCCATCAGCACTGGCGCTGAAAATGTGCAAAACCGAATAATTTGTTCCATCTGCATTAACGCCATATATCAGCATACTGTCACTTAAACCTCCAATGCCACTTTTTTTACAAATACCATATAATCTTCCATCAGAAGCATAAAATAACTGGCCAAATGGCGACTGGCCATTATCCCCGGCAAAACCCAGTATTGTTTTAAAACCAGACCCGTCTGTATTCATTTTGTATAAAGTACCACCACCTGTTGCACCACCATTTTGGGTAATACCATATAAGAGACCGTTTGGCGCCTTAATAATTCCATCAGGATTATAGCCGTCCGGCACATTGCCAAAATTATGTATGTTAATATTGGTATTGTTTGCAAAATCAACTTTTATAATACTGGAATTTTTATAAGAACCACCTGTTGCTGTATAAAGTATTTTATTAGTTGAAACATTGTAATTTAATATTGGAGCACCGCTAGCAGGTAATGTATTCAATTGCTGGAAATTGGTGCCGTCTTCATTAACACTGTACAGTCCCTGTGAATTTATACCAACTAATTTCCCGTTGGCTGTTTGTACTTGAGTTGCATTGGAAGTACTATAGGCGACAGTCGGAAAAGAAAGAATTGTTGACAGCGTTGACGTTAATGTATCAAATGATAATATCGTACCACCACGATTACTACCACCAACTAACATATTAAACAGTATTTTACCATTATTGTGGAATACAGCTCCTGTGGTAATGGGAGAAGTTCCATAAATTGTTTCCTCGGCTGAAGTAAAAGTTTTTTCTATTCTAAAATCTGATCCATCTGTTCTAATACTTATTAATGTTCCCTTATTATTCACTGAACCACTACAAGTTAAAAATACACGCCCGGTTGGTGTAATGCACACCGTAGTATTGCTGACATCTAAATTGCCTTCTGTTAAACGGTTAAAAGCATGCAGGACTGTGTAACCAGAACCATCAGTTTTTATGCGAAATATAAATCTTGAATTGTTTTCAGATCCACATCCATAAACCCAACTATCATTACTAACCACTATTTCTTTACATCCCTTGCCAACAACTGCAATATTTTTTACAGAAGAACCATCCGGCAACATGCTATATAAACTATCTGAAATAGTGATGTATAATTTTCCATCAGGTCCAAATGATGGATGAGGTCTCTTACTGCTGGTAGCATAGTTAAAAATTACTTTAAAATTAGTCCCATCAAGGTTTATAGAAAATATTACTCCATTATTATCACTGCCACCATCAGTGGTTGTTCCGTACAGCTTCCCATCAGGTCCTTCTGTTATTCCCTGGCAATATGTTGGATCGGAAATTTTAAAATCGTGCAATAAGGCTGTTGTACCATCGCTTTTAAAAGAAACAATTGATGGACTTCCTCCACTATTATTCTTACCAACGGCAACGAATTGCACCTGGGCGTTGGAGAAAATACTAAAAATACATAGAGCAATACAGAGAAAAAATCTTTTCATTGTTTAGAGGCTTTAGAGAGTTGCCAACATTTGTTAGGATTGGTAACCATATTATTAATATGTGAATAAGAATTTAAAAGCATTAATTGTTTTAATGAAAAATGACCAGATTACTTTCCGCTGATATGATCAATACAGCTCCGGGGTTGAATAGAAGCACTGTTGCTAATCTTCTATTACCGGTTGAATCAAGGGTTCCATTACCAGCTATGGTAGTAATAATTTGCGCTTTACTGTAATTTGTTATTGCTGCCAATAACAGGAGGAACAGGATACGAGGTTTCATAATTGGGTGGTTTGAGTAAGAATCAGCGAATGAATAAATCGTTAATGGTTAATTGGTAAGTTGGTTGCTAAAAAGTAAAAATAAAGGACTAACCTGTTACAAAAAAATATTCTGATGTATATTATTTTTTGCTATTACTATATTGCTCTTTTAAATCTGTACAGACTTTTGAAATTTAAAAACCTCAGTCCCTTCACCATCGCTTCAATTCCCCCACCTCAAAAACATACTCCGGTGTTTCAATCTGTTTGCCTTGTGGTAAATGATACCATGGTGAACTACGGTCATCTACATTTACCAGCACATGAATATCCTGTGCAGGCATATAGCTTTGTGCAATCATAAATATTTTATTGCCGGCTGCATCTGCAGCCACATCCATTACCAATACTGCATGACCGGGGAAGCCTCCCCGGATCAATACATCGCCGGGTTGTATATCCTTCATGTTTACACGGTGTAATTGTTTTGCCAGGGATGCGGTACCACACCTGCGAAATACTGTTTGGAGGTATTGATGCAAATGTTCCTTTGTATAGGGTGCGGTGAAAGCGTAGGCAGTGTGGTCATTATCATAAAATACAATCGCATTGAATTGCTGGCTTGCAAAAAGGAATTCAGTCCTTAGCCGCATGATGGCGTCGGCGCATTGCTGCAGATCTTTATTGCCGGTGGAAATGTCCAGCACCGCATATTGAGCCGCCTGGTATCTTTTTAGTGTACCATCGAACAAATAAACTGTCTTGTCTTTTTTTAATGGAGTACGCAGTAACCATTGAGCAAAAGAATTACTGTCTGTATCTACTCTTTTGAATCCCGGTGGTAAAGGTATTGCTGCAATGGTTGGATATGGATTGAAGATACCTTTGCTTTTTAAAAGTGCCGGATCTTTAATTGAAGCTTCATGAATGCCGGCCTGGTTGTCGCTGCATGAAATGATAGTGACCACAATAAAAACAAGGAGGGTTTTGCTGTGCATAAATCGTTAATTTTGATTGTTGAATCAACAGATTCAGGGCAAACCAATATCCACAAAAAAAATTGTTAAACAACTATGGCAAGCATTTTAATTATTGATGACGAGAAGGCGATACGGAAAACGTTGACAGAGATCCTGAGTTACGAAGGATATAAAATTGAGGAGGCTTCTGATGGAGAAGAAGGCTTAAAAAAATTCACTGCCACCACGTATGATGTGGTGCTGTGTGATATTAAAATGCCCAAGATGGATGGGCTGGAGTTTTTAGAAAAAGCAAGAGAAGTAAATGGGGATGTTCCGATCATTGTTATCAGTGGCCATGGAAATATTGAAACTGCGGTGGAAGCGGTAAAGAAAGGCGCCTTTGATTATATCAGCAAGCCTCCAGACCTGAACCGGTTGCTCATCACGTTAAGGAATGCGCTGGATAAGCAATCGCTGGTAACAGAAACAAAAGTGCTGAAAAGGAAAGTGAGCCGGGTGCAAGATATGGTGGGCAGTAGCGACCCTATAAAAAAGATAAAGGATACCATTGAAAAAGTAGCGCCTACAGATGCAAGGGTTTTGATAACAGGAGAGAATGGTGTGGGTAAAGAACTGGTGGCACGCTGGATACATGAAAAAAGTAACCGCAACTCTGGCCCGATTGTGGAAGTGAACTGTGCCGCTATACCCGGGGAGCTGATAGAAAGCGAATTGTTTGGTCATGAGAAGGGGTCTTTTACTTCAGCTATTAAACAGCGCATAGGTAAGTTTGAACAGGCTAATGGAGGTACCTTGTTTTTAGATGAGATAGGAGATATGAGCCTTGGAGCCCAAGCCAAGGTGTTACGGGCCCTGCAGGAAGGAAAGATCACCAGGGTGGGAGCCGATAAGGATATTAATGTGGATGTAAGGGTGGTGGCGGCTACTAACAAAGACCTGCTGAAAGAAGTGGAAGAAAAGAATTTCCGGTTAGATCTGTATCACCGCCTTGGGGTTATCATTATTCATGTGCCATCGCTAAATGAAAGAAGGGAAGATGTGCCGGAACTGGTGGAGTTTTATTTAGACAGGATAGCAGCAGAATACGGTCAGCCTAAAAAGATGATTGATAAGGATGCAATGGAATTACTCACCAATTATAACTGGACGGGGAATATCCGTGAGTTGAGAAATGTGGTAGAGCGGCTTATTATCCTTTCCGGCAAGACCATTACAGCAGACGATATCAGGAGTTATGTGATCCCGAAAAACTAGTTTTTTAAGTTATAAGTTTTAAGTTATAAGTTTTAAGTTGGGAGCTTTATGAATAGGGGTTTGTATTTACTTTCTACATACAACTTACAGCTTACTGCCTGTATGTATTTACTTATCACTTACAACTTACTACTTACAACTTACTGCCTGTATGTTTTTACTTAATACTTACAACTTACAACTTATAACTTACCGCATACTTATCACTTACCACTTATAACCTACAACTTGCTTAGTTAACTATGAAAAAAATATATTGCATCAGCGGTTTGGGGGCAGATGAAAGAGCTTTTGGAAAGATTCATATAAGCGGCTATGAGCTGGTGCATTTGCCGTGGTTGTTACCTGACCAAAATGAAAAGATCGGTGACTATGCAATCCGGATGAGTAAAAATATTACGGATGAAAATCCTGTTTTAATGGGGTTGTCTTTTGGCGGTATCATGAGCATTGAAATTGCCAGGCAGGTACCGGCAAGTAAAGTAATACTTATCTCCAGTGTAAAATCTTCAAAAGAAATACCAGCATGGATGAAGCTGGCCGGCCGGCTTAAATTAAATAAGTTGATGCCCATGCGTTCGTACAAAATACTGGAGCCAATACAAAACTATAATCTTGGGGCAACTACCCGGGAGGAGAAAGAAATGGCAAACGCTTTCAGGCAAAATGTATCACCAGTGTACCTGAACTGGGCCATTAACCAGGTATTAAACTGGAAAAATGACTGGCAACCAGCTTCCCTGTATCATATTCATGGAGATGCCGATAAACTCTTTCCTATAAAAAAGATCAATGCCAATTTTGTTATTAATAATGCCGGGCATTTGATGATCATGAACAAATCAAAAGAAGTAAACCAGTTTTTAGCGTCTATTCTTACAGCCTGATGCTGAGCCGGTTGCTATATCACCGGGCTTTCACCTTTAAATTCAAAAAGATTAACCGGTAGCCTTGCTTTCTGGCTTGTGGTTTGCTTTATAAGCTTTTTCTTATTTTTACGTTAATAAGAAATTAATACCCCATATAAAAATTACCAAAATGAAATTTATTTCAGTAAGGCTAATCTGTTTATTGTTTTTTTCTGTACTCTTTTTGGATGTTTCTGCACAAAACTTTTTTAGTGATGCCGCAGAGAGCAGCATTAAGCTTACCGCAAAGAAAAGAGTAATTGTTCCTGAAAAATACCGTACGCTGCAGTTGGATACTTCCAGTATATTGTCTTTTCTGAGGCTGGCCCCATCTGAGAATAGGATTTCTAACAGGGATATGGCACCAATAATTTCTATACCCATGCCTGACGGAACTATTGCCAGGTTTCATGTGTGGGAAAGTTCTGTATTGGCACCAGAACTGGCTGCGGTTACTCCCAACATAAAAACTTTTACCGGCCAGGGTATGGATGATAAAACTGCCACCATCAAATTAGACTGGACAGAGTTTGGGTTTCATGCCATGATATCATCTGCAGTAACGGGTGCTATTTTTATTGATCCATACGATATCAGTACTAAAACCAATTACATTGCTTACTATAAATCTGACTATAAAAAAAGTACCAGGTATATTGAATTTGAACCAAAGCGTAATAAGGGGCTTTTAAAAAATATGCAGGGGGTAACTCCTGATAACGTTCAGGCTATCATTTGTGTGGGAACACAATTACGTACTTACAGGCTGGCGGTTGCCTGTACCAATGAATACGCCATTGCTGCTACCGGTTTGCCTACTCCTACCAAGGCGCAGGTATTAGCAAAAATAACTACTACCATCAACAGGGTGAATGGTGTTTATGAAAAAGAACTTTCTGTAAGGCTTACACTGGTAGCTACCGAAAACAATGTTATTTTCAATTCACTAGCGGTTGATCCGTTTACACCCAGTACTTTTACCGAGGGAGTTAACAATGAAGATGGAGCTAATTATAATGCAGGTATGTTGATAAATGAAAGCCAGACCGTAATTGATGCTAATATTGGTTCTGCTAATTATGATATTGGGCACACCTTTAGTACGGGCGGCGGTGGGTATGCGGCTCTTGATGTTGTATGTGTTGCAGGTCAAAAGGCTTCTGGTGTTACTGGGGTTGAGATACCTGTAGGCGATCCTTACGATATTGATTATGTAGCACATGAAATAGGTCACCAGTTTGGAGCTAACCACACTTTTAATTCTGCACTGGGGGCATGTGATGGGAACCAGTCTTCTACTACTAATGTGGAACCGGGCAGCGGTAGCACTATCATGGCTTACGCAGGAATATGTTATGATTATAACAATCCTTCCATTACGGATAACCTCCAACTTAACAGTGATGCACAGTTTCACAGCATTAATTTTGATGAAATTGGCAGTTATATTACAGCAGGGTCAGGTAAAAACTGCCCGGTTATTACTGCTACAGGCAATGCAACTCCGGTAGTAAATGCAGGTGCCAGCTATACCATCCCTGTTTCTACTCCATTTGTACTTACAGGCAGTGCTACAGATGCCAATGGAGATGCACTTACTTATAGTTGGGAACAGGCGGATGCTGGCGGCACATTTGGTAAATGGAATGCGCCTTCAGATAATGCACCCTTGTTTCGTTCTTTTACTCCGGTTACCACCCCGGTAAGATATTTTCCTAAATTAAGTAACCAGATCAATAATACCACTACCATTGGAGAGCTGCTTCCTTCTTATGCAAGAGCCATGCATTTTAGGCTTACAGCAAGGGATAACAGAGCAGGTGGGGGCGGTGTTTGTTATGCACAAACAACCGTTACAACAGTAGCTACTGCTGGTCCTTTTATTGTTACCAGTCCCAGTGCATCAGGTGTTGTATGGAATGTAAATGAATTTCAAAGAGTAACATGGAACCCGGCAGGAACAGCATTGGCACCAATCAGTACAGCGAATGTTGCCATACAATTATCTACTGACGGCGGCCTTACTTTTCCAACAACTATATTGGCCAGTACCCCCAACGATGGCACTGAAGAGATACAAGTACCCAACAATGTTAGCACCCAGGCCCGTATCAGGGTGATTGCTGTGGGTAATATTTTTTATGATTTTTCCAATAATAATTTCACTATACAAACTGCTCCAACTGCCACTTTTGTATTTAACACTCCAGACCCGGTTAAGATATGCAGTGGAACAAGTGGTACTGCAACTTTAAAATCAGGGGCACTAAAAGGATTTTCAACAGCTATTGCTTTAACTGCCAGTCTGAATCCTGCAGGCACCACCGTTAGTTTTGGCACCGCTTCCCTTACACCAGGAAACAATACTACGGTTACTTTAAATAATACCGGGGCGCTTGCACCTGGTACCTATACGATAAGGGTTACAGGTGTTGCTGGAGCCGTAACCAAAACCAGGGATATTAGCTTTGTGGTTGGAGGTCCTTCAGCTCCTGCACTTACCAGTCCTGCAAATGATATCACCGGTGTAGCTCTGCAACCATCTTTTAACTGGTCGCCAATAGTTGGGGCTGATTCCTATACACTGGAAATATCAACTTCTTCCACCTTTGCCACAATCGCACAAACTATTAGTGGCATTACTTCGGTTCCTGTGCCATTAAGCACTTCACTTACAGAGAATACAGTTTACTACTGGAGAGTTAAAGGCATTAATACCTGTGGTACCGGAGCAGCTTCTGCTGGTTTCCGTTTCAAAACAGGATTTAGTTCTTGTTTCCCAAGTTTGGATGTGCCAAAGGATATTTCAGCCATCGATACTTCAACTATCACTTCCACCCTTACCATTCCGGCAGCGAAAGGAGTAACTATTACAGATCTTAATATAGTGGACTTAACTGGAACCCATTTTTATTTCCATGACCTCCGTTTTACATTAACCGGTCCTGATAATACAAGTGTAATAGTGATAGACCCGATTTGCGATGGACCTACTGATGTTTTTAATTTTAATATAGACGACCAGGCATCAGCTGTTTTCGATTGCCCCCCGGTAAATGGATTGGTAATAAAACCGACTAACCCGTTAACTGCTTTTATCGGCAAGAACAGTGCAGGCACATGGACCCTAAAAGTTGCAGATATAGAACAAGCAGATGGCGGCCAGCTTCAAAGCTGGGGATTGAGTTTCAATTCCAGTTCTATCAATTGTGGTTTAATCTCAACTCCGCTGGCAACCACTTATACATTTACCGGTAATGGCAACTGGAATGTGGCTTCCAACTGGAGCAATAATACCATTCCTCCATCATCATTACCATCCGGCAGCAGTATTGTTATCAATCATTCCGCAGGTGGGCAGTGTGTGCTAAATGTAAGCCAAACGGTATCAGCCGGAGGAAACATTACGGTGCTTACAGGTAAAAACCTGGTGGTGAATGGGGCGCTTACTATTCAATAAAAAATCAATCAATAACTATTTTATAAGCACCCTTACCGGTGCTTATTTTTTTGTGATTTTTTCATCGTCCTAATATTAAAAGCAGTAGTAGAAAAATAATCCTTCTTTATAAATTGCAGAGAAGTGGTATTTATAAAATGCAAATAGTTCAAATGAATTTATCAATATGAGAAATCTATTATCATATTGATTTGTATTAACATGGATTCCATGTGATTTTTATTTTAACATTTTAAAAACATAATCCAGTGTTTTGCAAATATTGCAACGCACTTATTTAAACTGTTTAATAAAGCACAATTGTTTATTTTTGCCTCTTTCTATTCAAAAAACTCCAGCGCTTCATATACATGAAAAAAATATTTTTGTTGTTTCTTTTCTTTTGTTCTTCCTATATAAGCATGGCGCAGATATTTGACAGTACACTTTATTACACTCCTGATACTGTTACTGTGTTGAGAATAAAAAATCTGGACCCTTACGTAACATTGCATGTGGATTCAATGCTCTCTTATAAACTGGAAATAAATAAAGACCAGGAAAAGTATTACTGGTTTTTAAAAAACTCTCCTGTGGGGCTTAAGATCAAAAAAGATGATGGCCTGCTTACCTTCAAGGCGGAGAAATCTTATTTTTTATCCGGCCGGTTAAAGTATGATAATGAATACAAGGTGGCGCTGAGTGTTCAAAATCTCAACAATCCTGAAGAAAGGGTGGACACATTTTTTACGCTGTTGTTTTACAATACCGAGATCATCGGATCAAAAGTAAAACCCACTGTTACCAGTAATTTATTTGTTGATGAAGGGGATACCATCAGTTTTAAGATACAATGTGATAACGGAAGTTTCCCGATTGATGATATTAACTACATCAGCAATTATCCCATTAAATCTATTACGCCTGTTACTAAATGTGGGGATGATTTTACCTGGGTGATACCTTTTGATTTTGTAAAGGAAGCAGACAAGGATAAAATAAAAAAAATTCAGCTGCATTTTATTGGGTCTAACAAATTTCAAAACAGGGATACGGCTAAAATTGAAATTACGGTAAGAGACAATATTAATTACCCACAGCAGATGCAGGAATTCTCCTTGCTTCAGCAGGAGGTAAGCAAATATATTACCCAGTTGAAAAGCAGTTTCAGAATTGTGGACCAAAAAATTAAAAAAACAAAAAGCACCCGTACCACATTTGACCTTACCTCTGCTACCACCGTTTTAGCAGGTACTGTTTTTTCTTCTATGCCTGGCGAGGGCCAGCAAACAACAGGAAAGATACTCCCCAGTGTGGGAGTGGCGCTTGTTCCCGTGAAAGAAGCCACCTCCCCGGTGAGTGTGTATGATCAAAATTCGGCTTCCTTAATCAGAAGCAGCATCAAGCGACTGGAATATTTATTATTTGACAACAAACTGGTTGGCGACAGGGATCCGGAGATATTGAATAAGTCAAGAAAATTAAAAGAAGAACTAAAGCAAACCCAGGTACAATTGATAGATATTCCATTGGCAGAAGAAGCTCCTGATGAAAAGGAACTGGATGAATATTTTAATAACCCGAAGGTGAATAAAAAGTATAGTAAGAAGAAGCAGTGATAAAGTTTTTTAAATACATTTTTATTCTTTTGATCAATCAATCAACACTCATTACTCTCTCCACAATTACTTTCTCCTCAATCCAGTTCATACAGGCATGATCTCCCCGAAAGCAGGGTTTATTACCAAATACAGAACAAGGTCTGCAACTCAGCTTATTAATGCCAACAATGTTTTTTTCATCCTGCCCCCATCCATAAAAACCTGCATAGTGATGTGTGGCTCCCCAGATACTGATAACAGGCACATTGTATAAAGATGCCAGATGCATATTGGCTGAATCCATGCTGATCATCAACTGCAGGTTGCTGATGATTGCCAATTCTTCTGCAAAAGAAAATTTACCAGCAATATTTTTTACTGATGGAATTTCGTCTTCCCATTGTTGCAATACAGCAGCTTCAGCAGCCCCACCTCCAAACAATAAGATCGTGTTGTTTGATGCAGCTAACTCCTGCACCACCATCTTCATTTTTTCAATGGGGTACATTTTTTCTTTGTGCTGTGCAAAGGGAGCAACACCAATTATTTTTTTTTCGGAAAGAAAAATTTCTGTCAGCAGGGCAGGGGGTGTTTGTTTTTTATAAACCGGTTGATGATGCACCAGCGTTACATCCACTCCAATATTCCGGAATACCATTGCATATCGTTCATGCATGGGTGTAAGCTGTTTCAGCATTTTATTATCCTTTCTTGTTAACGCCTTCTTTTCTTCCCGGCCTTTATCAATTGCAGCAGCTTTAAGGCTGTTCATTTTTAAAAAAAAACGAAGCAGTTTTGAACGCAATACATTGTGCAGATCAGCAACCGCACCAAATTTATGAGCCGCTTTTAATTCTTTATACAACCGGAACATGCCGGCAGCACCTTTATGTTTTTCTTTTAAATAAGCAGGATGAAAATGACAGCGCTCCAATCCATCAAATAATGGTTTGAAGAAAGCATTAGACACTACCGTAATTTGTAAAGCAGGATTTTGCTGCAGTACATTTTTAATCACCGGTACCGTCATGGCCACATCACCCATTGCAGAAAAACGGATCACCAGTATGTGTTTAGCCTGCTGCACTTAATTAGTTTGCTGTTGGTATAAGATGGGGTTTAGCCTGGGGTCGTTGTACATCTTCATTTGCTTGTACACTTTCATGTATTTTTTGCCGGAGGCAATATCAGCCAACAGATCATCAATGGCTTTGGAAAGATCGATACGTTGCTCCAGCAAAATAGCTAATTTGGTTGCACAGGCTTGTATATGTTCTCCGCTTGCATCTGTCCTGTTTACTTCTGCCTGCATGTGAAAAATTTTCAATGCTAAAATAGAGAGCCTGTCAATGGCCCACGCAGGGCTTTCAGTGTTGATGGTGGCATCCGTATTTGGAACAACGGCCAGGTATTGATCAAGGAAATAGCTGTCAATATATTCCACCATGTCCGTACGTTCCTGGTTAGATGAATCAATTCTTCTTTTTAATGCAAGTCCATCAGTTGGGTCAATGTTTGGATTGCGGACGATATCTTCCAAATGCCATTGAACCGTATCTATCCAGTTCTTTTGATACAATAAATATTCTAATGTTCCTGCTGTATATGGATTGTGAGCAACAGTATCCACATCATCTGTTACATGATAATCTGTAATGCTTTTATTAAAAATATCGTTGCAAATATTGCTGATGCCCATTTTCTGAAAATAAAGGATTAAGTATTTTTTGATTTAGTAGCCACTGCAAGATAATACAAAGGGATACCTGCCAATGTGATTGCCAATCCCCATTTTACAAATTCAGGTTTGTAAATGATCAGTAATGTACAAAAAGCAACAGCCATCAAAATGTAAATGGCGGGCAGTACCGGGTATCCAAATGCTTTATAAGGCCTCTCTGCATTAGGATATTTTTTGCGAAGAATAAATATCCCTGCAATGGTGAGTATATAAAATATTACTACCACAAAGGAAACCATATCCAGCAAGTCACCATATTTTCCACTCAAACACAATGCACAGCACATTGCACATTGTATCCATAATGCCCATTCTGGTACGCTGCTTTTATTTAAGGTGCCAGCCTTCTTAAAAAATAACTGATCATTTGCCATGGTGTAGTAAACCCTTGCACCGGCCAGTATCAAACCATTGTTGCAACCAAAAGTGGAGATCATGATCATGATGGCAATGATAATGGTACCGCTGCTGCCGAAGATAGCTTCTGAAGCACTCAGTGCTACCCGGTTGTCTTTTGCAAATGCCAGTTCATGCACCGGTACCGTTGCTAAATAAACCACGTTGGCTAAAATATAAATTACTGTAACGATCAATGTGCCCAGGAATAAACTGAGGCCAATATTTCGTTTTGGGTTTTTAATTTCACCGGCAATAAATGTTACGTTGTTCCAGGCATCGCTGCTGAAGATACTGCCCACCATGGCACTTGCCATAGCACCCAGTGCAGCGCCGGTTAATAAGGGTTCATAATTAATGCCGGTGTCTGTTTTGGTAAGGTGTTGCAATGTCCATGCATGTTGCCAGTTGGCATTCCATACATCCCATTTAAAAGCAATGAAACCTGCAATGATTAAACCAAAAAGAGAGATCAGTTTAGTAGAAGTAAAAACAGTCTGAATGATCTTGCCAGCCTGTATGCCCTTGGTGTTTACAAAGGTTAAAAACACAATCAGTGCAATGGCTACCAGTTGTGCATAATGAATATTCAATCCTAAAAAATTAAAAGTATTCACATCTTCCCAGGCAAGCGCCGGGAAAAAGTACCCGGCAAATTTTGCAAAGCCCACACCCACAGCTGCAATGGTACCCGTTTGTATCACTGCAAAGAAACTCCACCCATACAGGAAACCGATGAGGGGATTGTAAGCTTCCTTCAGGTACACATATTGCCCGCCAGCTTTAGGATACATGGCGCTCAATTCTCCGTAACTCAATGCTGCAGTCAGCGTCATAAACCCGGTAATGAGCCATGCTGCCAGCAACCAGCCAGCACTGCCGAGATCTTTCAGCATATCTGCACTAACAATAAAAATACCTGAACCAATCATGGAGCCAGCCACGATCATGGTAGCATCAAATAAACTTAATGAAGCTTTGAAAGAAGACGTGTTGGTTGCAGCTGAAGAAAGGTCAGTGGTTGAGTTTTGCGACATAGAAGATCCCGTTTTTTGTAACGGGGTTCAAGATAAATAAATTGACTGGAATTATTGGTTCCCTTTTTTATTCATCTTTTCATTCAGGCCTTTCACTACATCCGGTGTGATGTTACGGGTGGAGTCTTTATAAAAAAGATAATCCAGTCCTGTTCCTGTCGCCAGTATGTAAGTATATTTTTTGTCTTTGTTATAATCACTGAGGAACTCTTTCATTTTGGCCTGGAGATCTTCCATTATTTTAGCTCCTTTCTGGGCAAGGTTTTGTGCCTTTGATTGTTTGGCAGCTTCAATCTGCTGCTGCCGTTGCATCAGTTTTGCCTGGAACTCTTCTGCTTCCTGTTGTGTAATGGCATTTCCTCTTTTGAGGAAAGTGTTTTTTTGGTTTTCCATATCACGATAAGCATTCTCATATTCGCTGGCGATACTGTTTTGTTCCACTTCCAGCTCTTTTTTTCTTTGTTTGATAAAGTTCACATTGTTGTTTAATGAGTCCAGGTCAACATAGGCAATAATGGGCTCACCCAGGCAGCTGTCTACATGCTTACTTACAGTGTTTGTTGTAATCTTACTTTTTTTATCGGTGGAAAAATGAAGGAAATAAAGGTATCCTACAGCTAGTAACAAAACGATATTTAGAATAGTGGAAAATTGCTTCATGCAAATAATATTAGGGCGGCAAGATAATCATTAACTGATATTCTGCAATAGTCTGTAAATAAGTTTAGGAAAGGGTTAACAGCGGGTGTTTTTTACTGCTGTTCATGTTGGAAATATTGCTTTAATAATTGCAGCATTTTTTGAATTTCATCAGTGTCTGCTAAAATGGATTGCAGGTTTTCCTGCAGTTGGGGATTATGAAATTCCATATTGCTGTTAACCAGCATTTTTGCGGAAGAATGAAATTCCATGGCGCCTGTTTGTTGAGCTATCTCAATAATGTTACTGCTTCTTACACCACTGCCGGGCATGATGACGATTCTGTCTTCAGCCTGCCGGATCAGCTGGTTGATGAGATCAGCTCCTTCTGCTGCGGTGGGTTGCTGACCACTGGTTAATATTCTTTCGCAACCAATTTCTATGATATCTTCCAGTGCTTCAAATGGATTGGAACATCTTTCAAAAGCCCGGTGAAAAGTAACGCCTAACGGATATGCAACCGATACCAGCTTACTGCATCTTTTTTTATCAATGCTTCCATCTTTATTAAGTATGCCAATTACCACGCCATCGCAGCCAATCTCTTTGCACAACTGCACATCTGTTTTCATGATCTCAAATTCATCGTCGCTGTATAAGAAGTCGCCGCCTCTTGGGCGGATGATAGGAAAAAGATCTATCTGCAGTACTTTTCTTGCAGCTTTAATAAAGCCGTAAGAAGCAGTGGTGCCGCCTTCACCGGGGTTATCACACAATTCAATGCGGTGTGCACCAGCTGCCTGGGCTACCAGGCAGCTTTCTATATTAAAGCCAATTATTTCTAATTTGAAATTCATTTTTTTTAGAATGGATAAATTAAAATCTGTTCTTCTTATTGCCGGGAAGAATTGTTATTTAAAGTGATATTTCGATTGATAAATTTTTTCTTCTGCATTACTTTTAACGGCAAATGAAAAATCTTTTTGTATTGCATAGGCCCCATACTCACCCTTTTTATTCATTGCTACAAAGCCTACCTGTATCTCTTTTGCTTTTGCAGGATTTCTATTTACAATTCTTTCAACAGCTCTTTTGCAAGCCTGTTCCGGGCTGTCTCCATTCCGCATAAATTCCACCACCAGGTGAGTGCCGCAAATCCGGATCACTTCTTCACCCACACCGCTGGATGTGGCAGCACCTACTTCATTATCTACAAATAATCCTGCGCCAATCACAGCAGAATCACCCACACGGCCATGCACTTTAAAAGCCATGCCACTTGTGGTAACACCGCCGGATAAATTTCCTTTCGCATCCATTGCTATCATCCCCATCGTATCATGATTGGGAGTTCCGTCATCAAAATATGCAGGGGCAAATGCCGCATCATTTTGTGGTTTGTTCTCAATATTAATGGTTGGCTTGTACTCGCTTTTTTTCAGCCACTCTTTGTAAGTTTTCTCTGCATCTTCTGAAAGTTTTGCCGGTTCTTTTGTAAAACCATTTTCCAATGCAAATTGCTGGGCACCATCACCCACCAGTAACACATGTGGCGTTTTTTCCATCACTTTTCTTGCAACAGACAATGGATGTTTTATTTGCTCCATACCCGCCACCGCACCAATATTGGAAAACTCATCCATTACACAGGCATCCAGCGTTACAATGCCATCCCTGTCTGGATTGGCTCCCAGGCCAACACAACAGGAAATTTTATCTTCAACATATATTGCACCGGCTTCTATGCCATCCAAAGCTCTTCCATTGCCGGAAAGAATACCCCATGCTGCAGCATTAACATTTTTACCTTCATCCCAGGTAGAGATCATGATAGGTTTGTTTACAACCGTATCTCCTGTAACAATTTCTTTAAAGGAAAATAAAGGAGCACTTAAAGCAGAGAGGTGCAAAAACTTTCTTCGGCCAATCGATCCGGGCATGTGATTTTTTTTGTGGTTGAAAAATATTATTTGTGGATTGATAATTTCTGGATCATTTCATTGCTGATACTGTCTGCATACATACCAAAGGCACTGGTAATGGTTCCTTTAACAGTGCCATCTTTTGATTCAACCGCATACACCACATCTTCATCGGATGGGTTGGTGTCGCCTTCAAAACGGAACACTTCCACTATCTCAAATTCATTTGGATTGAGGCAGATATTGTGTTCATCGCATTTGATGTTATCAAAAGAAATATTGAAATCGAGTGTATAGCCTTTTGTTTTTAAACCTGCAAGCGCTGCAGTAACAGTATCGTAGGTTTCCATAAAAAATGTTTTTACAAAATTAGGTGGTTAGATTTATTTTATCATTACACTTTGTTTGAAACCGGTTTTACATAAAAGTGGGTAAATCCCAAATATAACACAACTGCTGCTGCAGCAACAGCACTGATGATAAAGGTAGCAGCAGCGCCCAATGTAAACCAAATGAAGCCAGCCAGGCTGCTGGCAATCAAAGCGGCGATACTTTGAAAACCACTGTAAGTGCCAATGGCTGTTGCCACTTCTTTGCTGTCTGCAATATTACTGATCCATGCTTTTGCAATACCTTCTGTAGCCGCTGCATACAGCCCATATAAAAAGAACAGGCAAATGAAAATTACCAGGTTGTTGTTAATTGCAAAACCTGCATACACCATTGAAAAAACTACCAGACCTGAAAGAAATATTTTTTTCAAACCAATCTTGTCTGCTAAAATTCCAATGGGATAAGCCGCCAGCGCAAATACCAGGTTATAAAAAATATATACACCAATTACAGCAGTGTCATTCATGCCACTTTCTTTCATCTTTAGTAAGAGAAAAACATCGGAACTGTTAAATAATGCAAACAACAATAAACCTGTTACTAATTTTTTATAGGCTACAGAACTTTGTTTCCAGTAAGTGGCAAATGAGAAAATATTGGACAATGAAGTTTTGGAAAAAGTAGTTGTTACTTTCTTTTTTTCTTTTACTAAACTGGTTGTAATAATTGCCAGCAGGCCGGGAATAAATGCAAGGTAAAAAAGTGTTTTGTACTGGTTGGGATAAAAATATAACCAGATCAATGCAATTAATGGCCCCAGTACAGCACCAAAAGTGTCCATGCTCCGGTGAAAACCAAATATTCTCCCCTTGGTTGCGGCAGTGGCTTCATCACTCAGCAGGGCATCCCTGGCACCGGTACGGATGCCTTTGCCGATCCTGTCAATGGTTCTTGCAAAGAATATCCATATAGGATAAATAAACAGCGCCATCATGGGTTTGCTGATGGCACTCAAACCATATCCTAATTGTACAAAGGGCAGCCGCTTACCATAGGAGTCACTCATTTTACCAAAATAACTTTTACTCAGGCCGGCCACCGCTTCTGCCACGCCTTCTAAAATACCTATCAATAAAATGGAGAAGCCAATTGATTTTAAAAATACCGGCATTACCGGGTACAGCATTTCACTTGCCATATCGGTGAACAGGCTCACCAATGAAAGTTGCCAAACGGTTTTGGAGATAACTTTGTGTGGAGAATTTGTGAGTGCTGACACTGGCGAAGTTTTAACTCAATGTAGCATTTTGTTGTTACATTGCATTGGTAATAAAAAATGGTTTTCTGAGTAATAAATAAAACAGGATAAACTTACTGTTCAATGTGATAAAGAACAAATTGCTATAAGAAAATCATTCAGTAAAAAAATTAAATAATGGCTGTTGAGCCAAAGCGATTGAAAAATATGAGCAGAGAAAAAAGATCTGGCACTAAGAAATCTTCACAAAATATTACTGTAAAAGGCAGGCTGGATATTTCGAGAAATGGAATGGGCTATGTAATTGTGGAAGGAATGGAACGGGATATTATTGTAAGACCAAATGATCTTGACCGTGCCTTTAATGGTGATATTGTAAAAGTGCAGATCAACAAGGAATCCTTTGCCGGCAGGCGTACGGAAGGTAAAATAACAGAAGTGCTTGAAAGAAAGCAAACCACTTTTATAGGCAACATTCAGTTGAGTAAAAATTTTGCATTTTTTGTTGCCGCATCTGAAAAGCAAATCCCTGATTTTTTTATTCCACTGGATAAACTGAATGGCGCTGTTAATGGAGACAGGGTGGTGGCCCGTTTGGTAAAATGGGAAAAGGCAGCTAAGAAACCCGAAGGTGAAGTGGTGAGTATTTTAACAGCTGCCAGTGTGAATGACATGGCGATGAATGAACTGCTGATAGACGCAGGTTTTCCTATTGGCTTTGATGATGCAGTAATGCAGGAGGCGATGAGATTGTCAGATGCCATCACCAGGGAAGAATTACAAAAACGCAAAGACTGCAGGCAGATACTAACGTTTACGATTGACCCGGTGGATGCAAAGGATTTTGATGATGCTATTTCTATCAGAAAATTAGATAATGGCAATTATGAAATTGGGGTACACATTGCCGATGTGAGCCATTTTGTACAACCCGGTAGTATCCTGGATGAAGTTGCTTATAAAAGAGCCACCAGTGTGTACCTGCCAGACAGGGTGAACCCCATGTTACCCGAAAGGATCAGCAATGAATTGTGTTCCCTCCGGCCAAAGGAAGATAAATATACCTTCTCCGCTATTTTTGAAATCAATACCAAAGCACAGGTAAAACATAAATGGATCGGCCGTACGATCATCCACAGCGATCACCGTTTTAGTTATGAAGATGTGCAGGAGACCATTGAGAAAAAAGATGGATTGTATCTTGAACAGTTGTTATTGCTGAATGACCTGGCGCAGCAATTCAGGAAGGAACGTTTTAATAATGGTGCCATTAATTTCTCCTCACAGGAAGTACGTTTTAAACTGGATGAAAATGGAAAACCAATAGGTATTGTCATCAAGGAAAGTAAAGAGGCTCACCAGTTGATTGAAGAGTTTATGCTGCTTGCCAACAGAACGATTGCAGAGTATGTATCCAGCCTGAAAGTGAAAAACGAAGCAGTGCCATTTCCATACCGTATACATGATACGCCAGATGACGAAAAGCTAAAACCCTTTGCAGCCTTTGCAAAAAAATTCGGATATAAATTTGACATACATGATGAAGCTGCTGTTGCCTCCTCTTTTAATAATTTACTGAAAGATGTAAATGGTAAACCAGAGCAGCATGTGCTGGAGCAACTGGGTATCCGTACAATGGCCAAGGCGGTGTACACATCAGAAAATATCGGGCATTATGGTTTGGGCTTTGAACATTATTGTCATTTTACTTCACCCATACGGCGCTACCCGGATGTGATCGTACACCGTGTGTTGCAGCAATGCTTAGACAAAAATATTGTTCCTGATAAAAAGATGGAAGAGCAATGCAGCCACTGCAGTGAAAGGGAACGGAAGGCGATGGAAACAGAAAGGGCTGCCAATAAATACAAGCAGGTGGAATTTATGCAGGATTACCTGGCGGAGGAATTTGATGGTATTATCAGTGGTGTGGCCAGTTTTGGGTTCTTTGTGGAAACAGTGTTGCATAAATGTGAGGGCCTGGTAAGCATCCGTGACCTGAGTGATTATGATGATTTCAGGCTGGATGAAACAGATTATGCTTTAGTGGGTTTCCGTTCCGGAAGAAAATTCAGGATGGGAGATGCTGTGAGGATAAAAGTGGTGGCAGCTAATTTAGAAAAACGTCAACTGGATTATCATTGGGTACCACCGGGTGATAGTACGCAACCCGATACAGACAAAGCCAAAACTCAAAAGAAGATCGTTAAACAAAAAAAGAAAAAATAATTTAAATCCAATGCCGTTTAGTTAAGGGGTTGGTGAGGACACCAACCCCGGCGGTGATTCAGTCCTTCATTCTTCAAGCTGGCAAAATTATATGCACTCATTTACAGAACTCTCCAAAATAGTTGAATCAAAATTTAGTGTGCGGCATTTCCCAGAGCATACCGCTACGTTGTATGATCCTGCACAATACATTTTACAATTAGGAGGCAAAAGAATAAGGCCGGTTTGTGTGCTGATGGGTAATGAATTGTTTGATGAGATCATTCCTGATGCATACCATGTTGCTGCAGCGATTGAACTGTTTCACAACTTTACATTGATACATGACGACATCATGGACAAAGCTCCTGTACGCAGGGGCATGCAAACTGTTCATGCAAAGTATGGTGAATCCACTGCATTGCTGGCCGGAGATGTAATGTTTGTAAAAGCATACGAGTACCTGAACAAATTAAGAACTACGCATTTTCATAAAGTATTGCACCTATTTAATAAAACTGCTGCGGAGGTTTGTGAGGGCCAGCAGCTGGATATGGACTTTGAAAAAAGGGATACCGTGAGCCTGGATGAGTATGTAAACATGATCACCTTAAAAACTTCTGTGTTACTAGCTGCCAGCCTTCAGTTGGGTGCTGTTCTCGGTGGCACAGGAGAAAGAAACCAGCAACATATTTATGAGTTTGGTAAAAATCTCGGCATTGCTTTCCAGGTGCAGGATGATTATTTAGATGCTTTTGGTGATCCCTCTACATTTGGTAAACAGGTGGGTGGCGATATCATTGCCAATAAAAAAACCTTCCTGATGATACATGCGCTTGAGGTAGCGGATGCAACTTCTAAAAAAGAATTGCAGCAACTGATGGCAGATAATCCTTCTGATAAAGTACCCAGGGTATTACAAATATTTAAAGACGCTTCGGTTGACAGTTGGGCAAATGAATTAAAAGAAAAATACCTGCAAACAGCCCTGCATCACCTGGAGGAAATTGCAGTACTCTCAAAAAGGAAAGAGCCAATGAAAGAACTGGCTTTGTTTTTAATTCAGCGAACTTATTAAGTTTTGCAGGGGTTGTTGCATTCAACCCGTCTTCGACAAGCTCAGACTGACACTCTTCGACAGGCTCAGCGTGACAGCTTGTAGAAGGTGAGAGTATGTGAAAAATGAAACAAAAATCTTTTGCATAATAACCCCGCCGGGGAAATAATACTGGTAGCTTTAATAAAAATTTGTCATGCTGAGCTTGTCGAAGCATAGCCAAATTTTTATTAAAGCGATTTATTAGAAAGTTGTAACTCAAAGAAATTGAAAACCTCCCACACATATTACGTGTACATCGTTGAATGCTGTGATAAAAGCTACTACACCGGTGTAACCAACGATATTGAAAGAAGATTTTGGGAACATAATAATGATGAAAAGAAAACTGCTTACACTTACAGCAGGCGGCCAGTGATAGTAAAATATTGTCAATGTTTTCAGTACATACAAAATGTTATTGCTTGGGAAAAACAGTTGAAAGGCTGGTCGAGAAAAAAGAAGGAAGCTCTTTTCGTGGATGACTGGGAGGAGATTAAAAGATTGGCTAAATCTAAGTCTTCGGCAAGCTCAGATGGGAACTCTTCAGCAAGTTCAGATGTATAAGAAACCAACCCGTCTTCGACAAGCTCAGACTGACAGGTTTTAAAATGTTAG
>JAYWII010000128.1:0-6863 GCA_043788995.1 Chitinophagaceae bacterium | reverse complement strand
AGGCTGCTTAAATAAGTAACTGTGCAGCTTACATGAAATTCTAAAAAGTGATTTTTTAATGTAAGAGGGTTTTTTCACAGTCTGACGGTCAGGGCTTTATGCTGTTGGGATATTACCTTCCGTCCGCCCACAACCGCTGCTAAATTTATAATTAAAAGTACATTGTTTGTACAAATGTTCAAAGGTGTTTGTCCTGCTGAAACTGAAGACTGGCTTTGCTTTTAGCTGATGATTGTTGGTCAAGCCCCAATAGCATAAAACCCAATGTTAGCGGTTCGTGCTATTGTTTGCAGGCATTGCTTCTATAACGTGTATTTCGTTTCCATCAGGGTCTTTAATCTCAATAGTTTTTGCACCGTAGGGCATTCTGTCAATAATCGGCTGCTTGTATTTGCCTGATTTGTAATCGCTGCTCACTTCCATAAGCCTCTTCAGAAAAGCATCCATAGAATTTACCATAAAACCTAAGTGTACAAAACCTACATGTCCTGGTACTGAGGGTATTTCACTTATAACTTTAGTGGTGTCGTTGAGCCACTGTGATAAATGGAGTTCAATACCCTCACCAACTCTCAACCATTTTACAATGTATTGAGGGCTTGGAGGAAAGGGATACGGTATAGTGTCCGCCTGAAAGACTTTGGTGTAAAAAGCTACACTACTTTCCAAGCTCTGCACATCGAATAGAGTATGGTTATACCAAGCAGTATTTTTTTGTGCAATCGCAAAGGATGTGATAAAGAAAAGGAGTAGAAGGAGGAAAGACTTTATCATTGGTTTATATTTTTTTACAAAGTGAAGCAGAACCGCGAAAGCATGACCGCTAACATTTGTATTTACGCTAAAATACACTACTCACAAACATTAAACAATATTTTCTACGTGCTGAATTAAAGTATTTTATAAAAGAAAACGCTACTCCAAATGAGTAGTGCAAATACAACTGGATAAATTGTTTAACAGTTTCGAAAGTTTTAAAGTTAAGAAAGCTGGTCTATTATACAAAAGGGTTTCCAACCTGAAGAAGGGTTGGAAACCCTGTAAACTAATACTGCCAAAACAGTTGATTAAAGAAATAAAACTCAATGGATGCGATACCAGGGAGAATCTTTCTTTTTATATTTTTTATTTTTTTCTCGGTGATTCAATGGCCGCCTGAGCCGCCGCCAGCCTGGCTATTGGCACACGGAATGGAGAACAGCTTACATAGTTCATTCCAATGCGGTGACAGAACTTCACACTTTCAGGATCACCACCATGTTCACCACAAATACCAACTTTTAAATTGGGTTTGGTAACACGGCCTCTTTCTGTTCCCACTTTTATCAGTTGCCCGATACCTTCCTGGTCGATGGTCTGGAATGGATCATCAGGGAGTATTTTCAGGTCGAGATATTTTGGTAAGAATCCACCAATATCATCACGACTAAAACCAAAACTCATCTGCGTAAGGTCGTTGGTACCAAAGCTGAAGAAGTCGGCTGCATTCGCCATGAATTCTGCACGGAGTGCTGCCCTTGGTGTTTCTATCATGGTGCCATACAGGTAAGGAATTTTCTTTACCCCCATTTTTGTACATACTTCTTTATACACCCTGTCAACAATTTCTTTTTGATGACGCAGTTCATGTACAATAACGGTAACCGGTATCATAATTTCAGGTAATGCTTTTTTACCTGCCTTATTTAATTCAGCAGCGGCTTCAAATATGGCCCTTACCTGCATCTCCGTAATTTCAGGATAGCTGATGCCCAAACGAACACCACGGTGACCCAGCATTGGATTGTTCTCATGCAATGCCAACACTCTCCTGTTTAGCATACCCATGCTAATATTCAGTTCTTTAGCCAGGTGTTTTAATTTCTCTTTATCGTGTGGCACAAATTCATGCAATGGCGGATCCAGTAACCGGATAGTAACAGGATGTCCGTTCATTACAGTCAGCGTATCCTTCACATCTTTCTTTACATATTTAAACAAACCGTTCAATGCATCCCTTCTTTCTTTTTCTGTTTTACTAACGATCATTTTACGAAGCTGGAATAAAGGCTCTTCACTTCCTTCACCATAGAACATATGTTCTGTACGGAAAAGCCCAATACCTTCTGCACCAAACTTCACCGCAAGGATGGCATCTCCCGGAGTTTCAGCATTGGCACGTACACCAATCTGTTTTGTTTTATCCACCAGTTTCATCAGGTCTTTGTAACTCTGGTTTTTATCAATATCGATATCAACTAATGCCATACTTCCTTCATACACCAAACCCTTGGTGCCATTTAAACTGATCCAGTCACCTTCTTTTATCACCACATTATTTTTTGCATGGAAAGTTTTGCTGTCGCTGTGAATTTCAAGATCGCCACAACCAACAATACAGCATTTACCCCAGCCTCTTGCTACCAGTGCAGCATGTGAGGTCATTCCACCTTTGGTTGTTAAGATAGCCTGTGCTTTATGCATACCATCCACATCTTCAGGTGATGTTTCTTCTCTAACTAAAATTACTTTTTCACCTTTAGCAGCCCATGCCACCGCATCTTCAGATGAAAATACAGCACGGCCTTTTGCACCACCAGGGCCTGCAGGCAAACCCTTTGCAATAACAGGTGCAATCAATTCTGCTTTTGGGTCCAGCATTGGTAATAAGAGTTCTACCAATTGATTGGGGCCTACTCTCATGATGGCTGTTTTAGCATCAATCAATTTTTCTTTGTGCATCTCTGTGGCCATACGTACCGCAGCTACCCCATTGCGCTTACCAACACGGCATTGCAGCATGTAGAGTTTTCCTTTTTCAATGGTGAACTCGATGTCCTGCATATCCTTGTAATGTTGTTCCAGTCTTTTTTGATAACTGTCTAATTCTTTATAAAGTACAGGCATTAATTTTTCAAGTGAAGTAAAATGCTTGCTCTGCTCATTCATAGAATATTCATTCACCGGTGCCGGTGTTCTGATACCAGCCACCACATCTTCACCCTGTGCATTTACCAGGTATTCACCATAAAATTTATTTTCACCACTGCCGGGATTTCTTGTGAAGGCTACGCCAGTGCAGCTGTCATCTCCCATATTACCAAACACCATTGCCTGTACATTCACTGCAGTACCCCATTCATGCGGAATCTTTTCAATGCGGCGGTATTCAAAGGCTCTTTTACCATTCCAGCTTGCAAACACAGCACCGATACCTCCCCACATTTGTTCGTATGGATCATCAGGAAAATCGGAACCCAGTACTTTCTTAATTGTTTTTTTATAATCTTTTACCAGTTCTTTCAGTTCATCAGCAGTAATATCTGTATCACTCTTGTAACCACGTTTATGTTTTACCGCTTCTAATTTTTCATCCAGCACTTTACGGATGCCTTTACCATTTTTCACTTCGATGCCGCCGCCTTTTTCCATCACCACGTCTGCATACATCATGATCAAACGACGGTAAGCATCATACGCAAAACGTTCATCACCACTTTGTGCAATAATGCCTTTGATGGTATTTTCATTCAGCCCTACATTCAGTACGGTTTCCATCATACCCGGCATACTTTTTCTTGCACCGGAACGAACGGAAACGAGTAAAGGATTTTTTTCGTCACCAAATTTTTTGCCGGTGAGTTTCTCCATTTTACCCAGTGCTTCCTGCACCTGCAGCTTTAAAATTTTTGGATAAGTTCTTTTATTAGCCAGGAAATAAGTACATACTTCAGTGGTAACTGTAAAACCGGGAGGAACAGGCAGCTTGAGTTTGGGATGGCCCGCCATCTCAGCAAGATTGGCGCCTTTACCACCCAATAAATTTTTCATGGATTCATTACCATCTGCTTTTCCGCCACCAAAATAATAAACATATTTAGCGGCTTTTTTTACTTGTGCCATAGTTGAAATTTTAAATGAATATTTCAGAAAAAAAGGCCTCACAAAGAGGCCTTAATTATAAAAGTTTTGTGACAAAGCATTAGAAACTACTTTAAATTCCCCGTCTTTTCTTACAATCAGGTAGCAGTTGTTGATGGCCCTGATGTTTGGATTAGATATATGCTTTTCATTATAAGGTGCCAGCATATCCTGTTCAGTAATTACCTTCCCCTGTGGATCCACAATCCTTGCAAATACCCGGTAGTGAAAGTGCCAGGGGTTTAATCCATCATTTGAATTTTCTGAAGCGTAGTCATCATTAAACCCTTCAAATATCAATTCAGATGAATGGCTGATATGGTCTATTAAATGCTCCGTAATATTGATATACTCATCCAGTTCAGGATCGCCGTGAACAATACCACTGTCCCATACAGTAGCTCCATTTAAAAAAATGACTAACCTGTTATCTACATGTTTTACGTTGATCCAGTATTCTTTTTTCATTGTACTAAAGTTTATACGTTGTTAATTGGTTTAATTATTTCCGGACATAAAATTGAAATTTAATGAGGAGACAGCCCATGAGTTATGTCATTCCCGGAACTGATTAGTGTTAATTTTTAATACCGGAAATTTTTATTAAGGAATGCATGACACAGCCCTATTCTGGCTTGATAAAACAGGCAGGCAGGTTTTTCTATTGCTGTTCAAGCTATTTACAAGTGTATTACATCAATGAACCTTATCTTAGTGGAATTACATATACAAGAGCCCGTATTGATACTAAAAAGGTGCGGTTGTATCTTACCTTAAAACAAACTTTATTATGAAAAGCATTTTATTAACCTTGGTTATTTTTGTAAGCTTGCTGGCAACTGATACCACGATGGCTCAGACTATTGAAATACCAAAACTGCCTGAGGGCAAAGAGGAATTCATCCAGAGTGAAAAAGATTTTAAGGCATTGGCAAAATGGCTTGAAACAACAGCACTGGGTACTGATACGGATAACCGTACACTGGTAAATGCATGGGTGGTTACATGGGTTACCAACAGCCCCACCGTTACTGTGGAAATAAGATCAGCTATTATTAAAGCCTTTGATAAAAATGCACAAATGATCGCCGTATTCCTGGGAGGCTATTCCAGCTACAGCCTTGAAAATAATTACAGTAAAGATGAACTAAAATGCAACACTGCCGGTTTGAAAGCTGTGATCAATTGTTACAGCCTGGGAGGTGACCTTAAAAAAGACAAGAACCTGGAAAAGTTGATTGAAAAGGACAAAGAGAATAAATTAGAAGAATGGGTAAAAGATGCAATGAGCAAAAAATGATTTAATATTTTCTTCAACTTATTTTTTATAAACATACCATGAGCTTACTTTTTTCTCCATTAACGTTAAAAGGTATTACGCTTAAAAACCGTATCGTTGTTTCTCCCATGTGTCAATACTCCTGTGTTGATGGCTTTGCATCCGACTGGCACCTGGTGCATTTAGGCAGCCGTGCTGTGGGTGGTGCAGCATTGATCATACAAGAAGCTACAGCCGTATCTGCAACAGGTCGTATTACTTATGGCGACCTTGGTATCTGGAAAGATGAACATATTGAAAAATTAACTTCCATTGTTTCATTCATTCAGCAGCATGGTGCAGTAGCTGGTATACAACTGGCGCATGCAGGCAGAAAAGCAAGCTATGAACTTCCCTGGAAAGGCGGCCAGCAGATTCAGTCAGGTGAACATGCATGGCAAACAGTTGCACCTTCCGCCATTCCATTTTATGAAACGGATATCACACCGCATGCATTAACAAAAAATGAAATTGCTGATTTGGTAAACGACTTTAAGCAGGCAACCATACGGTCGGTAAAAGCAGGGTATCAGTTAATAGAAATTCATGCTGCACATGGATATTTGATCAATGAGTTTCTGTCGCCTTTAAGCAACCAGCGTACCGATGAATACGGCGACAGTTTTGAAAACAGGACAAGGTTGTTATCAGAAATTATTGATGCAGTGCAAACCGTTTGGCCTGCAGATCTTCCAATGTCAGTGCGTATCTCCGCCACAGACTGGGCAGAAGGTGGCTGGACGATTGATGATTCAGTAAAGCTGGCAATGATGTTAAAAACAAAAGGGATTGACCTGGTTGATGCCTCATCTGGTGGTGCAGTATCAACGGCTAAAATTTCTGCTGGCCCCGGCTACCAGGTACCATTTGCAGAAGCCATTAAAAAACAAACCGGCATATTAACCGGAGCTGTTGGTATTATAACCAATGCACAACAGGCAGAAGAAATTTTGCAGCAGCAACAGGCAGACCTGGTCATCATCGCAAGAGAACATTTACGGGACCCTTATTTTGCATTGCATGCCGCCGCTGCATTGGGAGAAGACATTGCATGGCCTTCTCAATATGTAAGGGCAAAAAGATAAAGACGCCCCATGAAGGAATGTATTTTTTTATTATCAGCATCCTCCCTATTTTCATGATATGCCAGCAACGCATCCGCAAATAATTAAACTATTACAATGTATCGACCTGGAAGAAAAAGAACAGGTAAAGCGATACAGTTTAGATCAGCAGCACACCTTGAAATCATTAAAGGCTGAAGGCCTGGCCCTGCATCCCATTGTGGTTACCAAGAAGAATTTTGGTTATGCTGATTATCCTGAAATTACTTTCCGCTTAAATTTTCCTGCAGAAACAAATTTGTTTAAAGATGGTGCAGCCATCGAATGTTTTTGTACAGGTGAAGAACCGGTAAAGGGTGTATTGATCAACTTAGATGGGAAGGCAGGTGAGTTCCGTTTGTTTGCCCCGGATTTTCCAGACTGGATTGAAGATGATGGTGTGGGTATTAAGTTGGCACCTGACCAGCGCACCACTACCATTATGAAAACGGTGTTGAATAATTTAGAAAATAATAAAGAGCTATTTAAATTATTTGAGCAACTGCATGGAGATACTTCAAGAGAAAAAACTTCAGTTAATA
>JAYWII010000127.1:0-28122 GCA_043788995.1 Chitinophagaceae bacterium | reverse complement strand
AGGACTGCAGGGATTTTAATATTTTTTTAGTAATAAAATTTCGTTAGAAATTTTCAAGTGGAACAAAATTTCTTCCCGTCATCTCTTTGTGCCCCAATAATTATTTTTCACTCCGTTTTTCGCTGCACTGCTAATGCTAAAATCCTTTATCCCTTTTCTGTAAAAAACCACTTTATCGCCTTTTGCCATATCAAGTGAAAAAATAAAGGCTGATATTTTATTAATTTTATTTTTAGATGTTGACTGCAAACTATCCACCGCTATATCAGATTGAAGAACAGATTGCCCACCCACAACAGCCTCCACTGAAAAGAACTTTAGTTGCCCCTTTTTTCGCAAGGCCGATATTAAAAAAGCACCTTCCGCTCTAAGGTTTATAAATGAAGCATCCTGCCAAGCATCAGGCATTGCCGGAAATATTTTAATGACACCGTTATGGCTTTGCAACAGCATTTCGTTTAGTGACTTTACAAAAGAGAAAGGTGTTTCGGCACACATCCCTACTTCACGGTACATGGTATTATCGCCAATACCTGGTAAATCGTAATAGTTTTTACGTTTTGAATAGTTGAAATAAGATTGCAAATTTTTGTATGCTTCGTTGCCATCCTGCAAGTACGCATACGCACCGGCAGCCCAACTGTACGACCATGCACTTCTGTCGTTGCCCGATAAATTTGCCCAGTGGTTGATGGATGTACGGATGAGGGTTTCATTTGCATTGGTGGAAGCTGGAAATATCCCTAACGGGTAAATCATCATCATGTGAGAGAAATGACGGTGGGCAGTTTCGAGGGCCACATCTTTGCCTATCATAAAGCCTGTTTCATTTACAGGATAATCTACAAGGTTGGTCAACAGGTCTTCCCATTGATTCAATAAAGGGTCATTTAATTTTAACCGTTTTGCAGATGCTATGAGTGTTTGCAGGCCCCAGCGAAACAGTGCCAAATCATAATTACAATCAGCCGCTGCCTTATATTCAGGCGACATGGTTACGGGTAAATGATACTTTCCATCCTGGGTTTTAAAAGCAAGGTGGATATATAAATTAATACTGCGTTTCAATAGCGGATATATTTTATACAGCAACAAACTGTCATCCATACTATACCGGTAGTATTGATAATAATTATGCATTGCCCAGGTAAGATTACCGGTTTCCCGGTTGTAATAGGGTGCTACGCTATCATCGGGATTTACTTCACTCAGCATATCAAAGCTGCTTGCACGGCCTATGCCTGCTGAGTTGTAGCGGTATTTTTCAGGAACATTTTGTATCAGTGCATTCCAGTTTGCATCCAATGCTTTACCCAGTGGCGCAGCGGCTTCAAGATTATTGGAAGATAATAAATGGCCATACATAAATTGAGTATTCAGGTTCCACCATATACCCTGCCACAAGGTATGTGCATACCACGGCCCCATTAAATCCATTATTTGTAAATTGTTGCGCATGCAGCTGCCTGTGCTGTACTGCTGTATCCAGTAGTAATTATTTATTCTTGCATCGGGCACCTCAACGAATGATTTTTGGTAAAAATTATGCCACCACCTGCGGTGTGATGTTAACAAGGTGTCTGCTTTTTCAGCCAGGCATGTTGATAAAATATTTGCCGCAGTAAAAGCTGCAGCCTTTACAGGATGTGAGTACTCAATGGTACTATAGTAAGTAGTTTTATTGGCCTCCCTTTTTGAAGTGCTTCCTACTACAAAATAACTGTTGGTATGTTTTAGGATTTGCTTGTGTAACAAAATCCCATTCACGTTTTGTTGGGTTGCCAAAGGGTTTTTATCGTAGAGGCCCTTCTCCTGGTAGTCAAGTGCCTTAAGGTCTATCAGGCAGCCAGATACATCAGCAACAAAATGAAAATCATCAGCAGCTTCGTTACCCTCCTTACTTATTTCGGTGATCATCACCGGCAGGGTTGCGTGGGTATAATGTTTTATAAAAACAGTTCCTCTATCTGTAATTATTTTACCGGTTACTTCCGCATCCCACAAATTAATACGCCAGGTGGTTTTTAAAACTTTACCTGCCGGTTTAAATTCAAAACGGCCAATCTGCATCCGGCTGCGGTAATACCCTTCCGGTCTGCGGCTACAGCTATCCGTTAGGTCTGCCCGGTTTATTTCAAATAAAAATTTATCGGTGTCAGCATCAAACCGGTTTTTATCCATGCGGTGCAATACAGAACCAATCAGGCCATTACCTGTCATTGGGCCATCATAAAAATAGGCGTTCAGGGTATCCCACACAGGATCTTGCTGTGCTAAAAATGTTCGCCAGTCTATATTTTCTTTAACAACCAGTTTACTTGTTTTACAGGAGATGAAGAAGACAAAGCAGCAAACAGCTATTGTAAAATGCTTACTCCAAAATAAAATATTTTCTCTTTTCATGTTGACAGTACTGGCTGATAATTTTAAAAACTTATAAACGATATCCTCTTAAAATAAATTGCAAAACTTAGGGCAATAGCACTGATGTACGCCCAGGTAAACCCTGCCAGCTCAAAGCATTTTTTTAAACCCTTCAACTTTTACATTCCACTTGCCATTTTTTGGAAAGCCAGGGGCGTAAATTTTAGGGCCACCTTCCCAACCGCCGGCCATCATTGCGATAGCAGAAAGCAACCCGCCATTTGCCGGAAAATAAATCCAGGAATTGTAGCCAAGAGAGTCGTAGGAGTTATGTTTGTTCTGAAATAAAAGCATATCTATCGCTGTTTCCGGTTTATTAAGCCGGGTAGCAGTCATGGCAAAAACAGGAAAGTCCCACCCCCAGGTGCGGTCAAAATCCCAGGTTTTAATCACTTGAGTAAACGTGTTTCGTAAAATTGCTGTATCAACTCCATCGCCTGGCAGCATTCCATAAGTAGCAATTAAACAGGGATGCTCATAGTTGTATTTTGTCCACATATCCTTAATGCCTTCATGCGTTACATATTTATTATCTTCCACAGGCAGCGGTGCTAAATTTCGGAGAACGGAATTCCATTTTACATCCTCCGGCAGTTTCAAACGCCTTCGCCATTCTGCTGCCGTTCGCAATCCAAAACGCCAATACGACAATTCGAAGGCAGGATTATTGGTAGAATCAGGATCGGTATTTTCAGATGCAATAAACAAAGGGGCATTAAGATTATAGTGTCTGGTAATACTATCGTAGACAGGATAGGAAGCCATAAAATCGGCAGTAGCAAACACTACGTCTTTCCATTTTTCCAGTGTTTGTTTTGTAGGATGCATTTGATAATCCAACTCAGCAAAATAAATAGGATGAGGCTGTTGCCAGATCAGCAATGCATGAATAATGTGTGGCCATTCCCTGTCAATATTCCCTGTAGCTTTAGGCCAGCGGGCACCGGCGTATCCCTGCTTTTTTGCTCTTTGTATAGACGTGGGCAAAAAATTATTATAAACATTCAACATGCTGTCAAGTTCGTTCCACCGGTTCCACAATGCAAAATGAACGCCGTGCCACCAAAGCATTTCAAAATGAAATTTACCATGCCAGCTATTTTTCAAAAGCCCTGTCTCGGCTGGCGGTAGAGAACCTGAATTATTAACCTTCATTAAATATTGCGACAAAACAATTCTTCTTTCCAATTCAAAAGCCCTGCTGTCTGTACATGCTGAAAAATCTATTGCTGCGCCTGATAACCAATATTTTTTCCAGCCAGTGGCACTGGCAGCAAATATATTTTCATTTTTATTATTGTCCAGTCTCTGATTTTGAGAAAATCTAAATGAGAAATTTGACAGATTAGTTACAGGAATGATTAATAATTGATGGGGGTTTTTAATTGAGTCAGCGTACTTATATCGTAAGCCATTGTTAGCAGTAACACTTAAAAAATAATTCAGATCGTCCATTTGTCTCTCAACAATCAATTGTTGATTATTCTTTTGCGTGATGGTATTATGTTTTTGGGTACTACTATAGTCTCCAACAAATTCACTAAAATCCTTGTCGTCCGCATAAGGAAATTCTATGGCTATTTTCAATTGCCCCCTTGCAATAAGCACTGAGTTTATTTCAATTCCTATTTCATCCACTTTCGGATGGCAGGCTGTTTTTATTGTTACAGTACAATTATCAAAAACAAACGAACTTGTGATGATACCGGTCCATAAATTCAGTTGCTGCCGGGTATTTCGTAGGTCGGTTATTTTAGCCAATGAACCATCTTTATATGTAAGGTGAAGCCCGATTTTGCTAAGATTAACGGGGTGAGGATTAGCGGCAAGCCACTTTGATAAGTCAGGTTGTTCGGTATTGTCAATCTCAAATGCCACAGGCCTTCCATTTATGTTATAAATCTTTCTTTTAAAATCATTTGGATCAATCCCTTTTGGTAGCGGCATAGAATGAAATCCCCAATGAGCCATGGTATTATGGGGGTCAAAAGTTTGCATGCCGGTTATGTCAACACTGTAAGCAAATTCTCCATTGCCAATCTGCATTGGTTTTGCAGGATTGTTTTGCAAAATAACTATGTTGTGCCTTTGCACCACCTGCTTTCTGTTTATCTTTTTGCTGTCAAAAGAAGAAAATAGTACTGACAAGCTAGCTAGAACAAATATTCGTTTGGCGTTCATTTATTTTTATTTATGATGCATAAAACTATTACTGGGGCAGCGTATTATTAATGGCTGACAGCCTGCCGCTTTATCCGTTATTATTTTATTGGATTTCATTATTTTTTATCTGCACCCCGCTAGATTTATTCACCAATACCGGAATAAACTTTTTAGAAGTGCCTGAAAAATCACAATTAGTTATCGTTATATTATCACTATTGGCCACCTCTAACCCATGGGTATAAAAAGCTGGCATTGTTCCGTTAAATTTATTACTTACCGATTGTAGTTTTACCTGCCCAACATTGTTTAACAACAGTGCCGGCAAATCTCTTTTAAAAAGATTGGTAGCAAAATCGGGTGTTGGCCTTAAATCTATATTGCCACCAAATGCAGCTACGTTGGCACTATTGTTAATTTGTATGGCCACATTATCAAATTTAATATCCAATACTTTGCCCATTTCGCTGGCCCATACCACTATGCCTGTTTCAGAAGAAATATTGATGTTTTTAAAACTAATATTGCTGATAGTGCCATTGTTTACCCCTTTGCTAAATGGGAAAGAAGATACGTGTATAGGCTCTCCCCTGCCCCACCAGGTTCCACCCAAATGTTTGGTTTTGATTATAAAATTTTCAAACAATACATTGTTTATGGATCCTTCTTCCCTTGCATTCATTAGTATACCCCTGTTTGATTCATGAATGATGATATTGGAAAAAATCAGGTTACGCATATTCCCTTTTCCATACCCTACCCTGATACCTGCAGAAAGGGATTGTAAAATACAACCGCTCACAATAATATTTTCTGCGATGCCTGTCTTATTCCCATATTTAAAATTTTTCTTGCCATCCAAATTTGAAGCATTGTGTACATCAATTTCATCACCAAACCCACTCACAATAATAGCATCATCGCCGGCAAGTATATTACAATTTGTTACCCTGGCGTTTCTGCACAAAGTCATGTGTACCCCATCGCTATTGGGTACCAAAGGATTATTTTTTATCGAAATCCCATCTACTAAAACATCCTGGCAATCTCCCAACCTTATCGTCCAGCTTGGGGCATCTACAAAATGAACGCCTGCTAATTTTACATTTTCGCAATGCATTAAAACCAGGGTCATATTGGGCCTGTCTTTATAAAATATGGGCCCGTCAGCAGGTTTTAATGCATCAAAAAAAGCTTGTCCCTGCCTTACATATTTTTTATCAAAATCAATAAACGTATGCATTTTTGCGGGGTCAAAAAATGCAGGTGAACTTCCATTTATTTCACCTTCCCCGGTAATGGAAACATTAATTAAATCTTCTCCAAAAATTACACCCTTTGTTTTTCCATCAACAATATAATCGGCTAACTGGCTGCTGCCTTTTAAAACTGCACCTGCGGCAATATAAAGGTTAACATTGCTTTTCATTTGCAAACTACCCGTTATGTAAACTCCGCCGCCCACAACTACCGAACCACCACCTGATTTATTACAACTATCAATAGCTGTTTGAATTGCTCTTGTATTAATAGTTTTACCATCGGCAATAGCGCCAAAATTTTTAATGTTAAAAACAGGTTGTGCAATAACCATTGTGGCTGCGAAAAAGCACATTGCGAATAAGACTGTTACTCTTTTCATTAATTGATTTTTTCTGAATTTAAAATGATATTTTAGGTTGACACTAATTTTTGCCTGGCAATATTATCCAAATAACTACCGGCTACAATTGGTAAAAAATAACTTATATCCTGGTATAATGACTATCCTAAATTATATCCCTCTCTGTATGGAAGTTTTACAAATTGATTGGCATCTTCAAAATTGGTTATCCGCATGTTTTGGGCATCCCATAGTAATTTTTTTCTGCCAGGAAAAGCCCCCTTAGCATCTTTAATATTCCAGGAACGAAGTGCCAGGTTTCCCATTAAAATTGTTTCTGTTAAAGGACCTGAATATTCAAAAGGAGAACTTAATTCATTTTTACCATAGCCAGCTATACATGCGTTGACCCATTGTATATAATGGCCTTCCGGCACTCTCTTAACTTTTGGCGCAATATTTACTTCCCTGGTTTTAGCCGATGGGAGCAACGTTGGATTTTCTGCATAAGTACTGCACATTATTTTACCTTTGGTGCCTGTAATGATTGCACCGCCACCCCAGTCACCCATTGGCTCGTCAGGCCCTAATTCATCCGGTCGTTCTGGTAACATACCGCCATCCATCCAATATAATTTTACATCAGGCTTCCCACTCTTTCCGGGGAATTTTAATTTTAAGGAGCATGCCGCAGGAAAGCTTTCAGGATGATAAGAAGCATTCCACATTTCTTCGTATAAATTTACCATACTGCATTCTACTTCTGATGGATAACTTAAACCAACGGTTTTAAAAACAGGATCGATGATATGGCACCCCATATCACCTAAAGCACCCGTGCCAAACGAGTAATATCCACGCCAGTTAAAAGGCACAAACTCTTTATGATATTCTTCCCATTCGTTGGGGCCAAGCCAAAGGTTCCAGTCCAATTCTTTTGGTATTGCATCTTTTGAGAGGGGCTTACCAAATCCCTGTGGCCAAATAGGACGGTTTGTCCAGCAATGAATATGGGTGGCATCACCTATAAGGCCGGCATTGTACCAATCCTGCATTTTTCTAACGCCTTCTCCGGAGGCACCCTGGTTGCCCATTTGAGTAACTACTTTGTATTTTTTTGCTGCTTCTGTTAAAATCCTGGCTTCATAAATAACATGGGTAAGCGGCTTTTGAACATATACATGCTTACCCATTTGCATGGCAGCAAAAGTAGCAACGGCATGTGTATGATCTGGAGTAGAAACAGAAACTGCATCAATGTTTTTGGCCTCTTTATCCAGCATTTCCCTGTAATCTTTAAAATAGGATGCCTTGGGAAAAGCCGCCCTGGATTTTACTGCCATCCTATCATCTACATCACACAAAGAAACAATGTTTACTTTGGGGCTTTTGGCAAAATCAGCCAGGTCACTTTCGCCTTTTCCGCCTATACCAATCCCTGCTATATTTAATTTATCGCTGGGCGCAATAAAACCAGGGCCACCCAAAACATGACGTGGCACAATGTAAAAACCTACTGCCGCCACAGAAGCATTTTTTATAAAACTTCTACGTGAATTTTTGATTGGTTTTTTCATCTTTTGTACTTTTTATTTAAATTTTATCGAAATGCTCCAGGTTTTTCTTTTTATTGATAAGTAACCAACTTATTTATTGTCTACTACAAATTCATAATCACCAGAACCCACTGTAATAACAGCATATCCTTTTTCGTAACGCAGTAATTTAATTTCATTTGATGCAGCTATACTTTTTCCACCTTCGGTGATAATAGCATTTTCCTTAGCAGGCAGCCAAATTTCAGCAGTAGTATTTACCGGGATAGCAACCTGTAATTGAAAACTATCCCCTTCTTTTTTCCATTCGCTTTTTATTAATCCATTAATAGATTGATAACTGCCTTTTGCCCAGGTAAGCTCTGCAGGCTGTGGTTTGATAATAATTTTTTTAAAGCCAGGTGCTGCAGCGTTTATCCCTAACAGTGATTTATAAAACCATTCATCTACCGAACCAAACATAGGGTGGTTGTAAGAACTGGATTCTGGCTTAGCCCACGATTCCCATAAGGTAGTGGCATCATTAGCCAGCATATAGCCCCAGCCCGGAAAAGTTTTCTGGTTGGCGATGCTGTAAGCCAATCCGTTTTTATCATTTTGTACCAGCACATCAAACAGCATCATGGTGCTATAAATTCCGGTAGATAAATGTCCGTTATGCCTTTCAAATTCTTTTAGCAACACATTAAAAGTATTTTCTTTTTCGGGAGTTAAGTTGTACCATAACGCAAAAATTTGAGCTGCCTGGGTGGCATTATCAAAGCGGCCGGTATTAGGCACAAGGTATTTTCTTACAATGGCATATTTTATATTCTGCGCAAGTTTTGCATATTGCACCGAGTCGTCTTTTTTACCGAGTATGGCTGCGAATTCAGTTGCCAATAAAACATGGTGATAATAAAAACAGCCAGCAGAGAATGCCTCTGCCCTTGGGTCAATGGCCTCATGGTCGCCAATATCCCAATGGTATAAACCCTCTTTTGCGTTGGCCTGTAAAAACTCCAATTGTTTTTTAAATGCAGGGTATTGCTGTTCAATAATTCGTCTGTCGCCGTATTGATCAAATAATTTTTTTTGCAAATAGCAAAAAGCCAGTTGCCAGCCCAACGGGCCAGATTGGCCCCCATAGCCCCTGTCTGCAATACCGGTGTAGGGAGCAATTTCTGTTAAGCCTCCATCTGGCTGCTGATCGTTGGCAAAATCCTGAATTGTTTTTTTATAAAAACTAACCATATTGTAATTGTAACAGTAAGCACCAGCAGTAGCTACAATGTCTGCGCCATAGCCCATCTTTTCTCTGCCTGGGCAATCAGATTGTACACTAAAAATATTGCTTAAAAAAGTCCATTGAATTTTTTCATGCAAGCTGTTAAACATATCATTAGAGCAGCTAAATGTACCATCTTGCTGCACATCGGAATTCATCCGGAGACCTTCAATATCCTGCAATGTTGGCTTGCCTGGCCAGCCGGTAATTTCTACATATCTAAATGCATGAAAAGTAAAGCGGGGGTTCCATACTTCTACCCCGTTTCCTTTTAAAGTATATTCATCTTTTTGCCATGCAGTTTTTGGTGCACCGGGGCCTCCGCTTAAATTCCACATTTCTTTTATATGCCCGGCAGTGGTGGTTATCCAATTTAACGATCGATCCGGATGCAGTATTTCTGCATAGCGCATACTAACTCTTACTCCTGCAACACCTTTAACTTTTATCCTTGCCACACCAGCAAAATTTTGCCCCATATCAACAACAAAAGTGTCTTTACCAATTTCGTGTATGCTTATGGGTTGTACTACTTTGGTGATGCGGATAGGTGGTAGCATTTGTGCCGTTAAAATTCCTGATGGGCCCCCGGTTATGGTAGCATTTCTCCATCCGGTTTTATCAGAAAAACTTTTTTCTAACCTGGCGTCATATTCTTCGCCGAGATAAACATTGTTTCGCAGCACAGGCCCCGGTGCAGTCTGCCAGCTTTCATTGGTGCCAATTGTTTCCGATGTTCCGTCTGCGTATTTAATTAACACCTGTGCCTTTACACATGGCCTGCCTGTTTGCTGTACATCCCTTAAATTAAAGCGGCCAAATAACCTTAATGGCAGTGGATTGTACCAACCATTGCCCAGCATGATACCAATGGTATTTGCTGATTTATCATTGAATGACTTAGTAACATCATAGCATACATACAGCACTTCCTTTTTATAAGCTGTAAAACCAGGATCAAGCAAATGATTGCCGATTTTTTTGTTGTTGATATACACTTCTGAATAACCAAGCCCTGAAATATACAATCTTGCGGTGGCTATTTTTTTATGGATGCTGATTTGCTTTCTAAACAAAGGCATAGGGTCCTGCTGATAAAAATCCTCCTCTTTTTTAAATTGCCGGCTGCCATCGCCAATCCATTTTGCCTGCCAATCGCTTGCCTGCAAAGCGGCCGTTTCAAAAGTTGCTATTGTACTCCAGTATGATACATTGCCGTTTCTATCGTACACTTTTACCCGCCAGAAATATTTCGTAAAGGGTTGCAACGATTTGCCGGCATAGTCAATATAAATGTTTTCGGCAGAAAGTATTTTTCCTGTTTGCCATGCATTCCCCTTTGCGGTTTTGGCATCTTTTTCATTATCGCTTACAATAATTTCATACGCTGTTTGCGATTGATTTCTTTCACCAGTAATAAAATTCCAGCTAAGCCGCGGCTTTGAGATATCAATACCTAAAGGATTATGGAGGTATTCGCAAGTAAGGTTATCGGGTTGAAATATTGTATTGCATAAACATACTGCATAAACATGCAATAAAACTAATAGCATTACAATTTTGCGGGGCATAAAATACTTTGAAAACAAACTCTGTGGCAAGCGCATAATGTTTAGCAATTATGGTGTATAAATATGGCGAACGTAAAAATAGAAAATAATAAATCCAAACCTAGCTGTACTATACTGACTATTAAAAAAAGTCTCACTACGATAGAGTTGTTCCGGTTTGAATTTAAAGAAGAATAACAAAATGGGACAGCATAGCAAGGCTGCGCCAGTGGATGTGCCTTTATTTCCCAAGCACTACCGTAAAGGGCTTACCTGATGTAATATTTATAAATAAATAGTCGCTTTCCCTGGTTCCTTGTAAACCAATGCAACTCATGCTGCGGCAAGTGAAATATTTCAAGCAGGCGAATTACCTTGAACGAAAGACCCCTATAGCTTTCATTGTACGGTGCCGCCTGATGTTAGGTGGTTTTAAATCTCTGGCTGAAAGCCAGGCCAGCAGCATCACCTATTTTGAAACATGCGGAGGAACGGCCTGACGCTCCAACAAAATGAACCATGGCCGCAGGATTTTGGTGTGCCGGATAAATGTGTTTACCCAATTTACTTATTGCTGAAAGAAATATTACATCATAAACAACACTCCATTGTTTTACTCAAAAGCGCAAACCCTTTATTAGTGGATGGCGTTGCATTTATTAATCAGCAGTGAGATGAATTTATAGTGATTGCGAATTTTACAAATGAAGAACAAAGCGTAAAATTACCGCCACAATCAAATCTAAAAAATGCAAGAATTTTAGATACTGATACTATTGAAAAATATATGGCTAATCCTGATTTATTATTGGCCCGGATGCCAATAGAAATAGAACGGGAAATATCCCTAAAAGCCTTTGGTCTATATTTTATTGACTAAAGTTTATTTCAATGCCCTTTAGTTAACAAACTTGAAGTGGCAACAATTAAAATTTACTAATTAAGTGTGGTGATGGTGAAAATAGATCCCTCTTTAACAGTTGCCTTAATATGCCCGGTACTGGTAAATGATACTCCGGAAGACGAAGCCATCTTTTGATTCCGGCTGGTGACAAACATTTTTAGTGGTTTATCAAAAGCTATGCCTAATGACCGCAACTCAATATCGAGCGCCACATCTTGTTCAATTTTGCTCATGCCCACAAGGGTAAATTCTTTTCCATCGGGTGATATAAACGCCAGCAATCTTATGTTTTTTAAAGGTGCATGCCAGTTTGCATAGATATCAAATTTGGGTGATGGAGGTGTTGATAAATTTACAACATGCCAGCCTGCAGGCACATACTTAAACACATGCTTGGCTGTATAATAGCGAAGTTTGGGCTTGTAAGTCCACTCTGTTGTAATGGTGTCCGTTTTAAGTAATCCATATCTTGCCCAAACAGTATCGTGTTCATGAAAATTGTCAAAAGCATCCCATGCTTCTGCACCCGAAAAACCATCATCTAAAAATTTGAGCAGCCTGCGGGTACTGCGCCATGCAAATTCAAATTCTATTTCATTCGTCTGGTCAAGATCGCCATATTCTGTTATCCAGCATGGCTTTCCTTTATATGCGCTGTTATTAACATACTGTACCATTTTGTAATACTCAGATGGCTGATCGTACCAATCGCCTTGTTCAGCATCATCTCCATTTCCATAACAATGTGTACCAAACGCCGCCACACGGTTTATAAGAGATGTATCATTGATAATGGGTGACAGTTTTTCCTGTATATACCTTGTGTCATCCATCAGTACAAGCTTTATGTCGGAAAGATTATACTGATCTAATTTTTTAACCATTGCTTTTACGGCAGGATAAACATCTTCAGGTTCTAATTTTGCCCCTTCAGGAAAACCCAAATCCGTTTCATTAAATGGCGAAAGAATTGAGAATGTGAGTTTTTCTTTTTCTCTTGCCCAAACAAGCATTGTTGCAATCATTTCAGCATAGCCTTCAAAATCTGCCAGCCTTTTTATATTATCCTTTCTACCCATTGCTGGTGGTATGCGACCACTAACATTAAACTGGGGAATTATTTTTTTTGAATTCAGGTATTTGAAAGTGGCCCAGGCATCAGAGAAAGTTTTATTTGTATAAACCTGCTGCAAATAGCCAGCAGGATATTTACCATCTGCACCTCTTTTAGAAGGGTCAATCCAGTCTGCCAAACCAACACAATCAAAACGAAAAAGCGTACAACCTAAATCATCCACCAATGAATCTATTACTGGTTTAAGGTTCCCATTTCTCCATTGAGCAGGCGTAATATTTACCCCAAAACCGTCAATAGTGTGGCGTTTGGCTGCTCCATCTATTATAACTGTTTTGGAAATACCTACATCACCGTCAGATTGTACATTCTCAGAACCTTTACTAGTGCATTTAATAACAGTAATAGCGATTACTGCTGTAATGATGTATAGCTTAAGCGGCTTCATAATTATTATTTATTAAAAAGTTTATGAATTAGAATTAACAGGTGCCACATTTCTCTGGGCGGCTTCATACTACCATAGTGTAATAAAAAGGGTACTTAAAAGCACCAATATCCCCATTCAATTAACCACACACCCAATCTTTTGTTGAGCAAGATAACAGCATAACAAAGAAACTATCGGAATTCTGTTAAAACTTGTTAAGCAAGTTGTGCTTTTCCAGATTTTTAAATGTCTGGCTATCCTGTCTTGTATCGTTAGGTAAATCTCTCACAACGGAATAATCATTTTATCACAATCACATTATTTCCATTAATCCGATGTATAGTTAATATGCCCCCTTTATAAAGCGGCTTCCATACAAAACCTTCTTCATCAGACATTTCATTTATTTCCTTAGCTGGTCTATCATTAATTAAAACCTGTGATGGCCTTTTGGGTAAACGCACCTGTTCGCTTCCGGTTTTATCAAAAGTCCTGTAATAAACCCTCACCTTTTTTATATCCACATCTTTCACATCTGGCACATTGAATTTATTTATTACCGGGGGATAATCCGCCTGCTGAATTACAGAAGTGGAAGCAAGAATACGTACTTCACCAGAAGGTGCAAGCTCAGGCGCAGCAGCCATTGCACGCAGGTAGTGGCGTACATAATCGCCATAGCCATCGGTGAGCCAGTTCTCGTCTTGCGGATACCTGTTTTTACCATCATTGTCAACCATGTAGGTGGCCCAGTTCAACATACGAACAGCGTTTTCCTTAAAGCTATTATCGCCGGTTAGCGCTGTGTATTGCAGTTCTGCAGAAGCCTGGCGTGATGTATGGCTATTACCTGGTGTTTGATATACGGTTTGTTCATTCACTACGGTAACCCCATACTTTTGCCATTTTTTATTGCCAAGCGTTGCATATATCCATTCAAAAATTTTCCTTACTTCATTTTTCCATTCCGGAAAATATGCTGGATGGTTCATCATAAACTGTGCAAATGTTACGGCATTAATTTGTGTATCGCTCCATCCAGGAATATCTTCAAAAAAAGGGCCCCACCTGTTATTTTGCAGCGGATATTTTTTCATCCAGGCAAGCAGTTTATCAAAAGCGATTTTATACAACTGTACGTCTCCTTTGTTCAACTGTATCAGCTCTAAAAATAATTCCATTGTGCCACTCCAGTTGCTGGTGTAACTGCTCAGTGCAGCATCTTTGCCACTGCCTGCATTGTCTTTTAGTTTGCCCACTTCGCCAGTAATTGCATTTACTTTAAATGGCAATGGCGAATTGTTTTCATCGCCATCCATGGTATGTTTTGCAAGTGTATTGGCTATTTTTATTGCAGCATCTAAATAAAGCTGCTGTGTAATATTGGGATAATGCACAGCGCTCACTATCTTATACAAACGCAATAGTTCAATACCCAATGAGCCTGCTTTGTCAGGTTGTGTATAATTTTTTCCAAGTACCATATCACCATCATAGATGCCTGAATAAATAAGTGTATTGTACGGATAAGGCACATCGGCCCAAACCGAACCTGGTGCGGAGAAACCATGACTGATATAGTAATCGGCCATAAATTTCATGTTCTCTTTTATACGTTCATCACCGGTATACGCATACAATAAACGCCATGATGATAAAGCCATCTGCAACTGGTCGCCGCCCAGGCCACGTGGGTCATTCATTACGGGTTTCCAAACCTGGTGGTTCATATAGTAAGGCAGGCCATTCAAATCAGTACGCATTGTATCCCAAAAATGCCACAAAGCCTGCACTACAAAACTGTAAGCCTTGCCGGGTTCTTTGCTGTACCATGGAATAATTTTTCCAGTTGCGTCTGTTTGTATATTGTGGTAAATTAATAATTCGCCTTTGTTGTTTTTAGATGTTTGCGCAAAAACCTGCATGCTGCACAATAACCCAACAACAAAAAAGATATTGAAACATTTTTTTAATTTATTCATATTGCTTCATTGTATTATTTCATTGTATTATGTAAAAAAGTTTTGTACCCGTCCTTTTTCAATTATGATATATCTTTTCATTGCATTCCTCAGCGTTCTTAACACTACAAACCCGGCGGTTGGCTTACTGTTGTTTTTTTTAAATTCAATTATGTTACAGAAAACAATGCTTTTATTGCTCTTTTAATACATCATTTATCAGGTTCATCAAATAAGCCGGGCCGCCCCCGTTATAACCTTTTTCCTGATGCAGCACTTTACCATCAGCATTAATAATTACTACCTGCGGAAAGCCTTCTTTGTATTCGCCAGGTAAGCCAAACTTCTTTTTAACTTCCATGTTATGTTTTAGCTGTTTTTCTGAAAGTGGTTTTTTATAAGGAAAGTCCACATCCAGAAAAAGGATTTTTTGTGAAACAGATTGCACGAACGAATCCGCCATAAAAACTTCTTTCTGCATTTTTATACAAGGTGGGCACCAGTCGCTGCCATGAAAGAAAATCAGCACTGGTTTGTGGGTTTTTGCAGCCAGAGCCATTACCTCCCTGTAGTTGGTAAACCACTTAATTGTATTTTCTTCCTGGTTAAGGGTAAATGCTGTGGTAAAAAAAACAATGAAAATTATTGTTAGGAAATTTTTGCTCATATTGCTTTATTGATAAGTGATGAAGAATTTTATTTGAATGCAATATTGCTTGTATGCCCTGTTTAAAAATTACGCTTCTTTTATACTGTTTATTTTCTTGTAATGCACTGTGTGAAGTATCAGCTAAATACTGAATAAAGAAAACCTCCCTCAAAAATGCATAATAATCCGAACCCTTTTCTTTTTGTAATCAAGCAACCGCTCAGCTACTTTATAAAACTGCCCTACTTACCAACTTGAACTTTAATCCAGTTAGATTTGGTTCGCTTCAATAGTGAATGATACTGATTTCTTTATTTTTGTTTAACAAATTTATAGATACTTGTTTACATTATAAAAATAATTTCGTCAACATTTTAATCTAAACTTAACCCCAAATTTATAATATCCGGCGAATCTTCTATCTCCTTAATATTAAAGACAGGGTTGAATATGAATTGCAGCAAGCACTTTAGTATCAAAAATAAAACAGAAACGGCAATCACTTTAGGTATTCAGCTATTTAACTTTTAACTACTTTCTAAAAACACTATTCAGAAGTTTTTTTCAGGTTTAAAAAATACATTTTGTTAATTTGTTTACAAAATACTATTTTTATTGTTTACATAATAACCATATCGATTTCTTTCAATCTAAAACTAATTAACATGAAATCTTTTGAGAAATTAGAATCTCCTACTTTTTCCTGTATTAAGGAAATCTTGCAAAAAAAACTTGTTTTACTTTTTTCTTTGCTGTTCTTTTTTATAGCTGCTGTTGCACAGCAGACTGTAACAGGAACCGTTAAATCTGGCAATACGGTTCTTGCAGCCGTTACAGTTTCCGTCAAAGGATCGTCAGTATCCACTCTAACAGACAACAGCGGCAAATTCAGCATTAATGCCGGGCCAGCACAAGTGCTGGTATTCTCTCATGTAGGTTATATAGCCCTTGAAATACCTGTAAAATCCAGGCTGATAGTAAATGCAGAACTGAACAGTGAAGCTGAATCATTGACCCAGGTGGTGGTGGTGGGGTATGGCACTACAAAAAAAGCAACATTAACAGGATCAGTTGGAGTGGTAAAAGGCGCTGATCTTGCTAAATCACCTGCTACAAACCTCAGCAACAGTATTGCAGGGCGGATACCAGGAGTAACCGCAGTAACCAGAAGCGGCGAGCCGGGCAATGATGGAAGTACATTGCTGATACGTGGTATCAATACCCTTAATGATAATAGCCCACTAATAGTAGTAGATGGTATTGCCGGGAGGGGGTTAGAACGGATTGATCCTTCTGATGTAGAAAATATAACAGTATTAAAGGATGCATCTGCAGCCATTTACGGCGCAAGAGCAGCTAATGGAGTAATCCTCGTTACTACCAAACGTGGCATTTCTGGAAAACCATCCATTGATATTTCTTTCAACCAGGGTTTCGTAAAACCAACAGTAATTCCGGAAATGGCCGATGCAGCTACCTATGCCCAGATGGTGAATGAGATCAAACTTTACAGGGGCCTGGGGGCAGAATATACACCCGAGGATATTCAAAAATATAAAGACGGGTCAGACCCATGGGGGCACCCCAATACTGATTGGTTTGATGCTCTCTATAAGCCCACCTCGCAACAAAGAAACGCTAACATTTCTTTAAGAGGGGGAACAGAAGCGATCCGTTACCTTATATCTGGTGGGTACAGGTATCAGGACGCAATTTACCGAAACAGTGCCACCAATTATACCCAAGGTAACTTCAGGGCTAATATTGACGCTAAAATTTCCAACAATATTAAACTAAGCATTGACATTGCTGCAAGCCAGGAAAACAGAAATTACCCAACAAAAAGTTCATCTACCATTTATAGTTCGGCAATGCGTGGCAAGCCAACAATTGCTGCAGTATGGCCAAACGGTATGCCTGGCCCAGATATTGAACGTGGCGAGAATCCCATTGTGATGGCTACAAGTGCCACAGGATACGATAAAACAATCAGGCAGAACTTTCTTAGTAATGTAAGGTTAGATATTAACATTCCCTGGGTGAAGGGTTTGTCTGTAACTACAAATGCTGCTATTGACAAATATAACAATAACCATAAATTATGGCAGACCCCCTGGTACCTTTATTATTGGGATGGGGTAACATACGATGCCAATAATGTTCCCGCCCTTACAAAGGCATTGAGAGGTTATGCAACACCCCAACTCACTCAGGATTTTAATAACTCCAACCAGACAACATTTAATGGTCTTATTAATTATACCACCACAATAGTTGGTAAGCATAATATCAAGGCACTTATTGGTGTTGAAAGGATAAAAGGTGATGGAATGAATTATGGCGCTACCCGTACAAATTATATATCTGCTTCGGCAGACCAATTATTTGCTGGTGGTGATGGTTTGAGTCAGACAAATTGGGGCTCTGCAGAGGTGAGTGCCCGGTTAAATTATTTCGGTCGTTTGAACTACAACTATCAGGAAAAATATCTTGCTGAATTTGTTTTCAGATACGATGGCTCGTATATTTTCCCTAAAGGGAACAACCAATTTGGATTTTTCCCGGGCGTTTCACTCGGCTGGGTTATATCTAAAGAAAATTTCTGGAAGAATATATTGCCCGTTATTAACAACTTAAAAATCCGCGGTTCATGGGGTCAAACGGGCAATGACCGTATTGCCCCATACCAGTATTTGCCAGGTTATGCATATGCAAGCCAACCCTATATATTTAATGTAGACCAAGGAAATTTAGCCCTTAATGAAACCCGCATTCCGAATGAAGATGTAACTTGGGAAGTTGCTAATCAATCAAATATCGGTTTTGATGGCCAGTTGTTAAATGGAAAGATATTCTTTTCTGCAGATTATTTTTATAACCTCCGGACAAACATCCTGGCTTATAAAAATGCTTCCGTGCCAACTTCAACTGGTCTGTCCCTCCCCCGTCAAAATATCGGAGAGGTTGTTAATAAAGGGTTTGAGTTTCAGTTGGGCGTAAATCACAATATAGGTGATCTGAAATTTTCTATTACACTAAATGGTGGGTTTCAGAAAAACAAAATCAAATTCTGGGATGAGGTGCCTGGCGTTCCCGATTATCAAAAAACCACCGGGTATCCTATTGGCTCAAATTTATTGTACCAATCCATTGGAATATTCAGCGACGATGCTGCTATTAACAAATACCCTCATTTACCGCAAGCGAGGCCCGGAGATATAATTTTTAAAGATGTAAACGGTGATGGGGTAATTGATGGACGGGATCAAATCCGAAATGAAAAAACAGATGTTCCAACTTTTACAGGCGGACTGAATATTGGCCTCCAGTACAAAAATTTTTATGCAACCATTTTTTTTCAAGGGGCTTCGGGAGCTATGCGAAAAAGATTTACTTTTTCCGGCGATAGCGGAAATTTCCTTGATGAAGATGCCAATGGAAGATGGACCCCTGATAATATAAATGCCACCAAACCCAGAGCATGGAGTTTTACAGAAGAATATTGGATGGCACCATACAATATTAATAATACCTATTGGTTAAGGAACAATGATTATATCAGGCTTAAAAATTTAGAAGTTGGTTATCGTTTGCCTGCTGATTTCCTAAAAAAAGCAGGCATTAAGGGAATGAGCGTTTACTTTACAGGCCTAAACCTTGTAACCTTTACCCAGCTTAAAAATTATGATCCTGAAACCAATTCAGACACTCCATATCCATCCAATAAAGTATTAAATATTGGTTTTAACCTAACTTTTTAATTACACATTATATGAAAAAGACTATAATACAATACATACTTTTATTAAGCACAATTGTGCTGATTACTTCCTGCAAAAAGGATTTTTTAGATACTAAACCCCTGTCGGAAATATCAGAAGTTGATATCTGGAATGACCCTGTACTAATCCAAACTTTCATTAACGGCATCTATTCGAATGTAAACAATCCAACCAACGGTGGGGATGGTGTACTTAGAGGGGAATATGTTGACGAAATGCATGACCAGTGGTACAGTTTCTTTGAATTCAATAATAGTTTGATCACTCCAGACGATTTAGCCAACTGGCGCCATGAAAGCTGGTCTGGTCTATATAAAAATATAAGGGCCTGCAATTTGTTTTTTGATAAAATAAATGCAGTTACCAGTTTTGATAATACATTGACAGATGGTGTGCTATTAAAAGACAGAATGATTGGAGAGGTGCACTTTCTTCGTGGATATCTATATCACCAACTTGTAAGCCTGTATGGAGGTGTGCCTATTATTAAAACCCCTTACAAACTAACCGATGATTTTAAAATAAAGCGGGATAAATATGCCGATTGTATTAAATTCATTTCTGATGAATGTGATTCTGCCTCAGCGTTGCTTCCCTTAGTTCAAAGCGAGGGTAACCAGGGCCGGGTGACAAAAGGAGCTGCCCTTACATTAAAATCAAGGGTGCTGTTAGCTGCTGCCAGCGATTTGTACAACACAACTGTTTTTGGTGGCTATGCCCAACCGGAATTAATAGGATATTCCGACGGAAACAGGACAGCAAGGTGGCAGGCTGCTAAAGATGCTGCCAAAGCAGTGATTGACCTCAATCAATATAGTTTGTATAAAGCAACCCCCGCCCCTTCCGAACCTATCGCTCAGAATTATGCAGATATATTTATTAAAGAAAGTACAGAAGAGGATATATGGGTGAGGTACTATAAATTCACAACACACACTTATGCACGTGAATCTAACATGTTATCACTGGTGGCTGGGCCAAATGGGTATCATCTTTATGGAGAAGATACACCTGTAGGTGAAGTAGTAGATGACTTTGAAATGATTGATGGCACTCCCTTCAGTTGGACTGATCCAGCCAAATCTTATGAACCCTATAAAAACAGGGAGCCCCGGTTCTACGCATCTATATTGTATGAAGGAGCTAAATTTAAACCCCGCCCAGTAGATGTAAGGGCACTTGATCCGGTTGGAGTATTACAAGTTGGCACCTGGCAAAAATGGGATAACGCTACTAATTCAATGACCGAAGTATATGGAATAGACAGCCGCAAAGGACCTATTGAAAGTTTTAACGGAGGGTATACGGGATATTATTTGAGAAAATTCATTAACCCTGCTGTTGACGGTCAATTTCAACAAGACGGTACGCCATGGCGCTATATGCGGTATGCTGAAGTATTGCTGAATTATGCAGAGGCCTGTATAGAACTAAACCAGGATGGGGAAGCCCGTATGTATATCAATATGATCAGGAGAAGGGCTGGTATGCCCGACATTACAGAATCAGGGCCGGCCTTACGCAACCGTTACCGCCATGAAAGAAGAATAGAACTTGTTTTTGAAGAACATCGTTTTTTTGATGTAAGGCGTTGGGTAATAGGGCCACAGGCTTATCAGCAATTCAGCGGTGTAAATGTGCTGTATAAAATGAACCCTGACCATAATACAGCAACGGTACCAACGATAACACCCATGGTTGTTCAGCAAAGCAACTGGCTTAATAAGGCCTATTTTTTCCCAATCAGCCGGGATGAAATGAATAAAAATTCCCTATTGTTCCAAAACCCTGAATATTAAAAGGATACTACTAAGCACAAAAACAAAATAGATAATATGTAGAGGTCAGGCAGAATATTATATTTTATTGTAAACGAAGGTGGGAATACCAGCCACGGCTAGTCGTCGGGGTTGGTGTTTCCCCTACCGCTTAATTAAACGGCATTGATTTATAATTTTATTCCGCTTGCCAATTTTTTTTTATAGATACCAATGTCAAATTTCTTAAATGCTTTTCCGCATTGCCCATTGCAGTAATATGGCTCAATGAAAAATTAAAGTATTTGTAAGACACAATAAATAGCAGGGATAGTACAGTAAAACAGTTTAACTATATAAAGTATTTAAAAATGAGAAAGCATTTACTGCTAACTAAAACAGGAAGTAAAACCATACTACTATTAGTTACCAGCTTCTCTATGGCTCTGTTTACCAAAGCACAAACAGTAGAAAATGTTGCCAAAGATTCTATGGCATCACATAAAACTGTGTATGGTAAAGATGGGGAAGTGCTGGCCTGGTACCAACCCCAGGTGCCCGGCGCAGCCTACAGCCACGTGGTACAACTGGCATCGGAGTTTATAAAATCCGGTACGCCGCTTGATTCCGCTACAGGTTTGCCTATGTATCTTGTTACCTGCTGTTTTTCCGGGCCGCATCTTTCTTCGGAAGAAAAATTTAAAGCAGGCAGAACCGGTGAAGACTGGATGCATAATCCTGCTACAGTTTACGCCGCCATGGTTCATAGTTTGGTTTTAGGGTACCGGGTTTTTTCTGGTGATGATGCTTATGTAAAAGTGGTGAAATCTATGCTTGATTATCAGTTGGCCAACGGTACCACACCCAATGGATGGGAATGGCCCAAAGTTCCTTACGCCAGCAGTAACCCTTTTGAAAAAGAATATTTCGGCGCAACCAAATCGGAAAAAGAAGGCATGCGTGGCGATGGCTTGCATGGAATTGAACCAGATAAAATTGGTGAGCTTGGATTAAGCTACCTGCTTTTTTATGAAGTAACAATGGATACAACTTACCTCAATGCTGCAATCAATTGCGCTGATGCACTTGCAAAAAATATCCGGGATGTGGGTGGCGACTTGAAATATTTTTCCAATGTTGAAACAAAAATTTCACCTTGGCCATTCAGGGTAAATGCAAGAAGTGGCTTGGTGATTGATGAGTATTGTTCCAATGTAGTAGAGCCAGTACGGCTGATGGATGAATTAATCAGGGTCAAAAAACAAATCAATCTAAGTGAAGAAAAATACAATGCTTATCTACGGGCAAGAAATATTGCATGGAAATGGCTATACTCAAAAAATGGACCCATGAAAACTTCTATCTGGAATGCTTACTTTGAAGACATTCCCAACGACCCAGAACGCAGTAACCGTAACCAGGTATCCCCTATGGAAACAGCACGGTACATTCTGAAAAACCCCTACCTGGATAGTAATATGAGTGTAAATATCCCTGCACTTATTTACTGGGTAGAATCTGTTTTTGGCACTGAAAATATGTATGCTATTAAAGAACAAACTTGGTGTTATGTACCAATGGGCAGCCATACTGCCCGGTTCGCTTCTATATGTGCTTTGTGGTATGAAAAAACACGGGACGAAACATACAAAGAAAAGGCTTATAACTATTTCAATAACGCTACATACAGCACAGATAAAAACGGGGTTGTTCGGGTTGGTCCTACATGGCCAAGTAGCTGGTTTAGTGATGGATACAGTGACTATATCCGGCATTTTCTGGATGGTATTGCGGCCGTTCCGGAATGGGCTCCTGAGGGGGAAAACCACTTGTTAAGAAGTTCGTCGGTAGTACAGAAAATCGTCTATAATAACCAGGAAATAAATTATACCTGTTTTGATAATTCATCAAAAGAGGTATTGAGGCTTACAACCAAACCAAAACGGATTTTAGCTAACAATGTATTGCTGAAAGAATCAAAAGACAATGGTGCAGAAGGTTGGACATGGCAACCCTTAAAAAAGGGTGGTGTACTTACAGTTCATCACAGCCAAAGTAATGCAGTAAAAATAGTACTGAAATAAAGGCTTGTCCAAAAGTCCGAATTTTGTATTGCGATCATATTTTTTTTCATTGCAAAGTTCAGCATACAGCAAAAAAATCTGCAATGCGCTAAAGCAGTAAATTGGTTTGTAATAACGAATGCGTTTTGGGATAGTTAAGTTTCCTGACGTTTATATTAATTAGTAAAGTATGAATAATTAAGCGCTTGAATCAAATCCTTTCAACTCTGTGCAAGCAGCAAGGCATTAAAACGAAGACATAAAAAATAGACTACAAACCAAGTGTTGAAATTCATGTAAAATTCCGATGCTGGTGTCATAAAAAAGTAATCAAATAATAATCTAAAATTCAATGCATATTATAACTGCTAATTTATGGAACTCATTCATTAAAGAGCAAAGCCAAAAAATTGTATGGGCTATTCTTTTTATTGCATTGCATCACTCAGCAGCTTCCCAGTTTAAAGAAGATTTTGGTGAGAATTCCCCGGAGTTCAAAGAACAGGGGCTTAAAAATTGGAATGCCATTACCGGGGATGGTACGGCAATGTTTAAGCAAAAAAGTGAAAATGGGATTGCCTCATTGCAAATAGATGGCACGGTGGATAAGAGAAATATTTGGTATGCCTTCATTCATACCAACGTTGCGCCTGTTTTGGATATAAAAAAGCTTAGTGAGCCAGGCTATGGCCTTAGGATTTCAATTAGGGTAAAATCAAGCCACGGGCCACGGAGAATAAACATGTACCTTACAGCTATAGATGGCAGTAATTTATTGTACGAATTTGATTTGGAGGAACCAGGCAAGTGGTATGAACTAAGCATGACAGCTACCGATTTTAAAGCAAGTGCTGAAAAGGGCTTGCTGGCGCAGGTGTCCATGATGGATTGGGGCAATAAGGAAGTTTATCAACTGGATATTGATTATATAAAAGTGGATGTTGTGGATGTAAAAAAAACAAAGCCAGATTTGGGATATGGTATTGAATACAGGCCACCTCTCAAAAACAAAAATACTTATCAGCATGAAATCAAAGTTTCGGATGATGCTATGGTAAATTCGGTATTTGCTGACTTTAACTTTAATGGGTGGCAAGCCGATGATTCTGTTTTCGTTTTAGACGCTTCCTCCACTGACAGGATAATTATGAAATGGGATTTGAGTAAATATAAAGGGAAGAAAATTACCGAGGGTGGACAATTGGAAATAACCAATTATTCCGTAACAAGATTGCAAAAAAACGAAAAAGATTTTGGTGAAATAAGAATCTTTGAAATTATTGGGGGAAACAAAAATTGGAAAGAAGGCATGGTTACCTATTCAAACCTGATGGAAGGTAAGCCAGAATTTATGGTGATAAACACACAAACCATTGTTGACGCCCCTGTTACACCCGGAAAAGGAAATAAAACAACGGTAAATATTTCGAAACCGGTATTGCAACGGCTTATTGATGGCAAAACATCTGGCCTGGCTATTGGCCCGTTAGGAGCTATCAATTTTCACATGATGAGTAAAGATAATGCCACAAGTGGCCATGCGGCTACACTACGCTTTAACGTTGAATAGAAGGAAAATTAATATGGCCCCTGCAAAGCAAAAAGATATATCCACTTTTAATTATCAAACAAAAAACAAGATGAAAAATTTAAAAACAATTTTGTCATTATTTTTAGCATCACTCTTTTTTTCAGCTACAGCTCAAGAAGGCAAATTGTCCGATGAAGATATACTGAAGCTTTTTGCTGGGTTACGTGTTGCGGACGTATCCGATGGGATGGACATGGTAGGATTAAGAAACAGGGGATTAATGGACCCCACCATTACTTCCTTATGGAAAGATACAGCGCAGTTTAAACACCAGTTTACAGGCATTGCCCTTACGGTGCGGTATGTACCCACAAATAGGCCTGATACACCATGGGCCAAGAGAGAAGAATATATCAGATGGAGAGACTTATGGTACACGTTTATTTCTGGGGAACCCTTTATTGACAAAATTAAAAAAGGCACTGTGGTGGTAATTGATAACCAGGGTGTTAATGATGCTGGTTCTGTAGGGTCAAATAATTCCCTTTTATGGACCAAGATGGGTGCTGTTGGTATTGTTGCATCTGGGGGTATCAGGGATGTAGATGAAATTACAAAACAGAAAATACCTGCCTACTTTGATTTTTCCAAACGGGGCAGGGGTATAAGGCCGGGGAGAAACGAATTAGAGTCCTACAACAAACCAATAGTTGTAGGCGGTGTGTTTATAAGGCCGGGAGATGTACTGGTAGGTGATGGGGACGGAATAATAGTAGTGCCCAGGGAAAAAGCCCAGGAAGTAGCCCTGGCAGCACGAACCGAGTTAAACTTAGATAAAGAATCCCGTAGAAAACTTTATAAAGAGCTTGGTATTCCACTCGACAATACGGTAAAAGAAAATCCATAAAAGTAAAGGATGGGCCAGCAGCAAATAATTGGTAGAACCACCTATGGTGTTGTAATATCTGTTTCTTTTTTGCATTACCCCAAAAGAACCCCTTTAAAAAATAATGCCTTCGGCATCCAAAAATATTTTTACCCGGATGTAAGAAAGTTTAAGAACAATCCAGCATTACTTAACTGATTATATTATCATTGGTGATGTTTGTTCCGTGAACAATTTTAATTAAAAACAATTTCGTAATACATCGTTTTATATTTATTCCCATTGAGCAACAGCAACCCTTTTGATACGGGTACCTGCTCATTTGTTCTGTTACCGCTATGGTCTAATATATATACAGCCGATGGCATATCCCTTTTTAGTGTAATTGAAACATTTACGGGTTCTATCAATATGGGGGCAGCACCCATTTTGGTCAGTGCGGTGGTATCCGCATTAAATTCCATCCCTGTATTTTTAGCCCTTGCTATGGTGGTTATTAACATGCGTTTACAGCTATCAAGGCCCTTGCTTTTTTCAAGGCTTGTTGCCATTATGATGGCAAATTTATTGCTGGTTTGCAATTGCATGTTTTGCAATTCAAACATTTTATTATTGGTAAAGCCTGCTACGCCTTGTGTACCTTTTGTGTTAATAGAAAAATATCCCTGGCCTGCATAGTTCCATAGTAATTGTCCGGTGTTGGCTTTTACTATTTTATTGGCAGTATCTAAATATTGTTGCCAATCTTTATTCAAAGCAGCTTTGTCATCATCAAACGAAAGCGTAACAGGGCCAATACCCATTACCTGCTGTGGAGCAGCCGACGAAAAACTTTTTACATCGAACCCTTGTGCTACTTTTTCGTTTACTTTAACGATGCCTTTTTTTAAATCGCTGATATTGGTATTGCGGTTAATGATGGGTTTGCCTTCTTTAATATCTGCCCGGTAAATCATAGCTGCCAAAGCAGGATATAAAGACAATTGTGTAGGCGAATTAACATTGTAAACACCATCACTTTGTATGGTAGGCGTAAAGGCGCTGTAGTCCATCGCAAAAGAATAAGAAGCATCCCAGCCCTGCAGCCCCATGCCATATATGGCAATGATGGGGGCACTTTCGGCCACCCATTCGGTAGGTATCAGTTCCATCCATTCGGATACCTGGAACGGCCGGTTATTTACCTGCTGAAACCCGGTACTTAACAAACCTGAACCCGGGTGGGTAAGCATGGCGGTATTATCAAATTTTCCTGTTTTTAGTTGATGCCCTTCGCCGCCACCAAAATAATTATGGCGGTCAATAGCACCCGCCATATAATCGGTATGCAGGTTGTATAAATGGGTAAGCCCCGAGCCTGCCTGCCAGCAACTGGCTACAATTACACCTTTGTAACCCGTGGCACGGATAGCTTTTGTAAAGCGTTGATAAAACTTTAACTGCTCTTCGTATAAAAAAGTAGCCCTGTCTGTAACGCTGATGGGTACAGGTTTTGCGGCATCGTCAGCCTTATCGTTCTCGTAGGTAAAATAACCATGGTTGGGTATGGGATAAATATTTTGCCGCTGCAATGATTCGCCTTTTGGCAAACCTTCGTTGTTCCATGCCCTCAACAAATTTTCTTGTGTGCCATATTTTTCTTTTAACCACACAGAAAATTTCTTACACAGCAATGCCCGGTAGGCAGGTGTTTGCTTTAGTGTTTCCTCAATAGCGCTCCAAAAAATATTGTCTTCGTTTTGTAGTTCAATAAAATTTAATGCAGGGTCATCTGCATACCGCAAACCCGTTATAGGATTAATATGGTTAAGCATGTTTACAGTAAGCTCAATATTGATGGCCTGTAAATCTTCTGCAAAATTCACTAACGATGCGGTTGTGCCATTCAAATGAGACCAGGGGAATTTAGTATTTTTAATTTCGCTGTAAGCCAGCACCTTTGTGCTATCGGCCTGCATTAGCCGGTGGCCATATATGTGCGACCAACTGTAATAGATGCCTGCCTGCCGCAATTCGTTACAAAAAAAATCAAAGTTTTTCCAATTAGCATCTGTTATTTGTGTGGAGTGTATGCCATCCGTAGCATCCCAGGTAAACTTATGAAAGCGTACCGAATTGATGCCATAACCTGCCATAAATTTTGTCCAGTGTTTTGCCTCCGCATGATTGGTAAATGGTTGATCGCTGGCAATATTTACACCCCAAAATTTTACCGGTGTGCCATCTTCAAAAGCATAATCTTTACCCTTTATTTGCAAAAAGCCATGTTTACCTCCAGGTTTATCTAACCAACTGCTCATGTCAATGGCGTTGTTTTGTTGTATGGTATTGGGCTTAAAAACAAACCAGTTTGTTGAATTTTGTGCTGATACCGGTGTTATAAAAAAAGGAAGCAGCAATAAAATGTATATTCTCATAAATGTTTTTATCGAAGTAGTCTTTTAGCTACTCCATTTTAATTGTGTTATAAAAACTGGTTTATGTTTTATCATTCTATAAGTTAGATTGTGAAAAATACCAT
>JAYWII010000126.1:0-29159 GCA_043788995.1 Chitinophagaceae bacterium | reverse complement strand
TGTTGCCATTATGTATGCCGATGAAAGGATTGTGACACAACTATGATGCTATGAAACACTTCTGCTGGTATTCAAAATAATTAACTCAAACAGCTTCTAAGTATTGTAGAGAGTTTCAGTACTCCTGCTAAAAGGAAATCGAATTCTATTGATGAAGAAGTGAATAAAACTAATCTTGTTTTGGCTGAAGTAAATAAACGAATCAATGACTACAACCTTTCATGATGACGCAAATAAATGATATATTAACTGATATAGAAAGAAGGAAAAGCATCAAAATCCTCTACGCCTGCGAAACAGGCAGCAGGGCATGGGGTTTTCCTTCGCCGGATAGTGATTTTGATATCCGCTTCATCTACATGCATGAAAGGGATTGGTATTTGAGCCTGAGCCAAAGAAAAGATACCATAGAAATAATGGATGGAGACCTGGATATAACCGGCTGGGATCTTAAGAAGTGTTTGACCTTGCTTAAGAAATCCAATGTGCCTTTGATAGAACGGTTTCAGTCGCCAATAGAATATTATGCAGTGCCTGGGCTTAAGGATGAATTCAAGAAGTTGATAGAAAGTTATTATTCACCGATAGCAGTGTTCTTCCATCATTACTCACTGGCAAAGAATTTTTGGGAAGACCTGAAAGGCAAAGATGAATTTAAACTGAAGAGTTATTTCTATTTGATAAGGTCTTTGCTTTCCTGTAACTGGATAATAAAAGACAATTCAGTGTTACCAATGGAAATAGAAGGGTTGATGAAATACATCGACGAAGATTTCAAAGAGGCGTTGAGAAAGCTGATAGTGTTGAAAGGAACAGTAGGAGAAAAATACCTCCACAGGAAAGACGACAAACTAAATGAATGGATATTGAATTTGTTTGAACTGATAGAAGCATCGAAAGAAAGTCTTGTTGCAAACAAAGCAGATATGTCTTTGCTGAATGAATTCTTTTTAAAAATGTTGTATGCAGAAGCTAACCATTGAATGGATAAAAAATAACGGGCTGCTGATCTTTGAAGCAATCACAGGCAGTAAGTCTTACGGGCTGGACACAGCAACATCTGATACAGATATCAAGGGAGTATTTGTATTGCCAAAGAATCTATTTTATGGGTTGGAATATACTGCACAGGTAAACAATGAGACAAATGATATAGTGTATTATGAAGTGAGAAGGTTTATGGAATTGCTGAGTAAGAACAATCCTAATATACTGGAACTATTGAGCACACCAGAAAAGTATGTGTTATACAAACACCCGGTAATGGAAATGCTGAAGCCTGAACTGTTTGTTTCAAAATTGTGTGAACATAGTTTTGCAAACTATGCTTTTACCCAAATAAAGAAGGCATATGGCCTGGAGAAGAAAATAGTACAGCCTGTAGAAGAAGAAAGAAAATCGGTGCTGGATTTTTGTTTTGTGTACGAGGATAAAGAAGCCGTTGGATTGAAACAATTCCTGGATGACAAAGGATTGGATGAAAGCAAAATGGGCCTTGCTTCCATATTACATTTGAGGGATTGCTATAATTTGTATTATTCCGAAGTAAATCAATATTCCGGGCTGGTACGAAATAATAATGCCAACGATGTGTGCCTGAGCAGTATTCCAAAAGGAGAGACACCCATTGCTATGTTGTACTTTAACAAAGATGGCTATTCGGTTTATTGCAAGCGGTATAAGGAATATTGGGATTGGGTAGCAAAACGAAATGATAGTCGATATAATACAACCATGGCACATGGAAAGAAATATGATTCTAAAAATATGATGCATGTATTCCGGTTATTGTTGGTGGCAAAGGAAATAGCAACAGATGGGAAAGTAAATGTGCACAGAAAGGATAGAGATTTTTTGCTGTCAATTAAAGAAGGAAAGTATGAGTATGATAAACTGGTACAAAGAGCACAGGCGCTAAAAGATGAATTGCCGTTGCTGTATCAGAATTCAGGCTTGATGGATGAACCTGATGTAAAAATGATTGATGAATTACTAATAAAAATAAGGGAGGTGTACTATGATGAATTTAAATGATGAAAAAAGGTATGCAGTCAAAGTGATTGCGACGCAACGATGATGCCATGAAAAACTAAAGTTGGTATCAAACAAACAAAAAATAAAGCAAATGAACAAGTTAAAATACCAGAAAAAGAATTAAGGACTATGGGTAAGATACAATTTACTTATTGTCATCTTCGTAATCAATTAATTCAAGATATGCTTGTACAAGTTGATTTTTGAGTTTGTTCTTTTTATGAACCAATAGTGCAGTATAAAGTGTAATGCCGCCGGCTTCAATGTCGCAGCTCACCTTTAGAATTTTGTGTGAAGGGTGTTCATAATAATTGAACCAGCTTAAAAACTTCCTGGCCCTTGCTGCTTCTTTTCCATCGGAGTTGTCGCAGACATAAATAACGGCATTGATTTTTTTATTTAGAAAATCGCCAACTATTGTAATGACAGTATCAGCAATTCTTTTATCAATGCCTTTACGAACTGGCCTGCCTTCATTAGATATAAGCTTTAGGTTAAAAGAAAAGAAATTGGGAGCTATATCAGGTTGTGAAACAAAATACTCGGCATAAGAAATGAAATAACATTGATACTCATCGCCAGCATCGGTTGTAAAAAGAAATGTGAGGTCATCAAACCGATAGAAATTATAGGCGTGCAAAATGATAGCCATGTGATTTTTCCAGTTGTTTTAAAGAAATACCCTGTTGCAGTGCTTCGCCAATTATTTTCTGGTCAGCCAGCATTTTTTGAACCATTTCTAACTTTGTCATAGGCTTTGCCTTTGGCCTGCGTTTGGAACGCACCGTCTTTTTTGTTTTAACAGTAGCAGAAGGCATAAAAGATTATTTATTGCAATTTACAAAAAATACTGCTCAGGCAGTAATCAAATTATGAAACTAAAATTATCAGGAAAAGAATTAAGAGCTATCGGCTTACCGGAAGGACCGGTAATAAGCGTAGCCATGAAGGTGATGGAGAAACATTATAAACATCATACAAAAGAAGATGCATTTGAAATATTAAAAGCAATCATGAATGCGCCGGAAAACTATTTGAATGATGAGACATTAAAACTCATTGCAGAAAAACTAATGCCCGCCCTTCGGCAAGCTCAGGATGACACGGGCATGAATATTTCATTGAATGCATCCGGCATCCAGTTCAATGTATTTGGACAGGAACATATTGAAGAAGGCGCTATGCACCAGATGTACCAGGCGGCTAAATTGCCCATCAGTGTGGCGGGTGCATTAATGCCGGATGCTCACAGCGGCTATGGGTTACCGATAGGTGGTGTGCTGGCCACAGACAATGCAGTGATTCCGTATGGTGTGGGTGTGGACATTGGTTGCCGAATGTGCCTGAGCATTTTTGATATTGATCCGAAAGAGCTGACACAAAGGGAAAGTTATTTTGCAAGGGAGATCAATGAAGCTACGCTGTTTGGCAGCGGTCAGCAGTTTGATCATGCCGAAGATCATGAAGTGATGGAGAACGAATTGTTTTATCAAATTCCATTACTGAAAAATTTGCATGGACGTGCCTGGAAACAACTGGGTTCATCTGGGAGTGGTAATCACTTTGTAGAGTTTGGTGTAATAGAGATCGCTGAAAAAGATGCTGTGCTGGGCGTGGAAGCTGGCAAGTATGTTGGCTTGTTGTCTCACTCCGGTTCAAGAGCATTGGGGGCAAACATTGCCAACCATTATACCAGGATCGCTATCAGCAAAAGACGTTTGCCGCAGGATGCAAAGAACTTAGCATGGTTAACACTGGATGAAGAAGCCGGTATTGAATACTGGAATGCGATGAACCTTGCCGGTGATTATGCAAAGGCTTGTCACCACATCATACATAAAAAAATTGCAAAGCAGTTGGGACGTAAGCCATTAAAGATGGTGGAGAACCATCACAACTTTGCATGGAAAGAAATGTGGGAAGGCAGGGAAGTGATCGTACATCGTAAAGGCGCAACCCCTGCCGGTAAAGATGTGCTGGGCATTGTTCCCGGTAGCATGACTGCTGATGGATTTATTGTAAAAGGTAAAGGTGAAGAAGCTGCGGTGAACTCTGCCAGCCATGGCGCTGGTAGGAAGATGAGCCGTACAAGAGCGATGGCTTCCGTTACAGACAAACAGTTTAAAGATGAACTGAAAAAGTTTGGAATTAAATTGTTAGGCGGAGGTATTGATGAATCACCCTTTGCCTACAAGGATATTGAAGTGGTGATGCAAAGCCAGAAAGCATTGGTGGATATGGTTGGAAAATTCACACCAAAGATTGTAAAGATGGATGGGGCGAAACATAAGATGTGGAAGAAGAAGGAAGAGGTGCTGGGTGAATAATTCTTATGATGTCTGACTTCTGATGTATGATTTATGATATGCTCCCGTTACAAATTTTGTGACGGGAGTTTTTTATTCGGTCTTACTTAGTTGCTCCTCAATCGCTTTCAATTCACCGATGATTTTTTGCAGGCGCCTGTCTTCTCTTTTAATTTTTTTCTTGTCCAGGTAAAAATAGGCAAACAACATAAATGCGGCATATACAGCAATAAATATTACCACGTTTACAAGGGGCCGTCCTGTAAATATTTCTATAAGATAAACAGCCATCGCAACATTGAGTGCTATATAATAAACAGGCATGTTCCAGGTATTCTGTTTTTTCCTAAGATCATAATATGTCTCCCACTGGCGAAGGTGTTCAGCCGGTGGAACAGTGTCATCAATATTCCTGATCTTTTTATAAGTGGCGTACATAAAGGCTGCCTGTACCAGGCAAACAATAATTATTAATACCATTCCGCCATAGGTGTACCAATGTATAAAATTCAGGTTGCCGAATATGGCGAGGCATGCAATAAAAATAGCGGTTAGCACCAGCATAATGCTTCCGTGCCGTTGCGATTGTTGTAATTTCATTTTTGTTGTTTTTGATTTGTTATTAATATCAATTTCACCGGGCAGCGTTGGTTTATCTGTTGCCGGTTGCTGCCACACATTTTTTAATGAATCAAAGTCCTGCATAGCTGTTATAAATTTGAGTGAGTTGTTTTTTAATGCGATGAATTTTTACACGAAGGTTTGTTTCTGTAATGCCGGTGATGGAAGCAATCTCTTCATAAGGCTTGTCTTCTAAAACCAGCGTTATGATCAAACGGTCTGTTTCCTGCAACCGGCTGATGCATTTATACAGCAGCTGTACTTCCTGTTCTTTAGTATTTACTTCTTCCGACAGCATTGATAAGGATGTATTTTCAATATCCATCAACGTGTCTTTCTTTTTTCGCAGGTGCGTCAGGCAGGTGTTTACTGCTATGCGGTAGATCCAGGTACTCCACTTGGCATCGCCCCGGAATTTTTGCATGTTGCTCCATACCGCAATAAAAGTTTCCTGCAACAGATCCTGCGCCAGCACTGCGTCACCGGTATAACCAAGGCAGAGTTTTTTTATGCCTTCGCCATACTCATTATACAGGTTTGTAAATTCTTGTTGTTGATTCATCCGGTATGCCTGGTTGGTTCAAATATAATCTTCCTGTGTTTTTTAATTTGATTTTTCAGGATACTTAACTGACCTTTCTGTTGTTTATATTAATTGGATGCAGCAAGGAAACATTTGTTACAGAGAATTAAAAATATTTTAAACAGTAAGATTGATCTGTGCCTGAGAAAATTGGCAGGGTAGTAAATATTAATGGCTATAAATCTTTCAGCAATATTTCTTCCAAAACAATTCTTTCTGAAATATCATCTTTCTTGCTCCACTTGATCAGGCGGACGGTTGCATCTGCAATTTCAATACCGGTAATATCACCATCCACATAACAACAGCAACCGGAGTTAAAATAGTAAGGTTTAGCGGTAGCGTAATTGCCTACCACAAAGTCATATTCATTTTGCCGGAAAACAATTTCTTTGTTCAGTGCTTCTGTTGCAGCAGCATCATTATTTGCTCTTGCTTTATCCAGTTGTTTGTATAAACGTTCCAGGTGGGTAAGTGATGCAAACACCGGCTGATGTGTATGGCCGGTTATTAAAACGGGGTTGTTATCCTGCTTGCTCCACTCATACATAAATAGATTGTGTGCTGTTTTTAATTCATTGTTGGCAGCAGGTATATTAGGGTTTAAGTTTAGATAGGTTTGCAGTGGTGCCCAAATGCGGCCGACAAACCAGGCGCTAAAAGCGTTGCCATCACTTTGTCCATCGCCCTGGTGACCATGTGTTAAAAATACAGGCAGCTCTTCATTGTTCATTTTTATTTTTAGTAAAACAGCTTCATATGTTTTTATTGATTTATCATACATGCTCATCAGGTACAGGCCGGCAAAAGGATCATTGTTCCAGAAAATATCATGATTGCCAAATACCTTGGTATAAAGTTTTTCCTGATGGAATTTATTTTGAAGTGCTATGCTTTCTTTGTTACTTGCTTTCACCGGCCAAATGGTATTTTCCCAAAGCTCTTCCTCATCTCCTAAAGAAATAAAATGAAAACCCTGTTCTAAATAATAATTTAGTGCGGCCATATAGTTGGGCTCTGCCAGCATAAAATCATCGCTGCCGTTTTTTGCCCCTTTGTGTTGATCGCTGAATATAATAAACCGGGCATCCGTATCTGTTGTTTCAAACACAAGGCCTTTTTTCCCGGGATGTTCCTGTAAATGCTGATACAATTTTGTAAGGGCAGTATGCACCCGTTCCTGGTTGGGCCTGCTGGAAAATTTATTGGCCAGCCAGGTAACAGGTTTAGTTAATATCCGCTGAAGAAAACGACGCATATAGTGTTTGTATTCATTAAATATAATTAATTATCCAACATTCTTTGCCTGCTTGTTTTGTATGCCGCTAACAAAAACTAATATAAACATTCAATACCTTCGCCGCATGAAAACAATCGGGTTTATAGGAGGACTTACATGGCTCTCATCAATGGATTATTACCGCTTGCTGAACCAGCTTACCAATGAAAAACTGGGCGGGGTAAGTTCCTGTAAAATGCTGATGTACTCAGTAGATTTTGCAGAAATAAAAAAACTTACTTTCAATGGGGACTGGGATGGTATTGCAGCCATTCTTAGCAAAGTGGCACAAACACTTGAGCAAGGTGGAGCAGACTGTGTGCTGATTGGCGCTAATACCATGCACTATATTGCAGACAAAGTACAGGCTGTAATTAATATTCCGCTTATTCATATTGCGGAGGAAACTGCTATAGTAGTTGCAAAGCAGGGCTTGGGTAAAGTAGCGTTGCTTGGTACCAAATACACTATGCTGTTTGATTTTTATAAAGATAAACTGGCTGAAAAAAATATTCAAACCATTATACCTGGCGAAGCAGATATTGAATATATAAACGATGCTATCTATAATGAAATGGGTAAAGGAATTTTTCTCCCCGAACGAAAAGAACGGTTTATACAGATCATCAATGAGCTGCAGCAACAGGGGGCAGAGGGAGTAGTGCTGGGATGTACTGAAATACCAATATTGATCAAACAGGAAGATATTTCTATCCCTGTTTTTGATACAACACTGATACATGCACAAGCAGCAGTAAAGTTTGCATTAAACCAGCAATTAATTTTATGAACGAATTATTTGAATCTCAAAAGCTGGAATTATTAGAACGGCTGATTGTTGAATATGCTCCTAAAAAATACCCGTGGTGGAAACCCAATGGCATAACTTATACTTCTACAGATGAAATTGCAAATACACCTCCTTATTTTGATCTTTCTGATGCAAGAATGAATTTCAAACGAAGTATATATAAAGCCGCTTTTGCCTTTCTTTTTTTTACGGCGTGGACATTAATAGCATTTTTTAAAGTGAAATGGATAGGGTTTTTCATGGGATGTTTTGGAATAATACTGATTGGAAAGTCTGCGATTGTTCTTTTTGATAGAAAGTCAAAATTAAAGCTGGACAAACAAGGGATTTGTATAGGGCAATCAGAAAATCAAATCCCCTGGACAAATGTTGTTGCTACCTATATAAAAGCAAGTGGATCAGGAACCAGTTATGATTGTAATTTACTTATTCATTATTTCAACAATAACAGTAAATCATTTGAATGCGACAGTGTTTATCTTGTTGATTTAGACAGTAAGTACGAAAGAGTTGCTTTTTCAATTGAATATTATAAAATGATATCAGAATAATCCTGATTTGATCAATCACCTTTTATCTGTTGCAGCAAATATTCTATTTTTACATAAACCGGATTTTTATAAAATGCAGACTCCCATCGAACAGATAGAAAATTTATTTGCCAACTGGTCCAAGGCAACCATTAATAGTATTGATAAACTTCCCCAGGCGGGCAGCGAAAGACATTACTTTCGCCTGCATACCAGCGAAGGAGATTTTATCGCTACTTACGGAGCCAATATAAAAGAGAATGAAAGTTTCATTTATTTCTCTAATCATTTTGCAACAAAGAATTTAAGCACTGCAAAAATTTTATGTGTGAATGCTGATAAAGATATTTACATACAGCAGGATTTTGGAAGTGTTTCGCTGTTGGATAAACTGGAGCAAAATGGGTTTACCAATGAAGTCTACAAACTCTATCAGCAAAGTCTGCATCAGCTGGCCTTGTTGCAGATCAAAGGGCATGAAGGATTGGATTATAAAAAATGTCTTACCAATTCTTCCTTTGGTAAAGAGGCCATCATGGCTGACCTGCTCTATTTTAAGTATTATTTTTTAGATGCTTTACGCAAACCATACGACAAACAAAAACTAATAAAAGATTTTGAAGCCCTCAGTAATTATTTATCTCATACAGAGTATAAATTTTTTATGTTCCGGGATTTTCAGAGCCGGAACATTATGGTAGATGAAAATGATACCGTTCATTTTATCGACTACCAGGGCGGCATGAAAGGAGCACCACAATATGATGTGGCCTCCTTACTTTGGCAGGCAAGAGCAAACTTGCCCGACGACTGGAAGCAACAATTGTTGGAAGACTACATGCACTCTTTTGAAGCAATCATTGGAGAATCTATAGACAAAGATATTTTTCGCAGCCAGTATAATGGTTATGTATTAATAAGGCTGATGCAGGTGTTGGGCGCTTATGGGTTCCGTGGATTGTTTGAAAGAAAAGCACATTTCTTAACCAGTATACCTTTGGCATTGCAAAATCTAAAATGGTTTATTACTCATCAAAGTGTAGGCATTGCATTACCCGAATTTAAGAAAGTACTGGAGTTGTGCATCAGTGATGAAGTAATACAGGAATTTACGCCAGTGCAGGCAACAGAAGAAACGCCATTGGTTGTCAGCATAAAAAGTTTTTCTTTCATTCAATCGGGGTATCCAAAAGATGAAACAAAAAATGGTGGTGGATTTGTATTTGATATGAGGGGTATATTAAACCCCGGCAGGTTTGATGAATACAAACACTTATCCGGCCTGGATAAATCAGTAAAAGATTTTCTTGAACAGAAAACGAAAATGCCGGACTTTTTAAACAGTGTTTACAGCATCATTGATATTTCCGTGGAAGATTATATTAAAAGAGGGTTTGAACATCTCTCCATTAACTTTGGCTGCACGGGTGGTCAGCACCGGAGTGTATATGCTGCTGAAGCTATTGCCCGGCATTTGAGAAATAAGTTTAAGGTGAAGATTGAATTGAAACATTCAAATAGACAAAACTGGAAAAAAACAGAACAGCTGCCCCAAACCCCTAAAGGGGCTTAACCTTAAATTCATAAGAACTTTCCGAATAGCTAACCCTTGGTTTATGCAAGAAAAGAAGATGATGAAAATAATGGAGGCCAAAATTCCCCTTTAGGGACAGAGGAACATAAACTTGATATGCACTATGGAGCTTCTAAATTAATTTTTCAGCGAGCTGAGGAATTAAGAAAATCCCCTACGCATGAAGAAGAAATTGTTTGGGGATATTTGTCAAAAAATAAACTGGGTGTAAAATTCAGAAGACAACATCCAATATTTCTTTACATCGCAGACTTTTATTGTCATTCTTTAAAGTTAGTCATTGAAATAGATGGAGGAATACATAATACAAAAGATGTAAAAATTAATGATGCAGAAAGACAAAACCACATTGAATAATTTGGGATTAGTATTATTCGTTTTACAAACAACGAAGTTAGATGGGGCATGCAATTTGTTGTAAACACAATCTTACATAAAATGAATCAACTTCAAAATTTTAGAGTGCAAAGCTCCCCTTCAGGGGCGGGGGGGCATGAGGTGCGAAGGGCAATGATTTTCGCTGCAGGCTTGGGAACAAGATTTAAACCCTGGACAGATGCACATCCAAAGGCGCTTGCAATAGTAAATGGCAAATCGTTATTGCAGCGAAACATTGAATACTTGCAGCAATATGGAATAAAAGATGTGGTTGTAAATGTGCATCATTTCAGCAATCAAATCATTGATGCAGTAAATGCAAATAATGGGTGGGGAAGTAATATAATCATCAGCGATGAAACAGATGAAGTGTTGGAGACAGGTGGCGGATTATTAAAAGCAAAGGAACTGCTGCAGGGCAATAAACCATTCTTTACACTGAATGCAGATTTTCTTACGGATCTAAATTTAGATAACCTGTTAGCTTATCACCAACAAAAAAAAGGAATCATTTCTTTTGGTATCACCAGTAGAAAAAGCTCCCGTAATTTTTTATTTGATGAAGACAACAGGCTGTGCGGCTGGATGAATAACAGCACAGGTGAAAAAAGAATTTCAATAGACAAACCTAACTTGAAACCAATGGCATATAGTTGTGTAGTGGTTTTTGAACCCACCGTTCTTGAACTGATACCACAGCGTGGCAAATTTTCTTTAGTGGATACCTACCTCAGTCTTGCTGCTGATCATCCTATTTATGGTTATGATCACACAGGCGACAGGCTGGTGGATGTGGGTAAGCCAGAGAGTGTGGCGGTTGCCGAAAATTTATTTCCATAACAACATTGTTACTCTTCTTCCTCTTCCACAAAAACTTCATAGCCACTTCCCTCTTTCCATTCTTCGTCTTTTACTTCTTTACCTCCAATCAGGTCTGCTACCAGTGATGTCCATCCTGTTTGATGATTGGCACCGAGCCCGGCACCGGAATCGCCATGAAAATATTCAAAAAATAAAACCAAGTCTTCATTGCCTGGCTTCTGATAAAACCAGTTATAATCTCCATAAGATTTTCTATTGCCTTTGGCATCTTTTGCAAAAAGACTGATTACCCTGTCGGTAATGAACTGCGAAACTTCTGTCAGGTTCATCATATTACCTGATCCAACAGGGCACTCTACTTTAAGATGATCGCCATAAAATTCTCCATACTTTCTGATAGAACGAATGATTAAATAATTGATAGGCATCCACACTGGCCCACGCCAGTTACTGTTGCCACCAAAAAGATTGCTGGTAGAATCGCCGGGATCATACTGAATGGTGTAATTGATTCCATCAATAGTAACAGAGTAAGGATTTGCTTTGTGATATTTTGATAAAGCCCTGATACCCCCATCTGATAAAAATTCATCTTCATGCAATAAACGCTGTAATAAAAAAATCAACCTGTCTTTTTTTACCAGTGATATTAAAACCTCTTCGCCATCACCACGTTCTTCATTGGGCCAAAAGCGGTTATTTTTTTGCCGGTAATTTTCAAACCAGGCAACTCTTTTTTCAAAATCGGGTAGTACATCAAATAATTCTTTGGGAATGGTACTCACTGCAAATAAACTGGTCAATCCAACGATACTTTGTATACGCAATGGCAAAGGATCTTTGCCTGCAATACACAGCGTATCATAAAAAAACTTGTCTTCATTATTCCATAATGAATGACTGTTCAGCGATTCTGCTATCAATACAAAGTGTTCAAAGAATTTTGTTGCAGAGTCTTCAAAAGAAATATCATGGCGTGCAATTTCTAATGCCATGTCCATCATGTTCAGTGCATACATGCCCATCCAGCTGGTTCCATCGGCTTGCTCCAGTTTCATGTTGTCAGTAAAATGATGGCTCCTGTTGAATACACCAATATTATCGAGTCCTAAAAATCCTCCTTCAAAAATGTTGTTACCATTAATATCTTTCCTGTTGATCCACCAGGTAAAATTGATCAGCAGTTTTTGAAAAACCCTTTTCAGAAAAACTACATCACCGGTTCCGTGTGTTTCTTTTTCCACCCTGTATATTTCCATGGCGGCCCAGGCCTGAACCGGGGGATTTACATCACTGAAATTCCATTCATACGCCGGTAGCTGCCCATCTGGTTTCATGTACCATTCTCTCATGATCAGTTGCAACTGGTGTTTAGCAAAAACCACATCCACCATTGCAAGTGAAATACAATGAAAAGCAAGATCCCACGCAGCATACCAGGGGTATTCCCATTTATCGGGCATCGCAATTACATCCTGGTTTTTTAAGTGTTTCCAGTCGTTATTTCTTCCGCCCTGTTTGCTGGCATTTACAGGAGTAATACCATCACTGGTGGTGAGCCAGCGTTCTACATCAAAATGATAATATTGTTTGCTCCACAGTAAACCTGCCAGTGCTTTGCGTTGTATGTTTTTCAGATCAGCAGAAGTATTTGAAGGCAATATTGCATTGTAAAAATCATCAGCTTCCTGTTTTCTTGCTGCAAATATTTTTTCAAAGCCCAGCCAGAAAGGTTTGTCATCTGCCCTGTTGGTGAGCCTGCAATAAATGGTTTTTGTTTCACCGCCTTTAAGATCTAATTCATATACCGGGGCAAATTTGGTCCCTTCTTTTTTTGCTCTGAGTTTGGTTTTATTTGATCCTTTAATAATGGCATCATGAAAGGCATCTTTTGTAAAAACAGATTCAACACCTGTTCCATTTACTTTATTAAAATTGGTTTCGTTTTCTGTATATAAAGTATCTGTGGGTGACTGAAAATAAAAAAAATAATTGCCCAGCCTGTTATGGGAAACGCTTACTGAATTTTTAGTACATGATTTAATTAATGGTTTCGGTTCTTCGGGTGTAAAGGTCCACCTGTTGTAAAACCAGAGTGTAGGCAACAATGTAACGGAAGCTGCTTTTTTATTACGGTTGGTAATATCTATTTTGATATAAATATCCTGCGGATTTTGTTTGGCATACGTAACTGCCACATCAAAATATTCATCATTGATAAATGCATTGGTATCCAGTATTTCATATTCCGGTTCTTCTTTGCTGCGACCCCTGTTTTTTGTAAGCAACTCATCATAAGGAAATTCATTTTGCGGATATTTATACAGGTACTCCATATAATAATGTGTGGGTACATTATCCTGGTAGTAGTATAATTCTTTTACGTCTTCGCCATGGTTACCATCATAGTTGCCTACCCCAAATAACCGTTCTTTCAATATTTTATCTTTGCCATTCCACAAGGTGATTGCAAAGCAGAGGTTTTGAAAATAATCAGATATGCCTGCAATACCATCTTCACCCCAGCGATAAGCCCTGTAGTGTGATTGATCAAATGGTAAATAACCCCAGGCATTACCACTGTCACTGTAATCTTCCCTTACCGTGCCCCATTGCCGCTCACTTAGGTAAGGCCCCCATTGCTCCAGCGGTATTGGCTTTTTATTATTAACTGATAAACGTTGATGTTCTGCTGTCATGTTAGAAAATTAAATAAAGTCATCACAACGCTATGAGTAACATTGCTGATTTTTCTCATGGAAAAAAATTGTTGTTAATGCAAGTTTAAAAATAGTCATTTTCAAAGGAGTATTCCTGCAGGGTTGTAAAAAATATTCCTGCAACCGTTTGTGGTATATAACTGCCTGTAACATTACTACATATTGCCTGAAATATTTTTTAGAATGCTATGCAGCTTTAATAGAAAGAAATAAAAAACCATACTTACCGTTATCTGTTGAACAGGATTTTTCGTTAATTTCATATCACACCTTAATTTATCAATATGAAGACATTATCTGAAACCTGGTTCGCAGAAGGTTATATTGATTTTGAATTAAAAAAATATACACTGCTGGCATACCTGCAGGAAATTCATAAATGCTTTTATGAAAACAGGCTGTATCCGCAATTGGCTGATATTATTTTCCACTTCAACAGTATCATCGCTTTCCGTGATAATAAAAAATTCTTGCAGGATCAGTTCCCCCGCCGCCTCAATAAAATTCAAATGGAAAAATTATCTGTGTTGTATGAACAGGTAATTGAAGACAGCGAATTAATGAAAGAACTGGAAGATATTATTGATTATGCCAGCGGGAAGATGCAACAAACCATTAGTAATGGTGCAGAGATATATGAGTTTGTAGAAGAGAAGATCAATATACAGCCTGTGGGTATTGTGCCGCTTGATATCAGTGAAGGATATTTCTTTTTAAATAATGGTCATCAGAAAGATACACATGTGTATCAATACCGGCTTACTATTTTTGAAAAGCATGATGAGAAATACCGTGGTATGAGAACTGATTTTGTAGATAAATGGTCCCGTAGTTTTTCCACCACTTATGAGCAGATCAAAGGAGACCTGATAAAAATAAAAACTGACCTGCCTAATCCTGCAGTTTATATCATGGAAACTTCCCTGAGTTTTCCAATGGAAGAAACATTGCTTCCGATAGCTAAAAGATGCCTGGTTAAATATATTTCTGCTGCTGCCTGATAACAAAAGCTGGGTTGTTAACTTTCGCTTTCTCATAAATCATCCTGCAGCTATTTGCTATACCAGCAAATAAAAACTGCAGAATGATGTGTTTTGTGTGTGTCTTTAAATGTAACATGGCAGCTAGTCAAATTTTCTGTTCAACAATTGTATTACAACTTGGTTAAAGTAACCGTTGGTACAATAGTGAAAGATTTTGAATAGCTAAGTTTACCAGCTCTTACAGAAAATTCCAATTCCTGACCGTCTCTTTTTTCAATTTTGAAAGTCTGTGTTTTGTTAGTAGAAACTGGTGAATTGTACAGTTCGCCTTCTGACTTGTCATTTACTGAAAGAGAAACCGCTTTGTTAGATCCTTTGTTAACAGCTACCTCGAAAACTAAGTAACCATTATCTTCGCCAACAAAATTTACAATCAATTTTTCTGAAGATGGATCTACATAAATTGCTTTTGAGGTGTTGGTTACAGTACCTGCAAAACTGTTTGCTGCAAATAACACGATCGCTGAAAGTGTTAATGCGATGTTCTTGATTTTTGTCATTGTGTTTTATTTTTAATTGTTAAAAAACTTTTTCTTCAGCAACTGGCATACCAGTCACTTATTTTTTTTCATATAGCAATAATGAAAAGTGCAAACGTTAAGATTACATGGCAGGCATCGTGGAAAAACTGAGATCGGATCGTATGGAAGAAAGCAAGTTGTTGTTGCTTTTTCTTTTTAGTAGATGAACATTTTTTGTTCTCTTGTATCCTCTCTTGTAACGGATCAGTTTAAATTGATAACGCAAATGTATATGCAGTATTTTGATTACAGCATTCAACTTTAAACGGCTTTGTTTACTGTAAAAAAAATTTTTTAAGTTAAAAACCCTTGTTGATAGTGGGTTTTGGAGAATTAGTTTAATGATGCCCAACGTGCAACACAATAATTTTTCAGGGGCTTTTTTACGCCCAAAACAGCCTTACTTAATATTTCCTTAACATTTTAAACGTGCATTTGACAATTTAAAATAGGACTACGGGTACTATTTTATTTATTATAACTGAAGCTTTTTTTTAGAATATTACATATTTCTCCGGTATTGCCCACCCACTGCATACAATGCATTGGTGATCTGTCCAAGTGAACAATATTTTACAGTCTCCATTAGTTCAGCAAAAAGATTTCTATTGGTAACTGCTGTTGATTGGAGTTGTTTTAATTTAACTGTTGAGTAATCGGCATGTCTTGTTTTAAAAGCCTGTAATGCTTTTATCTGGTATTCTTTTTCATCGGTGGTGCTTCTTATTACTTCAGTTGGCAGAATTGTTGGGGAACCATTTTTATTTAAGAAAGTATTTACACCAACAATAGGATATTCTCCTGTATGTTTCAATGTTTCGTAGTACAAACTTTCTTCCTGTATTTTATTTCGCTGGTACATTCTCTCCATTGCACCCAACACACCACCACGTTCCGTTATGCGGTTAAATTCATTCATTACAGCATCTTCCACCAGGTCAGTTAATTCCTCAATTAAAAAAGCCCCCTGGTTAGGGTTTTCATTTTTTGCTGTGCCCAATTCTCTGTTAATAATTAATTGTATCGCCATTGCCCTGCGTACACTTTCTTCTGTTGGTGTTGTGATCGCCTCATCGTAGGCGTTAGTGTGAAGGCTGTTGCAATTATCATAGATGGCATACAGTGCCTGCAGCGTTGTTCTGATATCATTGAAATCAATTTCCTGTGCATGTAAACTTCTGCCACTGGTTTGTATGTGGTATTTTAATTTTTGTGATCGATCGTTGGCTTTGTATTTATTCTTCATCGCTTTGGCCCATATCCGTCTTGCTACTCTTCCAATCACACCGTACTCAGGATCCATCCCGTTACTAAAGAAGAAAGAAAGATTGGGTGCAAAGTCATCAATGTTCATCCCACGGCTTAAGTAATATTCTACATAAGTAAATCCATTGGATAAGGTGAATGCTAATTGTGTTATTGGGTTGGCACCTGCTTCTGCAATATGATAGCCGCTGATACTCACACTATAAAAATTCTGCACTTTATTTTCAATAAAATATTCCTGTACATCTCCCATAAGTTTTAAAGCAAACTCTGTGGAAAAGATACAGGTGTTTTGTGCCTGGTCTTCTTTTAAAATATCAGCTTGTACGGTTCCTCTTACTGTTGATAGCGCTGTTGCTTTAATTTTTTCATACACATCCACAGGTAAAACATCTGATCCGCTTAATCCTAATAGCCTTAATCCTAAGCCATCATTGCCAGCAGGTAAAGCCCCCTCTAAATCTCCCCTGGTGGGGGAGACTTGTAAACCATTCACTCCAACATATTTTGGTAAAGAATGAATGTCAACCTTTTCTTCAATTATTTTATTGACTGCCTCTCTTAAATTATTTTCAATGATGTATTTTTCACATTGTTGATCAATGGCAGCATTCATAAAGAATGCCAGCAGGATAGGAGCAGGCCCGTTGATGGTCATGCTTACAGAAGTTTTTGCATTGCACAGATCAAAGCCGCTGTATAATTTTTTTGCATCATCTACGGTGGCAATGCTTACACCGCTGTTACCAACCTTACCATAAATATCCAGGCGGTGATCGGGGTCTTCGCCATATAATGTTACTGAATCAAATGCTGTAGATAAACGTTTGGCCGGTTGTCCCAAACTTACATAATGAAAGCGCCTGTTGGTTCTTTCGGGGCCACCTTCACCTGCAAACATTCTTGTAGGATCTTCACCATCTCTCTTTAAAGGAAACACACCGGCAGTATAAGGAAATTCTCCCGGTACATTTTCCTGCAGTTGCCATTTCAACAGATCACCCCAGTCTTTGTATTTGGGTAAATACACTTTTGCAATGCTGGTACCTGACAAACTTTTATAACGAAGCGGCTGTTTAATTACTTTATCTCTAACAGTAAATTCATAAAATTCTTTTTGATAGCGTTTTAAAACAACAGGCCAGTTATTAATCAGTTCTAAATTTGACCGTGACAAGGCCCCCTCTAAATCTCCTCCCAAGGGGGAGACTTTAGACGATATTTCTTGACCGAGTTTTTCTTTTATTAAAGAAATGGTACCATTCAGTTGATATAATTGACTTGCTATTTTACTTTGTTCTTCAGCCCAATTATCATACTCTTTTATAGTTTCTGCAATTTCTGCCAGGTATCTTACTCTTTTGGGAGGAATGATAGTGGATTGACTGGCGGTATCTTTTGTATGTGCATGATGTTCTATTTCCCCATTAAATTTCACGCCGGTTTTTTCAGCCACTTTTTCCATCAGTCTTTCAAACAGTTCGTTTACTCCTGCATCGTTAAACTGTGCTGCAATGGTTCCCACCACCGGAAGTTCTTCATCTTTCACTGTCCATAAACCATGATTGCGTTTGTATTGCTTGCGTACATCATGCAATGCATCCAGTGCACCGGCTTTATCAAATTTATTTACACAAACAATGTCTGCATAATCCAGCATGTTTATTTTTTCTAATTGTGATGCAGCACCGTATTCAGGTGTCATCACATACATACTGATGTCTACATAATCTAAAATACTGGCATCACTTTGCCCAACCCCGGCGCTTTCTAAAATAATATAATCGTAGCCGGCTGCTTTACAGATATCAATGGCTTCCTCCACATATTCACTTAGTGCTTTATCACTTTCCCTGGTTGCAAGGCTACGCATGTAAGCTCTTGGCGAAGAGATGGCATTCATTCTTATCCTGTCTCCCAATAAAGCACCACCTGTTTTTTTCTTTGATGGATCTACAGAAATTACAGCGATGGTTTTATCTGAATAAGTATTTAGAAAGCGGCGAACGATTTCATCGGTAACACTGCTCTTGCCTGCACCGCCGGTTCCTGTGATACCCAGCACTACAGCCCCCTCTAAATCTCCCCCCATGGGGGAGACTTTAGACTCTTCTAGTTCATACCACTTCTTTTTTATAGCGGTAGTAACTATGTCTAGTTTATGCAGCACTTCATTATTTGAAAATCTTATGACGGTATATCCAAGCTCATTTAATCTTTGGGTTCTTTGTTCATCATTTTCTTTATTCTCTGGAAGTTGATGTATTGATCCATCAACTTCAATAATTAACTTATTTTCTAACGAAATAAAATCAGCAATGTATTTATCAATGATATGTTGCTTTCTGAATTTGATTCCATCAAGTTGTTTATCCCTGATCTGTTGCCATAAAATATTTTCAGTTTCGGTTGATTTATTTCTATGCTGTTTAGAAAATTCTTTCAGCAACTTATAATAAAACGGATCTGCCGTTTCAAAATATTCATGCTGAGCCTTTCCATTAAAAAGATGTTTATATGGCTCACCATTTTCTGCCAGCGTAATAGCATGAGCAACTTTCTTCACATCCCGCCACTCCCCAAGAGTATAAAAGTTATTTCCGTTAGCCGGGCCTGAAGTCTCCCCCATGGGGGGAGATTTAGAGGGGGCTGCACTTTGCACAATCACATCCTCTATCATTCCTTCCAGTCCCATCCTCCTGCCATCATCCGGGCTGTAAATTTTTGTAATACCATAGCTATGCAGTTCCTCTATTTCAGAAGGAAGTATGGTACCTCCGCCACCACCAAAAATTTTTATGTGACCACAACCATTTTCATCCAGCAGGTCTTTCATGTATTTGAAAAATTCTACATGGCCGCCCTGGTAGCTGGTGATAGCAATGCCCTGTACATCTTCTTCAATGGCACATTCCACTATTTCATGCACACTTCGGTTATGACCCAAATGAATGACCTCTGCCCCTTTGCTCTGCAGGATTCTCCGCATGATATTAATGGCGGCATCATGCCCGTCAAACAAAGCAGCAGCAGTTACAATTCTTACTTTATTCTGTAATGAGAAACTCATAAATATTTTTTGAACTAACTTTTTGATCTATGCCCAACATTGTTGTGTTATGTTAACCCCGATTTTATCGGGACTCACTTTCACCGCATACCAATATGCAACAAAATGGTGAGCATTTAATAAAGGAGAAGATGAGCAAACAATCTGTGGCAAAAATACAGATAGCAATCGAAATGTTAACAGTTGTTAGTTTTTTAAGAATGGCCGGTCGATTAAAAAAAGATAGAATCAATTACTGCTATCCCCCAAACATTTTAAAAGTCAATGCAGCAAATTCTTCTACACTCAGTGTTTCTGCCCGCCTTAGAAAAAGACCATCCTGCAAAACTTCAGGAGGAAATAAACTTTTTACCGCATTGCGGAGCGTTTTTCTACGTTGGTTAAAAGCAGTTTTTACCAATACATTAAATGCCCGGTCACTTTTAACAAGCAGTATTTCTTTTTTTCTTCTTAAACGAATTACGCCGCTTTGCACTTTGGGTGGCGGATTAAAACATTGCGGACTTACATCAAATAAATATTCCACTTGGTAAAAAGCCTGTATCAATACACTGAGCACCCCGTATACTTTGCTGCCTTCTTTGCTTGCCGCTCTTTCTGCCACTTCTTTTTGAAACATGCCAATTACCACCGGCACATCTTCTTTCCAGTCTAATACTTTAAATAAAATTTGAGTGGAGATATTGTAGGGGAAATTGCCAATTACCGTAAAACTGCCAGTAAAAGGTTTGTCGATATCCAAAAAGCTTTCAGCAATGATCTTATCCTTTAAAACCGGGTAAGCTTTTTTCAAGTAAGCAGTTTTATCATCATCCAGTTCCACCGCTTTAAAATCAATATCGGGAATCTGCACCAAGTGTTTGGTTAATGCACCGCCTCCCGGGCCTACTTCCAGTAATTTGGTAAAGGGATCCTGCTTTAATGCTTCTACAATTTTTTGGATGATGGTCTCATCTTTTAAAAAATGCTGGCCGAGTGATTTTTTTAAACGCAAAATGAATAATTATAATGAGCGGTAAAATTACTGTATTTACTAACTGTTGCAAAGTATTGCTGCCGGTTCAACTTTTCAGCCTCCTGTTATAAATATCTTCAGCCGGGCCAATTTGTAAAACATTGTTGTATTTTTACAGCTAAACTTTTTATTGCTATGCAAAATGAAAATAAGCCTGTTATTGGGTTGAGTTGCGGTGATGTAAATGGCATCGGATTAGAGATCATTATTAAAACGGTGTCGGATAGCCGGCTGCTTGAAATATGCACTCCGGTAATATTTGCCAATAATAAAGTGCTGAATTTTTACCGCAAGGCAATACCGGAGATCAATTTTAATTTCTCCAGCGTGAAAGACCTGGGTCGTGTTAATCACAAGCAGATAAATATGTTTAACTGCTGGGAAGAAGAGGTGGCCATTACACCGGGTATATTAAATGAAATTGGCGGAAAGTATGCAGTAATCAGCTTGGTAACTGCGGCACAGGCTTTAAAAGAAGGAAAAATAGATGGCCTGGTAACAGCGCCGATCAATAAAAAAAATACCCAGTCTGAAGAATTTAATTTTACAGGACATACCCCTTACCTGAAAAATTTGTATGGTGCTAATGATGTGCTGATGTTTATGGTGTCAGAGAATATGAGGGTGGGGCTTGTAACAGAACATGTGCCCGTAAAAGATATCGACAAATCAATTACAAGAGAAAATATACTGGGTAAGCTGGTGCTGATGAACAATTCTTTGAAAAAAGATTTTGGGATAGATAAGCCAAAGATTGCGGTGCTGGGCCTTAATCCACATGCAGGTGACGATGGGCTGATAGGCAGCGAAGATGAGGAGATCATCCGGCCGGCTATTAAAGATGCTAAGCAAAAAGATATTTTCTGTTTTGGCCCTTATCCTTCAGATGCTTTTTTTGCCAGGGGCTATCATGAAAAATTTGATGGCGTACTGGCGATGTACCACGACCAGGGCTTGATTCCATTTAAATCCCTTTCTATTGGTGAAGGAGTAAATTATACAGCAGGCATGCAAGGCATCCGAACGTCACCAGATCATGGAGTTGCTTTTGATATTGCCGGAAAAAATAAGGCTGATGAAGCTTCTTTCAGAGAAGCCATTTTTAAATGTGTGGATATTATTAACAGCCGCAGGGGCTTTGCAGAGAACAGGAAAAACCCGATGAAACGGATGAGTGCCGCTGTGGTGGGAAGGGCTGTGGATCAGCAGGTATCTGATTTGCCGGAATAAATTTTAAAACTTACAATAGAAAATGGCTGACACCAGGTGATTGTACTTAGTGTCAGCCATGTCTTTCATTACTCTACTTCAAAACTGATCTTTACATTTACCCGGTACTCAGTAATGGTTCCTTTTTTGTCAACCAAGGCACTTAGGTTACTTACATTCACACTGCGAATGTTCCGCACAGATTTGGAAGCATGTTTTACACCCGCCTGGGTTGCATCTTCCCAGCTCTTTTTAGAGTTGGAAAGAATCTCGATTACTTTTAGAACTGCCATAATTATATTTTTTAATAAGATACAAACTGTTAGCAGTAAGTCAAAGCTTTATTTAAAAAAAGAATCCGCCACACCTTTATTTATGGTATAAGAATTAAAGCTAATCTCCGCCTTACCATTGTTATTTTTTTCTGCAGGTTTTCCTGCGTTGGTGCCATCATCAAAATCAAAGGTTACGCCTTTTGGAAGTTTGTAATCTTTGGTATTGAAAGTGAAAACGATCTTATCCGGCAGGCAGTAAGCCGTGTATTTTCCAAAAGTCATATCCAATTGATAGCTACCATTTGCACGGGTGGTTGTTTTTGCTTTTACAATTACGAGGTTGGCTTCATCAATATATAAAGTAGATAATACTACATCTGCATTGTCATCCGTTGGTAATAGTTTTACCACCCTTGTTTTGGTGGAGCCTGTTTTTTCGTATCCGGCATCAATAACGGAATATTCATTGCCGCCGATGATATTATTAAGATTAATGCTTACTGCGCCTTTGGGAACGAAAGAAATCCCTTTTTCATTTTTTATTTTCAGCAGGTTGGGTTTTTTAAAATAAATTTTCACCTGCGCTTCGGGCACTTTCAAAAAAGTGACATTGGTTTTCATGGTGCCATCGGCCTCATAATTATTCACCAAATCAATTTTAGCTTTTACTTTTTTTACCAGGGCTTCAGCGTCCTGGGCCAAAACAACTATTGCTGAAAAACACAGTACGATTAAAAACATTTTTTTCATTTTCTATTCTTTTATTAAGATAAAATATCCCTTTTTCTAAACACCACTACGGATGCACTTACAATTACTACAATATGTAAAATTAAGATGAATAAACTCTTCCGGATGGCCGGCCAGTTTTCCAGGCTGCCTTTTATGGGAACTCCATCCGGGCTGGTGCCAATATAAAAGAAACCTTTCCATCCTACCAGGTAAGACGTAAATAAAAAAGGCTTTACATTTTTATCAATGATGGGCACGTTGATGTTGGAGATGATGGTGCATACAATTACAATACAAACGGTGGCAATGATTGGCCCAATAGAATTTTCTGCAAAAATGGAAAGGAACAAAGACAGCGCAGCAATAACAGTGAGCGCCACCGTTGCATAACCAAAGGCCGCCATATAGCGCCACATAATATCATCTTTTGTAATTTGCAATATTTGTGATTCTTCTCCTTTCACACGAAAGATGAGCATATCATCAGCACCAAAAACCAGCAGGCTAATCACTAATGAAGTAATGGCCATCCATAATAATAAGAGTAGGGTGAAGATGGTGGCTGCTGCAAATTTTACCAGTATCAATTGTGTTCTGCTGATAGGTTTGGAAATCAGTAATCGTAATGTTCCCATATTAGCCTCGCCTGAAATTGAATCTGCAGCAATTAATGCAACCAATATTGGCACCTGTATCAGCAATGTATTCAGAATGATATAACACATAAAGTAGCCATTGATGGCTTTTGTCTTTTCCAGTTCAAAACTGTCTTTTACACTTTGCAACATCAGGTCCATATAGCTCTGGCCATCGGCTTTAAATGCAAACTGGAAAATAAAAACAATGGCTGCAATGGCTGCAAAAGCAATATAAGTACGGGGACGTTTGGATATTTTAAATAACTCAATTTGCAAAAGGTTCCACATAGCCAGGATTGGTTGTAAGTGATAAAAAATAGTTTTCTAAAGAGTGACTGGAGTTAACAGATAACAATTGAACATTTATTGCCACCAGGTCATTTATCAACTGGGGAACTTCCTCTTTATTCATCATCAACTGCAGCGGTTTACCCTTTTGTAAATAAGTGGCCCATTTTGTTTGCAGCAATTTTTCAGTAGTTTCTTTGTTATTGGTAGTATCAATATCCACCATGGTATGGGCAGGATCAAGCAATTCATCTACGTTTCCTTCAATTACTTTTTCTCCTTTATTGATGATGATCATGCGGCTGGCAATCAATTCAATTTCGCTGAGCAGGTGAGAAGAGATCACAACAGTCTTGCCCATTTCTTTACTCAGCTTTAAAATAAGATTACGCATATCTGCGATGCCTTGTGGATCTAAGCCATTAGTAGGTTCATCTAAAATAATTAACCTGGGATCATGCACCAATGCAACGGCAATGCCTAAACGCTGTTTCATTCCCTGGCTGAATGTTTTTACTTTATCATGGGCCCTCTGTTCCAGCCCTACCATTTGCAATTGATCCATCAGCAGTTTCCTGGTAACTTTTATGCCGCTCATTTTTGCAAAGATGGAAAGGTTGTGATAAGCAGAAAGGTATTTATACAGATCGGGCTTTTCTATAACAGCACCAACCTGGCTTAAAATTTCAGAACGGTGATGGCTTAATTGCTTCCCAAAAATGGAAATCTGTCCACTTGTTGGTTTAATCAATGTAAGTAACATCCGGATAGTGGTAGATTTTCCTGCACCATTTTGTCCAAGAAAACCATACACATCTCCTTCATTTACTGTGAAGGACAAGTCATTAACAGCTTTATTTTGATTGTAACTTTTGCAAAGATGATCTACCTGGATAATGTTGGCCATTAATTTGTTTGTTAGTAAATGTAAAACGGTTTGTCGGGCTGATTGTTTAAATTAACAGCGATAATAATAATGAATTTTAAAATTAGGAATTTAAATTAAAGCCCTAACTTAAAAATCCACATCGCTCCCAGCAGTTCTCCCGGATAAACCACACTTATTATAATTCATCACTTTATTTCTTTTAATCCACTGAAAATAGTCAATACATCCGGCATGCTTGCTGTATTGTAACCTACATCACAAAGTATTTAGACTTTTAATTTATATACCCAAAAATCAAAGATTATGAAACAGATCATCAGTACATTGGTAATTTGTCTTTCAATTACCACAGTAAACGCAGGCAGCTTCTCAAATAATCCAATATTGAAAAATCATTTAAAGGTAAAATCGCCGGATGATATTTTTAGCCTGGTTAACAAAAGGCTCATAGTTCTTCCAAATCCCAAAACCGGGGATATCCAGATTAGCTTTAAAGCTGGAAAAACTGGCAAAGCAACTATTGTAGTATTAGATGAATCAGGTGCAACCGTATTAAAACAAAAGGTTCAGTTAGTGGCTGGGAAAAATAATATCAATATCAATAATTTTAATGATCTGGCAGAAGGGGATTATACAGTTTGTTTAAATACAAACTATGGAACTTATTCTTCGCCCTTTTTGCTTTGGAAATAATTTTTAAATACCTGCAATAAATAAGGCCCTTCAGCTTTTTGAAGGGCCTTATTTATTGCCCGTTAGGATTCATGTAGGATTGTAATGCATTTACGTAAGATTCAAAAGCCTCCATTCCCTCTTTGGTTACTTTGCAAATGGTTTGAGGATAATTATTGTTGAATTGTTTGACTACCTGGATATAACCGGCATCTTTCAATTTATTTATTTGTACGCTCAGGTTGCCGGCAGTAGCATTTGTTTTTTCTCTGAGAAAAGTAAACTCCGCTTCTTTTACGCTGATGAGCAAGTTCATAACGGCCAGGCGTAACTGAGAATGTAATATTGGATCCAGTTCTTTAAACATTTTCTGCTGTTCTATTTTATTTGCAATCACTAATCAACTTTTCAACAAACTGTTTGCCCCATGAAGGATGTATTTCACTTGCAGGCTTAAAAGTATTGTATTTTTCCAAAGCAGTCTCTAATTGAGGTTTTGCTGTGCCACAACCACCACCAAATTCTGTTGGTGTATATTTTAAGCCCTGTCCTTTTAAAAAGTATGGCCTTGGATTAGTGGCATCTTGTTTCATGGCTGCCTCCATATTGCTGCTGCTTTCCTGGCCATATTGCATCCAGCGTTGCTGCGGATCTACCATCATATGGCAACTGGCAATCATACTTTTGATGCAGGATATTTCAGAATTATTTGGGGTCAATGAATCAGCTTTCTTAATTAGTTCATTTGCTTTGTCTGCAATGCCATCTATTTTGCTTTTATCCTGTTCCATAAAACCTGCGTTCACCTGGCACAGCGCTGCATAGTAGTAAGGGAGCCATTCTGATTTTTCTGTGGTCGCAATCCGCTCAAAACTATTGGACATTTTTATAAGATCTGCAGTACTTTTAAAACTGGAATCCATCCCGGCAAGATTTTTTTTCATAGCTGCAACATATTTTTCGCTCTGTGCAAATGAGCATACTGCTAACAATAATACAGCAGTGAGTAATGATAATTTTTTCATTTTCGTTTGTTTTAAGATGATAGTTTTTATTGGTTGATTTGTTTATTTTTTACAAATTATTATTGATGGCGTCCTGCGTTCTGTCAATACCAAAACTTAAGAAGCAGCCGATAAAAATAAATCGTTTACTGGGTGGTGTAACAGCTTCTTTCCTGCTGCCGTCACTACTGTAATTGTAAGTATAGACTTGATTTTGCCCTAATACATTGTTCACTCCTAAAACCCATACAGCAAATGTCTTATTATCTTTCTTTCCAAGAGATGGAATATAATTTATGCTAAAACTCATACTGTTGAAATTGATGGTTTTACCCTGGTCTGTAATTTCAAACTTGCCCTGACCGTTATCATCAGCTATCCTGTAATAAGGTCTCCCTGTTGCAAAACTGTAACTCAAATTAAATCCTGTTTTCCATGGTAGCACAAAACGTTTGAATACAAAAGAGGCTGTGTGGTTAGCAGCAAAGGAAGGCTGAATAGCTGATGGAAAATTCAGGTAATCTCTTTTGGTATCTAAGTAAGAATAAGAGATCCAGTAATCAACATTCTTAAAAGTCTTTTTATCTCTCCAGAAAAATTCAATTCCTTTTGCATCTCCGTACCCAAGTGTATTAGCTGCCAGCTGTTGGCCAAAATTGTTGAAATCAGTTTTGTAAAGACGGTTATATTTTTTATAGAATAATTCTGTTCTGAAAGTGTAATCTTTCGATTGCTTTGAATATTGTAAAATGTAATGAGTGGCTTTTGAATAATCAACAGCTGCAAGTGCTGGTAACAACCTTCTTTCAGGATTTTGATAAAAGATACCATAAGCAAAAGATGCCTGGCTGTTATCTGGAAATTTATATGCCAGTGATAGCCTTGGCGCAATATTCCATTTATCAAGTACTTCAGAATGCTCTATCCTGCTGCCAACCTTTGCAGCCAGGTTATTGGTTATATATATGTCTGTTTCTGCAAATCCGGCAAAGATCTTATCAATTACTTTTTCTGTAAATTTTTGACTGTTATAAGATGTGTAGGTTGTTTTTTCATTGCTGTAAAAATAATCACTGCCAAATCTCAGGGCACTGAGGCCTGCAAGCTTTTTCTCCAGCACCACTCTTGCCTGTGCATAGCTGGCTTTGTTTTCAACTCCAAAATTCTTGAATGTAAAGTAGGCTGGCGTTTCTATTACTACTTTTTTATTTGATGCATCCTGCAGTTCATTTAGAATATCGTCTTTATTAGTACTGAAGCTGATACCGGTGTTTATTTTCCAGCCATTGCCGATCCGGTCTTTCCAGTTGATATTTTGGTAAGTGTTCAGATTCTTTATATGGAATGCATCTTTTAAGGTTGAAGAATCAATGTCTGGACTTCTGAAACCTGTTTTATTGTCACTTATATAAAAGTAATATTTGATGAAGCCACCATTTTTAGTTTTTATCCTGAAGTTAGCATCCAGTTGGTTGTATACTGGGATGTCATAAAAGTCCTGTTTAAACTTGTTTATCTTGAACCCGAGCCATAGGTTAGTATGATTATACGAAATGCCCCAGGATGATTTTTTATTTTTAGCCAATTGCTGAAAACCACCGCCAATGCCTACAACCGAAATACCAACATCAGCTTGTGATCTGTCAGGTAAATCTGTACTTTCTAAAATAAGTGCCGAAGATAATGCCTGCCCGTATAAAGCAGAGTATCCACCAGAACTAAAGATGGTTCCTTTAAATAAAAATGGATTGAACCGCCCCCTGGTGGCAATACCCGGTGTACTGCTGTAAAAGAAATTATTTACCAGGTTGCCATCCATGTATATTTTGGCTTCTGTAGCGGAACCGCCTCTCACAAAAAGGCCTTCACTCTCACCCACTTGCTGAGTGCCGGGCAAGGTTTTAAATGCGCTGGTAACATCTGCATTAGCACTTGGAGTTGTCACAATGTCTAATGAATTAAGAACTGCTCCTTTGTTTTTGTCGCTGGCTTCAAAAGAACCAGCAGTAATTACTACGGCTTTTAGCTCTGTAATTTGTTCCTTCAGCGATATATTTTGAACTATTGCCGAAGCTCCAATCGTTACTTTTTGAACCACTGCAAAATACCCGGCCGTAGTAACCTGGAGAAAACGTTCTCCTTTTTCATCTGTACTGAAGGAATAGCTTCCTGAGGAGTCAGTAGTTGCACCATCGTAGGAATCTTTCAGTTGGATGCTTACCCCGGGAATCGGTTTCCCTTTATTATCACTTACCCGGCCAGAAATGGTTACCTGGGCCCCGGTTGTTGTAAAACCCAATAGTAATAAGCTAGTTATAATCAGTTTCATGTGCTATAGATAAGTCGCGAAAATAGAGTAGTTTATATTGTAAACCAAATTAAATAATTATTTTTTTGAACAAATTTTTTTGCGGAAATAAAAATATCCATCAGTTGAGTGCTTGTAATAATCTGATAATTAGATATTTATAAACAAAAAAACACATATATGACCCCGTTAGTAGCTGATTAAAACTTATTAACATCCCCAAAATTTTATTTTTTTATGTGGGGGCAATTAGTAATTTAGCAATAGAATTTAATGGGTTAGTAAGTACAAAGGGTCAACAGAAATGTTGACCCTTTTACTTTTTGGTAATTACTTTTTATTTGCTGTTTTCTTTTCGTCCCTTTATTTTTTTCATATCCTTTTTATTTTTTTGCCAAGGTTAATTCTCCTTTTGCATTTCTTGTATGAGAATAGTTTGTTGTTATTTATTTTCATTAGCGTAGCGTTATTAGTCGAACATATTCAATTGGTTATGATTTAGTTCTTTGAAATATTGTAATTGAGTTTGTTGAAAGAGTTGATTGATGGGC
>JAYWII010000125.1:0-90739 GCA_043788995.1 Chitinophagaceae bacterium | reverse complement strand
CTTTGCCTTCATTAAGATTCTTCTCTAAATCTGTTTTCAGATTTTCTCCAAAACCCATGTATTTAAGATTATCACTCAAGTACTGAAAATTTTCGTTGTTCATAACGTTTGTTTTTAATTGTGATTTAAATAATGATTGTTGTTGTTGTTCTATATGCTCAATTAGTGAATCTGTGAAATCGTTGCCTTCATGATTATACAACCCATTTATGTCGGGATTATTGACCATATCTTTTCCTGTATTTTCTGAGTAAGGAAGTTTTGTAAAAATGTCTAAAATGGAATTAAAGTATATGACTTGATAAGCATCCCTATCACTTAAATTATCATTTGCAAACTCCTTAGCCTCGTTTTGCAATTTGAAAAAGTGAACATCTTCTTTATCTATAAAATAGAGCGACTGGTTATAGGCCATCCAATGCTCACCTTTGGATAAAGCTATATTTACAAGTTCTAATACCTCGTCTGATATGGGATGTTCGTTATTCATCTTAAATCAGGCAATGGTATTGCTTTCAAAATATCTTTGTTGTTCAGCTTCATCATCAAATGCCTGCCACCATTCTTTTCCATTATCTGAATGCCCATAAACTTTTTATCCGGGATGGTAAATTTGTCCAGGGCTACAACAATAATATTTTGATTGAAAGATTTAACCTGTGCGATATTGCCAGAAACATGCAAAGGCTTTAATTCATTTTCCTGCACAGCAGTCCGTTTTCCTTTCTTCTTATCACGGATGAAAAATCGCAATACTTCAATATCATAATCAATCGTACTATTGTTTTTAATTCTCACTTGATAATAAATAATGTCATCTTTTATATAAGTACCAATAACTGATGCATCTATATTCCAACTATTGCCTCTTACGCCCCACAATGTTCGCCGGTTATCAAGGATGGCGTTCGCATAAGTAGTCATTGTAGTTTTTTTGTTCTCAGGCAAATTGAAAACCCATATTGCAGGTTTTTCTTCGTAGTTAATTACAAAAGTGTAAACACTCCCGTCCTCTGTTACAACGCTAAGGTTTGTTTCAGAAAAATTTTTCGCAGAAGCCTTTACCAATAAGATATTGTCTGCTTCTTTTACCTGCTGCACCAATACATCTTTTGTACCCCTATCCACATGCCGGATTGAAAATGGAAATACCAGACTGGTTGTTTTATCCGTTGAGATACATAAAGAAGAAATTTGCGCCATTGCCGAAACGAATAACCAGCAACCACAAATCAAACACACTAATCGTTTCATAAAATTGGTTTTAATTGTTTATAATTATTGTTGAATACTTTTATCTCTTAGCAGCACTTTATAACCTGCCTTCACTAATACTTTTACCTGTTTAACTTTTTTACTGAGTAAAGATTTAGCAGCATTTATACCGGTGGCTGCTGCCTGTGCCTTGAATGATGGGTCCATTGAAGTAAGTTCCAAAAGCTGCAAACCATTATCTGTAGATTGCTTGGCAACATCTCTTGAAATTGCACCGGGAATATATATACCGGCGAGGCCATCCATGTCAAACACTTCCAGTTTAACTGGAAATAGAGAATTATTGTTGCGGATTGAGTTAATGTTTATTTCAAGTCTTTCATCATTTAATTCAGCAATTCCAAAAACAAAATTGCCTTTCTTAACTAATGAGCCATTTAAATAAATATCATTCAGCAGGCGCATTTTTACCACTGCGCCATTAACTAAAGTTTGTGTTTGATGGACCACCGCCTCAACAGTGTTTGGTTCTTCGGAATCTGCATCCTCTTCTACACCAAAAAATTTATTTTCAGCATTCCTTTTACTTTTGCCAGTATCAAGCAAACTGATATTGTTTTTCACAAATTGCCTGGTAACGATAAAAACTTGTTCCTTGCTCTTCAATGACTTTTCTTTGAGTTTTTCCTTTACTCTGTCAGGATGCTGTATGTCCAATATTTTTTCCAGCGTTCCATTTAATTGCTGCATTTCCGGATCTGCCTCCGGGCTGCCATTCATCTGCTGCATCATATCCTGCAGTATGTCAACTTCATTTGAAAACTGTTCATTACTATCGTTATTTGTAGTAGGCTGATTGGGAGTGCTATTGGTTTGAGTAACATTATCAGGCTGATTAATTTGTTTATTAATCTCATTAATCTTTTGATAAATCCGTTGCTCGTTTGCATCAGCAGTTTTATTGTAAGGGGATTGATTCAACCCACTATACAGTGGAGCGGTACTTAGCAAATTTCCAGTGTCAGACATGAGTGTATTTCTTCGGCTGATCATGGAATCTTTATAATAAGGATCATTACGTAAAAGTTCATCCCGTTTTAAGGAATCAGCATCTGCTTCATTGTAAAATGAAAGTTTGTCTGCATTTTTATCATCTTTTAAATTGGCATCGGGCAGTTGCAGATTTAGCCCCTTGTTATTATCTGCAAGATTGTTTTTCGTCTGGCCTTGTCCTCCACCTAGCGCCCAGAATCCCATTGTTACAAATGGAATAATTAATACTGGCAAGACCAGCATCATTTTCCTTTGTCGTAAAAACTTAGCTGAATGTTTCTCTTTCATAGTTTTATTTTTTTTGTGAATAAAAAGATTGTTCAATAAGTACAAGGCTGTCAAATAAACCCGGCCTTTCGTTTATGAGGTTGGGATGTGTACGCTTATATTCCTGCACTTTTTGAAATTCGTTTTCTGTTATAATAAAAGGCTTATCCTCTTTATAAATATTCTTAGGAACAGAAATTGATTTAGGCATAAGAGCCTTGGAATTTTTAGGAACTTTAAAAGAATTCACAATTGCAGCAATACTTAGTCCTCCAAAAAGGAAACATACGGTGTATAAAAAAATCCATTGCTGCTTTTGTTTCCATTTGTTAGTCAGGCTTTCTAAAGTATTAGCAAACCAACGCTGCGATTTTAGTATTCCATTTGCAATACCAGTAGCTGCTTTATCAGGTATGTTTACCTGGCCTTCCTTTCTTTTAAATAGTTTCATCGGTTCTCAGTTTTAATGTCTTTATTCTCCAACGTTTCCCATCGCTCAATCAAAAAACCATGTGGGTTATGCTCTGAACGGGAAACGTTTCTTAAATAACCCTGTGTAATTAAATTCCGGGTAACAATACTATTAGGTCTGATTATTCTTTCTGTACTATAACAGTGAAAGAAATAAGGCTCCACCTTAATATCTACTGTAATGCTATCAATTGAAATTTGCTGGCTGATATTACCAGCGATAATGTTAGAGTAGTAACCTGTTTCTTTTAAATTATTGTATTGCTTTTTTGCTGAAGCATCTGCCATATATAGAGCCCTTGAAATATTTTTTTCTATCACTTTATCATCCGGGTCCAATGTAAAAAAGTAGATATGAAATAAACTGATATGGCTATTGGCTTCAACTAATACGTTGTCTTTTCTTTTAGAGGCGAAAGCTTCCATAGCCTGATCACCAGCCAGTATGTATATTTTATCCTGTACCCTTGCAGACAATTCATAGCTTTTATACAACACAAACCCGCATAGTAAAAAGCAACCTGCTACAACATGAAATGTGAATATTTTAATGTGCCTGAATGACGAATCAATATTTTTTGTTTCTTTAAACATAGCTTACAATTTTCCTGATAATTTATCCTGCATGTATCCATTTGATTTATTGCCACCACCTTCATTAAAATAGCCGCCGCTTACACCATTGGAAGCCATACTGCCAGATGTATTTGACTTAGCATTGCCAAATGAATCAGCAACCATACCGGCACCTGACGAAGCTGTATTTATAATATTTCTGGAACTATTTGAGGTTAAGCTTGTCACTTTATAAAGCAATGTATTTCCACCACCAGCATGGACAATATAATTCGCAACACTTGGCACCGTGAAATAGCCAACGATACCAATAATCATAAAGATTAAATATGCCGTATCGGTTGGGGAAAAGAAAGTATCGCCATAATCTTGTACATGGGCAATATCTACCTTCAGCATATTTTCCTGAATCTTACCAATGATGCTTCCGAAAATATTAGAAACCGGAAGCCAAAGAAAGATGTTGATGTACCGGGCTATCCAAACAGTGAGTGTATGTTGAAAACCATCAAAGACTGCAATTCCAAAAACAAGCGGCCCTAATATGGCCAGCACAATTAAATAAAACGTTCGGATTGTATTGATGCAGAGTGATGCTGCTTCAAACAAAACCCTCAACACCTCACTCATCCATTGTTTAATTGAATTCCGAAAGTTGTAGGAAGCTTTAGCCATAGCAAATCGAATATCATTTCCTACACTGGCAAAGAATCCTTCATCGGAAGGAGCATCATCCGGATGGGTATATTTATACCATTTGTCCCTATCGCCACTACCTGTTTCCCCCACATACATTTTCCATACATCAGTTTTTTTGATGGCTTCTTCTTTCTTCTGTAATAGTACTTCAATGGCTTTATTAGAATCAGTTACCATCGCCGCCGTTCCAGTAACTGTTGGATTCATAACGCCATTGATCATGGCAATGACTGAAGGGAAAATAATAACAGCAAAGCCCAACACAAATGGCCGGAACAAAGGATAAAAATCTATTGGTTCCGCATTAGCGATATGCCGCCATACACGGCTTGCAATATACCAGGTGGCTGCAAAACCTGCTATACCACGGCCTACGCCAATCAGCTTACTGCACAATGGCAGCATCTCTGTATACAACTGTTCTAATACCTGGTGCAGGCTTTTAATATCATTTGCAAATCCACCACTTTGGGCAAATAATATTTGGGGCATTATTACTGCTATTGCTATTGCGGCAATTATTCTTACACACTTTTTCATACTCACTATTTAATTGCATTTACACTAAAATCCATTCAATTTTTTAGATACCCTGGTATCCACCATCTCCCTGCCTCTTTGTATGGCAAGCACATTGTTTTCTTTGTTAAAAGTTCTCAGGAAAACTAATTTATCACCCATGTCAATGTATATCCTGTCAATCGCATTCAATCGTTCATCGTCGCTCATTCTTAATTTCCCCGCAGTTATTACCATTGTCAATTCATCCAAATTTTGAAGGCTTTTATTAAACAGGTTTGAGTACACATTACCCATGTACTTTATTTCATTTGCATTGAAAAGATTGGATGCGTCAAATCTTCTAAACGCTGATTTGTATTCCTTAACTAACTGAGTTTGAAAAATAATAATTTCTCCAATTTTTTTATACTTTCTCACTGTGGGACTAACCTGCAACAAGGCATCTAAAAAAGCCTCATGCAGGTTAAAATTTCCTTTAGAAATATCTTTTATAGTGTTGTACCCATTGTTGACAATCTCATACCCCTTTTTCATATTACTGAGTATCTTCTTTAGCTGTGCCAGCTTTTCTACATTTAATAATAGTTGCTGCACTTCGGTAGATTGAGCTACAACATGGCCGGAGAAAGAAAATAGAATAACCCACAGAATCACAATACACTTTTTCATTTTAATCCATTTAATTTTTTAGAAATAATTATATCTTTTTCCTCATTACTTCGCTGTATAGACAAGCCTGCTGCACTATTACTGAATGCCCTGGCAAGTTGTTGCTTATCCTGCATATCAATGTATAGCTTATCTATTGCCTTAATCCGTTCATCATCTTTCATTTGCAAGTTTCCATTTGAAACAAGGTTTAACAATTCATCAAGGTTTTTGGCACAGGCAGATAACAGCTTATTGAATACGCCTTGTAAATAGTTAATCTCTGTTGGGGTAAAATGATGATTGCTCCTAAAGTTTTTGATGGCATTGCCTGACTGCTTTGCAATACTTATCTGCATGGCAATAATGTCGGCCACTTTTTTATATCGCTTAATTTGAGGATTTACAGTAACCAGTGAGGTGAAGTAATTGGTATGCTGGAGTAAGTCACCATTCTTAATACTTTTGATTGTATTAAGTCCATCTTTAGCAATGGAGTATCCTTTAGATAAATAGCCTGAATAAACCTGCAGCGCTGCTATCTGTTGAAGCAGGTATTTTTTTTGAGTTGCTTTTTGGCGGAACCATTCAGCCCAGGTTTGTGCAGATAGGTTTTCTGCACACAATACCATAATTGATATTATCAATAATTTTTTCATAACCCCACATTTTCGCTTTCACTAAAAATTATTACTTTATTCCGTAAAGTTTCTTCACTACATCAATATCATACTTTTCTTTCGACCTTTGTAAACTTATAATAATGTTCTGCTGGTTGAACTGCCGCAGATCAGTAATATTTTGTTCAATATTATTCCCGGCAGCATGTATAATTTCCAAGCGTTTTGCATCCGTCATCTGAGTGGCAAAGGCATTAATCACTAATTGAATTTGGTCAATATTTTTAATACTTTCATCCAAAATACCAGTATATACTTTTTGCATATAGTTAAGTTCGTCTGCCGTAAAATTCTTGTCCTGTTTAGAAAGATTAAATGCCTTTGAATATTCCTGTACCAACTGAACCTGCTTTTTAATAATATCTCTCACCGCCTGGTAAGAACTGATTACATTTTTAACTTTATGCAACTCATCAAAATATTTAGCGTACAGTTCCTTTTGTTTTTTGCTCCAGTCGCTAATTTCTGTCAACTTTAACTTTGACATTTTATTTTCCAATGTCTTTTGGGCATTCTGCAACCAGATGGTTTTATTTTGCAGCCGTTGTATTTTTAAATCTGCTGCTACAATTACTTTTTTTACTGCTGCCTTAATAATATCTAAAATAGGTATTTGTGCATTGGTATGCTGCACAGGGGCAATGCTTATTGACAAGACGATGCCAATGATGATTAATATTTTTTTCATACTCCACATTTTCAGTTTCACAATTATATTACCGCCAATTCATTAGTAGCACTCCTTACAAATCACTTATCTTCTTGTATGACCTGTCACCTAATTGCAAGGTTAATCTATTACTATCCCACACAAGTATTTTACCTTCCTTTTGCTCTGTCAGAATTTGTTTATCTGCATTATAGTCTAATACCCAATTTTTAATCAGGATTTCTTTTGGAAATTCTTTCCCATCCACCCCTGTCCTTTATACCAATTATGAAGATGAGTTTACAGCTAACATAGAAGAAGCAGAAATTCCGCTGGGTGGTATGAGTTTGGAACCTTATCAAAAAAGGATAGAAAAATTCATACGGGAAAACCAAAATCACATTACCATTCATCGTATCAAAACAAATCAACCGATTACAAAAACGGAGGTGGGTGAGCTGGAAAGAATAATACTTTCACTTGATGCGTCTATTACAAAAGAAGTACTGGAGAAAGCTTTGGAAGGGCAAACATTAGCACAGTTTATTCGTAGTATTGTTGGTCTTGAAATTAATGCAGCCAAAGAAGCATTTGCAGAGTTTTTAAATGCCAGTACGTTAAATGCAGATCAACAAACTTTTATTAATTATTTGGTTGATTTCCTTTCTGTAAAAGGGGCTATTGATCAACAAATACTTTTTGAAGTTCCATTTACCGATATCAACAATGAAGGATTAACCGGTGTGTTTTCAATGGAACAAGCCGCTAAAGTGGTAAGTATTTTGAATAGAATAAACGAAACTGTTACTAAAGTAATTTGATAAAATAAAATGGTTCCCACCATAAACTTAAACCCTATATACTAAATTATTTAGCAATAACCCCTACCTTAGCGTTTCTAAACTAAGGAATGTACCTCAATTGTAAAACATATTTCAGCTTCCGCTACGGCACTTTTTCAAGCAAAGAACTGGTAAAAGCAGCTGTGGACAGTGGTGTAACAGCCCTGGCATTAACCAATATCAACTCCACCTGCGATATATGGGACTTTGTAAAATATTGCCGGGAGGAGGGCATAAAGCCCATTACAGGTGCGGAGGTTCGTAATGAAGGGCAATTGTTGTACATTTTAATTGCTGCCAACAACAAAGGGCTGTTATGGATTAATGAATTTCTTTCCCAGCATTTTCAGGAAGATAAGCCCTTCCCTGTTTTGGCATTGGAAGAGCCATTTTTTACAGATACATGGGATGGCTTTGTTATTTACCCTTTAGGCGGTAAAAAACCGGGGCAATTATTTGTCAATGAAAAAATTGGTGTGCTGCCCTCTGAAGTAAATAAATTATTCAGCATTGATTTAAAAACTACGGTTGATAAATGGATCATCCGGCAGCCGGTTACTTTTCAAAATAAAACTTACTTCAATGTTCACCGCCTGCTGAGAGCCATTGATAAAAATGTGTTGCTTTCCAAATTATCAAAAGCCGATGAATGCAGTCCCGATGAATATTTTGTGCCACCGGCTGCATTGCTGGATGCCTTCAGGCAATATCCTTTTATAGTTACCAATACTTACAAGCTGATTGACAGTTGCCATATTGAAATGGATTTTAAAACGGATAAAAATAAAAAGATATTCAGCAGTACAAAAGAAGACGACAGGATATTATTGAAGAAACTGACCGCAGATGGTTTTGCCTTCCGCTATGGAAAAAATAAAATAGCTGCCGAAAGGGTAACCAAAGAATTAAAGATTATTGATGAATTAGGTTTTAATGCTTACTTCCTTATTACCTGGGATATTATTCGCTATGCACAGTCGAGAGGCTTTTATCATGTTGGCCGTGGCAGTGGAGCCAACTCCATAGTTGCGTATTGCCTGCAAATAACAGATGTGGACCCGATAGAACTGGATTTGTATTTTGAACGTTTCCTGAATCCACACCGTACTTCGCCGCCAGATTTTGATATTGATTTTAGCTGGCTCGACAGGGATGAAGTGATTGACTATGTATTTAAACGCTATGGTAAAAAGCAGGTGGCTTTATTGGGCATGTATTCTACTTTTCAATATCGGGCAGTGGTAAGAGAATTGGGGAAAGTTTTTGGTTTGCCAAAAGAAGAAATAGATCAGTTGGCTGCAGGTGGCAATCCTGATGATAAAATACAGCAGCAGATTTTACGCTATGGAAAGCTGATAGAAAATTTTCCGAATCATTTGTCTATTCATCCTGGCGGCATGTTGATTTCTGAAGAAAGTATTTACCAGTATGCAACCGTATTTATGCCGCCAAAAGGCTTCCCCACGGTGCAGATGGATATGTTTGTTGCAGAAAATGTGGGCTTGTATAAATTGGATATTTTAAGTCAGCGTGGGCTTGGCCACATTAAAGAAAGTTTACGCCTGATAAAAGAAAATCAGGGTGTTGATGTAAATATCCACGATTTCAAGAAATTCAAGAAAGATAAACGGGTAAGCGAACAGATTAAGCATGTGCAAACCATTGGATGTTTTTATATAGAATCCCCTGCCATGCGGCAACTACTAAAAAAGCTGGAATGTGATGATTATATCACCCTTGTGGCTGCCAGTTCCATTATACGCCCCGGTGTGGCCAGCAGTGGCATGATGAAGGCATACATTGAAAGATACCATGACCCTGAAAATATTGATTACATACACCCTATAATGAAAGAACTATTGCAGGAGACTTTTGGGGTAATGGTGTTTCAGGAAGACGTGATAAAAGTGGCGCACCATTTTGCTGGGTTGGATATGGGTGAGGCAGATATTTTACGCCGGGCCATGAGTGGTAAATACCGTGGCAACCAGGAGATGCTGCGGATCAAAGAGAAATGGTTTTTGAATTGCAAAGAAAGAAATTACCCCGATGCTATTACCGCTGAAGTATGGCGGCAGATTGAAAGTTTTGGAGGTTACAGTTTTTCTAAAGCACACTCAGCTTCTTTTGCGGTGGAGAGTTACCAAAGCTTGTTTTTAAAAACATACTACCCCAAAGAATTTATGGTAGCGGTGATCAATAATTTTGGTGGTTTTTACAGCCGGGAATTATATTTCTTAGAACTGCGAAAAACAGGTGCCATTGTTCATGCCCCCTGTGTAAATGAAAGTGAATATTATACCAGCATAAGGGGCAATGATGTGTACACAGGTTTTATCCATATCAAATCTTTTCAGCAGGATATGGTGGATGTGATACTGGAAGAAAGAAATAAAAATGGATTATTTCTCCACTTGCAGGACTTTATTGAAAGAACAAATATTACCAAGGAACTTTTGAATATTTTGGTAAGTATTGGTGCTTTTCGTTTTACCGGAAAAAAGAAAAAGCAACTGTTATGGGAAGCCAATTTTTTGCAAAAGAAAAATGTATCGCATGTTCCGGCTGCAAAGTCAATGTTTGAGGAAGCCCCTATCAATTTTAAACTGCCTGAATTAGTTGATTATCCTTTGGATGATTTGTATGACGAACTGGAAACATTGGACTTTACATTAGGCAATCCTTTTGATCTCGTCAATGATGATCCATATAAATATTTACTGGCTAAAGACCTGGCTTTAAACCTTAATAAGATTGTAACGGTACTGATTTATTTTATTGATTATAAAGTGGTGACAACAGTGAGAAACGACAGGATGAGTTTTGGAACTTTCCTTGATGTGAATTTAGACTGGATTGATACCGTTCACTTCCCTGAATCTTTACGAAATTATCCATTAAAAGGCAGGGGATTTTATAAAGTAACGGGTAAGGTTGTTTCAGATTTTGGGGTGTACAATATTGAAGTTCATAAAATGTATAAAGCAGGTTATAAAGAAAGAAAATATGCAGACTTATAATTCATGTTACTAAATGTTGAAAGACATATTAACCATCTTGACCTTGATACATTTTTTGTATCGGTAGAATGTTTGCGTAACCCTAAACTTATTGGCAAGCCTGTGTTAATTGGTGGCAGTGGCGACCGTGGCGTGGTGGCTTCCTGTAGCTATGAGGCCAGGAAATTTGGTATCCACAGTGCAATGCCTATGAAGATTGCAAGGCGCTTATGTTCTCATGCTATTGTTGTTCGGGGAGATATGGAAGCATACAGCAAATATTCCCGGTTGGTTACAGATATTGTACAGGATACTGTACCATTATTTGAGAAAGCATCCATTGATGAATTTTACGTTGACCTTACCGGCATGGATAAGTTTTTTGGGTGTAAGTTATTTAGCGATGAACTGAAAAAAAAGATACTAAAAGAAAGTGGTTTGCCCATTTCTTATGGTCTTGCCAGTAACAAGTTAATCAGTAAAGTTGCTACCAACGAAGTAAAGCCCAACGGACAAATAGAAATACCATTTGGCAATGAGAAAATATATTTAGCACCCCTAAGTATTGCGAAACTTCCAGGTGTGGGAAAACAAACAGCTTATTTGTTATTAAAAATGGGAGTTGAAACGGTGAAAGTGCTGAGCGAAATCCCGGTAGAAATGATGAAGAATTTATTGGGTAAAAGTGGTACGGATTTATGGCGTAAAGCAAACGGCATTGACGAAACTCCGGTAGTTCCTTTTCATGAACAAAAATCTATTTCAACTGAAAATACTTTTCAGCAGGATACCATTGATATCAATTTCCTAAACAGTGAACTGGTAAGAATGACAGAGAAAATTGCTTTTGATTTGAGGCAACAGGATAAGGTAACGGGATGTATTACGGTAAAGCTTCGTTACTCCAATTTTGAAACATTTACAAAGCAGTTAACTATACCTTATACCAACGCTGATCACATTCTTTTAAAGACGGCAAAAGAACTTTTTAGTAAGCTGTATGAACGCCGGATGCTGATACGGTTAATTGGCATTCGGTTTACCAATCTTATTCCGGGTAATTACCAGATAAGCTTGTTTGATGATACACAGGAAACGATTAGCCTCTACCAGGCCATTGATAGTGTGAAAAAACAATTTGGGGAGCGGTTGTTGATAAGAGCTGCCGGAGTGGTATCACGTTAAATCAATTTAAAAAAGTGGGGCTTCTGTAAAAACAGTGCCTCTTTTAATCCGTACCCTATGAAAACTTTAAGAAAGTTAGGGAATAGTATTTCAATTACATAATTATTTACCTAATAGTTTGAGTGCTTAGTTATCAGTAACTGCGGCAATTATTTAAATGATGTGTTTACACGGGAACTTGCAAATTCCTTTTGATTTCTTCTTTTAATAGGAAGGGATAATCAAACTAGGCTTTTGAGAGAATTGTTTTAAAAACAACATATATATTTGAGCTGCATAACCATCAAATTCATAATAAAATCATTTTAAACATTTATTCAATTGTGTTTTTTTTCAAATAACCTCATCCAGCAAATAAAATAATGATTGATAATTTTTACCTGTTGCATCGTTTAATGAAATCAGTATCAAAAATCTACTTTTCAATTTTAATAAATAATGACAATTAACTATTTTTTACATGAAAATTGTAGCTTAATGCAAGTTTTCTTTTTATTAGTTTTAATAATTTATATCACTTTTTATTTTATTTAAATTCAAAGGTCCTGGTCTTTACACCTATTGCTGTATAGAATGTGACAGATTTTATATCACCTGTAACAATAATGTTTCTTGAAGATTGCGATAAGTAACTACTGCCAAAGCTTAACTCCCTTTTTTGTTTACTGCCATTTTTAAAATTTATCATCGCATAAAATTCCTGCTGCGTTGGTATTACACTCCTGGAAAAAACAGCAGTTGTTTCTTTAAAAAATTTTATTACATCAGAATTTTGTGTAACCAATAAAAGAGATGATTTGTTAGCCATTTCTATCCTGGATAAGGCTTTTGCATCACCATCTACAATAAAACCAGTTTGGGTTATGTTCAATGATATAAAGTTTCCTTTGCCATCTCCCTGCAATACTAAACCAGTTGATGCATCATACCTGCCAGTAACTACTTCGGTTCCATAAAAATTTCCTGCAGCAATCAGGTCAAGGTTACCATCGTGATTTACGTCGCAAGCGAGCATACCAAAAATTGGGGAAAACTGTGCTTCTATTGGTAATTTTTTGATGCTAAATTTTCCATTGTTATTATTTTGCAGATAAACAGAATGCAGAGTTTTACAATAGAGGTTTTGCATGCCTGCTACATTCATTTTGGATAATAATTTTTCTTTAGATGCTGCTGCATAAGACGCATAACTTGGAAAAAATTTTCTTGCTGATGGAACTTGTTCAGTCAAAAAATCCCAGGAAGCTGCGGGATAATTAACCCCTTCCTGGTAATAACATATAATAGGGTCAACACTTCCGTTGCCATCAAAGTCTTTGTAACTAACATTCAGTGGTTCTTTAACAGATGCTGTATAAGGCGTATTTGTTCCCCAGTTTCCAATTACATAATCCATATCCCCGTCATTGTCAAAATCACCACTGACTATACTTTGCCACCAGCCTTCCGTGTTTTGCAACCCACTTGAATTAGTGATATTATTAAATTTATTGCCGTTGTTTTTAAAAATAGTAATGGGTATCCATTCTCCCACTATTATTAAATCTGGCTTTCCATCATTATCAATATCTGTCCAGTTGGCACTGGTTACCATGCCAATATTTTTAAGTTCAGGCGTTACCATTGCGGTAACATCTGTAAATATTCCTTTCTTGTTTTGTAAAATATAGCTTTCAGGCCCTTGAGGATAAAAACCCGGCACATTACCGCCTCCAACAAATAAATCAATATCGCCATCGCCATCATAATCGGCACCTATCACACATGATTTACTAGAACGCATTATTGGTAAGGCTTTTTCATTTAAGGTAAACTTGCCTTTACCATCATTAAGGTAAAGCCGATCCTGATACGCTGCATTATTGGTATCAAACTCACTGCCCCCGCTCACTACATATAAATCTGCATCGCCGTCTCCATCAGCATCAAATAACAAACAACCTGCATCTTGCGAAAATTGTTTTACCGTACTCAGGCTATCTTCTGTAAATAATCCGTTTTTATTTTGCAAATAAATTTTTCCTGTTTGTAAATACATACCCCCTACAAAAAAATCTTCTAATCCATCGCCATTGATATCGCCAACTGCAATAGGTGGTCCATTTTGCGAATATTTTCTTGGTATCAATCTTTCGTAATTAAAATCATTAAATTCTACGTATTTATTTTTATAATGAATATTCAATGATGCCTGATTTATTTCAGAAAAAATTGGTGCAACCACACTGGTATTTTTTTCATTAATAGCTAGGCTGCCTGCATAGTAATTAATTGTTACAACCTGGTTGGTCTTTACACTTGTTACTACACTTCTTTTACCATCAGGCCATGACACAATTATTGTATCTACCATTCCTTGAGTACCCAACCCAAAATGTGCTACGGGTTCAACGGAACTTTCAAAACCCCTTACTGTATTTAAGCTTCTTGTTTGTGTTTGCCCTTTATATTTTATATCAATTTTACTGCTGAAAGCATCAATGTTATTGATTGCACCCTTTAATTTTATTCTTAAATAATTGGCTGCTGTTTTATTTTTTTCTATGGTGGTATTTCGATAAATATTTGCAGGCTCATCAATACTATTGGTTACCAAATCTAAGTCTCCATCATTATCTAGATCTACATAGGCAGCGCCATTTGAATAATTAGGCTTATCAAAACCCCATTGAATACTGGAATCGCTAAAAGTATAATCACCATTATTTTTATAACTGTAGGTATGAGTCTTAATACCGGGCCTTGCAGATAAACTATCTAATAAAATAGTAAATTGTTTATTTGGGTCGACTGATTTTTTTGCATCGGAGCGGTATTTTACAAAATCTAGGTCTGTAATATTTTTAGGAAATCCGTTAGTAATGAAAATATCCTGGTAGCCATCATTATCCAAATCAGCAAACAATGGTGCCCAACTCCAGCTTGATTTATAAATGCCTGCAAGCTGCCCTATTTCACTAAACTTTCCACTGCCCCTGTTTAATTGTAAAGTATTACGCATGTATTGGTAAGCATACCCCAGCCCTACGGAATAATAAAATTTATCGTATTGGCTAGGGCCGTACATCAGCATTTTTTGATAGTGGTCATCGGGCAACATGTCGACCGAAAGTATGTCCACAAGCCCATCATTATTAATATCGCCGATATCATTGCCCATTGCAAAAAGGCTGGTATGCTTAAAATACACTTTTACCTTTTCAGAAAATGTACCATCCTTATTATTGATGTACAATAGGTCGCTGCTGATATAATCATTGGTTATATAGATATCCTGCCATCCATCTTCATTAATGTCTATTAATGAAACACCTAAGCCAAATCCCTCCTCTACTATACCGGCCTGTTTGGATACATTTGTGAATACGGGATGCCCCAGCTTATTATCAGCATCGTTTCTATATAACCGATCTGTATTTTTTGCCGACCCATCTTTTACTATAGGACTTGCGACGTTTGGTGATTTTTCGAAACCTCCACCCGTTAGCTGATACATATCTAAATCACCATCATGGTCGTAATCAAAAAAAACGGCTTGTATTGATTGCCCGGAATCTGCTAAACCATATTCATTTGCCATTTCCGTAAAATGGGGATTTTTATTTTTATCTACCCCTTTATTAATAAATAACTTGTTTGGGTATATATCTTTTCTTTGTGGACCGCCTACGCTAACATAAATATCTGCAAGCCCATCTTGATTAACATCCACAACTGATACCCCAAAGGCAAAACCATTATCAATCACTATGCCGCTGCCTGCTGTGATATCTTCGAAACGAAAATTTCCCTTATTAATGTAAATTTTAGAAGGTACCTGGTTTCCGGTAAAAAAAATATCCTGCAGCCCGTCATTATTAAAATCGCCGATACCAACGCCACCGCCATTGTACATATATTCAAACCTAAAAAAATTTAAAGTATCATTGGTGGTAATTGTATTTGTAAAATGTATGTTAGAGGAATCTGGAGGAATCAAATAAAAAAGTTTATCCTTAGGAATTTCCTTAATATGCTCTTTTTTTTTGAACAAAAAAATAATTACAACTACAGCAAGTAATACACTAATAATAATAATAAATTTAGCTTTCATCTTTTAATAGTTGTTAGTAGCCATTCCAGATTAATTTGTAAACAATAATTGACGTTAGCCTTCCCAATAGAAAATTTTCACCTGATGTTGATTGCAAAAGAAATCAATTTCAATAACTTAATATTCTAATACTGAACAGGATTTTATGCAAACAACTTAAATAATGAAAAGTACCCCACTGTGTAAATTACTATTAATTAATTTTCTTGAAAGTTGACAACATTTTCAATAATGTTTACTTGCTTTGAAACATGCCTGGCTTTTATATTTTTAATCATAACAGTGTTAACAGGCTTTTCTTTATCACCATAAATTGCAATCGCAATATCTACATTATCCACTTCTATATTTTCTACATAAATCCCTTCAATATTTGTAAGGCGTTTTTCATACTGAGGCACTAAATTTTTCCATTGATAAAAAACATCGGTTGCAATACCCAACACAGATGCAGATACTTGGGTGGCTTTTATATTTTTTATATAAATATTTCTTACAAAACCACCCCTGCCAGAATTTGTTTTGATGAAAAGAATATTATTAAGAGATGTTTTTCCATGTGTTGGGATGATACAGTCGTGTATGTAAACATTACGTACACCTGCAGAAATTTCGCTGCCTATGGCAACAAGCTGATGCCCGTCTTTAACAACACAATTTCTTATCACTACATTTTCTGTTGGGGTATTCAGCCTCCATCCATCCTGATCCCTGCCTGCTTTTATGGCAATTGCATCATCGCCCTGGTCGAAAGTACAGTTTTCTATCAACAGGTTTTTTGTCATTTCAGGATCAATACCGTCATTGTTATGGCCATGGGCAAAAATATCCAACCCTCGTACTATTACGCCATTGCATAATAAAAGATGCACCGTCCAAAAAGGACTGCTGCGAATTGAAAGGTTTTCAATCACTACATTAGTACACCTGTTAAATTGTATAAACTGCGGTCTGAAATGGTATTCCTTTTTTGTCATATCTCTTTCTGATACAGGCACATTTTTAACTGCCATTTCATACAGTGTTTTTAAGCCTTCCATGTGTAGTGGCGGACGGCCATACCATGCTTCCCATTTATTAATTTTAGCAATTAGTTTTCCTTTTCCAGAAAGCGAAATATTATTACAATTAAAAGCATAAATAAGTGGTGAATAATTAAAGCATTCCATGCCCTCCCAGGATGATTGAACCGATGGTAAATACTCGTTATAATCATCACTAAAAATTAATTCAGCACTATCTTCTAAATGCAAATTAACATTGCTTTTAAAATGAATTTTACCTGTTAACCATTTGCCATTGGGAATTAAAACCGTGCCACCTCCATTAGAGTTACATTCTTTTATTGCGGTAGGTATTGCTTCTGTGCTTATAATATTGCCACCTTCAACTGCACCATAATTTGTAATGGTATACATTTTCTTGGTGGAAGTAAATAATTTTAAATCAGGCATTGCAAAGGGAGCCTTTACTTTAATAATAGTACCCGTCTGCAATACATTTTGTGATTGTTCAGTACCTCTATTATTTTTGGTTGCATTGCAACCGGTAAAGTACCAACAAAAAATTAAAATGACTTTTAAACCTTTTTTACAAAATATCACACTTATCGATTTTTAAAATTTGAGGCCTATCAATTCATTTATAATTATTTAGCATATCAACCGCTTCGCCGCAACTTTTAATTTCGTTAAATGGTCGTCCACTATCTGCAAAGACTTCTAATTTTTTTCTTTCCTGCAGTACAACTGCACTTTCATTTACTTTACCATTAGAAAGAATTTTTTCCATAGAGAGCTTAAAATGCTTAGTAATGAATTTATACATGGCTACTCTTTTAGTATATCCATAATCATGCATTTCATTTTCGAAGTGAACATTCTCTACATTTTCTTCAGCATTAAAATATTTATAAATTTTTTTTATATAAGGGAACTCAACTTTAGGTGTATTTTTCGTCCAGTCAGCACCATCCGAAATTAAAAGCATTGGCTTAGGCGCAAAGCTGGCTGCTATTTCCACATTATTAGTTTGGAAGTTCCCCTTTTTATGAATTGGCATTCCACTTTCGCAATTACACCCACCAAAAAAATGTGCAGAAACCATTACGACCGGGACCGAAAGATTTATCCTGTTATCTATAGCCGCAAGTAAAAACGTTTGTGTACCACCGCCAGATGGGCCTGTTATACCAATTCTTTTACCATCAACATAGCCTAATGAAATTAAAAAATCAACAACCCGTATGCTGTTCCAGGTTTGCATCCGAAGCACCTGTGCATTTTCATGTATACATGGTGTAGATTCTCCAAACCCCACCATATCATACGTAAATACAGCAACGCCCATTATAGCAAGTGTTGCAGCTCCTCTTTGTATATCGTTCATAAACCTTCCATATTCAGCAGGACTGCTCCAATGCCCATGTGGAAATAAAATAGCCGGTATGTTGCCTTTAAACTTTTCAGGCAAATACAGGTTACCAGTTACATAAAACCCCGGAAGGCTTTCGAAAGCTATATTCTCAACAGTATATCCATTGAGAACTTTTTTATTATTACTAATAATATTTAACGGACATTTTTTTGGTAACGTTTTTAATTGAGCTCCTTCTAATATATTTGACCTTATTTGGTTGGCCCGCCTTAACCAGGTTGCTTTGTTTGAATAATTAGTTGAGAATTTTGCAAGCATTGCTTTGCCGCCTGCTTCTGTTGTATAATCTCCACGGCATAAAAGCGAATCCTGTGCAAGTACAGAGTTCACCATAAATAAAAAACATACTGCCACAAATAATTTTGACCAGACTGTGTTACAATAAAAAATTTTGTTCATTTTTTAGTATTCAAGTATTTAAAATAAATTAATTTCATCAGGGTGTTTATTTCATCTTCAATTAATTCGTTTTTATAGATTTAATGTACCTGTTTTATTTTTTTGTCTCTGCTAAATTAAATTCATAATGCAAAGTGCGGTCACTATATAAGTCATCAAAAACTTTATCATCCAGCTCAAAATTTTGCAGCTCTTTATTTATACCAATTTTACCCATCGGATGGCGGCCACCTTTAAAATAATTTTTGATGGCAAATCTTACTGCTGGTAAATTACCAGCGGGATCAAGTATAGACAATGCTATGATGTAATCACCTTTTTTAATATCTGCAGGTAATTTGAATACTGCATTCACCAGGTTTTTCAGAGGTTCAATTTCATACTTTCTTTTTGCAGCATCCCATTTGTCACCAGGCAACCAGGTGCGTATATCAACATCATTACAAACTCCTTTCCATATTGATTGCTTTGTGGTTGCATTTAAAAGGCTTACCTCTACAGGCCAGTTATAATAAAAAGGAGAAGACCCGATATTGGTAACAGCAAAATTTATGTTGAGACTATCGCCGGGTGAAACGTTGGGTGTGTACGTAAATTGATTCAGCACAAAATTATACCCCAGGTTATTTTGTAATTCGGCTGCACCTGTAGCAACGGTATCATTTTTTGTATCGTAATTGTTTATCCATCCCAGGTGATTGCAATGCACTGTGCGTATATAATTTATCAGGTAATCCCGGCATGCTTTTAATTTTAAAGATGAGTCCGGGCTGGCGCCAGTAAGTTTCAGGTCGCCCCAATCGTAAGCTACTTCTCCCCCACGTACTGTTGTTTTCCATTTATCCCCATAAGCTACCAGCATGGCCGCTTCGCCTTGTTGCTCAATGTGTGCAAACGAATCCCAATAACTGCCAAACGGAAAGTTTACAAAATCTTTTGCCTGCCTTATCATTATTAATTTTGTTTTAAATGCACTGGTAAAAGCATCGCCCAATAATTTTTGCATTTCATCATTAATCCATGGAGTATGCTGTTCTCCCCACCATCCGATCAGGCCCATTTCTATGTAGGCAACACGGGGATCATTATCCCAGGCTTTACCTAATTTAGCAATAAGTTTTACCAGGCGTTTTTTAAACTGGTCACTTGTATAATCGCCACGCTTTATATCAGCGGGCCAAAAACGATCTACATATCTGGTGTCCCCCCAATCGGCGGTTACCGTATCCCTTGTATTTGATGCGTTCTGCTTATTATATGGCCATTCCAAATACACTCTTGGTATTACTTTAATATTATTTTTAGGAAGATCTTTCCACTGGCTGTTGCAGTAACTGATAATTTTTTCAACGCCATCTTTTTCATTGTTCTCAATGTCATTCCACTTAATGTACAACCGTGTTAAAGTTGGGTAATCTTCTGCTTTAACTGAATTTGCACGAAAGCCTTTCAGCGGATTTGGAAAAGCTTTATCATATACTTTTGGAAAAATACTAACAGTAGTTCTATCCGTATTTTTATCAGTATTGATTACCAAATTAAAGATGGCAATTGGAAAAAGAAAAAAGATCCAACTAAATATATATTTCATTACAAAAAATTGTATTTATTTATAAATCAGCACAAAAATGTATTACACCTATAACCTGTCGTTGACTGAAATCTTTTAATTCAGGCATCACCTAAATGGCAAAGAATAGTTTTCTAATTATTAACTTAGCGTACATTAACAGCCGATTGTGCCTTAATAATTGCATCAATCCATTCTTTAGGCATTTTACCCGGCTCAAGCCAGCTATCACCTTCTGTATAATACCAAACATATTTATCGGTGTATCGCAAAGCGTAAGTAAGGGTTGTTGTCATTATTTCGGAGGTCATGGGATAATCCGGTAACCATTGCATGTTAAATACACCAAAAGAAATATTGATATTATTAGGCCAATCTAACCTTTGCTGATAAGGGATGAACCATGAATTTGTTTCTTCTGATGCAATTTCATATTTTCTTAAATCATACGACTGTTTAAAATCATCATTTGTCCGGTATTGATATTGCTCGCCACCATCAATAATTGTGGCATACTTTCCTTTACCCTGCATCATGCCTACAAAGAAAGGCCCTAACAACTCTTGTTGATCCCAGGGGCCAGCCTGTTTGATATTAGCTTTTGGAATTTTATAATTCGGTTCGGAAAGGTAAGGTCCATGATAAGTAAAAATTTCTATATCCGGGAATACTGCAATGATTGCCTGCATTATTTGTTTGCCTCTTAACATCACCTGATCTCTGTGCTGGTTTAAATCGTATTTGGGGTTTTTATAAGCTTCTCCATAATTCAACCATTTTTTGGGTAAGTATTCTTCGTTATCATAAATGATACCTTTAAATCCAAGGGACTTTGCAACTTTAGCAATATTGGCAAAATTTTCAGCTGTAATATCCCAGGCACCATCATCCCAAAAATCTCCCGGAAAATCATTAAACACATAAATAAAATTAGCATTGAATTTTTTAAAGGCACCCTTTAAAACGGCAAACTCATTATAAATAGAATCGTAACTGATGGGTCGCCCACTCATTATATGCCACCCGACAATAGAATTGATAAACATACCACTGAAAGGTGATGATTCTATCGTTGCTATATTTTTAATTATTACAGCCGGGTAACCCGATGTAGTAGGCCTTTGCGCCATTATTAATAATGGATGTTTTGAATTATTTGCCAACTGTGAAATTTTTGGAGAACATCCCAATACTAGCATGAGCGATAATACTACAGCACTTGTAAAAAACCGGGTATAGTTATTTGAAAATTTATTCATATTATTCATATCATTCATTTAATTACTTGTTTACCTAATAGGCTGGTCTCTAACTCCTGAGATATCATCACTTTTATATTTCAAATAGTTTCCTATTTAAACTTTTGCATACAATGTAAGGCTATCAATATTTTTGAAATCTTTCAATGGCTTCAGCAATCTTGTCCCTCATCTCCAAAATACGTTCTGGTTCGTTGGGATAACGCATAGTATTTTCAAGGGTTGTTTGCACAGCATTTGGATATTTTATCAGTAGAGATTGGCCTACGTCTAGTAGCCTTTGCGCCTCCTGGTAAAAACTATCTTCCCTATCTCCCTTAAAATTTTGTACCAATTCTCTAAGCTTATAAAAATATTCATAATCATCCATACCATCACGGAAGGTTTCTAACCGGATGGATGGAAAAAATTGCCCATCCGGTCCCGGATAAACCATTTGGCCTTCACCATGAAAATTATGAAAGGTTCTTGAATCCCATAGTGCATTGGGCCACTTTTCATTCATTGGTTTTCCCGTTTTTACATTCCGCCAAAAGTAGGTAGTACTCCAGTGTTCAAAGCCATCAACACCATATAACCAGCAATACCAAGGGATAAGCCGTTGGTTTACTGACGGTGCATCTATATAAAAATTGGGAGCGTTTCCACGGGGCAATGTTGCAAAATAAGTCCACACCTCATGCCCCTTTTTTTGTATCTCCGGGGCCTCTATCAACCTAACAGGCATCCACAGGTCTATCAGGTCCAGCAGCCCGTATTTTTTTGAAACGGCCGTATCCCAAAATTTATATGCATCGCCGTCAGTACAAAATAACTGCGTTTTAATATTTGGTGATATTTTGCGGATTCTTTCTGCACGTTTTTTTACGGCTTCCCATTCAAGAACTGTAGGTTCGTCCCAAAGTTCAACCAATCCTTTATCAAGCCATCCCTTACTCTTTAAAAAATTTGCGTAGGCTTCTATAAACTGATATTCTTTTTCCAGTTCACCGGGTTGGTAATCACCCTTTGTCATTTGCACCATGCTAAACCGGCTTAGCCCTTTTGGTATGGTATGGGATAATATTTTTTCAACTTTGCTGAAGTCATACTTACCATCAACATGATTTTTTTTGTCAACATAATCTACTCCGGCAAATGATGGGTTCAAATGATTTTTCAGCAGCACATCACAAAAATTGAGGTACCAGGCAACTGGTAATTCTTTAACGTTGTAAAATTTTTGCATCAGCGCAATTTCGTCCCAGGTATGCGTTTTAAGATGTGTCTCATCCGGTAATTCAAAATCACGGACTGTAAGTTCCAGGGGAATAATAGTTGTTTCGGCATCATTTGCTGTAATTTTTATGTTGGCGGTGTAATTCCCTGCTTTGGTATTTTTGGGAACATGCACCGTAATCCAAACCGGGCGGCATATTTCTGAACCCTGCAGGCTAAATGGTTTTGTAACAGGTATCAGTGGATCAGGATGCCATCCTTTTTCTTCTGCTATATAATCTGACTGCCATTGAATATTATTGTAATCAACCAATGAAATTACTGCATTATTTTTTGATATAGTATCGCCGTTCTGTGTATGCAGGTCGTTCACATTTATGGAAATGTTATTGATGTTATTTTTAAAAGGAATAAAAACAAGCTGAAACGATTCAGACTCATTACGGGCTGCAGAAATAATTGCTTTGTTTAAAAATTGTCCGGCAAATTCCCTGTCTCTTTTAATTTTTTGTAGCGCATGCGTTGCTATCACACCGTAACCGGCTTTTGATTTCCCCTGGTTTAACAATGCGAATTTAACCTGCTGATAAAATTGTGATACCCTTGTTTCGAGTGCACCTGTTTTATCTGTAAGCTCCTGCCATTCCTGTTTATCCCAATATTTTTTTTGAGTATTTTTTAAATCATTTATTTGTGATTCCAATTGGCTTGATTCTGAAAGAAGATATTTGGAAACATCATTTTTGCCTTTAATTAAAGCAACTGCCTCTCCCATTTTTTTATAAATTTTTATCAGCCTTTCATTATTTGGGTCAATGGTGAACCAATATCCTTTGCTTTGCATTAGGGTGTCACCAAAAGCATTGGTACAGGATACTGCCGCATAATAATTTCCTTCCGAAGAAAGGGTGTATGGAAGATTTTCCTGCATGCTGCTTCCTGCCGGAATCATAATTTTTTTCTTAAAGTAAACAGGTTTTTCCCTAAGCCCGATGAGCATTTCAGCTGTGTTGTTTCCCTGCCCCTGCTGGTTAAGATATTCAGCTGTTCCTTTAAAAGGCAGTAGAAGGATTTCACAATTTACTGTTGCTGCTTTTACCTGGTTATTTTTTAAAATTATTGGTAGTTTATTATTGCCGGGAAGTGGATTGATCCATTTACCCACTTTACAGGTAACCAGGTTATTGCCTGCAAATTTCACATTACCACTCCACTCCGCTGATTCGCCTGAGGGATTGCTCCGGGAGAAATTCATGCGCCAGGTTTGACCTGTTGGTGCAGACTTGATTCCTAAATCTGCAAACGGAATTTTAAATTCCCCTATCCAGTCACCATCGTTTAATGAAGCTGCAAATTCCCAGGTACCATTCCATGCAAGGTCCCCATTTTTAAAATCCATTTTGGATAATGACGGACCTGCCTTTATTTCAATTGAAGTGTTTTCATTAAATACCTGAACCCCAAAATGATTACGGCCCCACAGATGGCTGTCAATTGGTTTGTATTCTTCCAGTGTTGAATTGAAAAGTGCTGTATCGGAAAAAAAACCTTTAAAGCTTACGTACATATAGTTGTTATCATACCCAACATAAGTTTCTACTTTGTCGGCCACATAGGCGTTAAGCGTCCACACTTCGTAGTCTGTAACCAATGCCGCATTCTTCCATTCGTCCGGCGAGAGTTTGCCATCAATTGCAGGAGGATGTTTTAAAGCTGGTATTTGAAAAAACGGCTGTGTAAGTTGTGCCTTTAAATCACTATCTACAGCACTCAAAAAAATAAATAGCAAAAGTAGATTCCTCATAAAAAATAGAATTTATTTGTACACTCATTCATCCCGCCTCCCTTGAAATCCTAATTATCTGAATAATAATTTAAAAATTCTACTTGCATCTCATTTTGTTACAGTAGCATTTTTATGACCTTGTTAATTATTCAAATTGCAATGCTCCAAAAAACTGGGGTAGATGAAAATTAGGTTTATCGTGATTTACAAACGACCATGTTAAAAAATGAGGGTTAGATGTTTTATCTCCGCATTTATAAAAATTCCCTTTCCAAATACTTCCAGGTTTTGGATCAGTTACACTGGAGTATTTTTTTATAATTTCAATTGGTATCCTGTATTCGATAGACCATGTTACTGATTCTGATATTTCTGGATCAACTATTTTTGGAAGTGAGTGAGCAATTTCAATCTCTAAAATATCTTCCGGGTCAATAGGTTTGTATTTATTTCTTGTATAACGATTATAGTGCATTAAAGGTGTGCCGCCACAATTAACTTCAAGGTTAAAATATGTTTCAGATGAATTTGGATGAGGAGCGAAAAAAAATTCCACAGCAGAATCTTCCCAAACAGGGCCATTAATATTTTTTGTGATACAACGTACATACCGGTCACTCACCATAAAAATGATATAAATATTATCATCATTATACATCATTTTAGCTTGTACAAAAGGGCGGAAAGCTGGTAAATCTCCCATGGAGTAATTAAGATTTATTGGCTTAATATCTTGCCACTGAGATTTATTCCAAACAGCATCTATATAAATTGATTCTCTTAGTTTTTGTACCAGATAAATGGGCTGTTTTTCCAATTTTAATTTTTGATAAATGAAAATATAATTACCTCATCCGTTAGAGAAAAAGAGAAATTTTTCAAGTGTTAATTTAATCTCTAGTTTAACCTTATAACAATCTTTATACTACTCCTTAATTTTCCAAGTTGAAAGTATTTTACTTCGCCTCCAAATGATTATACTTTCCACCGTATTACTGATACGAAACCGCAAAAAGTATGAGTATAGATTTAACCTTTGTTAGCTACAATCATAAAGGCTTGCGTATTCCTTGCCACAAATGTTGTGACAAAGGAATGGAAGGAAAGTGCAATGGAGGCAGAAAAAATTTTTTGAATCTTTTTGTTTGTTCTCTGTGATTTTACATTTCAAATATAAGCCTGTTGGCAGGCTAACATAATGATCACAACTTATACCGTTTTATAAAAGTTTTAAAAGTTCTTCCATTGCTTTATTGTAATCGTCCCCCTTTTGCGACCAGGGCACAGCATCTTTCATATCTACTTCGCTTAGTGATTTTGGTACTACTTTACTAATAATGCTTATTACTTTCTGCCTTCCTGCTTTTTTCTCGGCCATCCACATAATGGCAGCATCCTGCTGGCCCCGCCTGATATTTTTTAACCTTATAGAAGGTAATAACCTATTTACGCCCCTGTCTTCTTCAGGATAAAATGGCATGTGGCCCGGGTAAAATAGTATACCGTCGCCATTGCCAAAAGCCATATCATCATTAATAAAGGTGAGAGGATTTTCAAAAATATTCTGGTGCAAGTGTTTTTTAGGCCCCTGCCCGTTATGCCGCCAATGTGTGCCCTCCCATATAAAGTGGTTGTTGATGCCATATTTGTATTGTATCCAACTATTAACCCGCTGGTCTATTGCTGCTCCTTCCAGTATTACAGAACCATAGCGGGGGCGGTTGCCATTATAAAACCAATGATCCCCGCCACTTTTTTTTATTTCCGGCAAAGTTTTTAAATCCACTCCATCAAAGCCCGACCATATATCTATACTGCCCTGCAACGCCTTCGTGTAATTAGTTGTGGTAAAGATGGGCAATGATTTACCAGCACCTGGGTTCGTTTTTATCCACCCTGCCCTTTCCCTGATCCAGGAATATTTATCTTCCAAGGGCTCATCAATGAGATACCAAAAATATTTAACAAGCGGGGCATTTTTGTTGAACCAATTTACCCAAAGATCAGACTGCTTTTGTACAGTGTCTTTTACATTACCCAAAACAGGGTTGCCATATATACCAATGGGGAAAAGCTTTTCGCCTACTCCTTCTCCATTTCCATGATAATTATTGGATGGGGTAAAACCAGATCCATCCAGAAATGGCTTATACTTCTCCATCCTTTCTTCATTGAAGGGTTTTGTATTTACATCAAAATCCCCCAGTACATCTATCCGGTGCCGGTGTCCTTCAAATTTCAACATATCATCCACCTGCTGTTGAGTAAATCCCGGATAATAATCCAGTACATCGGACGCATACAACCAGACGCTTAGCGGATTTTCGTGGGTAAGGTAATGAGGCAGCAGTTTTATTTCCAATGGTATTTCACTAATTATTTTACCGGATTGGATAACCTGTACACTACCTGAATAAAGCCCCGAAGGAAAATTTTTCATATCCCTGGGGCAATGAACATCTATCCAAAAGCCCTGGTTTTGTAAAGGCTCTATTTTTACAGGAAAACCACCACGGCCAGGTAAGGCATCGGAAGGTACCAGGCAATCAGGAATCCAGCCCGTCATTTTTTTGGGTTGTGCTGCGGGTGAACCATAAAACCAATTTGGATGGGTACTATCTTTTACATTAAGATAATGTTCGGAAAAAATTTCAACAGTACCCGAAGGCCCGTACTTAAATGTATTTCCTCCAATGATTTTACCGGATTCTTTATTGACCGGCATGTTAACCACTACCTCCATATTTTCTACCGCAACGGAATCAGTTTCCACAATTACCTGAAATGCCAATACTTCATTATAAAGGCCATTTAATTTAATGCTGTTGCCATCCCAAATAAAATTTTTATTTTTATCAGGATGGTTCCTGTCGTATTTAAAAACCTTTTCCCCATCACCCAATGCCCAAACTTTTTTGATTTGAGAAAAACCTGGCATTGGTAGAAAAAAGAATAAAATCAGTAAGGTTTGAAAATATAGTTTGCTCATAATTTCTATAGTTAATGATTTATCTTGATTTTGTATAATTACTGCTTAAAGATTGAATTTTATTTAGCGATGATTAGAAGTAGCTCATTGTTCGGCACTTATTCTTATTTTTTCCGAAGTAGGCTGTAAATTTTGTGTAATTGAATATCAAAATCTTATTCTTTACTAAATAACACGTCATTCTTTATAACGGCTTTGATTTTTAAAACAAGTTCTTTTGCACATGCCTCATTTTCTTTTGCCCTGGGGTGGCCATTATGGTTTATCGCTGTTTTAAATTCAACAAAATAGACTGCGGTATCGCCTTTATCATTTAATTCTTTCACAGCTTTGCTGATGTTATCCACTGCATCCTTTTTTGATTGAGTTTCGTTGTAAGAAAAAGGGCCGGCAATTAAAAATATTTTTGCATTGGTATATTTTTTTCTTAGCTCACCAACAAAATTTATATAACGTTCAGTGAAGTCTTTCGGAAAAGGCACATCGTTAGTACTTAAATTTATACACACCACATCTGCTTGCCATTTTGTAAAATCCCACAAGCTATAATCTTTGCCCATACCTGTTCTATCGTATATTTCGGGTAAATTTTCCCTTGTGGTATAAGGCATTAAACTTGCTCCATTTTTTGCAATGCAGGTGTATTCTGCATTAAAATATTTTGCTGTGAAGGCAGCGTAAGAATGATCGTTACTGTCAAATATCATAGAGTCCTGCATATCGCCACCATTGCCTTTTATATCAACCTGTGCACCCTGTGTTTTTGAATCGCCGTAAAATTCTATTTTAAAATTTCCCCTTTTTGGAGGAGCTACCAATTTTTTGCGGTCTTCAATTATAAAACCATTGAAATTTTGAGGGTTCCACGGAGAATCTCTTTTAAATAACTTAACGTTATGCGTCCCGTTTTTTAAACCACTGGCCAATGTGTAAGTAACATTTCCGTTTTTTAATAGCAACAAACTCACATTTCCATCTACAGTAATATTATAATAAGTATTTGATCTGCTGAATATTTTGGCTTTGATGAACGTGCCCTGAAAATGGGCCACCACCTGTGTACCCGTCCACGAAATTTTTGGAGATGATGGATTGGCAGCATCAATACGACCAATGTATTGAATGTTACAATCTGTTGGCAACACAACGACATCTGCCTTAGCTTGCAAGAACAACACTATTCTAAAAAATAATATAGATGTGTGTGTAATTTTACTTTGCATATGTAATCGTTTTTAATAAAAAAATTTGTAAGGATGTTACCAGGTTAATATCGTGTACTTCCTTTATAAACCATTTTTAATTAGAAATAATACCATTATTCATTAATTATTTTTATCCCCTGCTTTTTATCGATTTTTAAAGATGAAACTTTTGTGTTTATCAGCTTTACATCTCTCCCTAAAATATCATCTCCTATTTTATTATTCACTATCTGTATACTTTTACAGGCTTCCAATGTAAACATATATTTACGTTGATGAAAAGACTTAAACCTATTTGAACGTATCAAAACATTATTGCTAAATACCAAACCCTCTGTGGATTTTGCATACAGCACAGGATAGTCAAATGGATTAAAAGTGTTACCTATAATTCGTATGTTTTTATGAAAATTTTTATTGATATTCACTTTTGGAATAATCGGATAAATGCTAATAATGCCTTCACAAAACTCATACATTGAAGTCATGCATGCATCATTAAAAGTATTGTTCTGTATAAGTACATCTTTAACAGCTCCTGATTCGTACCACCCATTGGCATCCCCGGCAATTAAAATAGCAGATCCGCTTGATTCAAACGTATTGTTTTCTATAACTACTTTCCCTGGTGAGGTAACTAAAATACCACGGGCCCGGTTGCTGCCGAAAAAACTATTTTTTATAACAACATCTGGAACCCAGGTTAGATTTTCCAACGCATCCCCTGCTTCGGTGCTTTGTGGCACAGGCTCTTTAAATGTAATTTCAAACTCTTGCGGATTTAAAACAAGGAATGAATCCACTACTCCTACACCAAAAGTATTCATGGCATCATTTTCAATAAATCCAACACTTTCACCGGCCCTTGCCCATGGCAAACCAATACTTTGCCCATGCATGAATTTGCAAACCAGTTTTTTTTCTCCCCGCTTTTTTATGATCCTTACACTGGTGCCATGCACATTTATAGGATCATCCATCAAGCCTAAAAATCTGCAATGATTTACCTCAATGTTTCCTTTACAATTTGAAAAATGAAATCCATCATCATGACCTGACAGGTACCTGTTTTTAGAAAAATTTGGAACAAAATTTATTGAATCAAAACTTAAATTTTCTGAATACTGTGCCAGGATCCCCAACCCGGTATTTTGATACATATTAATATTTTGAAACCGGATGTTTTTGCTATTGGCGATAAAAGCTCCCGCATGATCCCGTGCACTGTGGCGTAGTATTAAATAATTTCCGATGGCTGGTTTTCTTTTGAAAGCATGGTACATCCTCACTATACCATACTTTACTTCTTTGGCCTTATATAGTTCGTAATCATCTCCAAGCGGCGATAGGTCACCGGTTTCCTGAGGTATGAGCCTAGTATCCTTATCAAATTCCATAATACCACCTACCCTCATTTTACTTTTCCATCCTTCACCAACAAAAACTATTTTATCATCTTCAATAACATACGGCGACTCCAACACATTAATTTCAATTTCAAGATATTCACTATTCACTGCCTTTACCTGCGCCTGTGCTGTCATAGGTATATCCCAATCTATATTTATATTTTTTACCAATACATTTTCACTGCTGTCAATGGTAACAGGCTGCATCCGCCCATGAAAAATAAAATCAGCACCACTTCCTTCTATCTGAATATTAGAGAACCCTTCCAGTAAAATAGGACACCATCTTATTGGTATCACATCCGTATTGGATTCGTAATACATTCTTTCAGGACTATATTGTGGCCAGAAATCATACCGGCCCTTTGGAAATAATAATACCGGATGCTTTAATTTTTTACAGGCGTCCAATGCTTGTATAACATAAGGAACTGCATTTGCCCGTGAGTTTATTTCAAGCCCAAATGCTGTTATTCTTACAGTATCCTGTGCCAATAAACTGTTAGTGATAATGATGAAGAAAAAACAAACCAGGATGTACCGGGTTTTAAATACTACATCATTTATTGTGACCAAATTCTTTTTCTGCTCCTTGGTTGTTAGATGCCTCATTTTGATAAATCATTTAACTGCTTTTGTGCCGACTGTATCATTTCATCAATTTGCACAGGCCGCTCTTTTACATTAAATGAAGCTACCAGTTCATTTAACATCCTCAGTTTGCCTGTTTGATTTTTACTTATAAATTTCGTCCTCAATAATCTTATCTTTTCAGCATCCTCAATACCATCCCGTAACATTTCAAACCGGATGGAACTTCTTGCATCCGGGTAAACTGCATAAGTATCCCCGGCAGGCCAGGTCCTGAACCTTGAATCAACCAGCGGGTTTATTACCCAGTTATTGTAAGCCCAGTAAAGAAATCCATCAAGGTTTACAGCCATTGCATACCACGGAATAAACACAGCTTCGGAAGGGGAAGAAAAGGTATGGATGTTTGGAAAAGCATGCATGCAGCTTACATAAAATGTGGAAATCAATTTATTTTTCTTTCGATACTTTAAATCGGCTTCCTCAATTGTATTGCCAAATGAAATGGCCAAATCCTTTAACTGATCTGGATATAATTGATAGCTTTTATGATCATCCGCCAAACTTATCCCAAACTCCGGGGCAATTTTATTTACTAAATCAAGCATAGCTTTCATCTGTTCCGGCTGCCGTTCATCCATGGCTAATAGGGCTATTTTATTCCAACCTTTTTTTAGTAAATGAGCTTTAAAACTTTTTAAAAATGGGGTTAGTAAATCCATATATGCAGCCGAACCGGGAAGCGCTTCAATTTTAATTTCCTTATTTATCTTTTCATCAAAGTAATAAAATTCATTGCCCCAGGGTACCATTGAATAACAGTTAATCTGTTTTTTTATTCCAAGCCCCATCATAAAATTTACCCAATTATCAAATATGGAATAATCATACACCCATGTACCGTTTGTTTTTTTAACCCATGTCACCATGCTTTCATAAGGGTCTTCGGTTTGGGTTCCCCAGGGGCGTTTGTTTATTGTGGCAGTTATTGTTTTTTGCCCTGCGTTTGCAAGCATCTGCATAAGTGGTTTTAGCAGTTGCCAATGTTTTGCTGACCATGGTTTAACCTGGTGATACCTTGCAACAGCATAAGGATTTTGCCACATATCCAAATAAAATTTCCAGTTGGCTGGAGCAGGCAGTTGCTGATCAATTACCTCCATAACAATATTAAACGTTGTATAAATTTTGCTGTTGATCAGCAGTGTTAAGGCAGCATTATAAATACCGGGCTTAGCATCAGAAGGTATATTAACAGAAATCCATACAGGCCGGCTGGTTTGTGCAGATAGGGAAATATAATTGGTGTTATCAAGTATATCCGAAACCAAAGAGACCTGAAAATCTTCCGGCTTTCTTTTATCACAACCTCCACCAAATTCATCTGTAAGTACATTGCGAACGAATTGAGTTTTAGCAATGGTGCCCGGTAATATTTTAGAAGAGGTGGATACAAAATCAGAAACCTTACATTCAATTTTATCAATGGAATCAGCAGACCACAAAATAATTTGTGTAAACACACGCTCGCCTTTCCAGCCCTGTACATTCCATATTTCCTGGGTTGGTAATATGGGAATGGCACCCTTTGCAAATTTTAATAATGGATTTGCAAAACTTGCATGCAACCCTTTTGGAATTTGATCCCACTTTGCGTTTTTATCAGGGTGAGGATCGGCTGCTTCCTGATAATTAAAACTCACCTGGCTTATCAATGATGTAGAAATTAATAAAAATATCCAGAACAGATAAATGCCTTTCGTTTTTTTAATCATAAAATTCCTGTGATTATAAAGTATTACTACTGGCTATAAATATGACACACTATTAATAGTATTTGTTTTTTAAAAAAACTATTAAGCGCTGCTGTTTCTTATGAACATTTTCATTTCGTAGTTCCTATTTATTACTTGTCTAATTTCATATCGTTATCACTGTTACTATTTAAGCTGAAAGAAAAATTATTACAATATTATTTTATCATTTCAAAATAAGGTAATCTTTGTATTGGAACTTCAATAACAATGGTTCGCCCTCCTTTGTATATTTTACCCTCATCGCTTTTCCACTTTCCTTTTGGCAGAAAAACAACTCTGTTTACCTGTCCTTTTTCCGTTACGGGGGCTACCAACAATTTATCACCGAGCATAAATTGATTTATCACTTGTGCATATCCCTGATTGGGAAAAACGTATTCCATGCTACGTACAATTGGTTCGCCTGTTTGTGCAGCCTCTTTAGCCAACAACATAATTAATGGTGTAAATTTCATTCTTGTTGTTACCGCATTTTTTACAGCATTTAAATCTTCACCTTTTAATATGCGCCATGGCGCAACCGAAAATTGCATCATAGGCATCAATGCATGTATTTGGGCGGAACGTACTACCATCTCTGTTTGAAGATTTTCATTACCATCAATAAACGATGTCAGTTCACCTCCGCCAATCATATCCGGGCAACAAAAGCTGTAGCCAACTAAACCACTCAGCATCATATTTGGAATTAATTTCTGGACATCTTCCCAGGTATGCAATTTGTCACAAAGCCTTTGTACCAATGGTTTGCCTGCATTTTTCCATCCGGCCCTATATTCATTAAGTGGATAATTCAACCCGATATTTCCATATAATTCGCAGTGTTTATTAGGAGTTATTTTTTCTTTTGTTAAAGCGGCTGCAGGGTAATATTCCATATCGCCTGCATCAAACTTAAAACCATCTATACCATAAGTAGTGGTTAAAGCAGATAGCTGTTTATTAAACCAATCTAATGCCACGGGATTGGTAAAATCCAATACCGCTGATGCGCCATTCCACCATTGAAGCAACAATGGCCTGGCGGTTGATTGAGACCATTCAATGGTTTCGCCGGGTACCTGGTTTAATAAAAATGCTTTTTGATTCCTAAGTTTACGATATTCCGCCTGGTCCGGGCTCATAAATGGGCAAATCCAAAGCATTACTTTAAAACCCATTTGGTGAAGCTCATTTATCATTGCTTTAGGATTAGGAAATCGCTTAGGATGAAAGTCCCATACACCATAATCCTCCTGCCAGGTATCGTCTATCATAAATACACCGGTAGGCAATCCGTTGTCTATAATAGCATGTGCATACTTTAAGATATCTGCCTGGTTGTGATTATAATTTAATTCTATCCAGGTATTATATTGCGGCCTTGAAAACAACAAGGTATCAGGCAATTTACCAGAAGCAGGAAAGTATTTTTTTGTAACAAACTGTTGTACTTCTTTAAGTGTAGCACCCTGTTTTCCATTATCAATTTTTACGGTGCCAGAAACAAACAGGGTGTTATTTTTTACTTCAAATTTAAAAGGTTCTTCGCTCCATACATACCTGCCCTTGTTTGATAATAATAAGGGTTGTACCTGGTTTGCATAATTATTCCCAAATAAATCTATTTTGTAATCGGAGGTTTTGTCAAGTGGCATTTTTTGCCCTTCATTAACTACACCACTCCACCAAAATTCCTCTGGCTCCAATGTAAGCTGAATATTATTTTGTGCAAGCACCCGGTAGCTTGTTAACAATATAAGTGCATGGCATAATAAATATTTCATCAACAAAGAACACCTATGATATTTCATTTATTTTATTTAAAAGTGTTTCAAAAAACTATTTTATTTAATAATGGTAACTGAAGCTAACAGTGAGTTGTAACCTGTAGTAGCCTCCCATACCTTTTGATTGGCCAACCTGATTGAATAAGCCGGGCTTCCACTTAAGGATTGTTCAGGGGCAGGAAAATTAATCAACAAATCATATTCCCCCAATGCAAAAGATGATGGTATCAAAGCATTAATATCTAATTTAATTTCATTATTTTCTGGCAGCCACTTACGAACATCCAGGTTTAATTTTATTTTTTGAATAACGCCATTTGTTTTTGAACGGAATACCAATTCTGCATCATGCACATTGTACGGCGAAGCAAAACCATCATTTTTCAACACCAACTTTATTGCTAAAGCAGAATCGTTCTTTACCGTTTTTGGAATGGCAGAAGTAAGCAACCGAAACCGGTAACCCAGCCGTTTGGCTATTTCATCATAACAGCCCTGGGCACCCCAACTATTTAATACACACTCAATAAAATCTTTGTTGAGTGCACTCCAGCGCATTTGTGCAAGCTCTTTAACTGCAATACCACAATCAGACCGTGGTGGATTACAATTACAAGTTTCACCTACCTGGGGCAGGTATTTATTTTCCTGGTTCAAATAATTTTTTTGTACATCCAGGCTTGCTGCATCAATGGGCCAATAAGTACCCCAGTCATCCTCCGCTGCCAGGAAACAATCGTTGTGATGCCCTGTTCTGGCACGGTTAGTTTGGGTAAATGCCTCTGTATCTGCAAGGGGATCATTCATTTGAAAAATATCTTTTTTTGCCTGCTGATACCTTACTGCAATGGATCTTGATTTGGGCAAAGCGTCCAATAATTTAAATAAAATGGTTTTCATATCCGCAGGGTTAGCCAATCCATTACTGGAATCGTGCCATTCGCCCCATTGACCAATTAAACCAGCTTCCAATAAGGCTATTACATCCGCATTTTTTTGAAGCAGGGGTGCTAACTGGTCTATATGAGACAATACAATATTTAATGGAGCATCGTTATGTGGGCCTGCCTCATTAAACGTATATGCAAACCTGAGCACCAGTTTAAATCCGGCACTTCTAACCAAATCCATATCGTTCTGTATATGTTGAAGATATTCCGCAGATATAGACCCAGAGCGAAAAGTAGTGAGGGCATATAAGCGATTGATTAAGTTTACATTTTTGGCTTTTAACTGATCTAAATAAGTTTGGGTGATCGGTGCAGGTGAAGAACTGTAAGAAACTGTCTGCCCATAAAAGCCCCTTTCCGGGTTGGGGAAGTCAGTTTGATCTTCATCATAATTAGCGGTTTTTATTCCACCAACAACAGGGGGAACTACTGGTGGATTATTAGACTTACTACATCCTGCCATTACAATAATGAACATGCAGAAAAGAAAGTAATTAAATTTATTACTCACGATTTTAACTATTTAAAATAAATATTTTGATTGTTTTACCGGATGCTTCTATTTTTTTTCAGGTTGAAATTTTTCTGCTTTTATCTGCGCTGTCTTCAGCATATCTTCTACATTAAAGCCAAGTGGTTCTCCATTTGCAACTTTATTTTTTGCCCGTAGTAATGCGTCTGCAAATCCTTTTGGTACATTATCGCCTGTCCACCAGTTAGATTTTTCTGTATATAACCAGGCATATTCATCGCTTGTGCTAAGGGAATAATAAGCATTATGTTCAAACCATAAAGCCTGTTGTTGTGGAGTCAGCATTTTGCCCTGGCCGCTTAATCTAAATGGAAACGTAATAACATTAGCCCAGTTACCACAAACATAGTCTGCAGAAATTGCATGGCCGATACTGTATTTAGAGGCGTATTTTTGATGTAAGGCTGGTGGCACCAATGCCCTGCCATCATTTTTCAATGTGTTGCGAACCTGGAAAAATTCCGAAGCTGAGGTATAATAATAAGCTTCCTCATTGGCATCAATAAATGTTACATCATCTTTTATTGCATCCATAATTCCTATCGTAAAAGGAAGGTGCAAGCCCCACCAGGATGTTGCAAGCTTTGTTTCTGTTTTCTTCACATTCGTAACAGGAATCATAGGGTTTGCAAAAGGCGACCCTTGCTGAAAATCAGAAAATTCTCTAAGTGACAATAGAACTAATCCGGGAAATTCTTCCTGCAATGCATTTATGAATTGAGCGCCTCTTTTTCTAACCTGGTTGTAGTAATCCTGGTAAGAAACTTTATTTGTATTTTGCTGTTCATCATATTTCCAGGGGTTTTTTCCAGGCTTATAGGGTTCTGCATCCCACAAGAGCCCCTTACAATGTAATGCCTTTGCCAATTGTGCAGCATACCTGATTTGTTTGTCAGCAATTTGCCAGTCTTCATCCGAAAACCAGTTCAATTGTGAACCCCCGTAAATAACAATGAAATTATCGGTAAGTATCTCACTGGTACGCATCCCTGCAATTAGCTTTCTCTCCAGTTCCATACTGTCAACTGAAATTGCCTGAAGGTCTTTCACCATAAATATATTTCCACCGCCAACATTTTTTGGCAATTTTATTCCCACGCCATCAAAAGGTCCATTTTCATATTTTTTTAAATTGTTTCTCAAATCATAGGTGAAAGGTGAGTTCCAACCAAAATCAATCAGCTTCTTCTTTGGTGGAAGGTTTACAACTTGTGCAAGACTTTGAACCGAACCAAAAAAGCATAAAAAAAATACAGGTAAACAAATGGCATTTATTTTTTTCATTTTTAATATTTTGATTGGGAGGATTTACAATTGAATATTTTGTTAGTGGCTACGGGTCAGGGGTATTAAATAGTTAACACTTTAATATTAAAAATAAGGCTCATTACTGTTATGGAAAGCAGTTAAAAAATGTGTCATGCAATAAACGAAAATTGCATGACACATTTTTTGGGTAGAACTATTTATACCCAGGATTTTGAACAAAAAGCGGGTTTTGCTGAATATCTAAAATTGGAATAGGCCATAAATTATCTGATTCCTTATATACATAACCAGTATATCTTGGGTGAACGGCAGGATCACCTAACATTCTTTTCCGGGTAAGATCAAACCAGCGGTCGTATTCAAAACACAATTCAAAATTTCTTTCCTGGATTACCCTCTTATCGAACTCTTCTTTAGTCCAGGAAGTAGTTGCACGAGATGCCCTTGGATCCGGATTAACAACGCCAACACCACCATTAGCTCTGTCTATCACCCGGTTCAATGCGTCACAGGCATCCTGTGGAGGGTTTGCACCATTGGCAGCCATATTGGATGCTTCAGCATAAATCAACAACACATCGGCAAACCTGATAACCGGCATATTGGCTTGGGATTGAATAGCATCCCACTCTCCCTCCGTGATATTTGGCTGCAACCATTTATTACAATAAGGGGCATTGCTTCCACTCCATTGAAGGTAGTTTTGCCCGGCTTTATTCACAGTTGTTAAATAGGCTGTTTTTCTTGGTTGTGCCGGCCATACCGAATCCAAGATTGCTTCGCCTGAATTGTCGCCCCAGCCATCATTGGTATTCCATATTTGTGGGCTTGTACCAGGGTCTGCAGCATTTGCAATGAGCGACCAAATCATTTCAGGGCTGTATTTATTTTCCCGTTTAAAAACATCCTCAATTTTTGGTGTAAGATCGTTAATGCCATTAGACATTACAATTTTTGCGGCATCCCTGGCTTTTGCATAATTTTCCACTGCATTTAGCGGATTGGTAGCCATCGTAACGTAAGCCTTTGCCATTAATGCAAATGCTGCAGCTTTATTGGGACGGCCACGCTTTTCTGCTGGCCAGGAAGCAGGAAGTTTTTCACTGGCATACGTAAAGTCACTTATTATCTGGGCATATACTTCAGCCACAGTTGCCCTTGCCATAGGATTAAGTGCAGGGTCTTCATTATTTTCAGTATATATTGGAAGACCGCCCCAAAGACGAACTAACTGAAAATAATTCCAGGACCTGATAAATTTTGCCTGGGCATTCAATATTTCAAGATCCGCTACTGATGCCCCTGTTACAGAGCCTCTGTTGGTAGCTTTTAATACACCGTTACAATTTAAAATAGCCGCCCAATGGGATCCCCATAATGGAGTACCAAAAGCATCAGGGATATTATCATTCCCTCCTGCTAATTGATCGTCTCTTTTAAAATAATTCCACCCATACCCATAACTCTGATCATTCCATTCAGAATATAATCTTGCCATAGCACCCGTTAAGGCTGATTCACATTGAGGGATTGTAGTATAAAAATTTTCAGGGGAAATAGAGTTAAGCGGCGTTTCGTCCAGCTTTGCACATCCGCTGTTAGAAAATAACATGACGGCCAAAAATAAATTGATGGTCCATTGAATAAGTATACTTTTCATTTTCTATTTTATTTAAATTAATTAAATGATATTTCTAAACCAACAGTGAAGATTTTGGGAGTTGGATAGTTCCCAAAATCAATACCAGCGGAAGCATCGTTATTGTTAAAAGAACTTACTTCAGGATCGTACCCCGTGTATTTTGAACGGGTTAATAAATTAGTTCCACTGATAAAGACCCTTGAATTTTTAATACCCAATTTAGAAGAAACTTTAGCAGGTATATTATAGCCTAAGGTTATGTTTTTAAGCCTGATGTATGAACCATTTTCTACCCATCTTGAGGTAGAACCTACATAAAGTGCGTCAATATTATATTTATTTGGAAAGCCTACGATAGATTGATAGTCACTTGCTTTGTTGAAAGCAGGAATATCTGATCCCTGATTGGTAGGTGTCCACTTATTTAATAAAGCAGTGCTGGTACCTTGGCCCGGGCCTTCTAATCTAATGCGTGGTGTATTAAATACATCATTGCCGTGTACCCCTTGTATCAATAAAGAGAGATTAAATCCTTTGTACGAAAAATTGTTTGACCATCCGAAGATAACTTTTGGTAAGGCATTACCAATTAAAGTCCTGTCATTAATATCAATGCTGCCATCCTTATTAAGGTCTAAATATTTTTCATCACCCGGTAGTTTACCATACTGTTTTGCCTGTTCCCTTTCATTCTCTTTCCAGGTACCCAAATACTCAAATCCATACCAACTTCCGAATGCAGCACCCTTTTTTAAATACGCCATATAGCTGGTACCATAGCCACCGCCACTGCTGGTAAACTGCAGCTCCTGGTCTTTACCAATATCAAGCACTGTATTTTTCATCCAGGTGGCATTAATATTTGTATTCCACCTAAATGCCCCAACAATTGGGTCTCCCCCGATAGAAATTTCCAGGCCCTTATTTTCTACTTTGCCAACATTATCCAATATTGAATACAAGCCAGTATATCCTGGCAACGTACGGTACATTAAAAGATCTGTAGTAGTTTTTTTATACACGTCAATTGTACCAATTAAGCGGTTATTAAAAAAACCGAAATCCAATCCAAGGTTGGTTTGTGCAGTAGTTTCCCATTTAAGATTGGGGTTACCTGCACTCTGGAGTGCATACCCAATTTGGGTAGTATTATCTGTACCATCGTATGGATAATTTAGCCCCCCCGGATTAGAACCAATTGCTGCTAAGGTTTGATAGGGAGCTATCCCCTGGTTACCTGTTTTACCCCAACTTGCACGCAACTTAAGATTTGAAAGCGATTGAATATTTTTCATAAAGGATTCTTCAGATACCCTCCAGCCAGCCGCCACAGAGGGAAAATTACCCCATTTGTTATTGGCGCCAAAAACAGAAGAACCGTCCCTTCTCATACTTGCAGTAAATAAATACTTACCGGAGAAAGTATAATTTATCCTGCCTAAAAAAGATTGAAGGTTTCTGTTGTATGCATTTGGAGAAGATACCCTGATAACTTTGGCTCCGGAAAGATCATTTAATCCGTTAGGATCAAATGCAAATTGTTCTGCGGTGGTATTTACATAACTATTTTTTTGGTTCAATTGCTCATAAACACCGGTTACAGTAAAATGATGATCATTAATTTCCTTGTCGTAAGTTATAATATTTGAATTTTGATATTGCTCATACCTTGATTGATCAATATATCCTTTACCCGATAATCCATTATTGGGAATGCCCTGCATCGTTTTCGAATTCCAATAAGTTCTGTTGTTGTCAGTAACAACATTACCACTACCAGTAACTTTTACTTTTAACCCTTTTACAGGTTCAACTTCCACATACACGTTGATATTATTATCCATCTGGTATTTTCTGGAATTTGTGTTCAAAGCACTTGCAACGGGGTTCCACGTAGCAGTAGGGCCATAGTCTGTAGGGGCTAATGTATAATTGCCATTGGCATCTTTTACTGGTTGGGTTGCAGGCCATTGGGGTGCTAAAATTGCAGGATCGGCGATAAATAGCGAGCCTGACTGTCCACCAAAAGGGTTCACTGCACCGTCACTATTATTTAATGCAAAGTTAAAGCCGCCTTTAATCCACTTGTTGATTTGTGAATTAAGGTTGCCACGAAAATTATAGCGTTTGAAGCCGGAATTTAGTAATATCCCTTTTTGGTTTAGGTATCCAGCTGAAAAATAATAAGTCGTATTTTCATTTCCACCATTGACGGAAAGCTGATGACTCTGAATTGGTGCAGTCCTGTAAATTTCATCCTGCCAATCCGTACCAGGATTGTTCTGAAACCCCTTAAGTTCCGCATCACTGAAAATTGGTGTGGGAATATTGCCAACATCATTCCTGGCTCTGTTTTCATTTATGAGCGTTGCAAAATCAAAAGCATTCATCACGTCAAGTTTTTTGGCAAGCTTTTGCACACCATAATTACCGCTATAGTTGATAGAAGGTTTCCCTTTCCTGTTGCCCTTCGTAGTAATTAAAATTACCCCATTGGCTCCTCTTGATCCATAAATGGCAGTTGCAGAAGCATCTTTTAAAATTTCCATTGACTCAATGTCATTAGGATCTATAGTGCTAATATTTGCTCCCTGAAGACCATCTACCACAATCAACGCACTATTACCTCCAATTATTGAATTCATTCCCCTTATACGAATGGAAGTATTTCCTCCCGGTGCACCATCTGTATTTAACACTACCACACCAGTTGCCCGGCCCTGCAGTGCCTGATCTACCCTTGAGGTGGGCAGCAGCTTAAGGTCTTCTGACTTAATGGATGATACTGCGCCAGTCATGTCGCTTTTCTTTTGTGAACCATAACCAAATACAACCACTTCATCCATGCCTTTTACGTCTGAACCTAAAACTACATTGATTACAGTTTGCGCTCCAATAGTTTGAATTTGACTTTTCATCCCAATCAATGAAAAAGTAAGTGACTTTGCGTTATTATCAACTGACAAAGAATAATTACCATTTCCATCGGAAACCGTGCCATTGGAAGTGCCCGTGATAATAATTGAAACATCAGGCAGTGGCTTACCTGATTCAGACTTTACATTGCCATTGATTACCTTTTGGCTAAAGGCCAAATTGGTTAGCATCAAAGCCATTATAGAAAGAAATATTTTTCTCTCTACTACTAAATTCCACGAATTTAGAATTCTAGACCAGTTCATTTTTTTCATTAAATTAAAATTTTGGTGAGCTGCAGTTAGTAATAAAAAATAGAAAAAATTCAATAGAAAATTATATACACTGGTTGTAAAAGGTTATCGAAACATAATTCATAAGCATTAGTACAAGCAATGGATAAAATCTACTTCAAATTTAGATTCCTGCAATAAATAAATAGAATACTTTTAGGTTCATTTTCGATACTTTCTTTCAGGCTGATCTACATAGCATTTCTGGTGCATTCATTTATCATGTTTTAGTATTTATAAAGGTTAAACCATAATTTTACTCTCTTCTGAAAATCCTTGTTGACCTGAAAAAATATTTCTATTTGCCTTATTGAATTGTTTTAAGAAATCAATTATCCCCAATTGTATACCTGCTCCAAGATGATTATTATCAAGTTCAAGAATTCTATTGAAATTATTCATTGCAATATCTTCTTTGCCAAGACCAAGCATACCTAATCCAATTAAATATTTACAATAAATAATATTTTTCGTCTGCAAGTCTTGCTCAAAAATTAATAAATCCGGCAATGACAAAGTGAAATAGTCTATTTCAATTTTATCAGCATCATGCAACATTCCAAAACTTACCAGTCTTTCAAAAATTTGATTTGCTTTAATATTATCTCCCAACTTTATCCAGGCTAACCCTTGGTAAAATATTCTAACTGGCTGATGATCCTCATGAAAAACGAGTGCTGGAGGTTCGCTACTCCCTTTTGTAGAATCTATAAATTCCTCTTTTGCCTTTTGAATTAAACCCAATGCTTCATAAGCACATCCTTTCAAATAATAAATTTCATTTTCTTGAGTGCCGTATAATTTGCCTTCTCCTAAATTAGATGGATAGTTTTTCAATTCATCTAATAGTTGCAGTGCATAATGATTTCGTCCTTTTAATAAAGCTTTCTTTACAATCTCAATAGTGCAAAGTAAAAATTGATACACCACCTTTCCTTCTCCTCCTTCCCATGGATGAAATTGTCTGGTTGCAATCAAATCTTTCGCCTTTTCATAATTACCGATCTTGTTATAAATTGTGATTCTTTCCAGGTACAAATCATCCCTTTGTTCTACCAGCGAAATATATTTCTCAAGCAGCATCAATCGCTTTTCATGAGGATAATTCTGAATTTTATATAATTGATCAAGCTCCATCAACACCCTTGCGTCTGTGGTATCTAATTCAAAGGCTTTTTTTAACAACGACAAACTTTCTGCAGGTTTTTTTAATTTATTATAGTAAGCGAGGGAAAGGTTTCGTTGAACGGTTGCAAAACTATTATCCAAATACATTGATTTTTTCCAAAATGCAATGGCATCTTCATACTCCTTGTTAGCATACCAATAATTACCGAGATAATAAAGTGCTTTTGCATCACCAGGGTTTATAGTAACCGCCAGTTCCAGCACCATCACATCTTCAATTTTATTTGGAAAACAATAATCGGGTGAACACTGTGCAGCCTTTTGAAAACAAGTATTTGCCTGTACCGCATTATTTAAATGAGTATAAAGAAATGCCAGGTAATAATTCAATAGAGGAGATGTTTCTTCTTTGGTTTCCGCATATAATTGCAGCAATTCAACAGCCTCTATGTACATACCAGCCTGCATATAATCAATAGCGTATTCCTGATAGTTGTTAAAGCTATCTCTTATAAAGTTTTTGAATCCTGTTAATATTTCTGTTGAGTGATTGATATCACCACTATCTTTTGCGATAAGATATTTTTCAAATAAACACCCGTAATTAAACCGGTCTATCGTTAATGAATAATTTATTAATTCAATAGCTTCAGAATTATTGCCGTTTTTTCTGAGTATAGCAACTTTCAAATGCCTTGCACTATGGCTGTGATAATTCTTTAAAAGAGATTTATTAATTAAATAAAGCGCATCCGTAAAATCATTTTTTATGCAGGCAATTCTTGTCAATTGAAAAAATGAGCTGTGCTGCCAGGCGTCGTTCCAGGTAGCCTTATAAAAGCTGCTATAAGCACCATTCAATTTATTTTGCATTTTTAAACAAAGGCCCCAATTATAGAAGGCTTCACCGTCGTAAGGATTGGAGTTACGCTCAGAAATTCTTTTTATTGCATTTTGAAAATAGGGTTCAGCCTGCAATGCTTTTCCTTTTCGTAAAAGCAGCAATCCCATCGCATTGTTATTTCTTGCATCACCGGCATCTCTTTTTAATGCTTCTTGGTAATACGAGGCAGGAGAAAAAGTTGCATGCCGATATTGCTCCAAATGAAGGCCATTCAAATACAGTAATTCGGTTGTTTCAATATCAGTGGGATACTTTGCTACTTTTGCTGGCGGTGGAATTTCATGTTCAATTTTTACCTCAGGCTGATAGCTTATCAATACATTATTTTTATTGTCTTTTACTATAACTTTTATTTCTTCAGCATAAAAGGTTGTTGTAAAATGAATGATATCGTGATAAATTTTTTGAGGAGATAAATCAATTAGAATTTCTTTTACTAGTATATCCTTTATAAATAATTGAACCACCGAATTTTTATATACTGCAGTAGCATATACCGCCAGCATTATTGCATTACCATTACATTCAATATTAATTGCTGCTTCTTTACTGGCGTTTTTGACTAACCCTATTTCTGCATAAGGCATAAAATATTCTTCAAAACTTTTTTCTTCAAAGGGCTGCATCCAGCTAAAGTCTGGTTGGTTATCGGTGTATGCTCCGCACATTAATTCAATATATGGCCCGTCTTCATCAGTAAGGTTTCTATCCCATGCTTTACCAAAATCTCCATTGCCCCAAGTCCATTGCTTTTTGCCTGTAGATACATGATGGTTTGCTACATGCAGCATGCCTCCTTGTGTATCATGCTCATAGCCACCAATAAAATTATACTTTGATTCTGCCGCCATGAAAGAGGTTGGTACAGGTATATTTTTATACATTGATAAATCTGTTCCAGGGCTATAATTTACTTTGTAATAAGTACCGGTTGCAATAGGAAAATCGCTTACGTCTCTTTTACCATGATCATACACTGCATATACATCAGGTGGAAAAACAGATTGGTAATGATCATTTACTTTTACTGCCGGATTAGACCACCATAAAAAAGTTTGAGGAAAAGGAGTACGGTTATAAAAACGAACTTTTAGTTCCAGATATGCTCTATCAGTATATAACGTAAATCCAGTCATACACTTGGTTCTGAACATTTTTTCCACTTCATTAACCCATACAGTTTTACTGCCATCCTTATTTTCTTCTATAGTAAAATCTATCGGTTCAAAAGTAGAAGGCCGGTGATGCTGTGGCCAGTTAAATTCAATGCCGCCACTTATCCAGGGCCCTGTTAAACCAACCAATGCCGGTTTAATTACCTGATTGTAATACACAAAATCTCTATTTCTTATTTTATCAAAAGCCCGTTGCACCCTTCCGCCCAGTTCGGGTAAAATCATAATTTTAATAAACTCATTTTCAATAAAAATTGCCTGGTATTCTTTATCAAACTTTTCATCTTCAACTTTTTCAATAACTGCATGGGGATAAACAACACCACTGCTTCCCTGGTAAAATCTCTTCTCTAAAAAAATGGGGTTTTTTTCTGGCTTGCCAATTCCATAAGTTGGAATTATTATTTTTTCATGCCATGCTGTAACGGCGTTATTCATATCGCAAGTTTGTTTTAGACCGAACGTGAAATTATAAAATGTAGTTACCTGCTAAAATGGAATAATTGTTTATAATGATGGATTATCTTACTATTGTTATATGCTAAGAAAAAAAGAAGGATTTGATGGACAGCGTGCTATTGTATTGCCCCGAAAAATATTGACAAAGTTCTGCAGTGCCAATCCATTAATTGCAGGTGCTTATATAACAGATATAGGTTATTATCCAAGAGCAAGGTATCATTACAGGGAAAGAGCGCATGGAAGTGATCAGCATATTTTAATTTATTGCCAGGAGGGAAATGGAACGGTTCAAGTAAAAAAAGAAATATATGAATTGAACCCGGGCGAATTTATTATTGTACCAATGGGAGTTGCTCATAAATATGCAGCAGATGAAACAACTCCCTGGACTATTTACTGGGTACATTTTAAAGGCGATATCGCCAGCAAATCCATTACGGCTTTCAAGGAAAAAAATGGTTTCTATAAAAAAACGATTGATTTCCAGCAAAACAGGCTACACTTATTTGAAGACATGTATTCTAACCTGGAAATGGGATACAGTAATGATAACCTATGTTATGTAAACTTGTGTTTCCTGCATTTTCTGTCTTCTTTTTTTTATGCTGAAAACTATAATCTTTCCGACAAGAAACAAAGTATTGACACGGTGAATATTTCCATCAGTTTTATGCAAAAACACCTGCATGAAATGTTAACACTGCAAGTGATGTCGCAATCAGTTAATTTATCTGTTTCTCATTTCTCTTTTTTATTCAGAAAAAAAACAGGTTTTCCGCCAATAGAATATTTTAACCATCTTAAAGTGCAGAAGGCTTGCCAGTATTTGCTTTTCACTGATCTGAGGATAAAAGAAATTGCAGATAAATTGGGGATTGAAGATCCATATTATTTTTCCAGGATGTTCTCTAAGGTAATGGGTACATCTCCCGGAACGTATAGAACTAAAAGAGTAAGTTAGTAGTGTGAAATTAATGTGCTGTAAAAATGCCTTCCATTTCTTCAAGCGTTTTACCCTTTGTTTCTTTTACTCTATACCATATAAAAATAAATCCAGTCAAACAAACAACAGCATAGATATAAAAAATTTTATCCTGTAGTCTGGCATATAAAATAGGAAAAGTGAAAGTTAAAATAAAGTAAGCTGCCCAAAGACAAAGTACCGCTACTGAGGTAGCTTTTGCCCTTACTTTATTGGGGAATATTTCTGAGATCAATACCCAGGTAACCGGTGCCAGGGAAGTGGCATATAAGCCAATGGCTGATAATAAAAACCAGGAAACACTGGCAGATTTAATCCCCAGTAAATTCGATATGATTACATATAAAATTGCCAAACCACCAGCACCAATCAGCATGAGTGGTTTTCTGCCAAATTTATCTACAAGTGACATAGCTAAAAAAGTAAAAATTAAATTAATGACTCCGATAAAAACAGTTTCCAATAATTGATCCTCGTTTGAAAAACCGATGCTTTCAAACAAGGTTGTCGTATAATTAAATACCACATTGATGCCGCACAATTGTTGAAATACAGCCAACCCAATACCAATTAATACTGCAGGTAAAACTGCTTTTTCAAATATTTCCCGGTAACCAATATTTGACTTCCCTGTGCTTCTTTTATCAATATTAGCCAATGATTCTGCAGCATACTGATCTCCACCAATTTTTGTCAATATTGCTTTGGCTTTTTCATTTTTTCCTGCCTGGCTAAGCCAACGTGGGCTTTCAGGCAGCCACAATACCCCCATGATAAATAAAGTGGATGGCACAGTACCTAAACCAAACATCCAGCGCCATGCATCCGTGCCGTTTGTACGTAATGAATAATTTACAAGGTTAGTAAATAATATTCCTGTTACGATGGTGAGCTGGTTGATAGATACCATTCTCCCCCTTATATGCGAGGGTGCTAATTCGGCTATATAAAGCGGCGATAACATAGATGCCATCCCAACTCCAATACCTGCAACAAACCTTGAAAAAATAAATATTTCAAGTCCATTGGCTGCTGCCATCCCTAAAGAGGAAATAGCAAATAGAAAAGCCGCTATAAATAATCCGTATCGGCGACCATATTTTTCAGCTACCCAACCGGCAACGATACAGCCAATCATTGCACCCAATGCAAGGCACCCAGTTGTAAAACCTTCCCAGTATTCATTTAACCCAAATTGTTCTTTTAAAAAAGGCAATGCTCCAGAGATTACTGCAAAATCAAAACCAAACAAATAACCTCCTAATGCAGAAATAAAAGATATTGCAATAATGTAATTGGTATTAAAGTTATCGTGGGTTTTAGTCATGAGGTAAACAGTTTATTTTTCTAACTGACATATTCTGGTTTGAACTCCTTTTTATTGATATACTTTTACTAGCTAAACTGAATTTAATTTATACTAATTTTTTTGTAACCACTTATTAGCCATATTAAAAAATACGACCTACCGGTCATTAATGATTTTAAACATCAATATTAAATAAAGCAAAAACACTTTTGATGGATTTATAAAGTGTTAACATGGATTATTTTATTGTACACTTTATTAAATCCGAATATTTTAATTAACACATAACTAAATTCTGTAACGCCACTGACCGTGTATATAATATCGGTTAAAAAAATAATATCTAAAAAATTTGAATTACTAAAATAAATCTTGGGGAAATATAATTCAGAAATAAATATTTTCTATCCAACACAGCATGTCCTTCTATTTCTCATTTCATACTTTTAAAAGCGGCTTCTTAATAATAAGAAAACGCAAATTAACAGAAGTATTATTGACAGAAACAAAATGATCACTGTTCATTAACTGTACTTGTGGATAATTGTTATCTTTATTTTACGGAGGTATATTATTCAAAGACTACATTAGAATTTGATAGAAATCCAATAAATATTTTAATTCTTATTAAGAAATAAATAATGTTACTAATCTATATTTTTACTTGGAGGTAAAATTATACACTCACACAATAAATTCATTTTTATGAACTTCAGACATTTACTGTTTATTTTATTGAATAGCATTATACTAAATTCAGAATTCCTGCAAAGGCCATTTCATTTACAACTCCAGCTAAAGACTTTATTTAAGGAGAGATATAAATTTACAACCTATGCTGGTGGTGGCTATGGTCATTTAGATGGTATTGGAACAATTGCAAAGTTTAGGGCTCCTGAAGGTATCGCTGTTGATAAAGACGGCAATGTATATACTACTGAATACGGATCGAGTGTAGTAAGAAAAATAACACCAAGTGGTAAAGTTTTCACATTAGCAGGAAAAGATGGTGAGTTAGGCTTTGCTGACGGAATATCAAATGAGGCAAGGTTTAATCGTCCTCATGGAATTGCAATAGATAAATTTCTAAATGTATATGTTGCTGATATGAAAAACTGTACCATTAGAAAAATACCCCCTAATGGCAAAGTAGCAACTGTTGCAGGAGTTCCCGAAGTTAAAGGATCATCAGATGGTAAATCTTCTAAAGCTACTTTTAACCAACCAGAAGGCATAGCCGTAAACAGCAAGGGATACATTTATATTGCAGATACATATAATTTCATTATTCGTGAAATTTCTACTGATGGAAATGTAAAAACAATTGCAGGGAAAGCAGGCATATCGGGTAGTGCGGATGGGAAAGGTATAGAATCAAGATTTAATATGCCTATTGGAATTGCAATTGATGGCAAGGATAATATTTATATTGTTGATGCCAATTATGATGGCAATACCCCCGGTAATTGTACTATTAGAAAAATTAATACAAAAGGTGTAGTTACCACATTGGCAGGTATAACAGGAAAAACAGGATGTACAGATGGTAAAGGTCGCCTTGCAACATTTAACAGGCCGGTAGGCATAACTGTTACTAAAGAAGGAATAGTTTATATCGCCGATACGGAAGGAGATATTATCAGAAAAATAACGGCTGACGGAATTGTTTCCACTATTGGAGGAAAGTACCTGATTGAAGATAAGCAGGACGGTAAGGGAAATGATGCAAGATTTAACGACCCACAAGCTATTGCAATCAGCGATAAAGGTGTGTTGTTTATAGCCGATACTTTTAACAATAGAGTTGTTAAAGGAGAGCTAATAGAAAATGAAAAATAATTAAAAAACATTATCCGCTAAACATAAAAAAAAATTGGCCTGATTAAACTCTTTTAAAATTAAAGTTCTAAGATCAAAAAAATTAGAAAATTTTGAAAATTAAACTTAAAAAAATTAGAAATAATTAACGGATTTTACACTCCGCAATATAAAAAATGTGAAGAAGCTTTTTTTCCATGCTGTCAAAAAATTAAAAGCAGCCTGCTCACAGTCTTTTGTTTATCAAAAGGCTTATTCTATCATCAATTATACATTCCACATACGCCTATAACAGTCAACTTCAAAATCTAAATGGGTAAAAAATATACTTTAAATTAAAAAGTATCAGCAACCGGAAAGTGTTGTTTATTCCAACAATTACCCTCAACACAAATAGGCTGAAAAGTATTTTTACACTGCCAGCTCAAAACATTCATGATTTGGTATTATTGGCACTCTGAATCACTGTTGATCATTAATGAAAAAAAACTGGTTTGGTTTGTAGTTTCATTTCAGATAATTTTTTCCGGAATTTTAGTGACAGGAGTTAGCTGAATGTTTCTGTAAAAAACTTCGGCGCCTTCAGATTGAATCTGAATTTTTCCCCTAGTCAAAGGGACTTCTTTTTCTTGTGCAGGTTGGCGAGAATTGTAGAGTTTCATTACGACTATTCCATTGAGGATATGTACGCTAGTACCGCCAAAACAATAAATATCAATAACGTTCCATTCGCCAGTCGGTTTTTCAGCGTCGGGGTTTTTAATGCAACGCATACCAAAATCAGAAGTGTAGCTGAATGGAAGCAAAGTGCCCTTAGGATTATAAACATACTCATCTTTTTTTGATCCAGTCGCTGGAATATCTATTATGCTGCCTGCAACACTGTAGTAGTCACCACAATCACCCTCTTGAACTTGAAACTCTTGCGATAGCATAAATCTTCCACCAGCAGCGCCCTGCGGACCAACCGCATGATATAATACCCCGCTATCCCGTTTCTTGTTTTTACGGGGAAGCCATTTTAATTTGCCCCATTTGAACTCAAGCCGGAGATGGTAATTTTCAAACTCTTTAAGGGTGGAGATTCCTCCATAGCCTTCCCCTGAAATCCTTATAGCGGGAGCACCATTTTCTTGTACAATGCTAAAAACTTTTTGGGGATCGTTATTCAAGCCCGGTACAACGGAAAGGCTGTCAAATTTAATTTGAATAGAGTCGTATGTAGGTGTTAATCCAATATAGGTATCCCAGCCACTGAGATCTTGACCATTAAATAGAGTGAGCCATTTTGTTTCGTAGAACTTTCTATTGCAGGTGAGCATCGTGAGTGAAAGCGAGATGATAATGAATAGCCTGAGAAAATGTTTCATTTAGATTGAATATTAGTCTTAAAAAAATATAGCTTATTTAAGATAAAAATTAAACAGATTCCGTACCCAAAGTTTCACTTTTTTTTAAAAAATTTCTTTTAATTTTTCTGCATTTGTACCCTGTACAATCCGGCACCATGCGCTTCTATGGGTGATGAAAATTTGTTTTTAAATGTACCCAAATCCTTTTTTGCCCACAAATCACGAACTCTATATGAGGCTGTTGAATCCAAACCTATTTGTTGAAAAGGTACTTTAATATCAACAGGTTCTTTCGATTCCCATTGATTAAAGAAAGCTAAGAATTTATCATCAGAATTTTCAATATCTGCCATCCAGATGATGATGGCATTTTTAAATTTTACCTGGCGTGGATTTTTTCCAATTCTATTAACGGATAAGGCTTCTTCATTCTTTAATAACTTTAAAGTAATGCTGTCTGTTTCTGGAAGATAACCACCTATTATTAAGGGCGCCCTGGAAATATACCATAATGAAAACAGGGTATGTAATTCTTGAACACTAAAATTAGCTATCCGCTCATCCGGACCTTTATAGGAAATTTTTTTACCAATCTTTCCAACAGGCAACATATCTAGGTCTGGCCAAAATCCAGCACCGGCATCTTTAACCACTTTTGCCGCTACCGGAAATCCCTGTTTTAGCATTTGCCATACATCCCAAAAATCGTAACCTGTTCTGGCCATGTGCACGTTTTCTTTTAAAAAAGAAATGGGTATATCATCACTTGGTACAACGCTCAGCAAAATATCCCTGCCCGATAACCTTGCAGCTTTGCTCATGCCTTCAATTTCGGCAGTGTTCACCATATCATCTGCCTTTACATAATCAACTCCCCATTCTGCAAATAGTTTAAAAACAGAATTATAGTACTCCTGCGCACCTGGTTTTGTCATATCTACACCATAAAAACCATCATACCAATCACAACCTTTTGTTGGCTGTGCAATAGAAGCTGCTTTATAATCCGTACCCTTAATGGAAAGATTTTTATCGGCTGCTTCCCAAGGAATACCCCTTAATAAATGAAGGCCAAATTTTAATCCCAAATTATGTATATAATCTGCCAAAGGTTTAAAACTATTGGTTCCTTTTGCAGACGGATACTTTGTAGTATCTGGCAATAAGCGGCCAAATTCATCTAAGTGGTAAGTTGGCTTAACGGCGATGCGTTCATGAACAAAATCCTCAAAATTGGAAGCACTGGAATCGCCATACCATAATTGATCTATAACAATATATTCGTATCCCAATTGTTTAAGGTTATCCTTCATATAATCAGCTGCCGCCTTTATTTCATTTTCATTAGCATCCCATCCTAAACAATTCCAGGAATTCCATCCCATTGGAGGTTTAGCAGCCAGCGATTTTTTTATTGCCGGAATAGTATCCTGTGCAGCAGTTGTTCCTGCGCCGTGCTGGTTTACGCAGGAACAAAAAATAGTTACCATCGATAAGAAAAAAACGTAGAAATTAAAGTTTAAAATCAATTTATGTTTCATGTGTTTTTGATTTATTTTTTACACTAAAATTTTTATTGAACTGAATGAATCAATTTAATTAAAGCGCTTGAAATTTTTTTCTCTGCATTTTTTTCAGCATAGCTTCCAAAGCACAGCCAGGTTTCATACCCGCCCAAAACAAATTGTGTTGCCGGCGGAACATATCCGATCATTGCATTTGCCAGCGAGATGGAGAAATAATATTTACAGGGTGCCTGTTTTTTTAATCTCAGGCCAGTTTCAGAAAAAAATTCTCCCGGTAAAGTGCCTATGATACCATCGCCTATCCGTATAGCCTGCAAAGGCAAATACAATTTGTCTTTCTGATAATGATTTAGTTTCAATATTTCCAGTGCATACAACCTTGCGAAAGTGCCAGAAGCTTTATCTGTAGTATTTAATGAATTATAATCCGTGTTTTTCACAAGTTCTTTTGATCTTGCAATAAGCTTTGCAGAAGGCTTACGGGTTGAAATTAAGGTCTCTGCAATAGCTGTTTTAAACACAGGATTGCTTTGCCAGGTTACTTTCTGTAAAGACAAAACAATAGCGTTTGCGATATCTTTTGCGATAAGTTTACTCTTTACAAAATGAGCTGCCGGATAATCTTTATCCTGCTTAAAATCGAAAGTATTTACATCACCGCTTGTACCATTGCTCATGATACCTATAAAATTTTTTCCTGCTTTTAATTTTTTTGCCAGATAAATATCCATCTGCCCAAAATAATCGGCAGAGATCGTATCTGCAGGTATATCAGCAACATAGTGTGTGGAGTAATTGGCCAACAAACTTATCCATTTATCAGTAAGTGTTTTTACAGCCAGGTAACTTACCTGTGGGTCTACAGGGCTTACAGGATGATCTAAATATTCGCTACCTGCAGGAGGGTTCATCCATACTTTATCAGAACCACCAAAGGGGTTAATGGTTGCAAATCCAGGTTTCATAAACCATCTTCTGCAGGATACATGGTTTGGTACATCTGTATTTCCCCATGCCACTTTTGCCGGTTGCAATTTTTTTAATGCAAGCTTTACAGCGTTTGCTATTTTACCGGGTATAATTGAACGGTAAGCTAAATCTACACTACAGGCTCCCGTTTCAACAACAGAACCACAAGAATGTGCATGGGTGGCAGAAATCATTACCTGCCCGGGCTGTAAGCCTGTTAATTTTTTTATGCTAACTTTTGCATCATCAATAAGACTACGATCCAGTGCCATAATATCTACAACTGCAAATACAAAATGTTGTTTGCGATTGCTAAATGCTAAAACTCTTACATACAAAGAATCATGAATGAACCTTGCATACATTGGTAAAAAATCACCATTAATAATGGTACCATAAGGTGGCGTTATATCCACCTTTGCTGCTCCGGCATATATTTGTTCAGTTACTTTTGACATGATTTTAAAGCAGAATATAAAAAATATTATTGCTAAAAGATATGTTTATCACAGTGTTTCCAATTAACATAGGGTTAATTTAATTGTTAAGTAGGGCTATTGCATCAATTTCAATTTTTATCCCTTCTGCTAATACAGATTGAACTGTTGTTCTGGCTGGTTTAATCCCATTAAAATATGTTGAATACACAGCATTATATTTATTAAAATCATTTATATCGGAAAGATGGACAGTACATTTTACTATGTTTTCCATAGTACTACCGGCTGCTTCAATGATAGATTTTATATTACTTAAAGTTCTATGGGTTTCTTCTTCTATTGTACCCAAAACAAAAGTTGAGCTTTTAAAATCAACAGATGCCTGTCCGCTTACAAATAAAAAATCACCTAACTGCACTCCATCTGAGTAAGCACCAGTAATAAATTCCTGTGATCGTTCAGGATGTTTAATATGAATCTTCTCCATTAGTTTATTTAGTTTTAATAATAGCGTTTAATATTCTAAGACAGTAGTCAATAGTTTGGGTTATCAATAATTTTATATATCAGAAAAATATTAAGCCCGTATAAAAATACGGGCAGAATATTATAAACGATTGACTTGCAAAATGGGATTACCACATCCCAAAATTTAAACAAACTGCTATTTGTAAATTGCACTTGTCAAACATAAAATTATTCCAGTTTCTAACAAAAGTATAATTGAATAAATCTAAATTCTAATACTTTCTTTCTATTTTTAAGACTAAAATAAAGGGCCAATATTAAAAAAATTAAAGGTTACCTTAACAAAGTATAATTTTATCACCAACACTAATTTTGCCTGTACCAAAATGAATTACGTTTCTACCAAAACAAACATTGTTTCCGCTCCTGCGATAAGCAGATAACGTTTTAAGTGGCTCTTTGCTGATGGCCGCATTATCCTGATTAATACTGATGATGGAACAGCGGGCACAATTTTCCAGGCCTGTAAATTTCACTTCATTTATTTCAAAATCTTCCAGCCCGTCTTCAAAATAAGGAGTGCCCCCGGTAAACACAAGGTTGGGCCTAAACCTGTTTATTGAAACTGGCGTTTGCAAACGAGTATTTAAATCATTTAAAGATTCTTCACTCAGCATTAAAAACGGGTAGGCATCTGCAAAGGAAGTAAATTTTCCTTTCGGAGCATATCCCGAAGTGGTATCAACAGGCCGCATCGTTTCATCAGGCATAAACATTAACCGGCAGTTTATTTTAAGTATGTCGCTAAACCATTGGTCTATGTATTTACTGGTACCCTTTGCCCTGCATACTGCATTCCAGATGGTAACATCATATTGTCCATTATCAAATTCATCAAAGGGAATTGTTAAATCAAGGTTATTAAAATTTTTGTCGCTGATTGTAAGAAAGCCTTTCCCAATTTGCACCTTCAGCAGTGACAATTGTGGAAATTCCCTTTGCGTAATAAAAGATAAATTATTATCCACCAGCATCCACCTTCTGTCATACTTTAATCCTTTGCCAGTAATTTCACTTGTGGCTACAGGTACACCTCCTAATGATTTTACCGGATAAACAAAAAGCTGAGAAATTTGTAACATAAACTTATACTGATTGATAAAGGTGAAAAAATATTTCCCTATCCCATTATTTTTTCAAACAAACATTTTTTAACAACTTCAACAATTCGTTTTTTATAACCTCTTCCGAACCTGCTTTCAGGTAGCTGCTTCTTGCCCGCCAGGTTTCATAACCTCCTCTTTCAAATTCATGCGCAGGTGCAACATACCCATCGTAACTGTTCGCAAATGTGATGGTGAAATAATTTTGCCCTTTCATTCTTTTTTTTAACCATAATCCTGTTTCGGCAAAAAACTCGCCGCCAAGTGCGCCAATTACAAGTTTACCAATTCGCAATGCCTGTAATTTAGTTGTAGAAATATCGGGATACTCATTTAGCAATAGCTGTTCCCGGGCATAAATTTTTCTCATCCCATTTTCATCTATTGCAATAATATCATATTCATTTTGCTGCACAATTTCTTTAGCAGCTTCAAGTTCAATTGCAGTAGGTTTGCTCACCACCACTGCTATTTCATTATATTCAATTTGCAATGATGGATTATCATCCCATTCAGCTTTTTGTATTTGATTAAAAACATTAACGGCTAAATCGTTTCCTATAATTTTTGTTTTGGCTAAATGTTCCTTGGGGTAACGATCGGGCTGCATAAAGTCCCAGATATTTATATCCCCGCTGGTGCCATTACTCATAATTCCTACAAACCCCTCACCTGCATTTAACAGTTTTTTTATTTGGTTGGAGAATTCACCAAAATAATCTGCTGAAATAGAATCAACATGCCAATCACCAACATAGTGTAAAGAATAATTTCCTACTACTGCTATCCATTGCCCGTCTAAACCTTTTACTGCCAGAAAACTTAAACCAGGATCGGTAACCGCAACGGGTGATTGAATTAAATGTTCTGCTCCTATGGGGTTTGTTTTTACCATTTCAGCTTTACCCGTAATTGGATTTTTTGCTACAAAATCTGGCTTCATAAAATATCTTCTGCATCTAACATGCTCAGGAACGTTATCATGACCTGATGATATGGTTGCAGGCTTTAGTTTACTAATAGCCAGTTTAACTGCATTGACAATTAAATCAGGTAAAATTTTCATATACGCTAAATCGGGAGCACACGTTAACAAGCCAATCGCAGCAGGTGCAGCATGTGTATGTGTACTTGACAAAAGAACATGTTTTGGTTCGATATCGGTTTCTATATAAATTTTTTCCTTTATTAAATCCATCATCTCCGATGACATGATACAGATATCAACAACAATTATTGCTATAGTTAGCTTTTCATCTTTTAGCAATAAGGCTTTCGCAAATAGGGGATCATGAAAAAAACGGGCATAGTGAGTTTGAAAATCAACACCAACATTGCTACCCATGGTTGGGGTTATATCTACTTTAGCAGCACCTGCAAAAAATATTTGTTGCATCATGATTTATATAATTAAGATAAAAGAAAAATTGTTTTGCAAGCCATATAAACTTGTTAAGATTTATTGATACCATATAACCGATTATAGGTTTTTTAAAAATGGGTTTGCATTTTTCCATTTTTCAATGCCGTACCCATAAATCGAATAGAAAAGAATCATCGAATAACATGGAATAAGAAGTACAATGGCATACTTAGGATTTATATCCAATAATTTGCCATAAATAACAGGAAAGATACCACCGCCAATGACCGACATTAATAATAAAGCAGCTCCTTGTTTAGTATAATTCCCCAAATTACGCAACGATAAACCCCAGATGGTACCCCACAACATAGACGAACCGAAACCCATTAAAATAATGCAGTAAATACTGATCATACCGCCAAAAATAATTGATATTACAGTGAGGCTTAAACCTAAAATTGCACTTAATTTCAATGCCTGTTGCTGAGAAATATACTTTGGGATGGCAACAATTGTAAATAAATAACCTAATAACATGGAGCATAAAGTGAAGGTGGCAAAATGCCTGGCGGCTTCCATTTTTATTCCTATCGTTCTGCTGTAAATTACAATACCATCAACAGGGATTCCTTCACATGCCATTGCAAAAAATAAGGATATTACGCCGAGCAGCAAATAAGGATATTGTAAAATCTTTTTTGTTGATTGACCGTCTTTGTACAATACTGCATCTGTACTTTCAGCTTCCTTTACTTCGGGCAATTTGGAAAATAAAACTAACACGCCTAATAACATCAGTACGCAAGATATTATCAAATAAGGTTCAATTACTTTTAAAATATAGCCGTTTAAAATTGCTGATTTTTCTGCAATGGTTGATGTGTTTAATTTGGCAATAATATCGTCTGCATTAAACAAAAATATTTTACCTAAAATGGTAATACTAATAATACCGGCAATTTTATTGCATAAGCCCATGAAGCCAATTCGCTGGGCAGTACTTTCGATTGGACCGATAATGGCTACATAAGGGTTAGCGGCGGTTTGCAACAATGCAAGCCCGGAACCTGTAATAAACAAGCCCGTTAAAAACAAAGGATATGTTCTGGCATAAGCTGCCGGCAGAAATAGCAAAGTTCCCGCCGCCATTACAAATAACCCCAAACTAATTCCCTTTTTATAACCGGTAAATTTTAAAACCCAGGCAGATGGCAATGCCATAATAAGATATGCACTGAAGGATGCTAATACAACTAATGAAGACTGAAGATTATTTAGATCCAGGCATATTTGAAAATAAGGAATTAAAATACCATTGAGCCAGGTAATAAAACCAAAAACAAAAAAAAGTGTGCCAATGATAAACAAAGGATACCAGCTTGATTTTTTACTTACCATAGTAATGTTGTTGACGCTTGTTGTTTTACCGTTTATTAAACACTGCTGTTTAATTAAGTCCAGTTTTTTTTGATGATTAATTCTTGCCAAGTACTAAATTGATTGCCGGTTTAATAAATCAATTTTCAGGCAAAGCATTTTTTAATACGCTTACCCAGTTTTTATAAAATATGTTTTCTATATCCTCAGTGGCGTAACCTCTTATGGCTAATATTTGTTTAAATTTCTGAATGTCTGCAATGGTATCCATATCGTATGGGGTTTGTTCGGTGCCAAAAAGACCATCCAAATCTGTTCCGAAACAAATATGATTAGAACTACCTAAAAGCTGACATATATGATCAAAATGATCAACTAATTTTTCTAAATTAATTCCCAACTGTTTAGGGCTATCTTTCCCCATATTAAAATCGTTGTGTAACATCCATGTATCCAATGCTCCCCCAATTACTCCTCCCCTTTCTCCAATTAATTTTATCTGTTCATCACTAAATTGCCTTTCGCCTTTTATGATAGCCCTACAGTTTTGATGACTTGCCCAAACTACACCATTAAATATATCCATTGCCTCAAAAAATGCCTTATCAGTTAAGTGTGTTGTATCTAATGCAATTCCAAGGCTATTCATATCCCTTAGCAAATCCTTTCCTATTCTAGTTAACCCAGTTCCATCAGAATGTGTTCCAGCGGCATACAGGCCATTACCAAAATGAGCAGGGCCAATTGCTCTTAACCCTGCAGCATAATATTTTTCAAGATATTTTTTATTAATGATAGAATCTGCACCTTCTAAACTTAAAATAAAACCAACAGGTTTTAAACTATTTGGTACTATATCATTTTCCCAAGTTTTAAGATGAGTTTCTAATTGATTTGAGTTTACTATTTGTACAAGCTCTCCTTTTTCTTCCATCAATTGATACCATGATAATTGGGCTTGTCCGTATGCATAAGCCTGCTCCTGAGAGTGCCAGCCTGGTAAGCCAAGCGTAGCTAAGGGGTTACCAAATTCTGAATACCTTGAAATGATTGTTACAATGGCAAGACCAATATTTCCCTTTCTCATTTCAGGCAAAGCTACTGTACCGTTGCCCCTATCCTGAGTGTCTGTCCACCTTAATGATTTTTCCTTCGCCCTTATTTCAAATACAGGTTTGGTTAAATCCCTGTTTAAGAAAATGGCATTTGTTGCCAGATCCAGATGTCCATCAATAGTAAACATGAAATATAATATTTTTTACATGATTATTTATGTAGCAATGATCAATACCAAATATTTACATGCACTAAATATTCTTTTCCTCTGAAATTAAGGTGGTTGTTTGTGACGCTTTTAATTTTACATCAGGTTTATCTTCATTTTTCGAATGAAGCCTTTTCGCAACAAGGTCGATAGGATATTTATTTGATAACTCACGAATATCAAAAGCAAATTCTTCATATGCTTTCTCCCATTCTGCTGCCTCTTGTTTTGAATAATTATAAAAACCTTTGCCGTTAATAATACCAGTTCCTCCATCTTCTGCAATGTGCTTAATTAAATCAGGAACGTCCGTTTGGTTATTTAACGTGGGGAAAAGATCTTTCATAACATGATAATAAGCCTGCAAACCTGTAATGTCCATATATCTGAAAAGCCCGCAAAAAGGCATCCAATGCCCTCCATCATTTCTGCAACTACGGTCAACATCTTCTATAGTAGCATACCCATTTTCTACTAAATAAAACGCCTCCCGGTACATGGCGTACATTATCCTATTTGTTATAAAGCCACGTATATCTTTTCTTAATAAAGTAGGTTCCTTGCCCCAACTTGTCGCAATTTTATATAAGTTTTCAGCAATAGCAATATCTGTTTTAGTACTGCAAACTATTTCAAGAAATTTTGTTGTGAATGCAGGTTCTGCCCAGTGTACACCAATAAACCTATGAGTATATTGCACATGTTCTTTCAAAAAATCTATTGGTATTGCAGAGGTATTGGTGGTTAGTATGGCTTCTTCAGAAATATGTTTTTCAATCTTTTGATAGACCATTTTTTTTATATCGATATTCTCAGTAACACATTCCATTACCAACCCACAATTTTTTAAATTACTGTAGTCTTCTGTAAAAGTTACTTTATCTAAGTAAATCGCTACAGGGTCAAAAATTAATTTGTGTTTATAAGACTCGTTTAAATAATGAGTTACCCATTCAGGAGCATGGTCTAAATCTTCACTGATTGGCGCTACCGCAATTACCTTATAACCAGATATTAATAATGCAGTAATAATACTGGAACCCATTAGCCCCAATCCAACTACTCCTATTGACATTTTATTTTCTTGTTTGTCCATTTTCAAAGTATAAATTATTTTCAAATAAGATATTCATCTTTAACTGAAATATCATCTCTAAGGAAGTTAGTTTTAACTATTGCCTTTAGTATATAGTTGAAAACTTAATCGTCAATAATATCTTTTAATACTATATCAGCCGCCTGTAGGGCAAAATCAATATCTGCCTCAGTATGTTCAGTTGAAATGTACCAAAGTCCCCTACCAATAACCCTTATCCCTTCATTTTGTAAGCCGGTAATAAACTTAACCAACTTTACTTTATCATAATTAAGCACATCTCTAAAATCTTTTACTTCAGGTTGATTGATAAACCCTGTATGAAACATAGGACCTAAGCCTTGTACAACTAAATTTTGTTTGTACTTTTCATTAAAATATTTAAGCCCATCCATTAGCCGCTTGCCTAATGAAAATAGCTTTGTGTAAACCCCCTCTTTTTCTAATAACTGTATGGTAGCTAATGCTGCAGCCACTGTTGGGTTACTCGAGTTCATAGTGCCAGCATGTATCACTGTCCCATCTACCAATGATTGCATCCACTCTTGTTTACCAACAATTGCTGAAATGGGATATCCACTTGCCATTGCTTTAGCAAATACTGACAAGTCTGGAGAAACGCCATAATAACTTTGCGCCCCACCAAGTGAAGTTCTGAAACCTGTTATCACTTCATCAAATATTAAGGCAATTTTGTACTCATTACAAAGTTTTCTTATGCCTTGCAAAAATCCTTCTGCTGGTGTAATACAACCATTGTTGCACATTATCGGCTCCATAATTATTGCTGCTGTATCCGAATGATTTTCATTTAAAAAACTTTCAATTAAGGATAAATCATTCCAAGGAAGTATAAAAAATTCATCTTTAACTCTATCTGGTAAACCCGCTGTCCAAGGGAATACTTCAGGGCTTTCCCTTGAACCCAATGCACTTATTGAAGGTGCTGAAACACCCCAGGAAACATTATCAAGCCATCCATGATAGTGCCCTTCGAATCGCAAAAATTTTTTCTTGCCTGTTTTAGCCCTTGCCACACGAAGTGCTGTTTGCACTGCTTCTGAACCATCCAAACAAAAACGAACCAGTTCAGCAGATGGAATAATTTTTTGTAGTTTTTCTGCCAGTTCGATTTCCAATATATGCTGCCCTGCAAAAAGCTGCCCGTGTTTGCTATATTCCGCTATAAAGTTCAAAACATACTCATTGCTATGTCCCACAATCATTGGACCCTGACTCAACGCAAAATCAATAAATTCGTTCCCATCTGCATCATATATTCTACTGCCCTTTGCATGTGTATAAAAAAGCGCATGAGGATAGTTATATTTTCTAAATTCCGATGATACACCGCCTGCCAGTGACTTCTTAGCTCTTTCAAATAAAACTGATGACTGCTGATAATTTTTCATACTGAATTAGAAAATTAACCTATAAATTGTTTAACTTTTAGAGATTAAATAGCTCATTAATTTTAACAAAATATTTAAATTAAAAAGGGAATAATTTACTGATATGTGAAAATAATTATCTCTCATTTAATTCTATAATACTTATACGTTCAAAAATGATACTTGACTACTTTTTTAAAAACACCAATTTTCTTACAAAAAATTAATTTTAATTTCATAAAAAAATTTTCTTATGAAAGCAGTAGAAGTACGTTTGTTGAAAGAGTACGACAAATCTTTTTTAGTATTCCACGAAACTAATCCATTTTCCAGATGGCATTATCATCCTGATCTGGAATTAGTACTAATTGTTAAAGGCTCGGGAAAGAGAATGGTAGGCGATTCTATAGACAGGTTTGAGCATGGCGATTTAGTATTTATGGGATCAAACTTACCGCACGAATGGCTGTGTGATGATATTTACTATTATAATAAAAATGGATTTCAAGGCGAGGGTATTGTTATCCAGTTTTTGCCAGATTTTTTAGGTAACACATTTTTTAAAATACCCGAAAACAGAAAATTGAATAAAATAATTAACGAGTCAGAAAGAGGTTGCCTAATAGAAGGAGTAACCAAAGAAAAGATAACCGGAATTATGAAAAAGATAATTTTACAATCTCCAGACGAACAGTTATTTTCCCTATTTTCCATTTTTCAGTTACTATCAAATTGTTCCGAATACAGGCTACTATCCTGTCCTAACTTTTTTCAATCTTTTGAAGCAGATGGATACGATCCAATGAAAAAGGTGCTGCAGTACATCATGCAAAATTTCCAAGACCCAATAAACATCAAAAACTTATTGAACATTGCCAATATGTCTACCACCTCCTTTTCTGTTTTCTTCAAAAAAACTTACAATATGACGTTTAAAGAATACCTGGTTAAAGTAAGGGTTGGTTATGCATGCGGCTTATTGGAGGACAAATCAAAAAGCATTTCGCAGATATCTTTTGAATCTGGTTTCGAAAATCTATCAAATTTCAATCGTCTTTTTAAAAAAGTAAAAGGCTGCACTCCTTCTGAATTTAAAACACAATTGAATAAAAGCGAAATACTAAAAGACTATTATGAAGGCATTTAACAGAATAAGTATTATAATTTTGGGAAGCAATTTTTTTAGTTGAATCACTGTAATTTAAAATATTTTTTTGAGGTTGGTGTTTAAATATCCGGGGTAATCGATGCCTTAGTAAAGGTTTGCACAAAAATATATTATGGTATTTATCCGGAAAAAAGGAAAGGAAAACCATCTTTTTAATCCATGGAAAAACTTTCAAAAAAAATCATTAACATTAGTTATTTGGTATCATCTGCGAAAAGAATTTTTAGATAAACCGGAAGAGTTCTTTAAAGATAAAATGCTTAATATTTTTGGCAAAAAAGAATTATGCCAGGACTAACTTCAAATAGTAATTCAATCTAAATCACAAATTATTTTACAACAATAAGACCTAAACCTGCTGGCTTCACAGCTGTAATTCCACCCTTGCATAGGAACACTATGTTAGTCGGTGTATCGTGTTATTTCTTTCTGACCAAGTATAGTACATACTTATTATTTTCTTTTTTATGGTAATATAAAGTTTTTGGTCTGGAGCAATTGTTGTGGCTTCTACAAAACCTGCTATGCTTTGAATCTTTGAGGGTGTACTAAAAGGCTCATTGACATTTTGTCTTTTTGAAATAAAAATCTCTGGCGTTGATATAGCTGTAAAAGGGACTATTAATCTCGTAAAATATAATTCAAGTTGGTCCACAGAAATACAAGCTGCATATTCTAGTGCGCTTGAATTAATGTTTTTCTTTATCTCATTACTGTTGGACAATCGTTGAAAACCTGAATTACTTTTTCTTACAATAACCAGGTCTGCCGTTGCCGGATTCCCGGTTTGGTCAAATTGTGAATCTACAAAATATATTGTTTGTCCATCAGCACTTACTCTACGTCAAAGTTTACCCAACCTGCCTGTAATTTAGATACTCCATTAATTAATTGAACATTTGATGCTACACCATTTAAAAAATTGCATTGATACAGAATAGAAAGCGTAGTTGCATAATTTCGTAGAGAAACAAAATACAAATTTCCAGCGTTATCTAAAGTTGGAACGCCTTCTAAATCGATTGTATTTACACCTGCAATTTCTCCTTTATATTGAAAAGTGGTATCATTAATTTTAGTTGCCCAATGAAGATTTGTATTTTCAAGAGCTGAATTAAGATTATTAAACAATAAGGTTGTTCCGTCTCTTGAAAGAAATGGTTCCATAATGTTGCCGCTATATCCAATCATTTCAACTTTTACAGGCTGTCCAAATTCTATTACTGGATTTGAATTGACTGTCTTGTTATCACGATTACAAGCAAATAAAAAAAATATTAAAAAGGTGTATAACTTTTGCATAATGTCATTTATTACATCGCCAAAAAAAATTACGCAACATCGAACGCAATATTTTGGTTTCTACTAAGTGGTATTAAGGAAGAAATTGCAAGCGTCATTGCGAAAAAAATGGAGGATAAAATAGCATTTTCAAACTAAACTGTTGGGCAGAATTACTTTAAAATCATATCCTTTTCCTTTTTATCAATAGCAGATTTCAGCATCCTTAAAACAGTTTTTTCAGCACCTATTTTAGCCTCTTCAATATCATACCAATTCCCATCTTTTGTTTTGTATAATTTGCAGAAAAATTGCCCGTTATTATCTTCCTTTTTTCTAAAATTATATTCCTGAAAAACAGCTATAATACTGTCCAAAGCATTTGTCAATTCGTAAGGGCTAATTGTGTAATAAAACTGGCTGTTATCTTCTAAAATAATTTGATTGCTGAAAAGGTTCTTTAAGGCATCTCTCATAGCACAATAATAATTTAATCTGCAAATGTTGCAAAACGAACTTATTAACATGGCTAAATTTTAGCAGCATTGATTGTAATTGGTATAAAATTTGTCTTATGTCCTATGGTAGATTGATAGTGAAAATGAATTTGTGGAAAGAGAAAAAGTCTATGTAAGTGATTTTATTGAAAAGCCTCCTGGCTTTGTCTTTTATATGTTTCAAAGTATCTCTGAAACATATCCACACAAATTCTTCAAGCATTAATCTTTATCAAGGCGTAATGTGCTGGGTCTTGCACATGGCAAGATGTACAAACGTGGCCACGTTTGAAATCTTGCCCCTTCACTCCGGAGTCGTACGGGGATTGTAAAAGACTATTGAATTATTGTAACAAAACTCAAAAGATACAATTATGAAGAAGCAGGAAAATGAGGTACGGAAAATCTTTATTAAAATCCGCATGAATGATGAGGAGTTAAAACAGGTGAAAAAGAAACAGCAACAAACTACAGAAAGAAGCCTTAGTGAATATATCCGAAACGTATCAATGCAAAAACCTGTTACGGTGAAGTATCGCAACCAATCGGCAGATGATTTTTTGAAGCAGATGCTGGAGTTAAAAAAAGAACTCAATGGGATAGGTAATAATTTTAACCAGGCAGTACATAAACTGCATATACTTGATAAGATACCGGAGTTCAGGTTTTGGATACAGCATTACGATGGTTTACAAAAATCATTGGTAAGCAAGGTGGAAGAAATAAAATTAAAGGTGAGTCAACTCTATGAACAATGGTTGCAAAAATAACCATACCGAAAAGTATTGAAGCTGCATTAAACTACAACGAAAAGAAAGTGGAGAAAGGTGCAGCCGAATGTTTACATGCGGCTAATTATTTAAGTGAAGCAAAAAACATGAATTTCTATCAAAAATTAAATGGCTTTGAAATGTTGAATAATTTGAATAGCCGAGCAACCACTAAGACCATCCATATTTCATTAAATTTCGACCCTTCTGAAAAGCTATCAAATGATAAGCTGATTGAGGTTGCTAATGTGTATATGGAAAAGATTGGCTTTGGGCAACAACCTTTTCTTGTTTACAAACATGAAGATGCAGGGCATCCACATATACACATAGTAAGTACAACTATCAAGGAAGACGGCAGCAGGGTTAACACCCACAACATTGGCAGGAATCAATCTGAAAAAGCAAGAAAAGAAATAGAGCAACAATATGGTTTAATAAAAGCAGAAAGGCAACAGCAATTAATGAAGCCTGGTATCAAGCCGGTGGATGCACAAAAAGCAGTGTATGGAAAGTCTGAGACAAAGCGAAGTATTTCAAATGTGGTAGGTGCAGTATTTAGTCAATACAAGTTTACTACTTTGCCCGAATTTAATGCAGCTTTAAAACAATTCAATGTGATTGCAGACAGAGGAAAAGAAGAGGGAAGAATTTACAAGAACCGTGGGCTGGTTTACCGCATTTTGGATAGCGATGGGAATAAGGTTGGTGTACCTATCAAAGCAAGCTCTGTTGGTTGCAAGCCAATACTTGATAATCTGGAAAAGAAATTTATTGCCAATGAAGTTTCAAAAGAACCGTTGAAACAAAGAACCAAAAACGCCATTGACCAATGTTTACAATCATCACCCGGCAGTATCAAAAAATTAGTAGCGACTTTGAATCAAAAAAATATTTATACCGTACTTAGACAAAATGCAGAAGGAAGGTTGTATGGTATCACTTTCGTTGACAACCAAAACAAAGTTGTTTTTAATGGCAGTGATTTAGGCAAAGGATATAGTGCGGCTGCATTGCAAAGCAAGCTGGCTGTAGTAAATGAAAATCCACTTGCCCAGGATGAAACAAAAGGCAGTAGTTCTTCGGGTGTTTTACTTAAAGAAAATGACCTTAATAAACAGCAGGACAAAACAATTTCAACCACTACCAAAAACGAAAATTTATTAGATGTGCTTCTATCAACCAAAGAGCAATACGATAATACACCAAACAATCTGCTGAAAAAGAAAAGAAAGAAAAAGAAGAAAATTAATTTATAAAAACAAAATTTATGTCACATACCGGGGAGAATGAACAGGGGCTAAGAAAGATATTAGACTTTACAAGATTTGCCAGCATCTTTATTTTGTTGCTGCATTTTTATTATTACTGTTATGCGGCTTTTAAGCATTGGGAAATTAAAAGTACCATCACAGATAGGCTAATGACCAACATCATGCACACTGGCCTATTTAACAATCAATATACTTCCAAGTTTTTGGCCATTGGATTATTAGTGGTTTCTTTATTGGGAGCACAAGGCAAAAAAGATGAAAAGATAAATTGGAAAGCTGTTACAGCATATTTACTAATTGGCTTACTACTTTTCTTTGGGAGTAAAATTTTATTAAGCCTGAATTATACAATAGAAAATATCGCCATTATTTACATGGCTACAACAGGTATTGGATATTTACTAATGCTGGCCGGCGGTAATCTTCTCAGCCGGATAATCAGCCTGAATTTATCAAACGATATTTTCAATTCTTTGAATGAAACTTTTCCGCAGGAAGAAAGGTTTTTATCCAACGAATATTCTATCAATCTTCCTGCCCGGTATAATTTAAAAAGTAGGGTTAGAAAAAGCTGGATCAATATCATCAATCCTTTCAGAGGATTATTGGTTATTGGAAGTCCTGGCTCCGGTAAAAGTTGGTTTGTAATTCAGCATGTCATCAAACAGCATATTGAAAAAGGCTTTGCCATGTTTGTATATGATTTTAAATACGATGACTTATCCAAAATAGTTTACAACTGGTTACAACAAAACAAACATAAATATTCTGTGCCACCATCTTTCTATGTTATCAACTTTGATAAACTTTCTGTATCGCACCGCTGCAACCCCTTAGATCCAAATACTATGAATGATATTACCGATGCAACGGAATCGGCAAGAACAATCTTATTAGGACTGAATAGAGAATGGATAAACAAGCAGGGAGATTTCTTTGTAGAATCACCTATCAACTTTGTTACTGCCATCATTTGGTTTTTGAAAAAATATGCTGATGGAAAATATTGTACACTTCCGCATGTAATAGAACTGATGCTGGCTGATTATGACGAACTATTCCCGATACTCAATACTCAGCCAGAAATTGAAGTGCTGGTAAATCCATTTGTCACCGCTTATCAAAACGATGCTATGGAGCAATTAGAAGGCCAGGTAGCCTCTGCAAAAATTGGTATGGCACGATTGGCTTCACCGCAATTGTATTGGGTGTTATCTGGCAATGATTTTACATTGGACATCAACAATCCCAAACATCCGAAAATTGTTTGCGTTGGTAACAACCCTGAGAAGCAGCAAATTTATGGCGCAGTTTTATCATTGTATATTTCAAGATTGGTAAGGCAGGTAAATAAAAAGGGAATGCTGAAATGCAGTTTGGTATTTGATGAATTTCCAACTATTTATTTCAACAATATGGATAGCCTGATTGCTACTGCAAGAAGTAATAAAGTTGCCACCACATTAGCAATGCAGGATTTCAGTCAGTTGAAAAAAGATTACGGAAAAGAACAGGCAGATGTAATTGTAAATATCACTGGTAACATCATCAGTGGCCAGGTGATGGGTGAAACTTCCAAACTGTTATCGGAACGTTTCGGAAAAATAATGCAGGACAGGCAGAGTGTTTCCGTTAACCGTACCGATACTTCCATCAGCCACTCCAAGCAATTGGACAGCGCTATACCTGCTTCTAAAATTGCTGCCCTTTCATCAGGTGAGTTTGTGGGTCTTGTTGCAGATAACCCCGATGAAAAAATTAAATTGAAGATGTTTCATGCAGAGATTATTAATGATGCTGATAAACTGAATGAGGAAGTGAGCCTTTACAAAGACATTCCTGTTGTATCTAATGTTACACAGCAGCAGGTGATGGATAATTACTACCAGGTTAAGATGGAGGTGAAGCGGTTGATTGGGGAGGAAGTGGAGCGGTTGAAAATTCAGCAGTCTTCGGCAACCAAGTGACCACTGCCGACACTAAGTATTTTCAGACAATGAATATGATTTGCAAATGCACGAATTACTTGGTGAACTCGTGAATATTCACATTTGAAGCCGAAAAGTCGCACAGGAGTAAATTAGCTTACGAAAAAAAATGGAAGGCATAAATGAAGTGTCGGGTATTTAAAGTTTGCTATTATCTGTAAATCTTATTTCAAATGATTTGAACTTTTGTATCGATAGTTTTGCCGGTATTTAATTTAATTGAAGCTTCAATTGCTTCAAAAGAGGAAAACTCAGGACTGTAGGCTAGGAATTCACTATTTGTTTTTTTTTCTGTGGACGTAAACCAAAGTGAGGTTAGTTTTTGAATAGTTGCGGACTGTACAATGATATTTGAAACGGCGATAAGATTATTACCGGTTTTTTCTTCTCTATTTACTTTTGAAATAAACGAAATTGTATATTTTAGATAAAAGAAGGTCAAGACCATTTCTGTTATAGCAACAGGCCTCAACCCGCTATTTTCAATTACCAGTCCGATGTCGAGATCAACATTTTGAGAGTGACCGTGATTTACACTCATGGAGCTTTTCGAACAGCTCACGAACAGTGAATATTCGGGAATAAGATTTTTGCGATCGTAGGCGATAAAATCAAGATCATATTTTGTAGCAAGTTGCGTTGTTGTTCCTCTCCTGATAAAAACTCTGTGTTGTTGAGAATTACCTTTTTTTGTCGTATAGTTTTTAATGACATGGGGCTTATCGAAGGAAGGTGGAATATGTATAATGCTGACCATATGCCCCAAAATTATTTCGTCATAAACCGCAAGACTATAATTTCTATCGACCCGTCGAATGATCATGCCGTCAAGCTCATTGGTATCCTTGAGTTGGGAATCCGAAAAAGCAGCAGGAGAAAAAGTATTTTGGTTGTCGTCAAAGCCGATGACAATGAAACCATCTAGTCCAGGAGTATTTGCAATTGCCGAACTATCTTTGATAAACTCATTCGTTTCCACTTCATCTTTTAAATTATACCATGCAGTTTTAAAGTCCAGCTTTGGATATTCCTTGGTCATTCCGGAAAGTGCATCGGTAATGTGGCTTGACACTAAACTTATTATTTGTTCCTTTGTCATGTTATCACTTAAATATTTCATCCAATTTCCAAAGCAACTCCAATGCTTCGTTCCAGCCCGATTCCATATATATATCTAGTAGCTGGATCAGATTGTCAAAGGGCTCCTTTTCAGTCAACAAGCCTCTATGATCGGCCAGCAACTTCTCAGTTAGATTGATCATTTCTCGTATTGAGAAGGCATCAAAGGTATATCCCGTTTGATAAGATAGCCTGGTTGTCTGGATGACCATAGACAGAATTTCTTTAGCGTCATATTCAAGAACTGAATTTAATGTTTGTATGAAGTAATGTGCAGTATGGCCAACGATAAAACCACCGCCAGGGATTTCAGTTGAAACTAGAATCAACTTTTCAAAAATTGGTTTGACTTTCTTATACAAGAAGTTCCTGTTGTCTTCGCCAATAGGTATAGCCGGTCTGTTCCCAAATTGTTTTCGGCTTAACATGAAATAGATCCGCTGGATAATAACATCAAAAAGATTCAATGCTTTTTTGACTTCAGTACTTCCGTTTGAGAGCTCGGCTTCCGGAATCTCCTTTAAAATTTCTCCGGTTTTATTTATATAATTCAATATCCATTTCACAGAGCTGTCGATATAGAATTCACTGTTTTTGTGATGATTTAAAGAAGATACCCTGAAGTCTTCAAAAACGTTGAATACAACAGTACGGCAAAATTCTTCCTGCTTGTACGCATCATTCAGAATTTTATCAGCTAATTCATTTTTGTAGGTTGTGTATATCCATATAAGTCTCAACGTAAAGTTATCCAGGAAAATATTGTTAAACCTGAGGAGTGCTTTGTTGGCGATACAGGTTTCAAGTAATTTATTAGTTTGCTGTTCATCATAAGGCTGCGAGGGGATATTGTCAAATATGGTCGCCGCCACAAATGCATCTGTTTCCTGAGCCAGGCCTTTAAACATCAGGCTATTAAAATATAAAGGTTGTTTTTCTTTAATCAACCGGCAATGTTTAACGGCGTTAAACCTTATTACTGCATTTTTGCTTTTTACAGCTGCCGTTAAAAGATCCAGATTTTCAGTAGAATCTTCCCTGGACACTATCGGTGCCAATGCTTCCACGGCAATATTTTTTGGTGTAGGGGCATAGCCACTTGCCGGGCTTGCATCTTCGTTAATATTTTCATCATCAGAAGCCGTATAATTATAACAGTAAAAAATTGCGGCTTTTAATGTTTCAAACTCTTTATCGTCCAGTTCGTTAATATTGCGGCTAATGATAGCATAGGTATGGGCGACTTCGCTTAGGATACTATACAGAAGATGATCGTTCAATACAATGCCCGGAGTCGTAGCTTTCGAAAAGAGTTGGGCGGCTTTTTTAAAATCATCTTCCCATTGTTCCTTTGAAGGTGTGGCATTCATCCATGTTTGGTTGAATTCTTTCAGTTTTTCTGCTTCTTCCAATACAGAATTATTAGCGGTATCATTAAGATCAACACCCAACTCTTCCAGATGCATCCTGGTGGTATAGGAGGTGACACTGGTAGTAGACTGCCAGGGCTTTTCATTTTCTACGGCGCCTGATTTTTTAAGCAGGTCCTTCGAAGCCTGCATTGTTAGTTTTTCCTCCGGTAATCTTGACAGATATCTTCTTTTAAAAAATTCGATGTCCCTGTTCTCCATACCGTCTGCGACAGCGTGAATTTTTTCTTCGATAAGCTTTATTTGATCCGCAGTGAAATGGGTGGCTCCTGCTTCGATCAGCTGTCCTATATCGTAGCGAGTGTCGGTAGAAGTAAGAAATATTTCAGTAATGCAGAATTCAAAAAAATATTCTGCATAGCGACTGATCACTCTTGTTCCGAGCCCAATAAGCACTTTCCAAGTATATCCAACTTTGGCGAAATTCAAATAGTCATCAAGATGGAGTTTAATATCTTTATTTGATGCATAGCAGTTTTCGATAAACTCGGCAATTTTACTGGCAATAGTTGCAGGCTTGTCATAATTCATGCCGTTTGATGCCCAGATAGAAGATAAATCTGTTAAAAATAAACGCTTGGCCCCATGAAGTTCAAAAGGTTGCTCTTCCCCAAGCTTCATGTACCGGTCACTGCGATTGCTAATGATATAATTATTGACAACTTCGAGCCCCACGGGTATAGCATGCCTTGGAGCCTGTGAAATGAATGTATTGAAAAATTCTATGAGCCTGAAATAACACAATTCAAAATCCTGTTTACGATTGCTTCGCAAGTTCATGGTAACTCCGCTACCCATGGATGTCTGAGCTGTGCTGGATTCAGTGTGCGAAAATATTTCTCTATACACTTCCTCTACAAATGCAGGATCATATGCAAGAATCGCACTGATGTATTCTGAAAGGTTAAGGAAATAATATATTTCAAAATCAGGTTCCTCTAACATGGGGAATAATAACCGAAGCAATTCTCTGGAATTTTCCTGGTCTGTGCTATAGGTCTTGCAAACCAATTCCACGCCACGGGTGGCCGCCAGTCGATCTATAGATTGGTTCAAATCTTTTTTGCGGCCTTCAAGGGCGTAGGACAGAAAATTCCTTGCCGCCTTGCCGAGAGCTGGGAGTTGTTCCTCTTTTTTATCTTCATCATTTATGGCTCTGTCCAGGAGAAAAGCAAAATCCCAAAGGAACAAGGGAGCCAGATTTTTAGATAACTTTTCCAACAATGCGATGTCCTGTGTTGTAGCTTTCTTTCTGAGAAATCGAATTGACTGTAGTGTATTGCGAGTCATTAAATTTCTTTCAGTCTCATCTATATGGTCAAAAATCGGGTTGAGGCTTTCGACGCTGCTATATTCTGAAGCAATAACTCCTGTCAACACCAGCCGCACGAATAATTTGATTTCTTTTGCATCTTCTTTATTCAAACGCCAGAAAAAACTCCAAAAAGAGGCATTGTCATCAAACCAAAGCTGTGCAAAGAAATAAACAAAGCTTGGACGAAGAAAAAATGGCCTGGAGGGTTCCTCATTAATGAAAATCAGTATCTGTTCGATATCATTTTGAAGATACAGTATGCTAACTGCATAGTCGAAAAGGATGTTATGAGAAAAGGCAATTCTTCTGTCTACGGTAAGTGTTTCAGTAATAATATTCTCGCTTCTCAGGTATTCGAAAGGTGTGGATTGTTCAGGAGTAAACGCAGGTATGAATTCATTCAATGCACAGTTAAGGGACCTCTTATTCACTAAAATATTGGTAAGGCTTAATAGTATCTTCTCCTTGATGATATGATCATCTGTATTAACAATTTTCTTTTGCCAATAGATCTTTAACAGTTGTGTTTCCGATTCTATCTTCTTAAGATCAAGCAACTCTTTTTCAGTCGATTCTGGAATTACTTTGTCTGCAATGTTGAGAAAGAAGGGGATTTTTAAAATCGATTTTAAAGCCTGTTTGCCTTCTTCAAAAAACCTGAGGAGAGCGATGTTATTTTGCGTTGCGGTGATAACCTCTATATCGGTCAGGGAAGGGATAACTATTTTACGGCAATATACATTATCACTATAGCTTCCGGATAATGGGAATAGTTCTATCAATTTTTGAGACTTGGCGGCATCATAAGTTCGAACACTTACGATAATGTTCCATTTTTCAGAGAGTTCGCTTTTTGCTCTTTGAATCTGCTTTAATATTTTGCTTCTCAGAGTGTCGTTTCGGGCCGCGTCAAATGCATCAAAAATCAACAGCGCTTTAACGTCTTCTTTGATCTTTACTTTTTGAAGGGATTTTATCCAATTACTCTCCAGATTCAGATCCTGTTGAATTTCCTCATCACTAGCATCCACGAGATTATCTATCCGGATCATAATTGCCACGTGGTTTCCATCGAGATAGGTATGCTTCAGCTTGTCTAGCAAAAAGCTTTTACCAACGCCCGGATTTCCAACGATTAAGCCACTGCCGGCTTTGGAAAAATCGAACAAATCTTTCAGTAGTTTATCTCTATTAATGTTAATCATCTCTTCTTGCTTTCTTCAATTAATTTTTGAGTAAAGACTTCATCATCATCTTCTTTTTTATCCTCCTCTTTTTGTGGCTCTGTTTTTATCCCAAGTTGCAAAGGATCATCAAAGTTCATTTGTTTTTCTATTTCAAAAATGAAGTTTTCAAGCCCAGTATTGCTTTCATTTTCTTCGTAAAAAATTGTCTCAATACCAAACTTTTCTTTCATGAGTGTTGCTTTTGCTTTTGCATGTTCCTTTTCTTCCACAGTCTTAATACGAAGTACCAGAAAGTGCATATCGTAACCGTAGGTATGCAGGTCGTTGCTGACAAATTCCAGCATTTTGTTAAAATAATAGTCATTTAGGCTGAAACCGATAAAGATCAGTCGCCGGGTTGCAAAGAGTGACCACATTATTTTACGGTGTGTGGTCCATACCAGCCCATAATCTTTTAAAAGACCTGCGAATTGTGCTTCATCCATTTCATTTCGCTGAATGGCTTCAAATATCGTATTAGGTGGCTGCAACAACTTGAAACCATATTTTGCTTCATATTCTGTCTTCGAAAGTATAATGGAATCCTTACTGTTGATGTGCCCATGAATATGCAGAATTCCTTTTAGTTTACCAGCATTGTTTAGAGACATTAAAAATTCAAAAACCCTCGCCTGTTCCATATTGTTGTCAATGCATATAGGCGTTATTTGTTCCTTTGTAATTGCGTTCATTGCATATTCCAATACGAAATCATAATTAGTTGTGGTGATGCCTTTTAATTTCTTTTTTTGCAGCAACCGACATAGCGATTCATGAAATTTCTCATGTGTTTTTTCTTTTTCTTTGAAACTGCGGAATATCAGATTATAATAAAGCTCAGAACCAATTTGGGATTTAACCCTATCGGCAAAATCTAGGAAATCTTCCACAGACTCGTCGATTGGCTTAAAAGTATTTTCCGCTTTGATGGCTTCTTCCTGGAGAAGATTTATAAACCCCTGCCAATCAGCATATATAGAACCACTGCATCCTGCGCCAGCCATCAGAATTCCATCTCCTGAATGGAGTACTTTTAGCAATCGTTCTTTTCGGCGTTGATTGTCTATTAATTCATTTTGATTAAATAGCGGTTGAGGCTGCATTAAGGCTTTAATAGTTTGTATAAATTTAATTTAAAAAGGCATATTGGAATAAATAAAAACTAGGATATTATTATTATGCGGATTTACACGAGGCCGCATCTAACATGCTCTTTTTAAATTTTTAAAATAATTTTCCTAGGTAACTGAACTAATGAAAAGGTGTTTGCAAAGTTTTTCTCAGATCGACTTCACGATTTCCAGAAATTTAAAATCTGCCCTAATACGAAACCATTATATTGCTGCTAATAATATCTTATCCGTGTCAAGTTATTCAGTGTCAAAACGTTTGGCAGAGACAAATAGCGGGGTGGTAACTGTTGGCATTTCTCAATGAAATTACTATTAAATCCGAGATTTAGTTAAACTCCTAAGGGAATTGTTTATATCTAAAAACAACAGAGTCGCTTCAAACAGGACAATATTGATTAAAAAATAACTGGAAAGCCGATAGCTTACCCACTACATTCACTTATTTCAACTTCGCATCATTTATTATTTTCTTTAGTTCTCTTTCCGTCGGTAAATTGATTAAATACTTTGAAACAAATACTTGCTGCGGCAAACCCATTGTGGCATATTTAACCAATGCTTCATTTTTACCAGAACATAAAATAATACCAATGGGATCATTGTCGCCATTGGTAAATTCGTTGTCTTTATAATAGTTGAGGTACACATTCATTTGTCCGGAATCTGAATGGTCGAACTCACCTATTTTGAGATCCAGTAGTATATGGGTTTTCAAGATTCTGTGATAAAAAACTAAGTCGATTCGGTAATGCTTATTATCAAACGTTATTCTCTTTTGCCTGGCCTCGAAACAGAACCCTCTTCCCATTTCAATCAGAAAATTCTGCAGATTGGTGATGATACTTTCTTCCAGATCGGATTCACTATAAGAAGGCTTTTCCTCCAACCCCAAGAACTCCAGCAAATAAGTATTACGAAATACATCTTCAGGTTTCACATCATTTTGGACTATATGTTTTTTAAGGGTAGCTTCCTTATCGGTACTAAGTCCGGTTCTTTCATATAAAAGGCTTTCAATGGCTCGTTTTAAATCCCTTACACCCCAATTGTTTTGAATAGTATGAACTTCATAGAACCTGCGTTTAAGGTCTGTATCAGCCTTTAAAAGCTCTATAAAATGTGAAAAACTGAGGTTAGTAAGCAATAGATTCAGATTGGCCGACTCATTCGGTTCTGGCAATATTGCAGACACTGTCTGCAATATTGCAAATGGCTTAAAATCAACTAAATACGATTTTGCAGACAGTGTCTGCAAAATTTGAGGGTAAGCCCTGTAAAAATCTCTGCATAAGTAAAGGTTACGTTCCTGTAACGACTTTACTCCCATTTTAATAAGTCTTTTGGCAATTGCCTTGAACAGTCCTAATCCATAATCTGCTTTGTCTTTACCAGATTGCTCATACTCGACAATATAGTATCCAATAATCCAATTGCGAAGTGTTAAAGATGTATTCACCTGCCTTTGAACTTTATCCAGGAAAAAAGAATTAGTCTGTTGAATAGTTGTTGCCAGACTTTCAAAATTGTTTACGGAAGAAGTATTTTTCAATGTTTTCATCTTTATATTTTTAAAATGTGCCGGTTTTTTATTATTGAATATTTTTTATTGCTCGTAACGTAACTCTAGCTTTTGCTTTAGTAAAAGCATATCAGCACTAACTTTTAAATCCAATATTTTAGCATAATGCTGAGTCTGTTTTATTGAGGAATGCCCAAGCATTTTTGAAACAGTTTCAATGGGTACGCCGTTGCTTAATGTAATTGTTGTGGCAAATGTGTGTCGGGCAATATGTGAAGTCAATATCTTATCTATCCCACAGATTGCTGCTATCTCTTTTAAATACCCATTCATCTTTTGATTACTTGGCACAGGTAAAGGCATATCCTTATTAATACAAAGAGGATGGTTAGAATATTTCTTAATCAATTGAGTTGCTGTAGGCAATAAAGGAATGGCAGACCTGGTATCGGTTTTCTGCCTGTTTGTAAAAATCCATAAACCACCATCTACCCCTTTTGTGATTTCAGAAATTTTTAGTTTTTTAATATCTACGTAAGCCAAACCAGTAAAACAACAAAATAAAAATACATCACGAACCTGGCTTAACCGATCAATATCAAAACACTTATCAGCCATTCGCTGTACTTCTTCTTCCGTGAGATAAACCCGGTTTACAGTTTTAATTTTTCCTTTATAGTTTACAAAAGGATTTTTTATAATCCAACCATTGGACAGACATATCCTGATTATTTTCCCTAAATTTTTAATGTACTTAAGGGTTGAATTATTATTACACTTATTCGTAGTTCTTAAAAAGTAATCGTAATCAGTAATAAAGGCATTATCAACCTTTTCAATATTAATATCAGCAACTCCAAATTGGAATTTTAAAAAAGCCTGTGTATGCCGCAATGAAGTTTCATATCGTTTATGCGTTGCTGGTGCAAAGCCTTTACCAACTAAGCTTGCTACTTTGCTGTTATGATCTTTGAACAACTCAATAAGCATGTAAGATTTTTCCGACTTCCCCAGCATTCTGTTTTTGAGGGATTCTGCTGTAATCAGTTTCCCATTTTCGTGGAGATACCGATGTGCTTCATAAGCGTCCGATTGAAGGTTATCAAGGAAAGCATTTAAGCTTTTGATATTCTCCTTTGTGCCGGTAGCACGTCCAGAATGGCTATTCCACTTTTCCGGTTCGCATTCTCTGTTGGTAGTTACCTCTGCTCGTTCGCCATCAACAGTAATTCTTAAGTAAACCGGTGCTAAACCTGATGTGTAATTTTTTTGCTTTTTCAGGTAAAAAAGCATGCTAAAATTTGTCTTCATGATTTTAATCATTTAGGTGAAACAAAATTAGCATTGCAGCAGAAGCAAAACAAGATGTTCATTTAGTGAACATGTTGAAATACAGTAAGTTAGGCCACTTCTGGTGAGTAAAGGGTTCGGGAGATATTACTCACCGGATCACTCACCAGAAATTTGTTATTCTATGTATGTTTTGATACCCCTCTAAAAACAAAAAAGCCCGCAAACATTGAGTTTGCAGGCTTTTAGCATAATTTGGTATTGACTTTAGTGGAGCTGCAGGGATTCGAACCCTGGTCCAAACATATCCGCCATAAGCATTCTACATGTTTATCCGGTTATTAATTGTAGGGAAACAGCCGGAACCCGGCCAACCAACTGTATCCTTAGATGAATGGTCTTAAGCAGTGGTCACATCATTCCATTGCAGCATCCCGTTTTTGTTTTGAGTCGGCGGAAGAACTTGGCAACAGGCCAGCCCGTTCAACGGCCCTAATGGGTGCTAATCTAATAGATTAAGCAGCCATGGCATACTGAGTATTGCCATTTGAAGTTTTGAATATTCAGATTAAAGTGCTAATTATCCAACGCACTACATGCTTACACTTACAAAGAACTATGCTGTCAAAACCGGTCAGCCCCAGAAGACACATTTGCAAATTTGCTGATGTGCCAATTTGCAAATTTAGGTAAAGTATTTTGTTACAGCAGTAAAACTCCATTGCTGTAGATTTGCCATCCAACTATTTAACAAACCAAAAATGCTACCAGAAGAATATTATAACAACCGCATTACTGAATTAGAAAGCTCCATATTAAAACTGCTCGGTAAAAAATCGCAATTGGGATGGGGAAGATTTTTGGTGATGCTGAGCATTGCAGGCTGTATTTATTTTTTATTGCCCTGGGGATGGCTCTATGTAATAGGCAGCACCCTTCTTCTTATCAGTGCTTTTATCAAATTGGTTTTTAAAGATATCGATAACAACAAAGCCATTCAGCATACTCAACAATTGATTAAAATAAATAAGGATGAAATAAAAGCAATCAATGGTAACTACCTGCATTTTGATGATGGTTCCGTTTATGCACCGCATGAACATCTGTATTCAAATGACCTGGATATTTTTGGCAAAGCATCTTTATTCCAATACCTGAACAGAACCACCTCTGCAATGGGTGGCGCAGCAGTTGCTAACTGGCTGCTTTACCCTGCAAAAGAAGAAACTATTTTGGAACGACAAACCGCTGCAAAAGAATTACACAGCAAAACTGAATGGAGACAATCATTGCAGGCGTTTGGAAAAGAAAAGAAAATTGAACAATCCACCTACCTGCGTTTACAGGAATGGATACAGGAAGAAAATAGCTTTATTAATCACCCATTTTGGATGGTACTGCAATTGCTGGTGCCAGCCATTATGATTATTGTTGTTATTTTAAATGCAACTGATCTGTTAAGTGATCCGGTAAGAAATTTATTCCTGATCGCTTCTGCCATTGCTGCTTTTTTTATCAGCAAAAAAGTAGTGCCCATGCATGACAAAGTTTCTAAACTGACTGATGAACTGGATGTATTATCTGATTCGATCCGGTTAATTGAAAACACAAATTTCATATCTCCCCTGCTGATTCAGTTACAGTCATTTTACAAACAACAAGATTCCACCGCTTCTGCAGAAATGAAAAAACTGAAAGGAATTGTGCAGCGGATGGACTGGCGGCTTAACCCCGTAGTGTTTGTGCCACTGGCCATTTTATTTCAATGGGATCTGCAACAGGTAATTGCACTGGAGAAATGGAAAAGAAGAAATCACAACAGCATCATTCAGTGGTTTGAGGCGTTGGGAAATTTTGAAGCCATCAGCAGTTTTACAACATTACATTTCAATCATCCGGATTGGTGTTTTCCTGAATTGAAAAAGGAACATTTTTTTATTGAAGGGAAAGAGGTTGGTCATCCGCTGATCAATAAATTAAAGAGAGTAAATAATTATATTGATATCAATAACAAAGGCATCATTATGCTGGTAACGGGAAGCAATATGGCTGGCAAGAGTACTTACCTGAGAAGCATTGGTGTGAATGCGGTGCTCACTATGGCGGGTGCTGTTACCTGTGCTAAAAGCTTTGCACTGTCACCGGTTCAACTACTTACAAGCATGCGGATTGCTGATAACCTGGAGGAAAACACCTCTACCTTTTATGCTGAATTAAAAAAACTAAAAACAGTAATTGAAAAAGTAAATAATCATGAAAAGGTCTTTATTCTATTAGATGAAATATTAAGAGGTACCAACTCTTTAGACCGGCATACCGGTGCAATGGCACTGACCAAACAATTGATCAGGCAACAGGCAGCAGGCATTATTGCAACACATGATGTTGAGTTAGCAAAATTAAAAGATGATTATCCGGCCAATATTTCCAATTACCATTTTGATGTGCAGGTAAATAATGGTGAATTATATTTTGATTATAAATTGAAAGAAGGAATTTGTACCAGTTTAAATGCATCAATATTGATGAAAAAAATTGGAATAGAATTATAGCATTAGAACCGGTAACCAAGCCTTAAACCTCCAATCAAAAAATTTGAGCCATCCTTACTGGTGTTCTGAATTTTCAAACTAATATCCACCTTACTTTTTACTATAAAACCAAGTCCCGCAGAATAAGTAAATCCAATGCCGCCGCCATCACTAAAACTACCTATTCCAAGATCTGTAGCAAAATAAAAAGACTCTGAAAAATGGCGCTTTGCGCCTACTAAAACTGGTATAATGGATAAAGAACCTCCATTGTTTTTTGCAGTGTAACGAAGATAACCTGCGCTTAATGTAATTCTGTAAAAGTCAGATGCAAAATATTCGGCCTTGATATCGCCGCCGAAAACTGTTCCATCTTCACTTGATTCAGTTGACCCTCCAACTCCTCCAAATACAGCAGGAACAATGGTGATCGTTTTTTCATCATATTCCTGTGCGGAAACAACAGAATAGCATACTAAAAGCAAGAGGGTACTAAAAAAAAATTTCATAAAAGTGGTTTAAGGTAAAAGCTGAAGATAATATATTTTCAATTCCAAACTTTATTAATCACTTTTTTTAAGCTCCCACACATTATCACTTTTATTTACATCAGGTACATATAAACTGCCTAATTCAATCTTTGTTATTTTCTTTGATGAATTAAATTTTAATGTTACTGTTTTATTTTCTTTTTCCCACACTGCAATACTCCTGTGTACCTTTTGTACAGAGCCATCTGCAAAAGTGATATTTGCGTCTATTGGTACAGGTTTGCTTCCTTTTGATTCTATCACTATCTGTTTAGCTGATTTAGAATTCAATACTTTAGCAATTGACAGATCAGGGTAACCCGTTTCATAAAACCATTTCTTCCAAAACCAGTTCATGTTTTTTCCACTGCCAGTATTCATGCAATTAAAAAAATCTAACGGTAAAGGATGTTTGCCATTCCATTGCTGAATATAAAAGTGAAGCGCTTTAAAAAACAAATCATCTCCCAGCATATCTTTTATATAGAGATAACCCAATGCAGGCTTATCATAAGAATTGCTGACGAATGAGCCGTCTTTTAGTAATGTACTTAGTGTGGTGATGGGCATATCATCTTCTTTACCTGCAATACTGTGATAACTGGCCATTCCAAAATCATCTACTATACTGCTGTCAATAAACGGAGACAACAACCATTCTGCTATAGTAGCCCAGCCTTCATCCATCCAGCCATACTTGGTTTCATTTGTACCCATGTAAAAAGGAAACATGGCATGGAAAATTTCATGATCTGTTAAAGTAACTGCATCAAACCTTGTTTCCACCGGGTTGTCATTTACCATCATGGGGTATTCCATTTGATCAAGCCCATCAAAAACAGTTTCATGATTATATGGGAAAGGCCATTTAGGAAATTGGTAACTCATCAGTTCAACTGTTTCCCTTGCAATACTAATTACTTCAAAATAATCTTTGTGTTTGGTATTGAATACCGCATCCACTCTTGTTCGCCTGCCTGAGGTTTTATCAACTACTAAACTGGAGGAGTTCCATACATAATGATCGCTGACGGCAAATGCAAAATCAACCACGTTATTAGCATTGAACTTCCAGGCGTTGGCGGCGTTATTTTTAGTAATGCCACCTTCCTTTAGATCATTTTCATCTACAATAAAAACAACGTCATTTTTCTTTTCTGAATTGGCCAGGCGTTCACAATATTTATCTGTCAACACTTCACTGCAATTCTGCAGATCACCAGTAGCCCACACCACATAGTTGGTGGGTACTGTAATGGAGACATTGAAATTGCAGAAGTCATTATAAAACTCTTGTGATCCCAAGTAAGGATTCAAATTCCATCCATCCAGGTCATCATACACCGCAACACGGGGAAAGAAATATGCAATGAATGCAGCGCCATCTTCAATTTCTCCTGTACGGATATGAGAAATCTTATTGAGCGTATAACTGAATTTTACAGAGAGTGTAATTGATTGTTTGGGTGCAAGACTTATTCCTCTTAACGTCATATTGGTACCACTGATACTTAACAGTTTTTGTTCTTTACCCTCCACTTCAATCCTTTCAATATTTACACCATCCGTAAGATCAGATGCATCTACCGGCATATCCCTTATGTTGCCTTTTGCATAAAGGTTAGGGTACAATTTGAAAACAATTTCGTTCAGTTTATCAGGACTGTTATTGATATAAGTTATTTCTTCGGTTCCGCTTACCAATCTTGTGAAAGGATTATAATCTACAGCAATGGTATAATCAGCTGCGTTCTGCCAGTAATTTCTTCCCGGTCTGCCATCCATTGATCGATAGCCTTTTTCATAAAGCTGTTGCACATTTAAAGGAACCGGCAATTTTACCTGTGCCATTATAATATTACTGAGGACTAACAATAAAAAGAAAAGCTTCTTCATACAAAACTATTATCGTTAAAAAAGTAAAAGCCAACCTGCGAATTGCAAATTGGCTTTCAATATATTTAAGTGTGAAATAGGAAATCACCAAACCTCAAACTATTACCTGCTCCTTCCATACCCAAACCAATCATTGAAGTTTGCAAAAAGCATCAGGCCTAACAATAAAACCATACCTACTATCTGTGCATACTCTAAGAATTTTTCACTTGGCTTTCTGCCAGTGATCATCTCGGCCAAAGTAAATACTACATGTCCTCCATCCAACGCAGGGATAGGCAGTAAATTCATAAATGCCAGCACAATGGACAAGAAACCTGTAAGCCTCCAGAATGTTTCCCACTCTCCCCAATGTGTAGGAAAAATAGAACCAATTGCTTTAAAGCCACCAAGACCTTTATAAGCTCCTGTTTTAGGATTTAAAATCAACCTGAACTGATCAATATAGAATTTTAATTTACCCATTGCCATAGAAACACCGGCAGGAATGGCTTCAAAGAAACCATACTTTTTTGTATCCAGTTTAAATACACCAAGGCTATCGTATTGTGTCATAGATAAAATAGGAATACCAATTTTACCATCTTCATTTACAGCCGCCTGCTTACTAATATTTTCACCCTTGCGTTCTATGGAAAGGTTCACCTGTTGATTTTTTTTCTTAGAGAGAATGGCTGTCATATCATCGTAGAAATTAACGGGGATGGAATCAATTGCAGTGATCTTATCCATTTCCTGCAACCCAGCCTTTTTACCGTTAGAACTATCTTTCGGATCATAAGAACCAACCACTGCTGGCAATCTTTGCATCAATAAACTTCCTGTCTTCTTTTTACTTTCAATTAACTGTTCAATGAAATTTTCATCCATTGCAATATTCAATGCCTGCCCCCCTCTCTCTAAAGTAACATTCTTACTCAATAATAATTTAGCCTGTATATCATCAAAATAAACGATGGGGTTACCATCCACTGCAGTTACTTTATCTCCATTTTTAAATCCTGCTTTCATCAGCACACTATCCTGCACCCATATCCCATTCTTTACAGATGCATTGGGCACTTTGGTTTCGCCCCAGATAAATAATACCATTGCATAAATAATAAATGCCAGCAGTACATTTACAATGATACCTCCCAGCATAATGATCAACCGCTGCCAGGCCGGCTTGCTTCTGAACTCATAATCTTTTGGTGGCAATTTCATGGCTTCCTTGTCCATGCTCTCATCGATCATCCCGGAAATTTTTACATAGCCACCTAAGGGAAGCCATCCAATTCCGTACTCTGTTTCACCTACTTTCTTTTTTACCAATGAAAACCAGGGATTGAAGAAGAGATAAAATTTTTCAACCCTGCATCCAAACCATTTGGCAGTAATGTAGTGTCCAAATTCATGGAGCACCACCAATATAGATAAAGAAAGGATCAGGTAAAAGACCTGCATCCACACATTTCCCCAGTTAATTGCTAATAAGATCATATTTGCCGCTTCTCCATTGGGGGAATTCCCCCATCCCCTAAAGGGGAGTTATTTAAAGTGTATAAAATATTTGTGATAATAAACGCATCCCATTTATCCCCCCTTTAGGGGATGGGGGTTACATCTTTATTAAAGAAGCCGCAAAATTACGGGCTTCACCATCGCTTTCAAAATATTGTTCAAGCGTTGGATGCTCAATAAAACTGGTGTGCTGCATGGCTTTTTCCACTACCGCGGTTATATCAAGGAAGCCAATACGGTTGCGGAGAAAGGCCCATACAGCGATTTCATTTGCTGCATTTAAAATGCAGGGCATGTTACCGCCTTTATACAATGCATCTGTAGCCAATGATAAATTTCTGAATGTTTTAACATCTGGTTCTTCAAAATTGAGAGAAGGATATTTTCTAAAGTCCAGTCTTGGAAAATCATTTTTTACCCTTTGTGGAAAAGCCATGGCATATTGAATGGGAAGTTTCATATCTGGTAATCCCATCTGGGCTTTCATACTGCCATCCTCAAACTGCACTATACTATGAACAATACTCTGAGGATGCACCACCACCTGTATCTGTTCTGGTTTAAGATTAAACAGCCACTTTGCTTCAATCATTTCCAAACCTTTATTCATCAATGTTGCAGAGTCAATACTGATCTTTGCACCCATGTTCCAATTGGGATGCTGCAAGGCATGGTCCCTTTTTACATTTACTAAAAAATTGGGTTTCTTTCCCAGAAAAGGTCCGCCGCTGGCTGTTAAAATGATCTTTTCAATTTTGTTCCTGCCTTCTCCCACCAGGCACTGAAAAATAGCAGAGTGTTCACTATCCACCGGGATAATGGGGGCTCTTTTGTCGTAAGCCTTTTGCATTACAATATCTCCGGCTACTACCAGCGTTTCTTTATTGGCCAAACCAATTGCCTTTCCTTTATCTACTGCTTTTAAAGTAGGTTTCAATCCTGCAAACCCTACAATGCCGGCCAGCATCATATCATAACTGTCAAAGTCTGCAACTTCTTCCAAAGCAGCTTCCCCGGCAAAAACTTTAGTATCAACAGATGATAATGCATCTTTTACTTTTTGATACAATGTTTCGTCGCCAATCACCACAGCGTTAGGCTTGAATTCCAGTGCCTGTTTTATCAGCAAATCAGCATTGGTTTGTGCGGTGAGAATTTCTGCTTCAAACAGATCAGGATTGGCACGGATCACTTCCAGGGCTTGTGTACCGATAGAACCGGTGGAGCCAAACACAGCAATACGTTTCTTTTGAATGGCATCGGCCATAAGATATTTAATTTTTAATACAACAATAACCCCGGTAATCAGATATGAATCCAAAAAAGGAAATATATCTGCAATCGTGATACCAGTGTCTATGTGTTGTGGTTAATAGAGAAAGCAATTTAATGCAATAATTGCTCCAAAGCGCTATTCACCTTACCAAAATTAAAACGTTGCAATACTTTCTCCATCATGGCAGTAATTTGTTCATTGCAGAGATTTCCAATGGAGCCTTCGTGGGTATGATTAACAGCGGTGGAATAAGTAAAATGTCCCTGCTCAATTTCCCTTCCTATTTTTTTATACGCATCCCTGAATGGAACACCTTGTAATACCAGTTTATTCACTTCTTCCACACTAAACAGAAATTGATATTTTTCATCCTCCAGCAGTTCTTGTTTTACTTCTATATTCGAAAGCATGAGCCCCGCCATTTCTATACAGGTCTCTAAATTTTCAAATGCCGGAATGATATGTTCTTTTAATAACTGAAGATCCCTTTGATAACCGGATGGCAGGTTGGTGGTCATCAGCATAATCTCGTTGGGCAAGGCCTGGATGCGGTTGCAGTGGGAACGAATGAGTTCAAAAACATCCGGGTTTTTTTTATGCGGCATGATGCTGCTCCCGGTAGTCAATTCATCAGGGAAGCTGATAAACCCAAAATTTTGGTTGAGAAAGAGGCAGGCGTCCATGCTGAGTTTGGAAAGTGTAGCAGCAATATTCGCCATTGCAGACGCAACGATCCTTTCTGTTTTACCTCTTCCCATTTGGGCATATACCACGTTATAATTCAGGTCTTCAAAACCCAGTAATTCCGCAGTCATGGTTCTGTTGATTGGAAAAGAAGAACCATATCCTGCTGCAGAACCTAACGGATTTTTATTCACCACTTCAAAGGCAGCCTGCAAAGTAATCAGATCATCTACTAAACTTTCTGCATAAGCACCAAACCATAAACCGAATGAGGAAGGCATGGCTAATTGCAGGTGTGTGTATCCCGGCAACAAATCAGCTTTGTGCTTTTCACTTTGGGTGATCAGCACATCAAATAAATGCTTTGTACTAATAACCAAATGTTCAATTCTGTTGCGAAGAAACAACTTGAGGTCTACCAAAACCTGGTCATTACGGCTACGGGCACTGTGTATTTTTTTTCCTGCATCACCAAGTTTTCTTGTAAGCATTAATTCCACTTGTGAGTGAATATCCTCAACACCGTCTTCCAAAGTAAAACCCCCATCCCCTAAAGGGGAGTTCTTCAAAGTTCCTTCCTTTACTATGGAATAAATATTTTGAAGCTCTTTTACCAATATATATTTTTCTTCTGTTGTTAGCAGCCCAACAGATTCCAGCATGGTAACATGCGCAATAGAACCCAATACATCAAAAGGTGCAAGATATAAATCTAACTCCCTGTCTTTTCCAACAGTGAATTTTTCTACTTCCTTTAATGCCGTTTTGTCTTTTTGCCAGAGCTTCATAAAGTTTTAAGTAATAAGTTTTAAGTAATAAGTCACGATCTCACCTTCCCAATCAAACCAATTAGCATTGCTTTTATTTCATTAATTAATTTTATTAGAGTTTCGTAATCCGGAAGAGATAAATAATTCAAATCTTTTGCAAGTAAAATAAAGTATTCTGCTTCATTTGAAGAACCAAGCGAAATATTTAAGAAATTTGCAAAATCATTGTTAGTATTTTTACCACACCCTTCAGCAATATTTGCTGGAATTGAAGATGCAGCCCTTCGAAATTGGCTTGTTAATCCATATATCTCTTCTTTAGGAAAAGGTTTAGTTATCCGGTACACTTCAACTGTAAAATGATGAGCTTTTTCCCAAACCTTTAAGTCCTTATAATTTTGCATACTTACAACTTATTACTTAGTACTTACAACTCATAGAATTTGTTCTACCAGTTTAATATATGTACCAATGCCCTCCTTTATTTCTGAAAGATAAATATATTCATCCGCAGTATGACTTCTTGCGCTGTCGCCGGGGCCCATCTTTAATGTTGGGAATGGCATCAATGCCTTGTCTGATGTGGTGGGTGAACCATAATACCCCCTGCCCAAATTTGTTCCGGCCTTTACCAGCAAATGATCCAGTGGAATGGAAGTGGATTTCATCCTGGTTGTCCGGGGTTTGAAATCACTTTTTAAATTTGATTTTAAATCTGCCAGTATTTCTTCAAATGTATACAGTTCATTTACCCTTACATCAATCACAAACTTACATTGTGATGGCACTACGTTATGCTGTTTATTTTCTGTTTCAATAACAGTAACGGAGAGCCGGGATTCTCCGAGCAGCTCACTCACCTTATCAAATTTTTTATTTCTTATCCAGTTGATATCATCCACTGCTTTATACAAAGCATTTTCACCTTCATTCCTGGCGGCATGCCCTGCTCTCCCCTGTGCAGTACAATCAATCACCATCAACCCACGTTCAGCCACTGCCATTTCAAGCTTGGTGGGTTCGCCAACAATTCCGTAATTAATTTGTCCCAGGTAAGGCAGTACCAGTTCTATTCCGTTTACACCGCTGATCTCTTCTTCTGCACTGGCAGCAAATACCACATTGTGTTTTGCATCTTCAATATTATAAAAATGAAGAAAAGTTGCTATTAATGAAACCAGGCAACCGCCTGCATCATTACTACCCAGGCCAAATAATTTCCCGTCTTTTACAACAGGTGTAAAGGGATCGAGTGTGTAACCCTTATTGGGCTTTACAGTATCATGATGTGAGTTCAGCAACACAGATGGTTTGGAAGCATCATACGTTTTGTTCTTTGCATACACGTTGTTGCCTACTCTTGACCATGGCACACCACGTTGTTCAAAAAAATTCATCAGTATTTCAGCAGTATCGTTTTCCTCTTTGGAAAAAGATGGTGTTGATATTAACTGCTTCAGCAGGTCAACGGCATCAGTATATATTTTTTTATCGAAGGTCATTTTATTAAGGTTCCTTTTATATTAGCAGTTAAATTTTGCAACAGGTCGTCAGCATGGCCAATCAGTACTTCATTTACACCATTATCAATTGCGGTAAAAGCATTATCAATCTTTGGTAAAATGCCGTCGAATAACTTTTTCTCTTCCAGCAGTTGGCTGTATTTTTCTTTGGTGATCAAATTAATAACAGAATTATCGTCTTCCACATCCGTCAAAATTCCTTTCTTTTCAAAACAATAGATCAGCCTTACATCATACAGTTTAGATAAAGCTACCGCCAGTGATGAAGCGATGGTATCTGCATTCGTATTCAATATCTGGCCATTGCCATCATGTGTAAGTGGTGCAATAATGGGAGTGATATTTTGTTGCAATAAAACATTCAATATACCTGCATTGATATCACCTGCTTTCACATCCCCTGCAAACCCATAATCAATATCTTTTACCGGTCTTTTTGTGGCAGGAATAATATTTGCATCAGCGCCTGTCAATCCAATTGCATTGCAAGACAGCGACTGCAATTGTGCCACAATTTTCTTATTCACTAAACCACCATACACCATTGTAACTACATCTATGGTTGCCTCATCTGTAATTCTTCTGCCGTTAATGTATTTTGATTCGATACCGAGTTGATCTCCAATTTTTGTGGCGATCTTTCCCCCGCCGTGTACCAAGATTTTTTTTGCATCTGCATTTGCGAAGTCCTTTAGAAAAGTTTGTAACGCAGCGTCATCATCAATTACGTTCCCACCGATCTTGATTACGAAAACTTTTTCCATTAGTTCCGCTTTAATATTTCACTTAACACCGCCTGTGCAGCCCATACCCTGTTAGATGCCTGCTGTGTTACAATACTATTTGCACTGTCCAATACTTCATCGCTCAGTTCCACATTTCTTCTTACCGGAAGACAATGCATCACCTTGGCATTATTGGTGAGTTTTAATTTATCAGTCGTCAGCATCCAAGATGGATCGTTGGTATATATTCTTCCGTAATCGGTAAATGTGCTCCAGTTTTTTACGTACACAAAATCAGCATCTTTTAAAGCATCAGCCTGGTTATGTGTAATGGTGGCACCCTTTGTAAACTGTTCATCCAGTTCATAATCTTCCGGATGGGTGATCACAAAATCTGCCTCCCCCCAGGCATTGAGCCATTGTGCAGTAGAGTTGGGTACACATTGCGGCAATGGCTTGATGTGTGGAGCCCATGTTAAAACAATCTTGGCCCCCCTGCCCCCCAAAAGGGGGTTCTTGATCCGTTGTTCCTGGATCGTCATTATATCTGTAAGGGATTGGAGCGGATGCAAGGTTGCACTTTCTAAACTTACAATCGGCACACCGGCATACTGCATAAATGCATTCATCACCTGTTCGCTGTAATCATCACTTTTATTTTGTAAAGCAGGAAATGCACGGATACAAAGTATATCGAAATAATTTCCCAATATAGGTGCTGCATCTTTTACATGCTCCACCGTATGTCCGCTCATAATCGCACCATCCTCAAATTCCATTGCCCAGCCTTCCTTATCAACATTAAATACAATTGCTTCTAATCCCAGATTAGCTGCAGCTACCTGAGTACTTAACCTTGTACGTAATGAAGGGTTTAAAAATATCAAGCCAACACGTTTGCCTGCACCTAATGTTTTATCTGCAAATGGATTTGCTTTGTATGCAAGTGCTTTTGCCACCAATGCATTAATATCATTTACATCATGAACAGAAATAAAATTTTTCATTTTTATTTTTTTATTACCTGCATTTAATCTTTGTTCAAAATCGTTGTGTCACTCACTTCAATGATGAGAATACGCTGCATCGGTTGAATAATTTTTTTATCGTTAACCTCTATTCTATAATTTATTTTTTAAGCTAAACAGTTAT
>JAYWII010000124.1:0-29292 GCA_043788995.1 Chitinophagaceae bacterium | reverse complement strand
TGGATTACGAAAGAACTAAAGAGTCTGCTATTAGTTTTGTTTATATAGCAATGCTTAACTTAATGGGTAAAAAATTTAATTAACTCAAACAGCTTCTTAGAGTAATCAAAATTGTAATACCAAAATGGTTACAGCTTCGGGAGTTGGTGGGAAGACTCAACCCCGGCGGAGAGGAATAGCTGAGAGTTTTTAATGCTACCAACCAAGGCAAAAAATCATTTTTATCCTTTTAACCAGACTTGACTTCCGAAGAAATACTTGTTCTGATAAGAAAATCTTTTGTGAAAGAACGGATCTATGGTTGCTGATTTCGCAGCAAGAAAGCACCCATCCAAGCAAACCAAACAATCTGCACTAACCCAAAGAAAGTGCCTACTGCACTAAAACCTGGAACTACAGACAAAATGCCTGCAACCCCAACGATTAATCCAATATAATTTAGCCACCTGGGCAATGCTTTATATTTCAAGGCAACCCAACTTATTAATAATACCCAGACACCACCTACTATTTCAACTCCACCACCAATACCGTTATGTACTGCCTCGATGGAGAACCATATCGTGGTAGCTTGTTCCTGATCTTTAGTGAAAATTTTAGCAACGGTATCCAATCCAACGTTTGCTATCATACCACTGGCAATTACCATTGCTGCCCATATAAATCCAAAGACAGTGGCAGTTTGTAAAATGGCTGATGAATGATTTTTTAACCGTTCATTAAGTGCAATTACCAACACCACTAAAGCAACTCCGAACAGCACATAGATAATTAAAATCCAGGTTTGAAAAAGTATCCTGTTATCTAAAAGGAACCGTAATTTTTCAGTATCACTTAATGTATCCGCATGTTCTGGTGTTAGTAAAAAAATTAATACTGTAAAACCTGCAATGTATGCCAGGGCTTGAAATACTGCAGCAATGCCGCCAATTTTTTGTAAAGAACCCTGCATAAGTTTTTTTTAAAAAATTTTTTGTGATACGGTGAAGAGGAAGATTTGTTACAAATATTTTGGAATGTGGTGATTTCAAATTAAATAGTGTTACCGGCCAAAGCCTGCATTTAAATTATTTTTGAAAAATTTTAAGTGCCCATTCGCTTTTTCATTCAATGAAGAATAAGCATACTCATCACTTTAATTTTGTTAACTCGTAATCCTTCGCCTCGTGAGAAATAATTTTGATCATTTTTCCATTGGCATCTTTTATAAAGTCCATCTTAACACCCGCTACTCTTAACAGGAATGTGGATTCTGTTAACGGGATAAAAGCTGATTTTGGTAAATTGTTATTTGGGCCTTCCGCATACAACACTCCATTTTCAAGGGTAATGGTAATGGGGTGTGCCTGGTCCACGCCATATACCCCGGTATATTGCTGTAAGATCGCATCAGCTACCTGAATACCCGGATAGTCTTTCCACCTGGACCATACTGTATTTTCAATTACATTATATCTTTCATAACAGTCGTCCTTTATTAGCGTCATTGTTAAGCTATCTCCTTTTATAGCAAAACCATATTGTCCGGGGTTATTGTTACAATCGCTTTGTCCGTCAATTTTTAGCAATGTAAAAGAACTGTCATCCTTTGTATAAGTCATCCTTTCTATCATGATACTGTCTGCAACCGTGTATAATAACACGGTATCTTTTCTAAAGTCAATAATGGAATTGATATCGTCACTATTGATCCGCAGTGTTGTTTTCCATCTTGTGTTTGTTAACTGAGCAATGGATGATGAAACAAGCATGATTGAAATAAAAAACAAGAAGGCATTTTTCATATGATTTTGTTTTAGTTGATTGATAATGTTTAGAAGCTGTGTGGCAACAATGGTGATTGTTCTATATTTTATAAAGATGAATTTAAGCTAAAACATTTATCTAACCTACGAGGCATAATCGATTCAACTACGGTGGGTAGGCTAAGGCCAGGCTCGCCAGTGAAGAAAGGCCAGACTCGCCTGCGTAGAAAGAATTACTTTTTAAAATTTTTAAGTTGCCGATTTGTTTTTCATTCAACGTCCGATTCATGTTCGGTCGGTGAGGACACCGACCTCGGAAGCATATTTATAAGAAAACTTCGAAAAGAAAAATATATGCAGAGAGCCTACGGGAATATGCCGCTGGTTGGAAATCAGGCGGCGGCGTTCACGGGTGCTGTAGCGGGCCTTCGGGTAGATAACGGAACATACACAAGGGCAGTAACGTCAGCCCTCTATTGGCGCAAGCGTCCGCTTGTGCCGCCGTCAAAAAGAGCTATGCATTAAATACAGCCACTCCTGCATTATTTAAATTCAGCTATCTGCAATACTGCTATTTATAAAGAAGAAATTTTTAGTAGTTTTAAATCATGAGTCGTAAATATAAATTTTGGGACAGCCAGAAATGTTATTTCATCAGCTTTGCCACTGTTAACTGGATAGATGTATTTACAAGAAATGAATACAAAGACGAACTCGTAAAATCATGGCAGCATTGCCAGGAAAAGAAAGGATTGGAGATATATGCCTAGTGCATTATGCCAAGCCATGTACACATGATCATCAGCAGCCATGATAAACCATTGGAAGATATTGTAAGGGATATGAAAAGTTATACATCCACCCAATTAAAAAAATTAATAAAGGAGCATCCGCAGGAAAGCAGGCGTGAATGGATGCTGTGGATGTTTGAACGGGCAGGTAAGAAAAACAGCAATAACAATGACTGGTCCCGAAAGCGTTCGGGAGCAACAACACAACAAACCAATAGAAATTGTAACTCAAAAAATGTATGAAGAGATTGTTTGGTACATCCATCAAAATCCTGTGGTAATTGGTTTTGTATATGAACCGGAACAATGGGTTTACAGCAGTGCAAAAGGATATGCAAAAAATGATGGTATGATTAAGCTGGCTGGATGCTGATTAGCTGAGCGTATAAGGCACAAGCGGACGCTTGCACCAATAGGAGCTAAGGCCAGACTCGCCTGGAAGGAAGGTTGTATTTTGGCCTATTGGTTTATTTTTACGAAATGAGGTTTAAGTTTACCTGCATGTTCAATACATTTTTGCATGTAGTTTGGTTCTCCTTTATATACAAACTCAATCGCATTTCCATCGCTAAAGTAAACGCATAAATCACCAATAAAGTAACCTCTATATTGTACAGTATTACTACTGTCAACCCATAGAGAAAATACAGGGTATCCATAATTATCAATTATCTCAAAAGATTTATGATCATCCCCACTATAATCAGTTATGTCATTTTTTATAAGCCAATGATTATCGTACATCTTCCCTATTATCTTTTCGGTTTTTAAATCTTTTATTATAAAAGACATTAATAAAACACCATTCTCCACTTTAATTGAAAAGGAATGTTCTTTACGTAAATCATTTGAGCCAGTTGAATTAGTACAGCCAAGCATTAACTGCTTGTCGATATTGATAGAGTTATTTGTTATTGGGGCGGTAAAATTTATAGCTCCTCCTGAACTAATATGGATTTGATTGTCAGCAGAAGGGCTATAAATGAATCCTGGAATATAATTCTTTTCGATAAACTCCTCATGATTGCTTTGAAATACTTTTTTAATGGTTTCAATTCTATCGTATCCTAAAAATAATAACCCTATAATTGTGCCGACTATAGTAAATTTTTTAATCTGTTTACCATGTAGTAGTTTCCAATGAGCAAAACAATACTTATATGTACATTCCTTATTACATGCCTTTAGCCTTCCATTTTTTATCCCCTTGTAGATACATTTCATATTGTTATTTTATCCTCCAAAATCTACCGAAATACTACTGAAAAAGAGTAGAGTGTTTTCACGTTTTAAAGAGACAAGTATTTTGTGCCTTTGTTGGTGTTGTGAATTTAATACTATTTGCTAACATGAACGCCGCTGTTGTGTATTTTCACCAACAGGTGAAGCGTTGTTCATGGTTGTTGGTACGCTCTGCTGCTTGCCCACGCTTCATACACAACAACGGTCGACCGGTGGGCTTCGGGCTACTACCAACAACGGCATAGACCAGACTCGCCTATTAAGAAAGCAGTTTAAAATACTCCACTTAAAATTAATGATCCGTAAGCCAATGGATATTCAATGAGTTTTATCACATTAGAACCATTTAAATTACAAGAATAAATATAGCTTATGTTATTGCCGCTAGCTTCAAAAATTATTTTGTCTCCATTTGGGGTTAATCTGAATTCGTTTCCCAAAGCTATACCTGATGGCAAAGTCACCAATACTTGATGAAGATCAGTCCCATCTATATTAGCCATCCAAATTTCATTTACGCTTGTTGGACTAAATACATACTTTCTTAATAAAATCAGATTCCTTTGGGTAATAGTAGAGTTCCATTGTAATCCATTATAATAATAAAATCCTTGGATAGAATCAGTTTGATAAATCATCAGTCCTTGTGCTGGCGAAACAATAGCATCTCTTTGTTCTTGAGTCATTCTTGGAATAAGAAACCCTTGAGTTGTTGATTTAATTTCCAAAAGTGAAGATGCATTTGGAGTTGAGGTGCCAATACCAATATTTTGTGCAAATGAAGTAAATGGAATAGCAAAGATTATGAAGATTAAAAGAGGTTTTACCATTATGTTATATTTTATATTATGATTAGAGTTTTTTTGTAATTGGCATTTTCGAAATGACACGATTGTCAAGTTGAGATGTAATTACCTGCGTTAAAAATATGTTACTTAAACCATTTGGTTATCTATTTGATCAAATTTTATTTTTTACAATCAACAATAAAAGAAACAAATAATTTTACACACTTGTAATATACTAATCACTTTTCTATTAAAAATAAAACACCATCTCCTCTTCAATAAAAGCTCCCTAACGGCAACCAGTACAAGTGAGGACACAACGATGATGACATGAAAATATACCGCTGGTTACAACAAAATTATAATTCAGCATTTGATCATTATCCAGGCAGATTCCTCGTACCTCGGAATGACAGCTTGCTTCAGCGGGGTGCAAAACACAAGCCCCCTACTTTTGGTAAGGGGCTTTACACACACTATTTGTAAAACAAACAAAGGTTCGTCGTCTTCGACAAGCTCAGACTGACAACTAATATTTAATCCGGTTTTTTACCGTCTAAAAAAGTGTTGATGGTGCTGATTTCAGCTTGGTTATTTTCGTCGCTCTTTACGGTGTACTTGCTGTAAAAGCTTTCTACGTCGGCTATGGAATTGTGCAATTCCATATTGCGGCGAAGGTATGCCGGTACTGCTTCAAACTCATTGTTAGGATCGGCTGCGTTAATGTTGAATGACAGATTACGCAGTTTTGCAATCCGATCGTTAGCCCGGCGCCTTAATTCCTCCGTTTCGTCCTGCAGTGCAGGATCCTCAACGTTGGACATTGAAAGAGGCTGATAAGTTTGCTGATGTACAATAGGTTTTTCCTCCGCCGCCTGATGGGATTCTTTTACCACCAGTTGCATTTCAAATACCGGTTCGTCGGCCTGCACTGTACTCTGCAAAAGGGGTAGCTCGTCAGTAGTATTGGATTCTGGGGTTGGCTTCAGCTCCTGAACATAAATGTTCTGGGGCTTGGCCAGGTAAACACCTGTCGACGAAACAGGGGTGCTAGCTGCTTGTTGCTTTTCAGCAATGTTATGTTGATCAGTGGGTGGTGCTTTTACAGCAGGCTTGGGTGTTTCGGGAATGTCGAAAAGAATCACCGGTGCCTGGTCAGCCACTGAAGAGATTTCAAAAAATACCGGAGTAGCCGCCTGAATATCCACGGCAGGCTTTTCCGGTATCAATGCCTTCATTTCTACAGATTGTTCGCTTGGGTTGGGGGTTGTTGTTTCATTTGGTTGGGGTATTAATAAAGTGTTCACCATTTTCTCAGGTTCGGCTGGTGCTGGCATCGAAACTACCGCTGGCTCCGGAGCTACTTCAAACTGCAGTGTTGGCTGCTGCACTTTGATGGATTCTCTAATAGGCTCCGGCATATCCAATGTCATTACAATTTTATCTTTCTGCGTTTCTTCTTTTGGCTGATGAATGGTTTTTGCAAACGGATCTTTGTATTCAAAACCAGTTGCAATGAGTGTAATGGAAATCTCTGCTCCCAGGGTATTGTCATAACCCAATCCCATGATCACATCACTGCCTTCGCCAGCCTGGCTCAGCAGGAAGCTTTGTATCACTTCCACCTCATCCATGGTAAACTCATGTTCACCTTCTGCAGAATTGATATTGATCAATATCCATTTAGCGCCACGGATATCATTATCGTTCAACAATGGTGAGTTGAGTGCATCTTCAATGGCCATTTGTGCCCTGTTCTCTCCTTCTGCACTGGCACTACCGAGTATGGCTACCCCACCACTCTTCATCACGGTGCATACATCCGCAAAATCCACGTTGATCTGGCCGGTGCTGTTGATCACATCGGTGATACACTTAGCTGCAGTGGCCAATACATTATCTGCTTTGGCAAATGCTTCTTTCATTTTTAAATTACCAAACTGGTGACGCAATTTATCATTGCTGATCACCAGCAAAGTATCTACATGATCCTTTAAAAGACCAATGCCTTCTTCTGCCTGCGCCAAACGCTTTTTTCCTTCATAAGCAAATGGCGTGGTAACAATACCCACCGTGAGTATGCCAAGGTCTTTACAAATTTTTGCCAGGATGGGTGCACCACCGGTACCGGTACCACCGCCCATACCTGCAGTGATGAATGCCATCTTGGTATTCACTTCCAGTATGCGTTTAATTTCTTCCAGGCTCTCTTCTGTTGCCTGCCTGCCAATAGCAGGGTTGGCTCCTGCACCAAGGCCCTGCGTTAGGTGTGGCCCCAGTTGTATTTTGTTAGGCACTTTACTTTGCGTTAAAGACTGAGCATCTGTATTACAGATAATGAAGTTTACGCCTTCGATGTTTTGTGAGAACATGTGGTTTACTGCATTGCTTCCACCACCGCCCACACCTATCACTTTGATGATGGAGGATTGCTCTTTAGGCAAATCAAAATGTATCATAATTATATAGTTTAAAAAAGCGGCCCCCTCTAAATCTCCCCCGGTGGGGGAGACTTTAAGAACCTCCAGTTTAATAATCCTGTACGTTTATGCATCCCGTGAAAACATATAAACGCCAGGCTTATTTAATTTAATGGTTGTATAAAATATAAGAACTAAAAAAATTGAACTGCTGTCTTGTTCCTCCCCTTCCAGGGAGGTTAGGAGGGGCTTCTATAAATGCGAATCCCCTTCTTCTTTAAACAGATCGATCAACCCGTTTTTGAAAGAGTCCATAAATGTTTTCAGCGACTTGCGTTCTTTCGCTTTTGACACATTGGTTTCTTCCATCATCACGGTTTCCATTTCTTCTTCCGCCAGTACTTCCGGTGTTGCTGGTTGCTGCAGTGATTTAGGCACCTGCACTTTGCGGAAGTTTTCTTCAAATTGTTTGTTCTTGTTTTCGTAATCGTTGTATCCTTTTAATATCAAACCGATACAGGTGCTGTACATAGGTTTGGTGAGTTCATCAATGTGGCCGCTTGCCAAATGTTCATTTGGATAACCGATCCTTGCATTCAATCCTGTTACATATTCTGTTAACTGTATCAGGTGTTTTAATTGAGATCCACCACCGGTCAATATCACACCGCCATTTAATAAACGGGTATCTAAACCAACCTGCTTTAAATGGTAGGTCACAAAATCCATGATCTCACTCATACGTGCCTGTATAATGCCGGCAAGATTTTTTACGCTGATCTCTTTTGGCGGCATACCACGCAAGCCCGGTATGGTAATGAAGGCATTTGCTTTTGCTTCATCACTCAATGCACTTCCGAACTGTACTTTCATTTGCTCTGCCTGTGTTTTCAACACACCCAAACCATTCTTGATATCGTTGGTAATATTTTCACCACCGAAAGGAATTACTGCAGTGTGTTTTAAAATGCCTTCATAAAAAACTGCCAGGTCAGTAGTACCACCACCGATATCTACAATGGCTACGCCAGCTTCCAGATCCTGGTCGCACATTACAGCAGCAGCAGAAGCCAATGGCTGCAATACTAAATCCTGTGTATGCAATCCTGATTTTTCCACACTGCGGTTGATGTTCCGGATGGCATTTTTATCACCAGTGATGATGTGAAAATTAGCGCCCACTTTTACACCACTATAGCCAATGGGGTTTGGGATGTTTTGAAAATTATCCACCGTAAATTCCTGTGGAATCACATCAATGATCTGGTCGCCTGCAGGAATGTAGGTGCGGTACTGATCCGCAATGAGGCGGTCAATTTCTTCCTGTGTAATTTCTTCTTCATTATCCTGGCGTACAATATCACCACGGGTTTGAAGGCTCTTGATATGCTGGCCTGCAATGCCTACATATACTTCTTTTAATAAAAGATTGGGGTTGCTTGCATAGCAATTTTCCAATGCTGTTTGAATGGCTTTGATGGTCTGGTCAATGTTCAATACCATACCATGCTGTACGCCATTACTGTTGGCACGGCCAAAGCCCAAAATTTCCAGCTTGCCATATTCATTTTTGCGACCTGCAATTGCCGCAATTTTTGTAGTACCTATATCAAGGCCTACAATAACGGGATTGTTGTTGACTGCACCGTTGTCGTTTGTGGTTGTTTGTTCGTTAGACATAGATGTGTGTGTTTGTGTGTGTGTGCCCCCATCCCCTAAAGGGGAGTAAGAGAAAATTATTGTTGTGTGTTTTTATTGTTGAATTGTTTGATTGTTATATTGTTTTATCAGTTCAAATTATTTTGATACCAGCTTCAGTTTTTTATAGCATCATCGTTGCGTCGCAATCCTTTCATCCTAATATATAATGGCATCTTTATAAACTTCTAATTTTGATTCATCTTTCAAAAAACTTTGCTCACTTAAAAATTTATACTTCAACCCCTTCAGGGTTGGTTTTCAATTTACATTTGTCACCCCGGATTTCATCCCGGGTTATTCAAATTTTAGCCCTTCGGGCTACAGTACAATTTTAGCCAGCTCATACTATAGACACTCCATTCTAAACCTTCTAAACTTTCCAAATTCCTAAACCTAATAATCGTTCTTCGCAGGCATTACCGCTTTCGGTTTTTGTGTTGCTGGTTTTGGTTTATTATCAGTTGTTTTATTTATTAGTTTTGGTGCAACAGGTTTTACTACTGCTGGTTTTTTTGTTGCCGCAGCTGGTGCTTTTACCAGTGCTGCTTTTTTCTCTTTGGCCGTTGGCGCTACTTTTTTTGGTGCAGGCTTATCCAGTGGGTTATCCGTTACCGGTATTCCCTGTGGTTTCAGGATGGGAACATTTTCTTCATCCCCTTCTGTTGCTTCATCATCCCGCTGTACCGATTGTTCAATGATGCTTACATCTGTGCTGTTGCGGTCATTATCCTGTATCATTGCCATTATCGAATCATTGGCCATTCGTTCTGCATTCGCTGCAATGATCTGCATCACTTGCAATGTTTTCATTGAATCAGCGATTATCTCTTTCCGGTCTTTTCGCTTGGCAACTATTTGTCCTTTGTATTGCACATCCACCAAACTGTATTTATTCCACCCTGCTTTTGCGATCACTTCTTTATAAAACATTTTTAGCTTCTCAAATTTTTCTGTCGCATCTTTTCCATCGCCCAATGCAATAATGGTGCTACCAATCTTCGGCATCATTTCAAAATTTCTTTGCGGCGTAATATCCACCTGGTCTATCATCGCCATTAAAAAAGAATCCTGTTGGATGGCCATACTCACCTGGTACACCATTCTCAGCAAAGCACTATCAATTCTTCTCAGCACCATTTTATCTGAAGGAAAACCGGTAAACACCGGCAGCCGTGCAGAAAATTTATCACTCAGTGGCAGCATGGTAATACTGCTGTCGATATAAAAAGTAGTGCCAGTTGTACTGAATACTCTTGCTACCGGTTCCCTCTCGGTAATGATTACCTGCAGTTTGGTATTGTTGTCAAAGAACAGTTGTGCTTTTTTAACCCAGATGTTTTTTTGCAGGTCGTTTTCCAGCGCTCTTAAATTTAAAATACTTACCGGCTTGCCCACTGGTGAACCATCAATGTATTCATTAATGGCATGCATGATATCCTGCTTGTCTACAAAGAAATTATTACTTACGCCATTGATCGTAATAAATACGCCTTTGCATTTTTGTTTGTCTTCCTTTCTTACGGCGGCTACCAGTATTACGATAACAGTTGCACCGATGCAGCACCACAATGTGGTGAGGATATATTTTAGTATCGTTTTTCTTTTTGCCATGCCCCTATCCCCTAAAGGGGGATTTTTACCAGTTTAAATTTTAAACCGTTTATTTTTCAATTTACTTTTCAAGTATTTGCTTTATCGGTTCTACTAATGTATCAATGTCTCCTGCGCCTGCTGTTATAAATAATGTTCCGTTGTATCCTTCTTCCACATGTGCTGTTTGTTCCTGGCTGATATGTTTCAATAAGTCTTCTTTGTTCAAAACCATTTTATTTTCGTTGTGCATTCTTTCCAGGATCATTTCACTTGTTACGCCTTCCATCGGTAATTCCCTTGCAGGATAGATCGGTAACAATATCACTTCATCCGCTATGTCCAGCACTTCGGCAAATCCATCTGCATGATCTTTTGTCCTGCTGAATAAATGCGGCTGAAAAACCACCACACATTTTTTATCACTGTACAAATTCTTTGCACCAGTTATCAATGCTCTCAGTTCTTCCGGGTGATGTGCATAGTCATCTACAAATACCAGGTGATCAGTTTTGATGATGTATTCAAATCTTCTCTTCACTCCCCTGTATGCTGCTACTGCGGCTGCAATTTTTTCATCAGCTATATCCAGTTGCGCTGCTGCTGCGATAGCGGCTGTTACATTTTCAATGTTGTGCCTGCCACCCATGTTCAACTCTATTCCTTTTATCACACGGCCCGGAACTTTTGTATCAAACCGATAGCTGCCATTGTTGATGGCAATGTTGTGTGTATTCACAGCTGCATTATCATTTTCCACATCATAAGTTATATGCTGCGGTGCTTTCAGATCATTGTTCCGCTTTAATCCATACTTACTGATGAGCAATCCGCCGGGTTTTATTTTAGCAGCAAAATCTATAAAAGCCTGTTCCATATTTTCTGCGGTGCCATAAATATCCAGGTGATCCGGATCCATGGAACTGATGATGGCAATATCAGGACTGAGTTTTAAAAAGCTTCTGTCGTATTCATCTGCTTCTGCCACACACACTGCTTTTTCGCTGCTCCAAAAATTGGTATTGTAGTTGACTGCGATACCACCTAAAAAAGCATTGCAACCAAAACCGCTGTGCCGTAAAATATGTGCCACCATACTGCTGGTGGTTGTTTTACCATGCGTACCTGCCACACAGATATTAAAATCTCCTGCGGTGATAGCGCCCAGCACATCACTGCGTTTTGTAACTGTGTAATTATTATTCAAATAATAATTCAGCTCTTTGTGATCCTTTGGAACTGCCGGTGTGTATATTACCAGCCTTGCTCCCTTGTCAATGAACTCCAGGTTGTCTTCGTAATGAATGTTGATTCCTTCTGCTGCTAATTGTTTGCAGAGGCTTGTTTCCGTTTTATCATACCCACTCACCGCAATTCCCTTTGCATTAAAATATCTTGCTAAGGCACTCATACCGATACCGCCGATGCCGAGGAAGAAGACAGATACCCCCTCCGCCCCCTGAAGGGGGAACTTTAAAGACTCTACTATTTCGGTAACACTTTTCATTAATTATAGATTCTCTTTCTGTTTTTATATTCTATTTTTTTTGCTACTTACGGCCTCATCCTCTTATCCTTCTCCCAAGGAGAAGGACGGTACTTCATTCTTTTAATAAACATTATCGCTTCCACATTAACATTTGTCTTTTACTCAACAATAATTCCCTCACCCTGTATTCATTAAGTACTTCCAAATTTTGAACTCTTGCCTTACCCCTCCCCACCGGGGAGGATGGGTGGGGCTAATTCTTTCAGTATTTCCCTCGCCACCACTTCATCAGCATTGGTGATTGCCAATGGCGCTATGTTTGTTTTTAGTTCGTTTTGCTTTGCTTCATCTTTTGCCAGTGCGATGATCGTTGGCACTAATTTTTCTGCCGCCTCATTATCCCTGATCATTATTGCTGCATTTTTATCCACCAGCTTTTTTGCATTTACTGTTTGATGATCTTCTGCTGCGTATGGATACGGCACAAACAAAGCCGGCTTTTTCATCACACACAATTCACCCACACTCATAGCACCACTTCTGCTGATTACCACATCTCCTGCTGCGTAGGCATATTCCATTTGTGTGATAAAATCATTGACCCAAACATTATTTTTCCCTGTACCGCTTTCTTTTCCTTTGGCTGCATAAGGCTTGCCTGTTTGCCAGATGAGTTGCAGGTTGTTTTTTTCAAACTGCTCAATGTCTTTGTCTAATGCTTCATTGATACTTTTTGCACCGAGGCTTCCGCCGATGGACAACACTGTTTTTTTGTTTGCATCCAATCCAAAAAAATTAATTGCTTCTTCCCTGCTGATTTTGTTATTGGTAATACTTTCCCTTACTGGGTTACCACTGATGATTATTTTTTCTTTTGGAAAAAATTGTTCCATGCCATCAATGGCTACAAAAATTTTGGTTGCTTTTTTCCCCAACAACCTATTGCTTTTACCAGCGAAAGAGTTGCTTTCGTGTATAAAAGTTTTGATGCCCTGAGACTGTGCAAACCTTAATACCGGAAAACTGGAATATCCGCCCACACCAATCACGGCAACCGGTTTGAATTTTTTAAAAATGGTTCTCACCTGGAAAAAACTTTTTACCAGCTTGAATGGTAAACCAATATTTTTTATCAAAGAACTCCTGTTAAAACCTGCTATATCCAATCCCTCAATTTTATATCCTGCCTGCGGTACTTTTTCCATTTCCATTTTTCCCTTTGCCCCTACAAACAATATTTCGGCGTTGGGCTGCAATTTTTTTATGGCATTTGCAATGGCTACTGCAGGAAAAATATGTCCACCTGTACCGCCGCCTGCGATGATGATACCCCCTCCGCCCCCTGAAGGGGAAACTGAAGAGTCGTTTATGTTTCCAGCATCATTCATTTATTCAATCAGTCACTTTACAATTTCAAATACTGTTTGTCTTTTTGTTGCTCATTGCTATGCCGTACAAGTGAGATTATAATTTCTTTTACTAAAAAGAAACTATAACAGCACAAGTTCACAACGATGTTTAATAAAGGAGCTACTGTTTGTTCCAAAAAATATTTTAAATCAATCAACTTCCTAAGCTTCCTTTGAAGCCTGGGCTGCTACTGCCGCTGCCTGTTCACCTTCTAACTGTTCCACATTTCTTGACACACTTAGTATAATTCCAATAGATAAACAGGTAAATAAAAAACTACTGCCACCCATGCTCACTAACGGTAACGTAACGCCTGTATTTGGAAACACATTTACATTTACTCCCATATTGGTGATGGCCTGTATCACCAGCGTAAAACTTAATGCCAATGCAAGGAATGCGCCGAATGCAAATGGGCACTTTTGATACAACCTGATACACCGGTATAAAAACAAGAGGTAGATAAATACAATGAAAGTGCCGCCCAGCAGTCCATACTCCTCTAAAATGATGGCGAAAATAAAATCGCTGTAGGAGTGCGGTAAAAAGTTCCTTGCATTGCTGTTGCCCGGGCCCCTGCCCAGCCAGCCACCGCTTGCTATTGCAATCTTTGCCTGGTTCTCCTGGTACAATTTTTCATTCTGATCTTCTTTAGTACTATACACAAAAGTCTGTATCCTTCCTATCCATGTGGGTACACGTCCTGCAGATAAAAAAGATGGAAGGTCTTTTGATTTGTGCTCTCCTTTGTCATAGTAACTTACCGCTATGGTGATGAGCAGTAATAAAGGAATAAATGCAATACCAATAGTGGCTAAAATGTGTTTTGTTTTTACACGACCAATAAACATTAATAAAAAACTGGTACCTGCAATGAGCACTGCCGTGGACAAATTAGCAGGCGCAATCAACACACAAATAATTCCTACCGGAATGACAATGGGTAAAAATCCTTTGTGAAAATCTTTGATCACATTTTGCTTGCGGCTGAGCTGTCGGCTGAGGTACATAAACAGCGCCAGCTTTGCCAGGTCTGATGTTTGAAAGGTCATGTTGATCACCGGCAGCTTTATCCAGCGGCTTCCAGAATTTAACTGTACTCCAAAAAATAAGGTATAGATCAACAATGGTATAGAAACTAAAAATAAAATTGTTGCTATCCTTGAGTAAACAATATAGTTTACCCGGTGTGCAAAATAAATTACGAGCACACCCAATATGATAAAAGCAAACTGTTTAAACAAAAAGCTTTCGGTACTCTTGCTGTATTTATAAGCCAGTGAGCCGGTGCTGCTGTACACTACCAGCAAACTCATAATGGTAAGAATGATCACAATAGCCCAGATAACACGGTCGCCCTTGGTTTTGCTAACCAAGGTATTGCCATCCATCATTTTGAATGGTGAATCTGCGGAACCTGATATAATGTCTTTAAAATTCATTCTTGTTATTAATCTCTCTGGATTATAAATTTTTCACCGCCTGCTTAAACTGGTTTCCCCTGTCTTCATAATTCTTGAACAAATCAAAACTGGCGCATGCCGGGCTTAACAATACCACATCACCTTTATTTGCAAAATGAAAAGCTGCCTGCACTGCTTCTACTGCAGTTGAAGTACTTACCATCAGCGAAACACTTGAACCAAATGCTTCATGTATTTTCATGTTGTCAGTGCCCATACATACAATGGCTTTTACTTTTTCTTTTACCATTTCCTGTAAAATCGTGTAGTCGTTGCCTTTATCCACACCTCCCAAAATAAGAATGACGGGGCTGGTCATGCTTTCCAGTGCAAACCAGGTACTGTTTACGTTGGTTGCTTTACTGTCGTTAATAAATTCCACGCCCTTAATGGTAGCTACAGGTTCCATCCTGTGCTCCAGGCTTTGAAATGTTTGCAGTGACTCCCTTACATGTTCTTTCTTGATGTCTACTGCTACCGATGCTAAACTTGCTGCCATACTGTTGTATTGATTGTGTTTTCCTTTAATTGCAAAATCCTGTATGCTCATTTGCATTTCTTCGCCTTTCCATTTTAAATGCATAGCGGCGTTGCTGATGTATGCACCCTGTGGCAGTTCTTTCTTCATTGTAATGGGATATAAAGTTGATTTAATGGGATACCTGTTAATATTGTTTCTTGTTATTTCATCATCCATGCACCAGATAAAAACATCTTTTGGCTGCTGGTTCATGGTGATCCTGAACTTGCTGCTGATGTAATTTTCCATCTGGTATTCGTACCTGTCTAAATGATCCTCCGTGATATTCGTTAACACTGCCACATCCGGCCTGAAATCTTTTATATCATCCAACTGGAAAGAACTTACTTCCACTACATATAATTCTTTTGGGTCTACCGCCACCTGCTTTGCAAATGAATCTCCAATATTGCCGACCATGGCACAATCGGCGCCGCCGGCTGCACAAATATGATATGTCAAAGCAGTGGTGGTAGTTTTGCCATTTGTACCAGTGATGGCAATTATTTTACTGTTGCCCTTATACCGGTAAGCCAATTCAATTTCGCTGATGATGGGTATACCCTGGTACCGTATCTTTTTCACCAGTTCATTCTTCTCCGGTATGCCGGGGCTCTTCATCACCTCTGTTGCATTCAGAATTTTTTCTTCTGTATGCTGTTGTTCTTCAAAATCAATATTGCTTTGCTGCAATTCTTTTTTGAAATTTTCTTTGATCATTCCTGCATCACTTACAAACACATCATACCCCTGTTGCTGTGCCAGTATTGCTGCACCTACACCGCTTTCGCCAGCTCCGAGTATGACCATCCGTTTGCTCAACTTTGTTCAGTTTACAAGACAGGTTTCCCTTAATAAAAAAAATGGTTTTTCAAGTAGTATAGAATTTAACAGGTCTATACATTTATTTCCTGGCTGGTCATTTTCAAAGGGCGGAATTGGGTTTTTCAATAGTATAGAATTTAACAGGTCTATACGTTCAATTTATTCAGGATTCATTTACACAGGACGGAATTGTGGTTCTTCAATAGTATAGAATTCAACGGGTCTCTTCTATCTCATAGTTTCATACACTCATTTGATGTTGGTTTTTCAGCTTAGTATTATTCATGATGCTCTTTTTATTTTTGAAAAAGAGGTATCATTCATTTTATCTCAACTTTAATGTACCTATCGCCACCACCACACACAGTATGGTGATGATCCAAAACCGCACTGCTATCTTACTTTCATGATGCCCCAACTTTTGATAATGGTGATGCAGTGGACTCATTAAAAATACCCGCCGCCCCTCGCCATATTTTCGCTTGGTGTATTTGAAATAACTTACCTGTATTACCACACTCAGGTTCTCCACCAAAAACACAAAACAGAAAAAGGGTATCAGTAATTCTTTCCTTACAATAATTGCCAATGCTGCAATGATACCGCCCAATGCAAGGCTGCCGGTATCACCCATAAAAACCTGTGCCGGGTAAGCATTGTACCACAGAAACCCAATACAGGCTCCCACAAATGCTGCAATAAAAATGGACAATTCGCCCAGGTTGGGGATGTACATGATATTGAGGTACTCCGCAAATTTTATGTTGCCACTTACATAGGCAAAAATGCCAAGGCATATTCCAATGATAGCGCTTACCCCTGTTGCCAGGCCATCTAATCCATCTGTGATATTGGCGCCATTACTCACTGCCGTTACTATAAATATTACAATGATGATGTAAACGATGTAGGTATAATCCTGCCAGCTTGCAGGCAGCAATTTGGAATAATTGAACTCATGATCTTTTACAAATGGGATGGTAGTAATGGGTGTTTTTACAGTAACGAACCGATGTGCTTTCCCATCCAGCACCACCGTATCTTCATTTAATTTTCTTTCTCCCCGTTGAATAATTGTTTCTGGATTAACACCTCCAACTACCTCTCTCTTCACTGTTACACTCGGGCTGAAATAAAGTGTTATTCCTACAATCAATCCCAGCATTACCTGTCCGAATATTTTAAACCTGCCTGCCAGTCCATCACTGTCACTCTTTTTATAGGCCACTCCTTTTTTCTGTGCCAACCGTTTGGCTCTTATTTTTAAATAATCATCAATGAATCCGATAGTACCTAACCAAACAGTACACAACAACATTAACCGGATATATACTTTATCAAGATTTGCCAATAACAATGTTGGAATGATGATGGCCAGGATGATGATGATGCCACCCATGGTTGGAGTACCTTTCTTTTGCTGCTCACCTGCCAGTCCCAGATCCCTTACACTTTCACCTAATTGTTTTCTTTGCAGGTAATTAATTAATTTTCTTCCGTACACTGTTGTTATTATCAAACTCAGCAACATCGCCATCAGTACCCTGAACGTAATGAATTGAAACAATCCACTTCCGGGAAACTTTGATGTTGTCCAATGTTGTGTGAGCCAGTCGAATAAGTGATATAACATAATTAATTTGCTAATTAGCTAATGTGCTAATGTGCTAATTCTTTTATTGTTGGGTTTTATCTAAAATTTACAACGCTCTATTATTCCTGCTTTTAATTCGATCATTTCATTAACTTTTATCCCACTGATTCTTACTCAAAAAATATATTGCCAGATTTCGCTTACTCCCCATTAGCACATCAGCTAATTAGCAAATCAGCAAATTATTTTTCAAGTAGCTCAAACATTTCCTCCAGCACCTGCTTATCATCAAAATCATATTTCACACCTTTGATGTCCTGGTATTTTTCGTGTCCCTTGCCTGCTACTAAAATGATGTCCTCTTTTTCTGCCAGGCTCACTGCTGTTTTGATAGCTTCTTTTCTATCTGCGATAGAAATATATTTTTTTCTTGACACTACACTTACACCAGCTTCCATTTCTTTGATGATCTGTTGAGCATCTTCACTGCGGGGATTGTCTGAAGTGAAGATGACCCTGTCGCTGTATTCGCAAGCCACTTCCGCCATGATCGGTCTTTTTGTTTTATCCCTGTCTCCGCCGCAGCCTACTACGGTGATGATGTGTTCATGCCCTTGTCTTAATTTCTTTATGGTTGCCAGCACATTTAACAATGCATCCGGCGTATGTGCATAATCTATTATTCCTACTAATCTTTCTTGGCTGCTTACCACATATTCAAATCTTCCCTCTGCACCAGCGAGGTTGCTGAGTTGTTGTAACACTGCCAGTTTATCTTCTCCCAAACAAACCGCCGCACCATACACTGCCAGTATATTGTATGCATTGAATTCACCGATGAGCCGGAAATACACTTCCTGGTCGTTGATCATCATGTGCAATCCGGCAAAACTGTTCTCTAATATCTTTCCTTTAAACTCCGCCAGTGTTTTCAGGCTGTAGTAATATTTTTTTGCTGCCGTATTTTGCAACATCACCATTCCTCTTTTATCATCCATATTGCTAATGGCAAATGCATCGGATGTTAATCCATCAAACCATGATTTTTTTACCCGGATGTATTCATCAAATGTTTTATGATAATCCAAATGATCATGTGTGATATTGCTGAACAAGGCTCCCGCAAAATGTAACCCTGCTATCCGGTACTGGTGTATGGCGTGACTGCTGCATTCCATGAATACATGCGTACATCCTTCATCCAGCATTTGTATCAGCAGTTTGTTAATGTTAACAGCATCCGGTGTGGTATGTGTTGCTGAAATAACCGTTTCACCGATTTGATTTTGCACTGTACTCAGCAATCCGCATTTGTAACCCAATGATGTAAAGAGCTTCCACAACACGGTGGCAATGGTTGTTTTACCATTGGTACCGGTTACACCTACCAGCTTCATTTTTAATGAAGGCTCACTATAAAAATTATGACTTATAAACCCTGCAGCCGCAGCACTGTTTTCCACCTGCACATATATTACTCCTTCTTTTAATTCTGCAGGCATCACTTCACAAACAATTGCAACTGCTCCATTATTTACAGCAGTGTCAATATAATTATGCCCATCCGTTGCATATCCTTTTACCGCAATGAAACAGCTTCCTGCAGCCACTTTACGGGAATCAATCTGCAAATCTTTTACATCAATAGCAGTGTTACCCTTTACGGTGCGGATGCTAACTTTATATAGTATGTCTTGTAAAATCAATTTAACAACAGGGTTATCGCTTGTCCTTTTTTAAATGTGGTACCCGGTGGTAATGACTGGCTGGTAACCCTGCCTCTTCCACTCGCTGTTACTTTTAATCCTTTATTCTCTGCCAGGTACACCGCATCTTTTAATCCCATTCCTATCACACTAGGTGTAAGCTGACCGTTGGTATTCACAGCCACCTGCATCAGTGCTGAATTATTTTTCATACTCATGTTTCTCCATGAGCCGCTTCCATTTGCAGAATCAATAAATCTTAAATTCAATGTTTCAAAAATGGAACTCAGTTCATTCTTCATCCCATAATAATTATACAGCGAGGTATCACTGACAAAGGGTGATGAATATTTTTTATTACTCAGGTATCTTGCATAAATTTTATCACTGATCACTTTGAAAACGGTGCCGGATACATCCGCACCATAGATCAGCTTTGATTCCCTGCTGTTTTGTATCACTACCGCCATCGTGTACTTTGGCTGGTTAGCAGGAAAGTAACCCATGAAAGATGCCTGGTAAATTTTATTGCCTTTGTTGTAGCCTTTGTTATTCATAGCTGTAACTGCTGTACCTGTTTTACCTGCAATGGCATAAGCACTGTCAAATAAAACTTTGTGCCCTGTACCATGCAAACTATCCACCACTGCATTCAGACACTCTCTCACCTGTGCCAGTGTTTCGTCACTGCAAATTTTTTCCACCAACACCTGCGGTTCAATTACTTTATAATCGATCCCGTATTCCTTCACTGCATTTACTAAATAAGGTTTCATCATGGTGCCATTATTTGCAATGGCATTGTACAGCATCAGCATGTGCAGTGGCGTTACCAGTTCTTCATATCCATGCGCCATGTAAGGAATGGTTGTTTTGGACCAGCTACGGTTGGTTGGTTTTTTGATGGTAGGTTTTCCGGATGCTGCAGTAATATCAATTCCTGTCATCGTATCTAACCTGAAGTGATGCAGGTGCTCTACAAATTTGGATGGTTGCGTATAATAATACTGATCCGCCAATTTTGCAAAAGCCACATTGCTGCTTCTTAAAAAAGCTTCCTTTACTGAAATAGCACCGGCCCCCAAATGAGAATCCCTGATCCTTAAACCATGAAAAGATTTTGTTCCGCCTTCACAATCCACAATAGAATTTTTAGTAACATATTTGTCTTCAAAGAGCGATATCAACGTAGCCACTTTAAAAATGGAACCCGGCTCCGTTGCTTTACCAAAACCATAATTTAAATCTTCAGCATAAACGGCAACGCCATCCTGGTCTCTTTTAATACTGCCATCTGCATTTTTTTGCTGACCTAAATTTGCAATGGCCTTAATTTTACCTGTAGCAGTTTCCATGATGATGGCAGTACCATGCAGGGAGTTATTATTCACCAGCATATTCATCAATGCGTTTTCTGCTACATCCTGCATGTAAGTATCCAGCGTGGTAATAATATCCTTACCATTTTCCGGATCTACTTCCACTCCTTCCACCGGCATGTAAGCGCCTGCTATATAGCGCATCAAACGCTGACCGGTAGTACCTTTCAAGAAACTGTCATAACTTAATTCCAATCCCACTTTCGATGCATTATCTCTTGACAAACCAATGGTTCTGTTAGCAAACAGCACATACGGATTGATCCTTTTATCTTTTACATCCACAATAAAACCACTCTTATTTCTGCCCTGCCTTACCAATGGAAAATTTCTTAACTGCACATATTCATCAAAAGAAATTTTCTTCTTTAGTGGATAATAACGGTCCTTATTTTTATATGCTAACTGCATTTCCTTTTTGTAATCCGCCGTTTTTTTATCATTGAATAATTTTGCAAGGCAGTAGCTTAAAGAGTCAATATTATTTTTAAACCGTTGACCGTTTTTCTCTCTCAATCCATCAGCACCAAAATCAACATATACATCAAAAATTGGAACGGATGTACTGAGCATATTTCCATCTTCACTATAAATCGTTCCTCTCTCCGCAGTCAAAGGAATAAATTTCTGATGCAGGCTGTCTCCCATACTTCTCCAATAACTGCCTTCCACATTTTGTATATAGAATGCCCTGCCCAATACCACCACACCCAGTACCACGATCCCTAAAAAACAGAGATACACCCGCCACAATATGTCTTTTTTTATATCCATGATCCCGGTGAGGGGAGATTATTTATTTTAATTTTTGTAACCAGCTTTTGTAGTTCTATTTAAGATCGTTGTAATTTATTCTGAGCAAAGCCGAAGTACTCACTTTTACTTTTTCAGCATTGATGAACTTGTCCACTTTATCCGGCCTCATCCTCTTATCCTTCTCCCAGGGACAAGGACGATACTTCAGTACAAAGCCAAACAGTGCTACTTCCACATTTAAATTTTTTCTTTATTCATCATCCACACAATTATTAAAAAAGCCCTTTTCATTTTTATCTTTCTGTTTCAAATATTCAGCAAACCGCTTAATAATTTTACTCTTGCCTTTAAGCCCCTTTAGGGGTTTGGGGTATTAGTTGGGGCCGCCAGCACCACCGGCGGTTCCGTTAATTCTTTCAACCCCAATGGCTCCACTGCTTTTGCCAGCTCACTCGCTTTACTTCTGAATATCACTTCACTCTTCACAGTCTTAAATTCGTATTGTAATTCTTTAATATTTTTTTCTGTTGTACTGATCTTGCGGGTAAGCTTATCCGAAAAATGCCCGTTGAATATGTACAGCACTGCTAAAAATGCCAGGAACAAAAAGAAGGGTATGTTTTGCACTACCCATTTATATTGCAGCAAACGTTTCCACGTAAACTTGCGGCTTACCGTTTCTTCCTGTTGTGCTGTTGTTATTGCTGCCATTTTATTTTGAGGCCGTAGCCGTTAATTATTTTTTATGTCTAAGCTTTCTTTTCTGCCACCCTTAGTTTTGCACTCCTGCTTCTCGGGTTCATTTTTAATTCTGCTGCTCCCGCTGTAACTGGTTTTTTATTTACCAGTTTAAAAGGGCTTTCTGTTTTATTTCCATATACCTCATCCACCTCCGCTTCAGTAAATGTTCCTGACCGAAAAAAATTCTTAACTATCCTGTCTTCTAATGAATGAAATGTGATAATGGCGATACGGGCAGAAGGTTTCAAAAGGACAATAGACTGCTGCAACAATTCTCTCAGGGCACCAAACTCATCATTTACTTCTATCCGCAATGCCTGGAATACCTGTGCAAAATATTTTTGGGGATTCCCTTTCACCACAGGTTGTACAGCCTGTTTCAACTCACTGATGGTTTTGATGGACGTAACGGACCGTTGCTGTACAATTGTTTTGGCCAGCGTTTTTGAATTGGTCACTTCGCCATACTGTTCAAATAATTTGTGCAACTGGCTTTCGCTAAAATTCTTGAGCACATCAGCCGCAGTGATTGCCTGCCGCTGATCCATCCGCATATCCAAATCAGCATCAAACCGGATGGAAAAACCTCTCTCTGCCTCATCAAACTGGTGGCTTGAAACGCCCAAATCAGCCATGATACCATCTACCTCAGCAATTTTATGCAACCGCAAAAACCGCTGGATATGACGAAAATTCTGTGGCACAAATAATACACGACCATCATCCGGCAGATTTTTTCTTGCATCATCATCCTGGTCAAAAGCTACCAGGCGGCCATTTTCGTTTAACCGTTCCAGTATGGCACGGCTGTGGCCTCCGCCGCCAAAAGTGCAATCAACATAAATGCCATCCGGATAAATGTTCAGGCCATCAATGGTTTCATTCAGCAGAACCGGTACATGGTAATCCTGTGATGAATCGTTTGCTTGTTGAATTGTTGATTTTTCTTCTGAAAGCTTTTTGCTCATATCAACCATTTAACAATTAAACATTTTTAACCATCTACCTTTTTATTCATCACCGCATTTGCCAGCTTACTGTAGCCTTCTGGTGAAAAAGATTCAAAGAGCTTTTTATACTTACTATTGTCCCAAATTTCAATTTTGTTTACTGCTGATACCAGCACCACATCCTTTTCTAATCCTGCGTATTCTATCAGCGTTTTTGGCAGCAACAATCTGCCTGCACCATCCAGTTCCACCTGTGTAGCACCGTTTAAAAATGAGCGGCGGAATTCCCTAACTTGTGGATCAAAATCATTCAACTTGCTGATTTCAGAAAATACAGGTTCCCAGGTTTGCATCGGGTATAAGGTGAGGCATTGTTCTATTCCCCTGTTTACAACAAACTGGTTGGCGCTGTCATCTGCCAACTGCTTCTTAAAAGCAGCGGGAATCAGGAAGCGACCCTTGGCATCTAACGTAACTTCGTACTCGCCGAGAAAACCAATCATTTAAAAAATTTTGTTGAAACTGACACTATTTGACACAAAATAACACTTTTTCCCACTTTACAAACAAAAAAAGGAAAAAAGTTTTTATCCACAAGGCTTTGGCCCATTGTGAGTATGGTTTTAAGGTATTTTTTGAGGGTTTTAACTGTGTAAAGACTGTGGATAGCTGTGGATTGGTGTGGATTACCTGTTCATTAAATAATTCATCTAAAATAATTTGCTATGCAGTCAGGTTATTCGGGAACGCCTTTAATAAAAAAACTGGGCATCAAAGAAACCCACAAAGTAAAATTGGTAAATGCACCGGAAGCCTATTTTGAATGGCTGGGAAATGACATCCGCCAGCAATTGTGCAAGAATAATGAGCTACCCGATTTTGTGCACCTTTTTGCAAAGGATAACAAGACTTTTGAAACAAGCATACAAAAGATACTTACTCAAATAAAACCTGGCACCATGATTTGGGTATCGTGGTATAAAAAAAGTTCCGGCATACCAACAGATTTAAATGAAGATATTATCCGCAATTATGCATTGCAGCATAACCTGGTGGATATTAAAGTATGTGCAGTGAATGAAGAATGGAGTGGATTAAAACTGGTGGTGCCGGTGGCAAAAAGAAAACTATTTGGATAAAGGAAAACTGATATTAAAAGTACTACCCTTACCAACCACACTTTCTGCTTTAATGGTGCCATGATGAGCATCCACCATTGTTTTTACATAACTTAACCCAAGGCCAAATCCCTTTACATTGTGAACGTTGCCGGTATGTGCCCGGTAGAATTTTTCAAAGATGCGGCTGAGGGTTTCTTTGTTCATTCCGATGCCATTGTCTTCAATTTTTATTTTCAACTGGTTACCGGCATTTTGTGTGGTGAGTGTTATCTGTAAATTATCTTTTGAATATTTCACGGCATTATCCAGCAGGTTATTGATAAGATTGGTGAAGTGTACTTCGTCTGCCATCAGCAGGTCTTTTGCTGCTGCCAGGTTTACCTGCAGTTTTCCTTTTTTCTCTTCCACCTGTAAGTGGATATTATTTAAAGCGCTGTTGATCAAATCGTGTGCATGTAATTTTTTCAGGTTCAGCTGTACTTCCTGTTTATCCAGCAATGCCGCCTGCAGTATGGTTTCCACCTGCTTGTTCATCCGCTTATTTTCTTCTTTGATGATGCCGGTGAAATAACTCATCTTTTCTTTGTTCCCAAATACTTTTTCATTTTTCAAGGCGTCTACTGCCAGTGAAATGGTTGCCAGTGGCGTTTTAAATTCATGCGTCATGTTATTGATAAAATCAGATTTTATCTCACTTAATTTCTTTTGTTTGATCAATGCCCTTACGGTGAGAAAAAAAGCGCACATGATGATCAGCGTAAAAACAATAGCGCCGATTATCAACCAAGTCATGGACCCCCAGATGAAATTCTTTACATGTGGTATCAGTATCACCAAAATTTCCTGCGGCGAAATACCTTCTGAATTACTACCGCTGGGAGACTCCAAAAAAATTGCCTGGCGGATATTATTGATGGTGTCTACCTGCATTTTATAAAAATGTTCCGATACTAATTCTTCGCCGATCAAAGAAGTGGAGCTGATAGAAAATTCGAATGGCACATGTTGCAGATTTTGTTTGTCAAATGCTCTCCGGATTACCTGTTTGATCTCATCCTTTGAAAATTTTTGAGCGATGGTGGGAGCAAAAAATTCCAGTTGCAATCTTTCACTGGGAAATACTGATTGGTTCTTCTTCATTAGTGGCATCAGGTTACCCTTTTCCTGCACAAGGTCCTGGGATACCTGGTAGGTAGCCAGTACCAAATGTTCATTGAATTTTTGCTCCTGCGACTCTAAAGCTCCTTTAATCCATAAAAACTGGAAAAAAATAAGCCCCAGCAGTGAAAGGAATATCAGTATGGTAATGACGGGGAAAATTTTCTTCATCTATGCAAAAATAATTCAGGCTTCAGCGAATAAAAATGGTAACTGACACAAAAGCTAAATTTAACGAAGGTTTACCACTTATTGAAAGGAAAATTATAGGTTGTTTTTGCTCACGAAAGAAAATAATCAATTATTTTAGAATATGGTTTCACCGGCACCAGGCATATTACTGATAGCGGACCCTTTTTTAAAAGATCCCAACTTCATGCGAACGGTTATCTTCTTGTGTGAACACCAGCATGAAGGCAGTTTTGGGTTTGTATTGAATAAACAATTTGAACAATCGCTGGATGAACTGATGGAAGGTTTTGATGGCTATAAAATACCCGTTTATTATGGAGGCCCGGTGCAGATGGATACCATTCATTTTCTTCATCAGTATCCAGATAAGGTACCGGGTGGAGTGGAGGTGATGAAAGACGTGTATTGGGGTGGTGATTTTAATGTGTTGGCTGAAATGGTACGAAATAAGGAAGTTGATTACAATAAAGTGCGTTTTTTTATTGGATATAGCGGCTGGGGAACCGGGCAACTGGTAGATGAACTGAATGAAAAAAGCTGGCTTACTGTATCGGCTACACGCCACTTGGTTTTTCATAAAGAACCAGAAGCTGTTTGGAAAGACAGTCTTAACCATCTTGGAGGCGGGTATGAAATGATGGTCAATTTTCCAATAGATCCGCAACTAAATTAATCTGGGTTTACAATCTTTTAATTACTGCTGCAAATATTTCACTCAGTTTTTTATCAGCCCTCCCTGCTACTTCAATAATTTCTGAAATATCCACCGCTTTTAAATTATCAGGATCACATTCATCTGTAATAACACTCACTGCGGCACAGGGTAATGCCAGCTGGTTTGCCACAATTACTTCCGGCACCGTACTCATACCTACCATATCTGCCCCTGCAGCTTTTAAGTAACGGTATTCAGCCCTTGTTTCCAGGTTAGGGCCATTTACTGCTACATAAACACCTTGTTCCATTTTGATGCCGGCGTTTACAGCTTCTTCCTTCAGCAGCATGGATAAATGAGGGTTGTAGGGACAGCTCATATCCGGAAAACGGGGACCAAAAAAGTCATCTGTCAATCCTCTTAACGAGCTTTCTGTTTGCATATTGATATGATCACTGATCAGCACCAAATCTGCTTTTTTAAAATTGAGATTGATACCACCTGATGCATTGCTGAGTAATAAACTTTTTACACCCAGCAGCTTCATTACCCTAATTGGAAAAGTAACCTGCTGTAATGAATATCCTTCGTAATAATGAAATCTTCCCTGCATAGCAAGCACCGGCACTTCTCCAATATATCCATAGATCAGATTACCGGTGTGGGATTCAACTGTTGATACCGGGAAGTTGGGTATCTGGCTATAGGGAATGCTTTCCCTGATGGAAATATGGTTTACCAGGTAAGATAATCCTGTACCTAACACCACCCCTGCTGCAGGTGTGGAAATCCCTTTAAGGCTAAGCCAATCAGCTGTTTCGTTCAATTGATCTATTAATGGATGTGGCATGATAAAATTTATCGATGATAAAAGACAATTCAAAATACTGATTGTAAAAATAATTTATTCATCAATAATAAATTTTGAATTATAATTAACGCATTATCTGTTTGCCAGCAGTTAATTATTCTGTGCAGTAAATAAAAAAAAATCCGCCATAAAAAATGGCGGAATAGAATAACCCTTGTGTGCTTAGTTATGAAAACTTATTTCTAAAACCTGATACCAGCACTTAATGCTATCACCTGGTTTCTATACGTTGGTGTGGTACTGCTGCCATCACCATTATTTTTTTGAAAATCCAGGCTGTAACGAAGGTCAAATACCAATGGGCCGGCTGCTGCTTCCAAACCTACTACTCCACCCAATATATTTTTTCTCAGGTTGCTGTTATCCTGATCAACCAGTTGCTCATGTGAAGTATTAGCTACTGTATATTTTGTTTTAGTAGATGTTAAGAACGAAAATTGTGGCCCTATCAAAATACCGAAGTTTTTTGAAGGCTTAAATTTTGCAAGTAAGGGAATCTCAACAAAATTGGTAGTTTGTTTGTACTCGTAGGGTGTTCCTAAATAAGTTCCGTCAGACTTATATCCTTTTTGAGAATATTGTAATTCTGGCTGAATACTAAAAGCAGGTATCACAGGTATTTCTAAAAATGCCGCTGCATTAAAACCCAGCTTTGCACCAGTGGAAATATCAACATCTCCGCTTTTAATAACATTAGATGAATTTACACCTGCCCTTATTCCAAAGTGCACTCCATCTTTGGCTGAACTACTTGCTGACTGTGCGTTTGCTTTAAAAGCTGCTGTCATTAATAAAACTGTTGTTGCAATCCAAATTCTTTTCATAGTGTTTATTTTTTGTTTGAAATCAGATAATGAAAATGATATGCCAAAAAATGTGTTGCAGCAAATACAAGCTTGTATTGCCGTTAGCTAATAACGAATGGTTATTTCTGGCAACAGCATTCCCCGAAACGGGGATTGATTGCACAGTTGAAAGAATTAAATTAAGCCTGGCAAGTGACTGAATTATATTTCCCTGATCTTAAATTAATACTTGCTGGTATGATCTTTTGATCTCAATACTTCTTATTTTTATTAAAATTGTAATTGCCCCATAAAGAAAAACCAACACTTGCTTTACTCCCTTTTAAAAATATACGCCAGGTTTACCATTCATATCTTTTGCAGGAAGATATTACTCACCAACAAACAACTACTCGCTAGTAAGGGACCATTATTACTGGCTGTTAACCATCCCAATTCTTTTTTAGATGCGGTTATTTTAGACACTTTGTTTAATGAACCAATTTACTCACTGGCAAGAGGAGATGTATTTAATAAAAAATGGATCGCTAAAATTTTAAGGGCGTTAAATATTTTACCCGTTTACAGGGAACGGGAAGGTAAGGAACACCTGCACCGCAATTATCACACCTTTGATGCCTGCCTGGAAATATTTAAAAAGAACGGCATTGTTTTAATTTTTACGGAAGCGCTTTGTGAAAATGAATGGCATCTGCGGCCCTTAAAAAAAGGAACTGCAAGACTAGCAGCGACTGCATGGGAACAGGGCATTCCCTTACATGTTTTACCCATTGGTTTAAACTACAGCAGCTTTCGCTTATTTGGTAAAAATGTACATGTAAATATTGGCCATCCCATTTTGCAGGAGCAACTAAAAAGTTCCATTCATGAAGATGGCAAGTTGCTAAATGAGGTAACTGAAAATATCGAAATGCAATTAAAAGAAATGGTATATGAAATTGATGCTGCCGATAAAAAGAAGCAGGCTGCAATCTTTAACATACCTGTTACTTCTTTAAAAAAAATATTTTTAATCATCCCTGCACTGGCAGGGATGATTACCCACTGTTTTCTTTTTTGCCCCATACAAAACATTGTATGGGAAAAAGCCAGGCATACCGGGCATTTCGATTCTATAGTAACAGGAGTATTGTTTTTACTTTATCCTTTTTATTTACTGGCCTGGATAGTTGCAGGAATCTGTTTTACTGGAAGCTGGTACTGGTTACTGGTGTTAATTTTATTCCCCTTTTTTGCATGGAGCTATGTGCAGTTAAAACAGCAAACTGACAGGTAGTTTTAATTAATGATTCAATGTCGTTTAAATAAGAATCGGCTACAGTGGCTTATAATTCATCGATTTTGGTTTTTGTTGTTTATGATTTCTGGGAAATTTTCTA
>JAYWII010000123.1:0-29413 GCA_043788995.1 Chitinophagaceae bacterium | reverse complement strand
CTTCAAACATAATTGGCTATTTAATTTAGCAAAATTAACGTATTTACTAATATTATTAGCTATAATTATGGAGTGACTAGATGCCTACTTCTATTTTTCTAATACTGCTTCTGCCTGGGTCATTACTTCTTTATTTGTAAACCTTACCACTGAATACCTATTATTTATTAAGTATGTTTCCTTTTCTTCATCATTTTGTTTTACTTCATCAAGATTATGAATACTTCCGTCAACCTCTATTACCAGTTTTGCTTTGTGGCAATAAAAATCTGCTATATAAATACCAATTGGATGCTGCCTCCTGAATTTGCAATCATTAATACCTGCCTTTAAATACATCCATAAAACAGTTTCAGCAGCAGTCATATTTTTACGAAGCAGCTTTGCATTGGCAAATATCAAATGGCCTGCCCCGTCAAACATTCCTCCATTTTTAAAAGGAGAAGTGGAAGATTTTTTGCCTGCTGTTTTCATCTCATTCTTTTTATTTTCTTTTTCACCCACTCTTCAAATATTTTCATACGCTTACAGTTAGCATATGCTAAGCCCCCTTTAGGGGGTTTGGGGGTTTTAATTCTTCGTTACCACCTCATCTAAATTCAGCATCGCATTTGCCACTACCGTTAATGCTGCTGTTTCTGCATTGGTATGTTCATTTTTTTCTCCAATAATATTGATCGTCTTTTTCTCATCATTTTTAAATTGAACATAAGCCGTATTATATAATTTCAATAACGCTTCCAAACTTTTATTATCAATATTTTTATACGTCGCCAATTTATATCCTTTGCTTATTTGACTTTTTGCATCGGTTGTTTTTTCCTTCATCCGGTAAGCAAAATTTCTTGCGATATCAACGTAGGCAGAATCATTTAATGTAGTAAGGGCCTGCAAAGGTGTATTTGTTCGTATGCGGCGAACCGTACATACTTCTCTTGCCACACCATCAAACGTCATCATGGATGGATAGGGTGCTGAACGTTTCCAGTAAGTGTACAATGCACGGCGGTATTGATTTCCTGCGGTATCTTTTTTCCATTGTTCACCATTCCATGGAGAAAGCCAGATACCGGGTGGCTGGTATGGAAACACACCGGGCCCATACATTTTTTCATTAATCAACCCACTGATGCACAAACTTTGGTCCCGTACCTGCTCTGCAGATAAACGCACCCTTGCACCACGGGCATAATATTTATTGTAAGGATCTTTTTGCTGTAACTCCGGTGTAACTTTTGAACTTTGCCGGTAAGCAGCACTCATTACAATTTGTTTAATTAATTTTTTTACACTCCAGTTATCTTTATACATCAACTCATAACTAAGCCAGTCGAGTAGCTGCATATGTGTTGGCAAAGCTCCCTGCGATCCAAGATCTTCCAGTGTTTCAGCAAGACCGGTTCCAAATAATTGTTCCCATACCCGGTTTACCATCGTACGTGCTGTTAATGGATTTTGTTTTGATGTGAGCCACATCGCTAAACCCAATCTATTGCGGGGAGCATTTGCCGGAAAAGGATTTAATGACTGCGGAACATCTGGCTTTACTTCATTACCTTTTACCAACCAGTTGCCACGTTCAAATACATAAGACGTGCGGTGCATGCTTGCCGGGTTATCAAACATGATGGGTGTAGTAGCAACTTTTGCATTCATCAGCCTTCTGAACATACTGACGGCAGAGTCCGCTCCCTGCTTATCCTTTCCAGGAAATTCATTGGTAAAATAAAACCAGTCAAATATTACGCCTGTCTGTTCCGGGTCTTTCAACTGGTTATTGGTATAATTAAAATAAAGATGATGAACACCATTAACAGGAGCCAGTGCCGCTTCGGCAACCGTTAAACCAGTTTTACTTTTTTTCAATCGAATGGTTGCGATCACATTTCCATCAGGCTTGTCAATATGTATCTTCCAAACACCTCCGTCAATAAATGCATCACTGGTAAAAATTAAATGCGTTTTATCGGTGAGGTTAACATTTTTCAACCTGCAGACAGCATTGTTACGAAAGGCCAGCCACTTGGTATCCGACAATTCACTATTGGTAAAACTATCGCAGGTAAGGCTGTTGTAAGAAGGCTGAAAGGTTTTTAAAAAAGTATAATATTCTTTTGCTTTTGGTTGTGATACATTGTCTGATATCCACTTCGTTAAACGAATCAATTCGCTGCTGTCTTTGGAATCATACTGTCGCAGCAATGGATAATCAGCTTCTGTATCTTCATCCCTGCTGTTATTAAAAAATGCCAGGAATTTATAATAGTCTTCGTGTTTGAATGGATCGTACGGATGACTGTGACACTGCACACAGGCAAAAGTAGTTCCCATCAATCCGGCCCAGGTAGTACTCACCCTGTCCATCACAGCAGATGTTCTGAACTCTTCGTTATCGGTACCGCCTTCATCATTCGTCATCGTGTTGCGGTGAAAGCCGGTAGCGATATAATCATTGTCTGTTGGATTGGGCAACAGGTCCCCTGCAATTTGTTCTGTTAAGAATTTATCATACGGCATATCTTCATTGAATGCATCGATCACCCAGTCCCGGTATTTCCATATCTTTCTTTCGCTGTCTCTTTCATATCCTTTGCTGTCTGCATACCGGGCTATGTCCATCCACATCGCTGTCCACTTTTCACCATAGTGTGGCAGTGTAAGTAAAGTATCCACTAACTTTTCATAAGCATATTCACTGTTATCTTTTAAAAATTGTTCGGCAATATGCTGCGGTGCAGGCATACCAATAATATCCAAACTCACTCTTCTTAACAGTACTTCCTTTTCTGCCTGCGGTGATGGCGTCAGATCCTGTTCTGCAAATTTTTCTTCAATAAAATTATCAATGGGATTTTTTGGCCAGTCACTTTTTTTAGTGATCAATCCAAAGAAAGTTTTTGGTTGCGGAACCGGTTCTTCTTTTACCGGAACATAAGCCCAGTGATTGCCCCATTTTGCTCCCTGTTTGATCCAGTTGGTAAGTATGCTAATTTCATCGTTGCTCAACGCATCATGTTTGTAAGGCATGCGTTCTTCCGCATCTTTACTGTTAATGCGCCTGATCATTTCACTGTGATCCGGGTCACCGGGGATGATGCCGTATTTACCATTTTTCGTTTTTGCCAATGCCTCTTCCCTGAACAATAAACTAAAGCCACCTTTTTGTTTTACCCCACCGTGACAAGTAATACAATTTTTATTGATGATGGGTTTTACCTGTGTGGAATAATCAATGGTTGTATTGCCTGCATTAATCTTCCAGGCTATGGCAATAACCGCAGCAAGTATAACAGTAATAAAAATGATTTTCTTTTTCATTATTAAAAAAGAATTGAATTGTGCTACTTTATTAAATAGCTATTTCAAGATAATTGTACCAGTTAAAATGATTATATATTTTCCCGGGATTTTCGCAATCAGGTAAAATAAATTATTGCAGGTAAATTTAAGACTTATTTATGCCTTTAAGGAACTATAAAATTGGTAATACTTATTATTTTTTTGCGTAGGCTATTCTTATTGCTTTGATCATTGTATAATATTTCGCCAGCATATTGGGTACTTCCCATGCAGGTAATTTTCCTGTCTGCAAATAATCCAAATATCTTTTGGTGTCTTCTGCAGAACAGGCTTCATGGTTCAGTTCTTACTTTGCAGGCATGATGGGAACCTGTTAAAATTAGTAGGTAATGGTCAATCCAACTCCAAAGGCCATATCGCTATCATAATGTGATGAAAGAGAAATATACTTAGTAAGGATATACCGCATTCCCGCCATATATTCTTTATCTGTATTCCAGAATGCATTTAACCTCAGTCGGCTGGTTACAGGAATATCCTCTCTCCCAAACTGTATTCTCAGCTTTCCATCTGTATCCACTCTTGCATCTGCTTTTACCAGCATGGGCAGCGTATATTGTACGCCAAAACAAACAACCGCACGTTTATCTTTGGTATTGATCTGACCAAACAAATTCTTTTCGGGTTCTGTATCCTTGCGGTAGCGCCAGTCAAACCCTACGTACGGCATCAGCCATTGGTTTCTGCCAATCAATCTGCCAATATGTGTTTCACTTTCAAAACCTTTACGGTTATTTAAACCAAGCCGCCATTCTGTTTGCACTACCCATCGGGTATTGGAATAAAACATTTCTCCATCACTGCCATTACTTTCCAGGCCTACCTGTGCCGAGAAATAAAAACGGCGGTCATCAGCATATACTTTTTTAATGGCCGCTTTTGCATCCGGCAGTTGCGGATTGGGTGGTGAATTTTCATAACTGAATATCCTGCCCATTCCCGCCATCATGTGATATAAAATATGACAATGAAAATACCAGTCGCCATATTTTTCCGATGCATGAAATTCAATAGTATCCGTTTCCATCGGCATAATATCCAGCACTGTTTTTAATGGTGAATATTCACCCTGCCCGTTCAGCACCCGAAAGAAATGTCCGTGTAAATGCATCGGGTGACGCATCATAGAATTGTTGTACAAAATGATGCGGATATTTTCTCCCTGTTTAATTAATATCTTGTCTGATTCAGAAATAGTTTTATTATTTAGTGTCCACACATAACGGTTCATGTTACCGGTCAATTCAAATTTCATTTCACGGAGAGTACCATCCGGCAAGGTTGTTTTTGCCGGCGCTTTCAGCATTGCATAGTTGAGTGTTACAATATTTTGTTTTGGATCATCTATCTCAGGATACATCACCATATTCATATCCATCTGCTGCAGGCTCATGTTCATGCCCATGTCATTCATGGTGCCATCCATATTCATCATGCCGTTCATCATCTTCATGCCTTCAAAATATTTCAACCGGGGCATCGCTCCTGCAGCATGTTTTTCACCACTGCCCAGCCACAAAGAAGTACTCTTTGTACGGTCTTCTGCTGTGGCCAAAAATTCATAAGCGCCTTCAGCAGGTATGGTCACTTCCACATCATAGGTTTCAGAAACACCTACGATCAATCTGTCTGCTTCCACCGGCTCTGCAGATGCCCCATCATTCGCCACCACACTCAATTTACTGCCTGCAAACTGCAACCAGAAATAAGTGGATGCACTTCCATTGATCACTCTCAACCGAATCTTATCTCCTGCCTTTAAATGTGAGTATTCATCAACTGCTTTCCCATTCGTAAATAACCGGTCATAATACACATCACTCACATCCATTGCCATCATACGTTTCCATTCATTCTTCACTTTCACTCCCAGCTTCTTTTCCCTAATGGCCTGCAAATAATTTTGGGTAGCTCCTTTTTTTACAGCATACCAATCGGTGGCATAATGCAATGAACGTTCAACCTGGTCAGGATTCTCATCTGTCCAGTCGCTCAGTAATACAACATACTCCGGCGCAACTGGTTTTTGTTTTTCATGAATTACAATCGCCCCGTACATACCGCTCTGTTCCTGCAGCATCGTATGCGAATGATACCAGTAAGTTCCATGCTGTACAATGGGAAATTTAAAAACATGCGTTTCATAACCGAGTATTGGTGCTGTTGTTAAATAAGAAACACCATCCTGTTCATTTGGCAAAATAATTCCATGCCAGTGAATGGAAGTTTCCATGTGCATTAAATTATGAACATGGATCTCTGCCGTATCACCTTCTGTAAAGTTTAATGTGGGGCCGGGTATTGTTCCATTGATGGCAACTGCATTTACATTTTTACCGGTATAGTTTACCACCGTATCGGTAACGTACAAGTGATAAATTATTTTGTTACCCATCCGCATCACAAAAGGCTTTCTATCCTCCTTCATTCCCATTCCGGCATTGCTCATTTCTCCGTGCTGTGCCATCACAACTGGTGAAAATAAAATGATCATGACTATACTATAAATAAATTTCATCTTGTTTTGTTACCAGCTTTTGTATTACAATTTAATCCCGAAAGTTTTCGGGATTGTGTCACTCACTTCATCCTCCAAAACATTGATTAGGCTTTCGCCAGGCATGCGTAGTAAGACTTGTACTATTGATTCATTATTCAGCAAATCATTTATTGCTGAAGGTTTCTTTAACACTTCCACAGGTAAGCATACTGTTGCCATAATATGGATTCTTAATAGCTTTATCTTCGCTCAACCAGGAGCTTTTCTTCATCGGACAATAGTCAACATATATTGCTGCATCAGAAATTTTAGCAACTTTTGCAAGGCTGATCATATTAGTTGACAGTGATGCAAATATTTCTCTTTGCTTAGCAATATCTTTTGAAGCACCTATCACTCCTCCATCCGCCAGTAACTTAGCCTGCAATGATTGAAACACTTTTTGTTCTGCAGCCACCAAAGCTTTTGTATCAACCGCATTTACAGCTTTTACAAATTCGGTTGCATTTGCACCAGCCTTAACTGCATCACCTGCCACCAGCGAATTTTTAACCGCATAGTATTGAGTTAATACTACAGAAAGTTTAGAACCGGTTTGCGCCTGCATTGTGAGTACTAAGCAAACCAGTATTGTTATAAAAGAAAATAGCTTTTTCATATTTTAAAATTTTATAGAACAAAACTACAATTAAGAAGCCGGGCAGTTGTAACATAATAAGTACAAGGATGTATAAAATTTCAAACCGGCTTTATTTAAAAAAACCAGGTGACCTCACTTATTTTCAATCCTAACCAATGTATATAATGGGGTTTCGGTTTGTTGAATACAGCTTTTAGATATGATAAAATATGCCGGTGCTTTTATGTAGTTATTAATTGTGATCCTTTCTGCTTAAGCAACTAAGATGAACAGCCAATAACCCGGGTGCTTTCAGTTGATGCCTCACCACCGTTGTAGAGCAGTGGCAAAGCATATGCTTAATGTTCGGTTTCAACATTTTTAAAAAGTAGTACAGCCGGTTTCACTCTATGATTGCTTAAAAAGAAAACAGATTACACAGATCAAAAAACAGGAGTAGCTATTTTCATAAACCTTTGCCTTGTATTGATCCAGGCAAAACCAGAAGCTGTATTTGTTGCCTGGATATTCTTTAATTCCAGATATTCATGGTTTACCAGGTGCTGCATTGTTTTTTTATATCCCGAAATTGTTATCAATAGCTGCGATCCATTTACGGTTACCTGTACGGTATCTTTTCCTGTTGAGCCCCTGTTATCTGTTACGGTTAATTGAAACCGGTATGTTCCCTGTACCAGGCTGGTTAAATTAGTGGTAGCCGAATTTTGCGATCCGATCTTTCCGGAACTGGGGCCTGCTATTTTTGTCCATGCATAAGAACTGATGGTGCCATCTGCATCAGTACCACTGCCGGTTAAGCTTACACTATTGGTTGGCAAGGTGATCATTTTATCTGCTCCAGCATTGGCAACGGGTGGCTGATTCACTGTTACCTGTACTACATCAGTTGCTGTTGCCCCCCTGTTATCTGTTACAGTTAACTGATATTGATATACCCCCTGAGCAAGGCTGTTTAAAACTGTAGTAGCCGAATTAGGTGTAGCAATGGTTCCAGCTGCAGGGCCTGATATTTTTACCCAGGAATAGCTGGCAATTGTTCCATCTGCATCTGTACCGCTACCTGTTAAGGTTACACTATTTGCTGGCAGTGTGATCAATTTATCCGTACCGGCATTCGCCACAGGTAACCGATTCACAAATACCTGTATGGTATCTCTGCCAATTGCACCCCTGTTATCTGTTACTGTCAATTGATAGAGATACACACCCTGTGCCAGGCTGCTTAAATTGGTGGTAGCAGCATTTGGAGAAGAGATAGTCCCGGATCTGGGCCCGGATAATTTTACCCATGCATACGTGCTGATAGTACCATCTGCATCTGTACCAATACCAGTTAAAGTAGCGTTGCTGGTTGGCAGGTTAATAAGTTTATCCACACCTGCATTGGCTACCGGCGGCTGATTTACTATTACCTGTACGGTATCTTTTCCTGTTGCACCATTGTTATCTGTTACCGTTAGTTGATATAGATATATACCCTGTACCAGGCTGTTCAAAATAGTAGTGGCCGAATTAGGTGCAGCAATTGTACCGGATACAGGGCCGGAAATTTTTAACCAGGAATAACCGGCAATCGTGCCATCTGCATCCGTGCCGGTACCGGTTAATGTTACACTGTTTATTGGTAATGAGATCAGTTTATCTGTACCGGCATTGACAACAGGTGCCTGAGTCAAAATTATTTGTATGGTATCCCTGCCTGTTGCGCCGTTGTTATCTGTTACCGTTAACTGATATAGGTAAATACCCTGTACTAAATTATTTAAAGTGGTGGTAGCAGCATTTGGTGTAGCAATCGTACCCGATGCAGGGCCTGATATTTTTATCCATGTATAATTACTGATGGCACCATCTACGTCCGTGCCACTGCCAGTTAGGGCGGTGGTATTAGTTGGTAAGATAATTATTTTATCTGCACCTGCATTGGCAACAGGTGCCTGGTTTACCGTTACCTGTATTGTGTCTGCTCCCGTTGCTCCACTGTTATCCGTTACAGTCAATTTAAATTGATATACTCCTTGTAATAAATTATTTAAAGTGGTGGCAGCAGTATTGGGTGTTACGATCGTTACTGATGCAGGACCTGATATTTTTTCCCATGTATAACTACTGATGCTACCATCTGCATCCGTGCCACTGCCGGTTAAGGTGGTGGTATTGGTTGGCAGATTGATTAGTTTATCCGGGCCTGCATTGGAAACCGGTGCCTGGTTTACGGTTACTTGTATTGTATCTGCACCTGTAGCTCCATTATTATCCGTTACCGTCAATCCAAACTGGTATACACCCTGTACTAAATTATTTAAAGTGGTGGCAGCAGTATTGGGTGTTACGATGGTTCCAGATGCCGGGCCGGATATTTTTACCCATGCATAAGCGCTGATAGTACCGTCAGCATCTGTGCCATTACCGGTTAAAGTGCTTGTAGTATTGGGCAGGTTAATCAGTTGGTTAATTCCTGCATTAGCAACCGGTGCCTGGTTTACCGTAACCTGTACAGTATCTTTTCCTGTTCCTCCATCATTATCTGATACAGTCAATTCAAATTGATATACGCCCTGTACTAAATTATTGAGATCAGCGGCTGCGTTACCAGGCAATACAATTATTCCGGAGGCGGGACCGGATATTTTTATCCATGCATAACCACTGACAGTGCCATCAGCATCCGTTCCACTACCAGTTAGGGTGGTGGTATTATTTGGTAAGCTGATCAGTATATCTGTTCCGGCGTTGGCAACGGGTGCCTGGTTTACGATTACCTGTACAGTATCTTTTGCAGACGCTCCATTGTTATCAGTTACCGTTAATTCAAATTGATATAACCCTCTCTCTAAATTATTTAAAATGGTAGCAGCAGCAGTAGGTGTAACCATTGTTCCTGAGGCAGGACCGGATATTTTTATCCATTCATAAGTACTGATAGTACCATCTGCATCTGAGCCAGTGCCGGTAAGTGTGGTTGAATTTTCTGGTAAGTTGATTTGTTTGTCTGTACCTGCATTGGCAACGGGTGCCTGGTTTACAGTTACCTGTATAGTATCTTTTGCGGCTGCACCATTGTTATCTGTTACCGTTAGTTCATACTGATATACTCCCGGAACAAGATTGTTTAAATTGGTGACGGTATTATTGGGTGTGGCAATAGTTCCTGAAGTTGGTCCTGATATTTTTATCCATGCATAAGAAACGATGGTACCGTCCTCATCCGTACCAGTACCGGTTAAGCTTACACTATTATCCGGAGATGAAATCAATATATCTGAGCCAGCATTTACAACGGGTGCAAGATTCACCATTACCAGCATGGTATCTTTTTTTATTACCCCGCTGTCATCTGCAACGGTTAGCTCAAATTCATACGTTCCATGCGCCAGGTTATTCACGTTTGTGACCGCTGCAGCAGGTGTTACAATCGTTCCTTCAGCAGGGCCTGCTATTTTTAGCCACTCATAACTGCTGATGATACCATCCGCATCGGTACCACTGCCATTAAGTGTTGTACTACTAACTGGTAAGTTGATCAATATGTCGGCACCTGCATTGGCAGAAGGTGGAATGTTGGGCGCAGGATAAACTATTATTACCATGGTATCCTTCCCGGTTCCACCCTGGTTATCTGTTACGGTTAATTCAAATTGATATATACCCTGCACCAGTCCATTTACAGATGTGTTGGCTATATTGGGTGCTGTAATTGAACCGGAAGAAGGCCCCGCTATTTTTACCCAGGTATAACTACTGATGGTACCATCTGCATCTGTACCGCTACCAGAAAGGGTTAAAGTATTTGCAGGTAAGTTGATTATTTTATCCGGGCCTGCATTGGCAACAGGTGCTTGGTTTACTAATACAACTACCGTATCCTTGCCTGTTACTCCATTGTTATCTGTTACCGTTAACTCAAATTGATATAAACCCTTTACCAGGTCATTCAGATCGGTAGTTGCTGCATCAGGTATTACAATCGTTCCTGAATCAGGGCCTGATATTTTTACCCAGGCATAGGCGCTGATGGTGCCGTCTGCATCTGTACCACTTCCGGTTAATGTGGTGTTATTGATTGGCAAAGAAATTAGTTTATCTGTGCCTGCATTTGCAATAGGTGCCACGTTCACTATTACCTGTATGGTATCCTTTCCTGTAGCTGCTTTGTTATCGGTTACGGTTAACTGGTATAAGTAAACTCCCTGTACCAGGCTATTTAAAACAGTGGTGGCGGCATTGGGAGTAACAATTGTTCCTGAAGCCGGGCCCGATAATTTTACCCATGCATAAGTACTGATAGTACCATCAATATCTGTTCCAGCACCAGTTATGGTTTCACTGTTTGCTGGCAGGATGACCAGTTTATCTGTACCTGCAAGGGCAACAGGTGGCTGGTTCACTATTACCTGAACGATGTCTTTTGATGCAGCACCATAGTTATCTGTTGCTGTTAATTCAAATTGATATATACCCTGTACCAAATTATTTACCGTGGTGATGGCAGCATTAGGTGTAACGATTGTTGCCGGGGCAGGGCCTGATATCATTAGCCATGTTTCACTACTGATGGTGCCATCTGTATCTGTACTGCTGCCAGTTAAACTTACACTGCTTGTTGGAAAATTGATTAGTTTATCGGTACCTGCATTTACAACAGGTGCTTTATTTACAATTACCTGCACCACATCTTTTCCGGTAGCTCCATTATTATCCGTTACTGTTAACTGGTATAAATAAACTCCCTGCACCAGGTTATTCAAAACAGTGGCAGCATCATTGGGCGTTACAATTGTTCCAGCAGCTGGACCCGATATTTTTTCCCATACATAACTACTGACAGTACCATCAGAATCTGAGGCACTTCCTGTTAAAGTGGTGGTATTCGTGGGCAATGTTATTGCAATACTGTTTCCTGCATATGCCTCAGGCGAAAGGTTGGCAGATGATGCAATGCCATTATCAATTAACACAATACTGCTCCATTTTGGAATGGTTACCGAATTATCATAAACATTCCCTTTAGGATCTATTTTGCTGTAACCGGTAAACAGCACTTTTTTCCGTGTGTAACCCTGATTGTATTCAATACTTGTATTTGAATCGGTAAGCGGTAATGGCGGTAATGCACTGTTAACATCATGCAAGTATGTTCCCCTCCAGGTTTCCAGTGTAAAGTTGGGTGGAAATACAGAACCGCTGCCCGTTAGCGAATAGTAATATCTATACCCCGCCTGTTTACTGTTAGTGATCCAGTTGCTGTCAATATTTGCAATACCGGTAAGGGACTGGGTGATTGTTTTTGCTGTGGGCAGGGAAAGATTACCATTGGTATACAAAAGGTTTAACTGGCTGCTGTCTTTTTGATACAACACATTTGATTTCACCACATTGTTATACACTTCAGCAACAAATCTTTTATTAAGTGACATTGTTACAGCTGTATTGTATACCGTATTATCAATGAAAATATTATCATGAGGTGTATTCATTTGCATGCCATTTCCCGGCACATTGAAAATAGTATTGTGTAATCCAGTCACGTTTGCTGTCTGGTCATCCAGGTAGAAACCACATACATCTATCGATCCATTTGCACCCTTGGGGGCCCCAATAGCATTACTGATAAAATTGCTGTCGATAAGCCTGTTCCTGAAATTTAAAGTATTGAGTGATTGGTTACTGGTGTAAGTATAGATACCGCCACCATCGTCTATGGTTCTTAAAAAACTGTCAATAATATTTCGCCTGATCGTTACATTACTTCCCTGGAACTGAATTCCGGTAAGGCCACAATTAATGATGGTATTATTAATGATGTTGATGTAATTAGATGCGGTAGTAGTATCAGTTTTTGCTACAATTGTTTTCAGATCACTATCACTCCAGAATAATCCCATGCCTAATAGCAGCGATGTATTGGTTATTGTATTGTTCTTAATATTTATTCTTTTTCGCTGGTTATTGCTGATAAGTATAGCCCCGTTAAATGAATTATTGATGGAATTATTATCCACGTTTGCATCATTCGTATTCCAGATATAAACCGCCTTGGTATTATTATTAAAAGAACAGTTTATTACTGATACGTTGGTTGCATTATAAGATTCAACACCATACATTCCACCTCCTTCAATAGCAAGATTTGAAATAATGATATTGCTCCTGTTGCCCAATAAAATTAACGTGTCTACGGAGCTTGCTTTAATAGTATAGGAAGAAGGATCAGTTGGTGAATAAAGCTGCATCTTTTTAGCAGACGTGTCAAAATACCATTCTCCAAACTGGTCGAGACTCAATGGAGATCGCTGTAGAAAAAATCCATAGTTAGGTGTTCCGGCTATTGGAGTTAAACTCAGATTATTATCAATTGGCAAGGTTCGTATATAAGTGATTGTACCACCAGACACACTTGTTATTTTTGCCTTTTCCGACCGCCAGCTGGTTTTCCTCATTACAATTTCTGATCCAATCCACGAAGTTGCTCCGCTGATCATATTACTGGTAAGCTGGGTGGTAGTTGCCGACTGATAAGCATAAAAACTATCATTGGGTGTTCTTCCTACCGCATAGGGCGTACCATCTATGGTAAGAATATTTACATTGTTTTTTAATGCTGGTGCATCACACTCCCAGATATTTCCGTCCACACTTGTCCATCCTGCCAGTGACGTAAATCCAGAAATAACAGGTTTGGCACCTGATCCGTAGGAGCTAATTACGATGGGAGCCGAAGCTGTACCCGAACTACCCATAATAATTGAACCATAAAAAATTTCTCCGCAATTAAAGAGTATTGAATCACCGGGCAGGATGACTCCAAAAGAAGTATTCAGTTTGTCAATTGTTTGCCAGGCAGTGGCTGGTGTTAAACCATCTGTATTATCTCCCGCTGCGGAAATATAATAAGTTTCTGCCTTCAGGGTTATTGTAAAAAAAACCAATGCCATCCATAAACATAATAGTGTACGCATACATAAAAAATTTAAGCTCCTGCTTTACCGGGAAATTAAAGCACTGTTAATGTGGTTACCAGAGGAATGAAAATAAAAATGGCAAGAAGGTTACAAAGTTCTCAGGGAAAGGAAAGATTTATTGATTTAATCAAATATACAGTTTCTGAATAATATTGATCCGGGAATTTTCGGCAATGTTCAGGAATTCATCAAATATTTCGGGCAAAATCAGTAATGAAGTCTTACTCTTTATTCCTCCCTCTTTCTCCCGGGTACAGTTGATACACCGGGTCACTTTGCCAATACTGCTTAGTATCAATGTCCATAATACTGAGTTTACCGGTGAAAGCTGCACCGGTATCTATGTTCCAAACATTACAGCCCTGCATGGGTATATCCACATCATAATACAGAGTTGGTGTATGGCCAATATAAATTTCCATGAAAAGCTTTAATCTTTTTGGGAACAAAATAGAATCCTTTTTTATCCGCTGATCCATGGTGATAGCCATTTCCCAAAGTGTTCTGTCCCAGCTAAAATTGGAAGAATGAAATTCCTTTTGCGGACCATGCATGGAGGTAAAGCCGGCATGAATGAACAACCGGTTCTGCTCATCAATGGAGTAATAAGGCATCTGTTCAAAGAAGTTCAGGTGCTCTCTTCTTGTTATGGTATTCGTTAAGGCATAACTGTTAACCGTTTCTTCGCCGCCATGAAATAACCAGGTTTGGTCTGCTGCGCCTGTACGCAACCATTCCTCACACCATTCATCATGATTGCCTTTTATAAAAACACACTCCTGTATTTTTTCAAGCTCCATTAAATATTCCACTACTGCAGCCGATTCACTCCAGCCATCCACATAGTCGCCCAGGAACACAAGTTTATCATCCGCAGTTACCGCTCCCTTTTGAAATACTTGTTTCAATGCTTTCAGTCCGCCATGTATATCTCCTATTACTAAAGTTCTTTTCATTTGCCAAAAATGCTATTTGCTGCAAAGTAAAATTATTTAGCCGGACTACATACGCAGAGAAAGAACAGAAGTCACCGGATATTATGAAAGCTTGATCCTAACGTATCTTAATGGTATGTTGCAACTGATTAAACCCAGTCGATGATTCCCACAAATCCTCATTAGCCAACCGGATACTGTAAGCAGGATTACTTTGCAGGCTTTTATAACCATCGGGTAAATTGAGCAACAGTTCATAATCGCCTGCTGTAACAGTGGCGGGTAATTTAAAAGTTTGTTTCAAACTAATTTTACCCGTGAACCATTTTTGTATTTGTGTAGTAAAATCAAATACAAATAACTTTCCGGTTGCTTTGTTTCTGAGTATTAACTGCACTGGCCTTGGATTAATCGGAGAAGCATAACCAACATTCGCCAATTGAATTTGAACAGCGAAACTTCTTCCCTTTTCTGCAGACTTTGGCAATGATGCATTTTTCAATACCAGCCGATAGCCCAATTTTTGTTTGATACGTTGAATGCACCCCAGCGAATCCCAGTCATTATTCACCTGGTTATTGTAGGCAGCATTGAGGTAACTGTAGTGCATGGCCGCCATTTCATTTTCAGCATATCCAACAGGTGCACAATCATTTTGCGGACTGAATGCATCATCACAGGTTTCGCCACCCACTGCCACATAGCGGCTGTCTGCTTCAAAATATTTCCGCAGTTGAAAATTACCGGTATCCCTTTTACTTACTGAATTACCATAATCATAAAATGTTCCATAATCATCTTGGCTGGCCAGGAAACAATCATTATGAAAACCGATTCTTGCCATATCGGTTTTATTATAAGCCCCCTTTAATAAAAGTGGTTTGGAAGTAAGCAAGGCACGGGGACCATATACAAAACGCTGTTTGACCTGTGGAGTACGTACCTGCACCATCCTGTCTTCAGGCATTGCATCTAACAGTGCTTTTAAAAATTCATTGCGGTGTACCCAGCTGCTGTCCAATATTCTCCCTTGCCCTTCGTCCGTGGCGCAACCAAAATAATCAGTAAAATAATTTTCACCCCAGATGCCGATAAAACCCTGCTGCAGTACTGCAATTACATCTGCATTTTTTTGAAACAATGGTTTCAATTGCTTAATATGCTTCAATACAATGTGTCTTGGAGCATCGCCATAAGGTGGGCATATTTTATATTCATCTTTGCAATCTCCACTGCTGGCAGTATTGGTATAGGCAAAACGAAGAATGATCTTTAATCCTGCCTGTCTTACAGCATCAAAATCCTTTTGCAGGTTCACCAGGAAATTTTCAGATAAAGGCTGCTGTTTAAAAGTATCCAGTTCATAAGCCCTGTAGAGCAGCGACATGTTTATTTTATAACTGGCACTGTTGGATTGCTGCGGCAGCCGACGATAATTTTTCAACTGGTTTACGTCCAGTAAAATAAAATTACTGGCCTTTGTTCCGGAAGGAATATAAAAACCTCTTTCTGGATTGGTAAAATCTTCAGCACTTTCTTTGTAAGTAATTTTTACCGGCTGGGCTATCAATTGCATAATACCTGCAATAGCAGCATATAACAGGAGGATAATTTTTTGCATTACTATATTTGAAAAATTAATTTCTTTATATAGCCAAGTTAGGCATCCCCGGCCACAAAGCAATATCGGCACCCATACTACAGGGCAGTTAGACGCTTGATATTTTCAGACAAACGTTTGCATAATTTATCTATCTTACAATTTGGTTAATTACATGAAAAATCTATTGCCAACTATAAAAGAAATAGCAAAGGAACTTAACATTTCCATTTCCACTGTGTCCCGTGCATTGCATGATCATCCGAGCATTGGCCTGCGTACAAAAACCAGGGTGCAGGAGCTGGCAAAAAAATTACAATATGAGCCCAATCAAACGGCCATTTTTTTCCAGCAGGGAAAAACATTCACCATCGGTGTTATCTTGCCTGAACTGAGTGAAGCATTTTTTTCATCTGCCATCAGTGGCATTGAAGATGCTGCACACAAGTCCAATTACACGGTACTGATGGGGCAATCTCATGATAGTGTGGAAAAAGAAAAACAGTTGATCGACACCATGAAGAAACACCGGGTGGACGGATTGCTGATATCTATTTCAAAGAATACAGTTAACTACGAACACTTTGAAGCATTACAGCGGTATAAAATTCCGATCGTGTTCTTCGACCGCATTCCAAAAATTCCCAACATACATTATGTAGCCTGTAACATGATCAACGGCACCGTGCAGGCCATTAATTTTTTATTTACAAAAGGCCACCGCATTATCGGCATGATCAATGGTCCGGAAAAATTACCTGCCACCAAAGACAGGTTAGACGGCTACATACAAGCCATGACCAAAAGCAGGCTGAAATACGACCCGGCGTTAGTACTCAACTGCGACCTCACAAAAGAAAGCGTAAGTGCTGCCACAGAAAAATTATTAACCGGCAAACGCAGGCCCACGGCCATTGTTACGTTCAATGATTATGTAGCGCTGGATGCAGTACAGCAGGCACAAAAAATGAAACTAAAGATCAATAAGGATATTTGTTTTGTAAGCTATGCTAACCTGCCCCTCAGCAATTACACCGCATTTCCACCAATGGCTTCGGTGGAACAGTTCCCTTACCAGCAGGGACAAAAAGCCACCGAGACACTAATTGAATTGCTGCAGCAAAAAGCAGGTGATGAGAACGACATCATCAATGCCACGTATTATAAAATTATTTTAGAATCACAACTGGTGGTACACAATGGAAAGTAGAAAAGCCTCACACGGCCTCATCCCTCTTATCCCTTCTCCAAAAGAGAAGGGACGGTACTTTATATCTTTAATAGACATTTTATCTTCCACATCAAACTTTGTTCTTTAATCAACTATAACTCCCACGCTCTGTTGTTTAACAAGTCCTTCAAAATTTTGAACTCTTTCTTAAGCCCCTCCCTGGGAGGGGTTGGGGAGGCCGGGCTTTTCCGCAACCGTTTGTTTTTATTTAACCCAATATCATTACATAATTTCATGCATTAACAAGAATCAATTGTATGCCGCAAATCATTCTCAATTTATACGGATTAACCGAAGACACGGTGGAAATAAAACCATTTGGTACCGGTCTCATCAATCATACCTGGGCCATTACTACCGGAGATAAAAAATTTATCCTGCAGCGCATCAATCACAATATATTCAAACATCCTTCAGACATTGCTGCCAACATCCGCATGATCGGCGACTATCTATCCCAACATTACCCGGACTATTTATTTGTAACAGCAGAAAAAACTTTGCTGAAGGACGACATTGTTTTTGAAGTGCAGAAAGGCTACTTCCGTATGTTCCCTTTTGTAAAAGGCTCTCATACCATTGATGTGGTAAGTACCCCATCGCAGGCTTATGAAGCAGCCAAACAATTTGGGCGTTTCACTAAACTGCTTTCCGGTTTTCCTGCGGAACAGCTTCGTATCACCTTACCTGATTTTCATAACCTGCCTTTGCGCTACCAGCAATTTGAAACAGCCATTAACAACGGCAATAAAGAGCGGATAGCAGCCGCCGCAGACACTATCAGCTTTTTGCAACAGCACCGCAGCATTGTAACCGTAAGTGAAGCCATCCCCAATAGCCCAGCTTTCAAAAAAAGAGTAACGCACCACGATACCAAGATCAGCAATGTGTTGTTTGATGACCACGATAAAGGACTTTGTGTAATTGACCTGGATACGGTAATGCCCGGCTACTTCATCAGCGATGTGGGTGATATGCTGCGTACTTATCTGTCTCCTGTAAGTGAAGAAGAAACAGATTTTTCAAAAATTAAAATACGGGAGGATTATTTTAAAGCCATTGCTGAAGGTTACTTAAGTGAAATGAATCAGGAGCTGAGTACTGAAGAAAAAGCACATTTTGTATATGCCGGAAAGTTTATGATCTACATGCAGGCACTGCGCTTTTTAGCAGATTATATTAATGATGATGTGTACTACGGGTCCAAATATGAAGGGCATAATTTTATGAGAGCGAAGAACCAGGTGGTGCTGCTGGAAAAGTTGATGGAAAAGGAAGAGGCATTGAGTAAGATGATTAGTGCTGAATTTAAGTAGAATTAAATATCTTCTTTAACAGGCTATCGAATTATTACCGTTGTTGACAATACAATATCCTCAACCTTCAAATCAGGATTAGCATTTAGTAGAGGGTTAATAGCATTGAATTCTGCACTTCTTCCACCAATCTTGAAAATGGTGTCTTTATCCGGATTATCGTTAGAATACCTCCTTGTTATATCCCCAATTATCTGATACGATTTTGTTTCACTGAATTTTTTCTCCACTTTATTTTTATCACTTGTCATCTCTGAATAAGTATCAGACCATTTAATTGCTGGAATCCAATGACGAATAAAAGCAATGGGAAGAAATAATAAAATTTCCACTGCATCATTGTATTCAATATTGTTTTCTACAAATATTTTTAAAGCTTCCTCATCATCCAATGGGCCGTTAATCTCACTTAATAATGTGATTGCTTTTACAACCTGCTTATCAAAATTGGCTGATAAGTATAGCTGACAGTTATTTTTCTTTTTAAATAAAGATTTGAGAAATATTATCATTTTTTTGAGCATAAATTTAAATTATGAAAACTGCAACATACTCAATAACACTCCACTTCACACAAAGCAACAGCCTTTGTTGCATGTTTAAAATTTACCCTGATACGGCTGGTTGTGACCTTATCGAAAAGCATCGTGTTGACAGTATTACCAACTGGTAACAACGGGTTAGATTCTTTTACTTTTACAGGAAGCCACTGGTTGCCATTTTCATATTCAATAGTAAAATTTTCAGGCGGCCCAAAACGATTACCATCTGCATAAAGATAAATTTTTACAGCAGCAATGTCACGTGGCTGGCCAAAATCAAGCGCATACCAATCCGTTGTTGATGTGGACCCAAGTGTTGACCAGCGGTTGCTGATCTCAGGAAAATACCAGATCCTTCCATCAATGGCCTGGTACAGAGAATCTGGAATTGAATTAACAGAAGCCGATGGTACAGGATAATTTTTATACCTGATGTTTAAAGCATAATTAACCGGTTGAGGAATTACACCGTTTACAATGGGAGCTCCGATTACCACTTGATACCTGCCCTTTGTTGTAGTTAATGTTGCTTTTTTCCCATCCACCAATACCGTCAGTCCTTTTCCAAATTTGTACCTGGTTCCATCCCGGTCATACACTACCGCTAGTTTGTGCCCGTGATACTGCACATCATCCAGGCAGAAATACAAAATAGAATTATCCAGCAGCGGATTAATGATCAGCGTATCACCTGCAGCAGGGCGGATACCACAGAGGCCACTAATGATAAGGTTATTGTAAGAGGAATGATTGTAATGGTTGCTCCAGTAATAATACACAATCGGTCCGCCGGTGTTGGGATGATAATTCTCCACCAGGTTGATACTACCATCAGGCAGGTAATGCTGTTTGGTGTACAACCGTAACAGTTTTATATAATCTGGTTTGGTAATAATATTTTGCTGATAGTCATTCAGCAGGTTAGCCATTCCTGTTATTGCCTGGCTGGTTTGGTATGGCCAGCTTGGTCCGTTCCACTGGCTGCCGGGTCTGCCAAAGCTGAATACAAACTGTTTAAAATAATATTGATAAGAAGGTTCATTGGTACGCAACCCATACTTACCCAGCAATTCATTGGAGCCTGTTAAATGTTTCCACGCTGCATGATAAGAAGTTTTGTCTTCCGGGAGGTTAAAATACCAGGGCGCAAATCCTGCCAGCTCCCGGCCACGGATAAAGTCCCAGTAATGCACATATTCATTGTCCACTTTAAACCGGTCAATAAAATGTTGTAATGAATCGTTCCACAAATGCTGCATCACTCTTGCTTTTAATGCAACAGCCCTCTGTAGATATTCTTTTTCTGTTACTGCGTCACCTTTCATAGCAGCTATCTTAGCAATAGCCATCGCATTGCCATACATATAACTGTTGATGGTTGGCCTGAATGCTTCTCCACCGGCAAAGCCATCTTTTCCACCGGAAGCATCTATAGAAGCGATCGTGTATTCTGTAGCATCCGGCATGGCTGGTATATAATACAATTGCTTTGCTTCCTCCCAGTGATCGCTCCACTGATCATAAATGCTCTTCATACTGTCCAGTTGCTTAGTGATAAAAGCTGCATCTGCATTTACCTGGTAACGGGCATAGGCAGCATCAGCAATACTTTCACTATAGCGCCGGTCGTTACCCCCTTTCTGAAACAGGTAATCAATATAACCATTCATGTAACGGTTGTCTTTTAACCAGCGGCCCTCATAAATATGATGCATGGAAGCGGCATTGATGGTACAGTAAGGATCCCTGTCCCAGGGCACATGGTTAATAAAATTCGGTGATGATAAAACTGTCGCTGCCCACATTGCGGATATGAGCTTTGTATAATTTCCACCGGTAATAATATACCTGTTCCATTTGTTTATCGGCGCATTCAAAAAAAGGAATATTATCCAGGTACCATTTGGCATCTTCTTTAAAATATTCGTTTGCCAATTTGTGGTGATCCAGTACGGGATAGGTATTTTGAGCAGTGGTATCAAGAATAAAAAATAAGGTGATACCTGTAAACAGGCATTGAGTGATATGGCAGCTGTGTTTAAAAATCATTGGTCCTTTTGTTTACTTACTAAATGGTGAGTAACGCAGATTAAAATTAATTAATGTTTGTAATGGCTTACAGAGAAAAGAAATGAAAACCTTCATTGGCGAAAGCCCTGCCCTGTGCTTAATTAGGTTTGTTTAGGATACAAATCAAGGTAGAGGATAAAGAGCGGTTTAATAATGTGAGTAAAAAATTCCACAATAGACTACAAATTAATGATCATCTCCAAAAATTGACACCAGTTAGAATGCTGGTTCTTATTGTAAAAAACAGTGGCATCAAGATTGAACTACTCACGGCGATATTTATACTTACACACTTACATTTTACACTGATGAACCACACACTGAAATCAATTTTGATACTATGCATAGTATTTGTATCCTGCAACCGTGCCGACAAAGCTGATAGAAAGATTAGCAACAGGAACTATTCCATCAATCAAAAAAATTCTTACAGCGATTTTTTCTTCGACAGCGTTAAACTGGCAACATACATCATAGAAAAGAAAGTACCCGATTCGGTTGGTCAGCGCATGATCAGTTTTTACAATAACCGCAATTACCAGTATGCCTGGTTTGCTTCAGACGGACCTACCGAACAGGCTATGGGATTCTGGAACATGTACACTTATTATCTCACCAATGAAAAAGATAAAGCCATCGCCGACAAAGAACTGGCGAAATCTATGGAAAGCGTAATGGCAGTGGATGAAGAAAATGACTGGAGCAGCAAAAATAAAAAACTGTTGCCACTGGAAATGAAACTCACTGAACATTTCATCCGCTATTTTCTTGATAACACTCAAAAGGATTATTTAAAAAGAAAGGAACTGGAAAAGTTTATACCCGTTGTAAAAACAGATGCCATTCATTTTGCAGATTCACTGGTAAATAAAAAACAAAACGATGATAAGTATTTTGATGAAGTAAATAAGCATTACAAAACATTAAAACAATACCTGGAAGATTACCTCGTCATTCAAAAAAATGGCGGATGGCCGGTGGTAAGTGCCAGTGCAAAAACATTGAATAAACATAAGCCTTCACCTGCTTTGATGGTATTGAAAAAAAGGCTGCAATTGGGTGGTGATTATCCTGCAGGTGACAGCAGCCAAACATGGAACGACAACCTTACGGTAGCTGTAAAAAAATTCCAGGAAACACATGGCTTTACCGCCGATGCAAAATTGACAGATGAGCAACTGAAACAAATGAATGTGCCGGTATTGTACCGCATTAAACAGTTACTGATTAACCTGAGCCGTATGCGGCTGATGGTGCAGGAGCCGGAAGGAAAATTTATTTATGTAAACATACCGGAATACCAATTGCATGTAACAGAAAAAGGAAATAAGATTTTTGATATGCCGGTAGTGGTTGGTAAACAGGGCAACAATACCAGGAGTTTTGCAGGCAACATGAACCAGGTGGTATTTGCACCATACTGGAATGTTCCTGCAAACATTATTAAAAATGAAATCAACCGGGAGATAGAAAGCAATTCCAATTATTTAGAAGAACATAACATGGAAGTGAACGGTACGTTACCGGATGGATCACCAGCTATTCGCCAGAAACCGGGGGAGGACAATGCACTGGGGAGAGTGAAGTTTTTATTCCCTAACAGCTTTGATATTTATTTTCATGATACGCCGGCCAAATCTTTTTTTAGTAAGGATAAAAGGGCTTACAGCCATGGCTGCATCCGGTTAAGCGATCCCGTGAAACTGGCAAAGTATGTATTGAAAGATGAAAAGGGTTGGAATGATGAAGCCATCAACAAAGCATTGAAAAGTACGGAAGAAAAATTTGTAACGCTGAAAGATCCCATTCCCGTACTGATCACTTATTATACCGCCTGGGCAGATGATAAAGGACAACTGCATTTTGCGGAAGATATCTATGGGCATGATAAAGCACTGACTGCAAAAATGTTTTTGAATTAACAGCTCCTCACTTAGAAAATTGTCCGAAGTGCCAGAGTATGCCCGATGGATCGTGGAGAAAACATTCCCTGCCCCAGTCGTAAGTGCGGATAGGCGTTAACTTTACCTTTTCATATTTGGCTACCAGGTTCAATGCCTGCAGGTCGTTCCAATGTTTGTCAACATTGTCTACTTCTACAAAAACCATCGTGTTGTCTATCCAGTCTTTTACATAGGCATCCTGTAAATAAAATGCCAATGCCCCTGTTTTAAATACAGACATATTGGGAAATAAAACGGTTTCCTCAAAACCCAGGTCCCGGTAGAAGCTCCGTGACAGATCAAAATTTTCAGCGCCGATGAATGGACGGATGGAGATGGCTTTGTGTTGCATTGTGATTATTTTTTAAGATGGTTTTTTATTTAGACATTCAACCTTCGCTATGATTTCTATGACAAAATACTAAACGTAGCGGAATGTGAGTGAAAATAATAGTGAATGTTTTTGATTTTGATGCTGTGCCGGAAAAGTGATACTTATAAATTTAAAAGGCAGCAGTATTTTTTTTACACTACCGATAGCCGGGAGGATATAAAAATGATGCAAACGTTTGACTCCACATTGCAAACGCTTGCACACTGCAACGCCGGTGCAACTGCGGAATAATGTGAGTGAAGCTTGTTAACTTGAATAATGACCGTAATCCTTTTGCCCCTCAAATTATGACACAACATAAAAATTTATTTATGAAACTTATTGCGCTTACCATTTGTCTCACTGCTTTGCTTTGCTGTCAAAAAAATAATGCTGGCGGACAGGATAGCAACCCCCAAACCATTGCAGTAAATTATACAGCGTCTACCGTTGACTTTCCTAACCCTGAACGTGGCTTTTACCGCTACTCCGTAACCAATGCAGGCAGCTATGCTCCTTTAAATGTAAATGAATTGAGAGGCTACCGCACGGAGCACAGCATCAGCAATGCCAACTACAAAATAACCAGCACACTGGTGTTCCGCTATTTTGTTCTGGAAGGTTTTAATAACCAGCCGTTGTCTGCTGTATTACTCAGTAATATTCAAACTGATTTTGATAACGCAAGGCTGGCTGGTATAAAACTCATTCCTCGTTTTGTGTACAGCACCACAGCTAAAGCAGGTACCTGCCCCGAAGGTTTTATTTGCCCTCCGTATGGCGATGCACCCAAAGCAGTTATATTGAATCATATTGAACAACTAAAACCACTCCTGGTTCAAAATGCGGATGTGATCGCCTGTATGCAAATGGGTTTTATTGGCACCTGGGGCGAAAATTATTACACGGATTATTTTGGTGATCCTTCCTCCAACCAATCAGTTCAAAAATTACTGGACAACAACTGGCAGGATAGGTTTGACATTTTACAGGCTGTTCTGAACGCCTTACCAAAAGACAGGATGGTGCAGGTGCGTTACCCACAATTCAAGCAACGTTTTGTGTATGGCGTAAATGCAGGTTTATCATCCGCTGCATTGACTGCTGCTGAAGCATTTACTGAAACAGACAAAGCAAGGATCGCCTTTCACAACGATTGTTTTTTAAGTGGTCCCAATGATATCGGCACTTATGAAGATTATGGCAACAGCAGTACCGGCCGAAGTAGCGACGATAATGTGGTGACTGCCTTACGCAATTATAAAAAACAGGATTCAAAATATGTAGCGATAGGAGGAGAAACCTGTATGGATAGTTACAGTCCGCAAAATGATTGTGAAAATGCAGGCAGGGCACAAACGGAAATGGCAGCAATGCACTACAGTTTTTTAAATGCTAATTATAACAATGAAGTGAATAACGACTGGCAAACCGGCGGCTGCATGGATAACATTAAGAAAAACCTCGGCTACCGTTTCGTTTTAAAAAATGCAACGTTCCCTAAAAAAGCAAAAGCTGGTGCAACCATTAAAGTGAGTATCAGTTTAGACAACGTTGGCTATGCCTCTCCTTTTAATCCACGGCCTGTGCAGTTGGTGCTTAGAAACAGCAGCACCGGTGCTGTAAAAATATTTGTATTTACTACCGACATCCGCAAATGGTTTAGCGGCAGCATTGCACTGGAGCAGGAATTTACTTTGCCTGCGGATATCACTCCTGGTGAATATGATTTGTTATTGAACCTGCCTGACAAATATGCTTCTATCAGCAACCGTTCTGAATATGCTATCCGTTTTGCCAATGCAGATGTGTGGGAAGAAACCACTGGGTATAATAAGTTGAATTATAAACTGGTGGTGGAGTAAATATTCGATTCTACATTTTTGTGATGATGAGAAGATGTTTTCCTTGAAATATTAAACGCTGTACCGGTGGTGGTTTTCGCAAGCATATTCCTGAACTTAAAAAACTGATTATGGCGAAACCCCGACGTGGAAAACTGTTTTAATTTTTAAACTTTTAAATGTTGTGGCAAGAGTGGCTGCTTTTAATTGCAAGAGAACCTCAGCGTCGGGGTTCCATGTAAGAGTTTTTTATTTGATACAGTAAACTATGGAAACCCCGCCGATACGAAGCAGCCGACCTGAATATGCTATACGACTTGCTAATGCAGATGTGTGGGAGGAAGTTACTGGTTATAATAAGTTGAATTATAAACTGGTGGGGGAGTAATAATTTGATGGTAGTTTTTGTGATGGAAACAAACAACCGCACTTTACTAAATACGAATAACATTTTTCCCATCTATGCAATCCAATATTTTCGATACATCGATTTCATTTGGAATAAGAATTTTATTTTTTTTATCCTTGTTTAAATATGATTTAATCTTCAACGTTTGAAGATTAATTATTGTTTGCAAAATTGAGAGATAGGGAGATAGATTTAAAATCAAATTGCCTCTACCTTGCTTCGCTTCTTGCTTCAAGTCGCTTTCTAAAACCTCAATAGATATATCTAGCGTTTTCAATAATTGTATGACATTATCAACAAGTCGAATCAAATCCTTTGGCAGTCTATCTACTTCCCAAAAATCTATAAGAAGTTTTTGTACTTTTTTTTGATACTCCACTTTTTCGTTTGTTAGCGGCAGCCCTGGTATTTTCTTAATACTGTAAGCTTTCTCAATTGAAACTTCTGCATTTTCTAGCATTGCCTTTACTTGATATGCTACACGTTGCTTAGTCCAATTAATTTCATTCGATTTATAAATCAAATCATGTGTTGCAATTGACCAAGCATGCTGAAGGAAAGTTTTAATCTGTATTTCAAATACCAAATCATTGATAATACCCTTTTCCCTAGCTGCAGTAGGTTTCAGAGTAGCATAAAGTCTCAAATCATCAAAAATAAAGGAGTCGCTATTTTTATGAGTTATCTTTTCGTCTTTCGGTCTTCTTTCTTTTATAGAAATATGTGGTTTTAATAAATTAATCGCTTTTTTTATTTCAAGAGTATTTTCTACAACAAGCATGCAAGCAAAAAAGTCTTCAAGTCGGTTAGGCTCTACAAATCGCCCAGTCTCAAGTTTTAATGCATAGCTTTCTAATCCTTTTATTCGGCTTTCGTAATGCCACCTAGAACTTTTAATGGAATTGAGAAGCCTATTGACATCTTCAAAAAGCTTTTGATAAATACCAATTTGTTCTTGATATATCTTAGTGACTGAATAAACGATTTTCATAAATTACAATAAAGCTGCTTTAAGAGCATCATAACGGGCTTGTCGTTGTGGCGGTTCAGTGCTGGCTCCTAATGTATTTGAGTAATACTTTTTTGCATTGTCCCAATTTAAAGGCGTACCATCATTTAATACTTGCGGTTCCTCTAAGTCAATTTCTTTTAAGGTTTCAACAAGCCTCATAAAGACATCATATTTTTCAGCAAATTCTTTAGAGTTGATTAAGATATTTTCAAGTGAAATAAGAGCAAATAATGTATAAATATTGTTTGCTGTTTTAGCATGAATTGTCACTGACTTATTATGAGCCTCTATATCACTAATAAACCCTTTCACCCTGTTTTTATTACTAAGATAAGAATCCACATCGAAATCAACTTTTTCTTCCAAACTATCAAATTCGGCATACCTTTCATCGAGATAATCTTGGTCAAATCCCATTATTTTATTGTCAATTATTATAAGTAAAAGCTCTGATACAAGCTGTACATTTTTCATCCTTTTTGACTTAGCCTTGGAAGTAACTTTTATTGTTTCCCAAAAATCCTCTTCGTTTGCTTCCCTTTCGGCTTCACTAATAAACCATCCATCATATCTTGCATGGCGAAGTTCTTGTCTTTCCAAATTCTTTGAATTCCTATTGACTCTATCAAAAATTTCATTGATTTCCAGTCCTAGAGGAAGGTCTATAAAATCAACAGGAACACTGTAATTCCAAAACACCTTTTTAAACTCCGGGCTTAACTCTTTAAATTTTTTTCCGTTAAGGTCATCATTCCCAAAGTCTTTACCAATTGCAATTTTATTCCTTGCAAATTTTAAAATTGTTTCAAGTCTTTGTTTCCCATCTACTACATTGTATGTAGCTACTCCGGTATCATCAATAGCTTTATGTATAAAAATTGGAGGGCACGGATAATTGCGAAAAATTGTATCAAGAAAAAATCTCCTGTCGTTTGTAGTCCAAACACTTCTACGCTGATATGGAGGATTTAATTCAAGTCGATTTACAGAATCCAAATCGATAAACCAAGAAATATCCTGTACCGAAGGTTGCCTATTCATACTGCTTCTATTTTATTATGATGTTTAATTTTTAAGTCCATAGAACTTAAATTTAGTTTCTTTCAAGCAAATCGAGAATGTATTCTAAAGTAATTTACTATTTATTAAATGGGTATCTGAGAAACGACTTTGACAGTTAAATGCCTGCACCTAATTTCTTCATTCAGCCACTCATTAGTGCTGCTATCTTGCAAAATTTTAATTGCCAATTTACAAGCAGTTAATGTTTTCGATTTAGGTCTCAGCATGATAAGATGATTATCCACATAGACAAGTTCGGCAGTATTAATTATTGTTGCCATCGCCCTGTTCTCATCTGTAGCTCTGGAAGTTCTTTTAATTACAACAAATGGGCCTTTAAAACTTTTGCCTGAATGTTTTCTTTTCAGGATTATTTCTTTTTGAATAGACCAGCTTTTAAGTCCACGACTTACGACATAAGGCCTGAGAGGACCTTCTTTTTCATCTCTGTAGTCAACAACAGGGCCGACACATATATCAAAAATATCTTTAAGCATTTTTGGCGTAACAGTTTGGTTAGGCTCTTCTGTTACATTGATAGTAATTCTTTCATCAGGCTGCTGCCTTTTTACAAGTTTGATTGCATAAACATCCACATCTGCATATTCATCAAATTGGCCAAGCAATTCAATTTTTTCTGTTATGCAATATTTGTCCAGCATATTCCTCCATTTCTGATAACGGGTACCGCTCCTTAAAACATCAGGAAGAATCGCCATTATGGTGGTACCTGGGTTTGCAAATAAAATAGCTTTTGCCATAAATACAGCAGCCATTGAAACCTTGCCTGCACCCCAATCTAATTTTTCATCAATTTTTTCCTGGTCGAATGGAGGATTTATAAAAATATGTGTTGCCGTTTTATAAAATTGATTGGAGACTAATCCATTTTTCTTTTGTACCGAGTACCCTTGCTTTTGCTTTGATACATTCACAGATTTTTCAGAAAGCAGCAGCAGGTTATTCATCTGCAGCCGCAAATTAGCAGCCTCCACAAACTCTGCATGAATATCCGTACCGAGAAGATAATTTTTATTAGCAGGCTTAATATTATGTTTGTGAAAATAGTTGGCCGTAGCAATCAGTAAATTACAAACCCCACATGCGGCATCGTAAATAACTGATTGTTCATTGAAAGAAGGTTCAAGCACTTCAAGCACTTTTTCTGCAAGTAAACTATCTGTAAAAAAAACTCCATCATTTCTTCTTTTCTCAAGGCTAACCAGGCGCCTTAGTTCTTCGGCAGCAAAACCATTTACATAACGGCTGGCTGTTCCTCTCCACAATTCCTTTGGAGTGGTTTTATAAGAATTTAGTTCGACTTTTAAGTTATCGACAAATTCACCATACTCATACATTGTATTCTCAGCCATTAATAAGTAACTATTTTGAAAGTCAAATGCAAAATAAGAAAAGATACTAAGAGTTTACAAGTATTAGAATACACATAATGTGATTGCTCAATCCTAACCGTGTTTCCAGAAACCCACTTCGCCTCAATAAAAGCTCCTCATAGGTATGTCGTACAAGGTCTCATGTATGAGAATGATACCTTTAAATTAAAGAAGGGTCCTGTAAAAGTGTAAATTGAAGGTTGAGTAAAAACTATCAATC
>JAYWII010000122.1:0-29533 GCA_043788995.1 Chitinophagaceae bacterium | reverse complement strand
CTGCATGATGTATGCGGCAGACCTGCTGCCATCTTTTATTCAACATTGAAAAGAACTATCAATCTTCTTTTCATTCGTGACACACCCCCGCCGGGACAAAAAGCACTATATGGAATACCAATAAAGTGCCCACTTCGTCTGATGATGTGATACTGGCATTTGACGTAACGATTGACAACAATAGTTTTTGCCGTTCTCTCCATTTGAACTGAGTTATTATTGTCTCATAAATCTTACACTCATTTTTACACCTCCCGAAATAATTCTCGCCACATATATTCCTGTTTCCAGTACAGCTACTGGTATTTTTATTTTATTAGTGCCTGCTGCAGCTATCATTGTTTCACTTATTTTTTGGCCCAGCATATCATATATTACTATTGCATCTCCCTGTTTAAAATTATCTTTTGAAACAATAGTGATAAAATCGTTGGAGGGATTTGGATACACGGCAAAAAGTTCTTTCATAGTTACCAGGTCCTGAACAGTTAACTGCGATGCCGGAACTACCTGCCTGTCTGTAACTGGTCCCGCCCATTCAAACTTACATACTGCGTCACCACCATTTTCATAATATTCAATGCGGACAGGATAAGCCGTACATGCAGCAAGGTTGATGCTGGCCTGGTATTCGGTGGCACCCTGGTCAACCCAGCCATCTATGAGCAACTGGTTGTTTACCCAAAGTCTTACACCGTCATCTGCGGTAATATAAAAAGTATATGTGCCTTCATCTGTACTTTGTACAAAACCTGTAAACCTTGCTTTGAACAAATCATTGCTGATACCTGCCGGAGAGCCACCAGCCCAGTCAAAATTAATTACCGGTTCTGTTTGTGTTACCGTTGCAGTAGCAGGAAAAGGATCTGCAACTGCTGTATTGCTAAAATACTCAGCTTTCAATCCTTTGCCATTCCCAATGCAGGATGCAGCAGGCGCAAATAATTGCGATGCAGGTATTACTTCTTTACAAACAGCCGCCGCACTCCATTGTAAAGTGCAGGAAGCTGCATTGGTGTTGGAATAATATTCCAGTTTTATATCGTAGTCTGTATTTTTCTGCAGGTTGATTGTGCCGGTGTAAGTATGGGTACTGTTGTCGCTCCAGCTATTGATGAGTTCCGTATTATTTATCCAGAGCCTTACTCCATCACTTGCTGTTACATAAATGGTATAGCTGTCATCAGTAAGTGGACGCAATTTACCGGTCCATCTTATTTTAAAATGATCATTACTGATAACAGGTGCAGGGCTTTCAGTGCCCCAGTTAAAATTGACCCCCTTATCTAATTTGATAAGCGTGGCTGCTGCAGAAAATTCAGTACCTGTAGTGTTGGTAAAATATTCCGCCTTTAATCCATTGCCATTTCCATACTGGATATTGGCGGATGAACCATTGCATAAAGGACCATACACTTTTATACAATTAGAAAAAGTGGGCACAAATATCTTTCCATTGGCAACAGTGGGAGGATTGAATTTTGCAAAGTTTCCCACGGCATCATGCCCATCCATATTACTGTTCCACAGTTCGCCTGCACTTACATCATTTGCCGGGTAAGCTGCTATACTGCCCGGCCTCACCTGGTTGTTGGCATTGCCACTGCTTGGAAAACAGGCCCATACAATTGCGGATGCAGTATCCTGCCCATTGCTGGAAACTGAGAGCATAGCACCCGGCATACCATTATCAAGGTTTCTTAGCCCCTGTTTAAAATTATCTGAAAAAGTGTGGGTATTCCTGTTGAATTGAAACTGTCTTAGCTTAAATGTTTCTGCCCATGCGTAAACAAATTCTCCGGTATTAAATGCAGCATATACGGGTGAGCCATGCACATGAACATAACCCTGCCGGTTAGGGTTAAACTCCAGTGTATCTTTTACCTGTGCATTGCCGGGTGTAAGTCTGCCCATATTATTGTAATCAACCACATAAGAGATACCTTCTTTAGAACCAGAAACAGTAATGCTGCTATTGGGTATCATCAGCACGCCGTCACAGCCGTAATCAAGATCCTGTTGATCTAAGTAATCATAATTGGCAGGTGTAAACCAGTCAATCATATTTAATTGCGGCGAAAGTTTTACCAGGCTTTCACTTCTCCCCCCGGTAAAATCTGAATTGTCTGCACCGGTGGTACCATTGCCTGTTGCCACATACAGGTTACCATCTTCCCCAACCGATATACCCTGCCCTGCCATCCAGATACCAGCAGCCCATCCATTGGGTGTGGCATTGTAAGTGTATTGCAGGTTTAATGTAGCAGCATCAAAACCGAGTATCCATCCGTGATAGGGTCCCCAGTCGCAATGAGAAGCACTAGCAACATATACGGTATTTTTATACAGCAGCAATGCAGGTCGCTGGTTTTGATATTTAGCGTCGTAGTGTACAATACCATTTACATTACCATCTCCCGTGCCATTTACCTGTGCGGTGATCAGGTGTGGACTGCCTGGCTTATGTAAACCCGTGATAATATCCAAGGCATTCAGATAGGAATAAAAATTCCCATTGGCATCAATTGTTTTGGTAACCACATACAATGTTTTAGAAGCAGTATCAATTACCGGTGTGCCAATCAACCCTAGGTTTCCCGAAAAATCACGGTAATTGCCGCCACAGGGTTTACCATAGTTGGCATCCTGAAGATCAAATATATTGGGAGCCCTCTGCCCGGCAGGATTAAGATTGAGCTGCCATAACGGAGCCGGTTGCGTAACATCTGCTGCATTAAAAGCATATACGGTATTGTTTACCGTTGCAGCAAACAATACATTGCCTGTGTAATTGCCAATGCTGATATCTGTTACAATCAATGGTTGAGCATATACCTGGTCATCTACGGCAAGTGTACCTGCCAAACCAAATTTACCCGGCTGCACATTTGTATGATTCAACATGATTTCTCTGTCGTTCCAACCAGTACGGTGTGTATTATTATGCTGTGTTAGTATTGATACCTGGGCATCAGCAATGAATGACATTAAAACTAAAATGAATTGTAGCGGTAAAAAAAATTTCATGATGGCAATTGCTATGTTTAATTTATTTACGTAAATGTAGTAATGATTTTACTTTGTCAATGTAATTTCAATACTCCCCACCCGCTTGTAGCGTCTTCAAAAAGAGCCATGCAATAAGTACAACCACAATAATGGTATAAGAAATTTTTCGAATGCTGATTGGTTGATTGTATAAGGCACAAACGAACGCAAGCGCCAATAAAGAGGATTTTAGAAACCGGCCTGAATATTTTACCTGGTTTTTAATTTTTTTACCTTAAAATCAAGCCCTAATAAAGATTCCAATATTGAAAATGATGCATCACGGTCGGCACGGTTATCAAACTTCCAATCGTAGCTACTTCCTTGTTTGGAAATACACCGGATGATAAAATCTTTCCCTTTATTAACAGGCTGGATGGATTCAATTTGTGGCAATGGAATGATTACGGATGAATTTGAAGTGGTACGCATAGGGTAGAGAATCTGGATATCAAGCCAGGAAGTAACTGATAACGATACTTTATTAGATTTATTTTATAAAACTTAATGCTTATTTCTGCTCGGGATTGCTATTCCATGCAGTACCATACTGAACAATAAAAAAAGGAGCGACAAGTGTCGCTCCAAAATTGAATTTACTCACAGAACAATGCAATTATTTCTTTGGCAGTAAAACTGCATCAATTACATGCACTACTCCATTGCTGCCGGTAAGATCTGCAGCCGTTACATTGGCGCCGTTGATCATTACTTTACCGTCTTTAATGGATACTGTCAATTCTTCACCCTGTAAAGTTTTAACTTTTTGACCATCCTTTAAATCGGCTGCTTTTACAGCACCTGCCACTACATGATAGGTCAGGATCTTTGTAAGTGCGTCTTTACTTTCTGGTTTTAATAAACCTTCCACTGTTCCGGCTGGTAAAGCAGCAAAAGCAGCATTTGTTGGTGCAAATACGGTAAATGGCCCTGCGCCTTTAAGGGTTTCTACTAAACCGGCTGCAGTAACTGCAGCAACCAGTGTAGTGTGGTCCGGAGATCCAATGGCTACATCCACAATGTCTTTAGGTGCAGCCGGTGCCATCACTTCTGTTTTTGCCGTGTCAGGTGCCGGTTCTGTTGCAGCCACCTCTGCTGGTTTTGTTTCAGCACTGTTACAGGCAAGTAATGTTGCGGAGCTGATTACTACCGCTGTCATCATTCTTAAAATGTTTTTTTTCATACTGTTTTTTTTGAGTGGAATTGTAACAGCATGCTGTACTAAATGTTTGCCGATGTGGAATAAAAATAATTTATCCATCACCTTGTTTGAGCTTTCTTTTATTAGTATACCAATCATTAAACAATACGGCAATAAGAGAAGAGCCTGATAAAAATTTTACCATTAGCAAGCGCTTAGCAGTTGTTGGTATAATAATACTGTAAGCCATTCGGCAGACGCTGCGTTAGCTTTTTCCCCATTGGGGTAATCGTCCGCTCCATGTTATTAAGTTAAGATATTTGATTGCCCCGCCTTCAGGGCAGGGATAAATGATAATAAATTATCCGGGCTTTAGCCAAAATAAACTTTGGGCTAAAGCCCGGAAGAGGGGGTGTATTTTTTGTATCACTGCACTGAAGGGCAGTGCAATTGAACATTGCATATAATGTTTGCTTAACTAAATGACATTGAGCATACGCTGGCGTCAACAACGGAATCTCAAATCAGGCTTGCCACGCAAATATCACCAAGAACTCCAACTTGCAAGAGCAACCGCCGCCACAATTATTAACAGGGCTAAAGCTCCCAGTGTAATCCATCCCATTAGTTTTCCAGCTTTGGCCTTTTTATTTTCACCGTCTTTTTTTGTGGCCATGCCCCCGGTAACAATGGCTAAAACAGCCGCAATAAAGGAGCCTATTATAACATACGGCACAAAAAGACCAATCACTAATAACCCTATACTTGCCAATCCCAGGTTAAACGATAATTGCCCTTCTGTATCCACATCTTTTGACTGGCGCTTCATTTTATGTTTCAGTACAAAAAAACCTATTTTTTCCCTGAATGTAAGTTTTCGCCCAACAAGCTGCTAAAACTCCTTAAGTTTCATGGTGGCTATATTTTTATGCCCGTCAACAACAGGTTTTTTTGTGGTCTCCACCGAAGGCACTACAATAGCGAGAGCTGATATTTTTACGTTTAAAAATATAGCAGTTAATATTAAAAATAAGAGGAGTGGTTTCATAATTTTTTCATTAAATCTAATTAATATTTAATGTAGATGCAAGTAAAGCAAGCATTATTATGTACAATAAAATATGTTTGAGTTCAGGACAATTAGTGGCGTAATCCGATATGGCTTTTTGTTACCTTCAACTTGCTTTATGTCACACAAACCATTCCTCCTGTTGGCAAGTGGCTGCCCGGCTCCAACCATGCAATAAGTACAACCCTCATAAGGCGGAGGAACAATCTCTGCTTTGTTTTACCAATTTTATTTTCTATTTTTCTGTATTCCTCCAACCATATAAAAATCACAGTTCTCAAAATTACAGGCGGCAATTAATTCGTGTACCATGAAATAATCAAACTATATTTTTTAAAGCTCAATAAATTAAAACAGAATGAAAATTAAAAAAGAAGCCATTCCTGTAACGATGGAATCTCCGGGCACCATCATGAGAGCCATTCCCGGTTATGGGGGCATGACGGCTGCATTTAACGAATTACCGGCAGGTACAGATATTTCTCCGTTGCTGGAAGGTTTAAAGAATAACAGCTGTCATTGTCCGCATTGGGGATATGTTGTGGAGGGTGCATTATTGATAAAATATGATGACGGAACAGAAGAACTGTTAACTGCCGGTGATGTATTTTACCTGCCACCCGGCCATACTGCCATCGTGGAGAAAGATTTGAAGTTACTTGATTTTAGTCCTGAAAAAGAGCTGAATGAAGTAATGACACATATCGCTAAAAAAATGGAACAGTTAAGCAGCTGATTTAATAAGCCTCAATTTCACTCCGGGTCTCCTTCTGTAAAAATTAAAATTTCCAGGTTACGCTGCCAGGGCTCCAATTTTATTGGCTGGCAGGTAGGTAGCCCGTATCTCAGCAGTGTGTATGAACCAAATACCGGTTCCATCTTAGTAAGCTTGCACTAACAAGATGGACCGGTATGAAAAAAAGTTTATTCCTCACTCACGCTTATAATTTCAACTCCACTTTCCCCGGCATTTTCACAGCCAAATAAATCGCATCTACTATTTTCAAATCTTTCAATGCCTCTTCACCGTCAACAGGTACCACCGGTTGTTTGCCTTCTAAAATAATACCAGCCATTTCATCCATTTGTACTGTTTGGTGTGTAACGTGGGGCTGGGTCAACTCTCCTTTATGCGTACGGCCTTTGATGGGGCCATACCCGGTGGACGGTTGCATTTCTGCAAAACCCTTTTCTCCGTTTAAAAAAAAGCGGTCCAGGTTATTCATTGTATAAGTGGACAGGCAGGATGCGACTGCCCCACCAGGAAAGCCCAGTTGAAACTGGATCGTTTCGTCCACGCCTTCTTTAAATTTCACCGGGTCGGTTTTAGTTTCCTGTGCAGTTACCCAAACTGGATCTTCGCCAATCATGTAACGGGAACCATTAACCGAATAGATGCCGATATCCATCATAGCGCCCCCCCCTGCCAGTTGTTTGTTCAACCGCCATTGCGCCGGGTTACCAATGGTAAAGCCTGAGAGCCCCTGGAAGAATAAAATCTTACCAAACTCACCCGCTTTCCGCATCTTTATAATCTCCAGTGTTTTTGCTTCAAAGTGCATACGATAACCTACCAGCAATTTTACATTGGCTTTTTTACAGGCATCAACCATTTCCTGTCCTTCCACGGCATTCAGGGCCATGGGCTTTTCACAAATCACATGTTTGCCTGCGGCTGCCACCCTTATTGCCTGGCTGTGGTGAAGAGCATTGGGTGTAATGATATAGACTGCATCAATATCCGGGTTGTTTTTGATGGCGTCAAAATTGTCGTAGTTATAGCAATTCTTTTCAGCAATATTGTACTTGCTTTGCCAGTCTTTTATTTTAGCAGGTGTACCGCTGATCACCCCCACCAGTTTGGCTTTTTTACAATCCTTCATTGCTTCTGCCACCCGGGTACCATAACTGCCCAGGCCCATAATGGCCACCCTTAAAACAGGTCCATCACCAGGTGCGGTGTTACAGGCTGAAGCATATTGGTTCAGCAAAGGCAATGCAACAGTAAGTGCAGTAAATTTTTGTAAAAAGTGGCGGCGTGATTGCATAAGAGCGTTGTTAGGTGTTATTAAATTTTTATTTTACTAAGATAAGGTATTCATTAAATGCTTATTGAAACACATACAGAAATGTCACTTATTGCTTTCTTTAGAATTATTAATGATGGCGCCAATTAATTTTATAGCCATAAAGTTTTTGCCTTTTCGCCAGATCAACCCTGCATCTCTTCCTTCATTAAAACTGCAGATAGTATACAGGTAATTTGTCAGCTACACCCATGCCGATATCTTCAATCCATGGTTTAGTTGACAATACCGGATACTGCCCTGCAATATTGCTTTATCAATTACCCTGGTGAACACATCCTGCCACTCAACTACCGTAGCGGCGGTAAAATACACTGCTTTCTTATCCACAAATTTATATTGTGTACTCCTATACTATGTTTATATGAATATCAACAACCTTTATGTGAGCTGATAAAATATTGAGCGTTACAGATTTTTTTTGATTAAGTATTATGTTCAGTCAGTATTAACAAATAACAACAGGAAGGAGTCAAACGACTGCATAAGCCCGATGTAAAAAAATAACCCTATACCGGAGCAATCACGCCATCTGAGCTTTTTGTAAGCGGCAGCAATATTTTCAGCAAATTTTTCCCTGCAGTGGTACGGGATAATTCAATCGTACCTCCCAGCGCCCAGGCCCTGTCGTACACCATATTTTCAAAAACTTCTTTCTTACGGTCTGTCATGCTTTCGCCTGCGCCATCATCCCGGATGGATAATACAAATTGCTCTGCAAATGCAATATTGATCTGTACCTGCTTTATGTCTTTTTTTTTCTGCAGCGCTTTTAACCATTGATCGATGATACGGATGGCGCAAAGTGTGATATCTGCTGAATTTTTTTTGGATGCTCCGGTATTTTTAACCGCTATCTTAAATGGATAAGTGCCGGCTATTTTTTCAATATATTCCAGCACCAGCTGGCCTCCTGCCACCCAACCAGGAACAGGCGGCGTAATGGTATAGGAAAGGTTCCGGATGTTTACAACAAGTTCTTTTAGCTGGAATATAGCATTGCTGAAATGATCTGAACTGGCTGCTGTATTTTTCTTTGCCATTTGTAACATCATCAATACAGCTGCAATTCCCTGGGCAAAATCTTCGTGCAGGTCAAAAGCAATTGCTGTCTTATCTGCTTCCTGCTGCTGGATAAACCGGCCAAAAATTTCACTCTTAAAAGTGATCACTTCTTCAGCCCGTTGCCGGAGCTGCATATTCTTTTTCCTCAGCTCCAGTAACCTTGTTACCTGCTTTGAAAAAAGCATCAATGCATTCCTTTTTACTGCACTGAGTTTCCTGGGCCTGGTATCGTAAATACATACGGTACCCAATTTATACCCATCCGTGGATATGATGGGGGCACCTGCATAAAAACGAATTTTAAAATCACCGGCCACAACGGGGTTATCAAAAAAACGTTTATCCTTAACAGCATCTTCCACCACCATTACCTCATTTATCAAGAGGGCATGGCTGCAAAAACTCAGCTCCCGGGTATTGCCGGTTTCAGTGGTGCCCTTTTTTCCTTTGAACCATTGACGGTCCTTGTCTATTACCGTTACCAGTGCAATGGGGCAATTAAAATATTGTGACACCAGTTCAGACAACTCGTCAAACGGTTCTTCTGTTTCAGTATCCAGTAAATCATAAGAGGCAAGATCAAACAAACGCATCTCTTCATTCTCCGGTAATGCAGCACTGATCATAATAATGTATTTTAGTTATTTCCAGGATATTCCAGCATGGGGAAATATTTATTTTTTTTCCCACCCAGGTCTGCTATCGGTAACAACAACAGCGTAACAGTGAAATTAATGCAATAGCGGTTACCAGCTCATTTAGATAGTTATACTGTTTGGAAAAACCATGCCATGTTACAAACAGTGCAGGTAATTGTTTATCGGGCTTGCTGGCAGATCACAATACATTCAGCCATTTCGTAAACGCTGCTGCTGGCTGAGTTGTCTCTTTCAGTAAAAAATACAAAGCGTAGCTTTAATTATATTTTGGGGGGAGCAGCTTATATCTGCTGTCTTAAATTTTCAGTACCTGGATGATATTCATTTCAACAGCTTTACCTGAATGGCACCAGGTTCCACAGCAGTGCTGCAAAACCAGTTATGAAGGAGCCCGGAAACTTTTAATTTATTACAGTAATACCCGGCATGTAAAGAACAAAGACTGATAAAATTAATATTGTAAAGTTTTCATCTTGGGTTCTTTTTAATATCTTGAAATACCAAAAATTATTTTACGATGGCAGACAATGAACTGCAAACAGGTTTGGACGTATTTAGAAAATCGTTGGAGGATAAATTTATCCCTTTACCTGACGGTGATTTTGAACAACTGGGGAATGTAATGCAGTATAAAAAATATAACAAAGGTGAAGTGGTATTGCAGGAAGGAAAAGTGTGCAGGCATTTTTGGTTTATCATCAAAGGATGCTTCAGAATTTTTTCGGTAGAAAATGGGGTGGATGTAAATGTGCGTTTTTTTCTTGATCAATCTATTGCCAGTGATTTTATCAGCCTCCGTCACAATCTGCCCTCTCATTTTTATATCGTGGCTTTGGAAAATAGCGAAGTACTTTGTTCGTATAAACCAGATTACAAACCAGTTTTAAGTTTTTCAAAATCATTGATTACACTTACTGCTGAGTTTTTTGCAAACCAGTTTTATAATGAAATTGAACACAGCAATTCGTTTAAATTAATGAACCCGGAAGAACGCTATTATAATTTATTAATAACCCGGCCCAAATACTTTCAGCGTATACCGCTTACTTATCTTGCTTCTTACCTTGGCATGAGCCGCAAAACCCTTTGCCGCATCAGGACCAATACCAATTAATTTTTTGTGTCATTTGTCTCCCTGGTCTTTTTTCTGCATAATTAGTTTTGATGCCTGCTATTAACGCAGATTATTAAGTAACCAAAACAGCAATGTAATGAGAGGTTTATTTCCAAAATTTATAGTAGAAGATGGTTCCCTGGTAATGATGTATGTTCAATATCATTCTCAAATTGTAAATAATAAAGATAAAGTAAACGGAGGCGGTTGGTTCCGGTTTGATAAACACTCAAAATCCTGCATTTTTTATGGCGGAAGCCAGGATTATGGCAATGCAAAACTGGAGCATATAAAAGACTGTGTGCGGAATAGAAAAGTTTTTATGAACCCTCATAAAAACCGCAGCCTGGCTGATAAATACAAATTTTATTATGACACAGGAATGGAAATGATTGAACTGGAAACAAATGCTGTTCCTTCCAGAGTTTTCAGTTTATCTTTTTTTTTCAGGCTGATAGGAAAGCGCTTTTACAAATCTGTTACATTTTTAAAAAAAGCTTCTTAGGTTTTTAAATTTATACCGGTGTTATAAATAATCTACGATATCTCCGCTTACCAATAATCCTGAATGAAAATACTCCGGAAAGGCTGTTATTATTTATTAATAATCCTGCTGTCAATTCCTGCCAATTACACTTAACTATCTCCCAGCTAAAACCTGCAGCTAAAGGAATTTTTTTTGCGGCACCACTACTAATACCTATTCATTTTTTGTGTCATTTGACGCCCTGCTTTTTTTTCTTCATGAGTAATTTTGGTTTAAATAAAACAGCATGATCATATTTGATACAACAGTTGTTACATTGAACAAAAAAATTATTGATGAGGCTGATGCACAACTTTTTTCTTATACACATGCAACAGGTGCAATGATACTGTCTGCTGCACTGAGTGAACCCGAGGGGCTGGTCTTTTTCCAGGGAGATGACACCCATCTGCATTTGTTTTATAACAATAAAATAAACCTGCAAACATTATTTGAATCAACAGCACACAATGTAGTAACGATCGTAAACAACTGTGAGTGTAAGTTGTACATGCGTACTGATGCAGATATCTTTTTAAACGGGGGAGAAAAATTGTTTTCCCAATTTAAAAATATCTAAACCAGGCCGGTACCGTTTTTTAAAATCGATAATAACAGTAAGCAATAACCTAAAGATATTATCTCCTATGTCTAACCCTGAATTGATAAAACGATAGTTGCCATTAAGTGGTCAGTAACTAATTTTTTTTATCAAATAATAACAACGCCAGGCTAATGTTTGGCGTTATTATTTTCTACCCTAAGAAAAAAATCATGCACACGGCTTAAATAAAACCTGGGTGATCAGTTCGAAAAACTTCTGGAGGTAGGTAACATTTCAGTAGAAGTTTATGGTGCCCAATCGGAAGAACTCAGGAAAGGCACCGCTGTAATGAACCCGGTAATCTATTTTTTTACCAGGGATTGTAATCATGCTCCCTGCACAATAAGCGCAAGGTATTCAATACATTCCTGCTGCAATGCAAAAAACCATTGCAGCAGGAATACTATTATTAAACAGTCTGAATACTGATTTGGTTTATTTACATGAGCCGCAGCGGACACTTGTGCCTGTAAGTATTTGCAAAAACTATCCCAGCATTTTACTTAGGTAAGCATAGCTTTCGGTAATGCTTGCTAATGCATCTTTTGGCATATCATGCTCTACAAAAAAATGTTTCATACCTGCGGTTGAAGCTGCATCAAAAATTCTTTTGTATTGGATGGTGCCGCTGCCAACAGGAAGAATATTTTCTTTGGAAACATCCAGGTCTTTTACGTGCCATAATGGAAAACGGCCGGGGTGTTGTTTAAACAATTCGACAGGATCTTTGCCTCCTTTTGTTGCCCAAGCCAAGTCCAGTTCCATCTTCATACTGGTTTGAGAAAGAAACAGCTCATAAGGCACCTGTCCCTCCACTGCATGAAATTCTGCATCATGATTGTGATAGGCAAAACCGATCCCTGCTTTTTTACAGGCTTCATCTGTTTTGTTTAACACTTCTATAGAAGATTTGATCTCCTCCAGTGTAGTAATAGGTGTGCTGGCGCATACTAAAAATTCAACACCGCCTTCAGCAGCTTCGTCCACCAGTTCCTGCATATTGTCTCTTAAATTACGCATGGGCGGAATGGTGATCGGTTTACCATCTGCACCTGTTGGCATCTTTGCACCGGGGCGTAATTTGAAAGGCGCTCCCAACACATGATGGGATTTCCAAGCCAGGCCAATGCTGGTTAAGTAGGCTGCAAACTCTTTTGGTTTCATACCATAATAACCACCCTTTTTACTAAATGCTGATTCTATTTCTTTATACCCCACGGCCGCAATTTTTTTCAACGTGCGTTCCACATCGTTGTCTATTTCATTAAAGAAAGTAAACAACTGCAGGCCTATTGGTTTAGCTGTCGTTTTGTTCAGGGCGGCAAATGACTGATCGGGTAAAAAAATTGCTCCCAATAAAGAAGCAGCGGAAACTTGTATGAATTTTTTTCTGGTTTGCATCTTTATACTATTTTTTTAATGGAAAGAAAATGGAATATTAAAATATACCGGTTTGGCAATGCTTAAAGTTCTGTTTAAATATTACAGGGTGATTTGATAATTATCAAATAAATGGATACAAGCCAGATGCAAGCATTTGTTTGAATAAGCCAGTTGTTCTCTGCAACAGATAAAGCTATCCCGATGTTAACCATGCTGATCCCGGACATCCTCTCTTAATGAGCCTTAGAAAGGCGGGAAGTTCTGTCATCAAAAACACAGAGAAGGCGCAGGTGAGCAGACATCTTTCACCAATACATTAACAACCACATACGTATGAATATTGACCAAAGGTTTCACTTGCTCCGCAAGAAAAAAATCGCTACTTTGATGCTGAAATAAATTAAAACATCAATGATAGTTTTAAGAAGCTTGCACCTGGAATACAGAATATGGATTGCTGAATTGAATTTTGACATTAACCTGATGAGGATATTCAAAGACAGGATCAATGAAATCACAGCAGCATACCCAACAGACGAAATAAAAATAGTCACCTGCAATTTTGAAAAAAAATTCATTGATAGCAGGTTAGTAAATGATGAACTGCGCCACCGGATGCATATTGAAAAAATGAATCTTACTGCAATGAATAAAGGAAAAAAGGAAGCGAATCTAAAAACAGATATCCCCGGGCATTACGAAGCTATCAAGAAAGATCTTTTTGCTTTCCGCATTCACTTCAACGAACTAAAAAATGATTTCCTTGGCTTTGAAAATAAACACGGTTAGCCACGTTGTCAAACTTATATGGTACCATTTAATGCAACCACTTTTTGCTGATTGAAAATTTTAACCATACCATCAATACCTGGATAACAGCTTTACACCAATACAGTTTCAGCCAGCTGTGTATTCAACCTGCTCCAAAAAACTGGTCGCTTGGGCAACTGTACATACATTTAACTGATGACGCCAACTATTATATTGAACAAATAAAGATTTGCGTATCTAGTAATGATAACGCAATGGAAGAAATGTCTGCCTTTGCTAAAACGATATTCCTGAATAATGATTTCCGGATGCACAAATTGAGGGAGCACCGGGAAATGCATTCATTCCACAGCCTGACAGCAAGGATGAACTGATGAATGGTTTAATAAATCTAAAAAATGGGATGAATGAGGCTGCTATGCTGGTTTACGAAAGTCCGTTCAAAGGAAAAAAAAACATCCGGGATTAGGCTACTTTAATGCTGCAGCATGGTTACAATTTGCTGAAATGCATTTACGGCATCATTTAAGGCAAAAGAAAAGAATAGATAATTTTTTAAAAATACACTGATAATCAATACTTTCCTTTTGGTTAAGAAACAAGAAGCGGAATTTGTCCAGAAAAAAAAATTTTTTTAATAAAATAAATGCTTTGAATTGTTATAAGTAAATTATACCTTGTATACAGATATTTATACATTGTAAGCGCTTATAGACCGGCAACTATTTTTAGTCACTCTTCTTACTCTTTGTAAACACACTTCTTACTTTCTTTAATCACACATTTAGCTTCTGCTACCCTGGAGAATTTCTTACTTTGATATCAACACAAGAGGAATTCGTCTTTTTAAACAATTTAAACCATTAAACATGAAAAAGATTTTCATTTTCTTTTCAATCGCTTCCTTGTGCATGCTTGTGATCCGCAGCAATGCCCAAAACACTTTTCCAGCAACCGGACCGGTGGGTATTGGCACCACTTCGCCTGTCGCTTCTTCACTACTGGACATGAGATCAACAACCAGAGGTTTGCTGATACCCCGTATGACGAATGCCCAACGAAACCTGATAGGTGCACCCGCTACCAGTTTACTCATCTATCAAACAGATGGTACAGTAGGTTACTATTATTATACTGGTTCCGGCTGGTCACGGTTGCTCACATCAGCAGCATCCACTAGCCTTAACAACCTTAGTACCACAGTGGCTGCTAACCGTTCTATCAGTCCGGGAACAAATGCAACCTTCGATCTGGGCACTTCTGCTTTACGCTGGAGAAATGCTTATTTAAGCGGAAGCCTTACTGTCAACAGTACCACGGGCATTGGAGTATCCTCTTACGGTAGCAATTATGGTCTTTATGGTTATGGGCCATATATAGGTGTTTATGGTACTGGTACCACTTATGGTGTTTACGGCTACAGCCAGGATGGCTACGGTACAACAGGAGCCAGTAGTAGTAGTTATGGTGTTTATGGTAGCAGTAGTTCTAATACCGGCGTTTATGGTACCAGTGGCAGTGGTAATGGTGTATATGGTTATAGTAGCAGTGCATTTGGTGTATATGGCCAAAGTGGTTATTTAGGTGTTTATGGGGTTGGTACTTCCTATGGTGTTTATGGGTATAGCTCCGGTAGTTATGGTGTTTACGGTACCAGTGGTTATCTGGGTGTTTACGGTAATGGTGATTCCTATGGAACGTATGGATATAGCTACGGAGGACAAGGCGCTTCTGGAGTTAGTACTACCGGCACCGCAGTATATGGTAGCAGTAGCAGTGGTTTGGGTGCCAGTTTTTATTCCGGCAGTAACTGGGCGTTAAGGGCACAAACATCCTCCGGAACATATGCGGCTGTATTTTATGGCCTTACTTATTCTTCAGGAGGTTATACATCCAGTGACAAAAACTTAAAGAAAAATATTCAGGAGTTTAACGGTGCAATGAGCATTATAAATAAGCTTAAACCTAAATATTACGAATTTAAAGATGATGCAAAATATGCATTCCTTAATCTGCCTAAAGGAAATCATTATGGATTAATCGCACAGGATGTAGAACAGGTTCTACCTAATTTAGTTAAAGAATCTCCGCATGAAAGTGTGAATAGTGCTGATGCCGCCATTAATATATCTTCTAAAGATGGAAAGCCAGCATCTGCTGCTGAAATTGCTGAACAAAAAATAAAATCAACACCAAAAGAAAGCATTAGCATTAAAGCCGTAAATTATACTGAGCTTATACCCATCTTAATTAAAGCCATGCAGGAATTAAGCGCAAAAAATGATGAATTACAGATTCAGGTTGACGAATTAAAATCTATCATATCAAAAGGAGGCAATGCTACATCCATTAATTCTTCTATCTCAGGGTATATAAAACAAAACATCCCTAACCCTGCAAATAATAATACTGTTATCCGCTATTATGTTCCTGACAATACCACAGGTAAGGCACAAATCATGATAACAGATATTAAGGGTAGTGTATTGAAGGTATACACTGCTTCAAAAGGTGCAGGCCAGGTAAATATCAGGGCCGGTGAATTGGCAGCCGGCACCTATAATTATTCATTGTATGTAAATGACCAAAGAATAGATTCAAAGCAAATGGTGATTATAAAGTAACAAAAATAAATAATGCTTGTAAAAACTCACCACTTTTAAAAGCGGTGAGTTTTTTTTGTCGTTGTCAACACCGTATAAACATTCAGCGATCCTCCTGTTTGTGCAAGGCTCCGTCTTTGATTTACTCAAAAAGCAGATGCTTAATATACAATCACTCCTGCCATACAAAATTATTTTAGCACTGATGTAAGCAGTAAGCTAACCAACTGTTGACTTGCTAAATATATTAAGCACACGAAGACACTAAGTCAGTAAGTTTTTTTGTAAGTTTTCTTTAGTTTTATTTTATAAAGATTTGTTATGAATAAATTATCTGATTACACTGCCCAAAAAATTTCAACTACCATCAAGGTGGATGGCGATATAAAAAAAGCGGTTTGGCAAAATGCTCAATGGAGCAACCGCTTTGTAGATATGGTTAGTTCCGCCCCGGGTATTTATAATACACAAACAGCCATCCTGTGGAACGAGCAGTATTTATACATCGCATTTATTGCTGAAGAACCATTGGTGGAAGCCAGGCAAACTGAGAGAGACAGCATTGTTTTTTTAGAGAATGACCTGGAAGTATTTATTGATGGCGGCGATTGTTATTACGAACTGGAAGTGAATGCAGCCAATACCGTGTATGAAGTATTTTTTATCTGGAAAGATGCTTATACCAAAGGAAGCAAATTTAATATTCCGGTATTTGATGTACACTAGCCGCAGGCTTATACATTCGCTGGTGATTACGACCGCAGTGGTGCAAATTTCTGGAAGGGTACACATCCCCGTGGTGTCCGCTGGGCATTTACCAATTATGATCTGGCGGGTTTGCAAACTGCTGTGCAGGTAAATGGCACACTGAATGATAACAGTGATATTGATCAGGGATGGAGCCTGGAAATTGCCATTCCATGGAGTAGCCTCGGCCTTTTAGCCAATGGCCGCAGTATACCACCGCAAAACGGTGATGTATGGAATTTATTCTTAGGAAGGTTTCAAAAAATATTACTTAGCGGTAATGAAGTACAACCACACCCTGCAATGGTATTAACTGCTCATGGTATTTATGATACACACTTGCCGGAGCAATGGAGCAGGATTGAATTTGTGGAATAAAAGTTTTCATTGCAATTGCTGTAAACCTGGCGTGATAACCGTTTCTAAAAACAACCCCTGTCAAATTTTATTTTATTCTGCATATACTTCCGCTAGCTGCCGGGTAAGATATTTAAAAGACAGCGGTATTTCTTTTCCGGGATCATTGGTATTGCCTTCGATAAAAATATACCCTTTGTATTTTGCTTTTCGCAAAGCCCTTAAATAAGGTTTGAGATCATCGCCCTGAACACCCGGCAGTGAACGCCGTTCTTTTTCTGCAATTTCACAATACACCAATACATCCGCTGCGTCCACAATACTTTGTGGTAATTCACCTTCTCTCATCATGTGAAAAATATCTGCATTCAGTTTAAAATTAGGATGATCCACTGCTCTTACTACTGCTGCTGCAGATTGTAATGAAATCAGAAAATTTGCTTCAGCAGATTGCAGGCTTTCGAGTGCAATGATAATTCCATACCTGCCAGCAACCATCGCCAGTTTACGGCACAGCAGGGCAAAATCCGCCTGCGCCTTTTTTACATCATAGCCTTCCGGAATTCTCCTGGCACCACCGCTGCCCAGCACAATAAAAGAGATCCCTGCTTTTTTTGCTCTTGAAAAAACAGTGTCGGCATAACCCAACACCCGCTGCTCATCCACAGCAGGTCCTGCAATTTTCATGCTGGCGCTAAAGAAAATATTACACAGCAACACTTTGCATCTTGCCTTTTTTATTCGTGAAAGATTCAATTGAAATTGCTCTTCTGTTAATGATGGAGCAAGCATTCTGCCTACCGATTCTCCCAACATGTGAAAGCCAGATGCGTAAATAAGGCTGTCCTGTTCTAAAGGAGCTACTATACCTAATTGAGGAATCGATTCTTTACCCGGACTGAAGCCCAATAACAGCACCAGCAGCATAACAGACAGCAGTACCCCGGTTTTTAATTTCATTTGTTTTTTGTTTTACAATTATATGATACCGGCATAAACGTTTCCGGCAAGCAGGTTTGTTATTTTTTTGACGACTGTTTATAACGACCTCCCAGGTTCAGTATTTTAATATTCCGGAAATCAACCGGCTGGCCTTCGCTTTGCAGGGCAATAAATCCTTCGCTCAGCAATTTTCCATCCTGCTTAATTTTAGGATCGTAGTTGTCCACCACTCCCCCGCCGATCTGTGGTTTGGAATATTGAAGCACCGTATCACCATTAACAATATGTGTGATCAGGCTGTCGCCCAATACAATAATTTCTCCTTTTACCCATTGCTCTGCAGGATATGTTTTTGAAGTGGAATTAATGCAATGCCGGGGATCTATCTTTCCCTGGTAAATTACATCTGTACCCGGTGAACACATGTTACCAGTGGGTCTTGGCTGTCCATCATCCAACCCTGCCAGTAATTGAAATTCTATGGAGATGGGCCAGTTCTGCTCCTTCGGCATGGTATGCGGATCCTGTGAATGAAACATTACTCCGCTATTTTTAATGGTATAAGAAGGAGCATCTTTTCTCCATTCCCCGGTTATCCTGTATTCAAATACCAGGTGGTAATAAGCAAACGGTTTTTTATAATACAGGTGACCGAATTGTTCATTGAAGTTATCATACTGATCGTACCGTATTTTTATAATACTGTCTTCCACCCTGAAAGTATTTCCATAATTTTCGCCCGTTTCATGGTGGTTAATTTTTGGCACCCAGTCATTGATATCCCTGCCATTAAAAAGTGATATCCACATTTCTTTACCAGCACCCTGCTGCGCTAACACCGGAGCGGTAAACAGCATTATTGTTGTAATAAAAAAACAGGTTGCTTTAAAATAAGTTCTTGGCATCGTTCAATATTTTAGAATTTTTTATTGGCAGCACTATCCAGCAAGGATCGATTTGCAGGCATCAGCTAAAGATACAGGAAAGCAAGAGATTAATGTGTTGTTCCTCTATGCTAATTACCTGCTCACCTGATAATGGTAACGGTCCCTTTTATTTTCAAATTATTTGTTTTGAAAACAATAAGGTAAATATAAGAACCAGCTGGCTGTGGCATTCCATTGTATTTTCCATCCCATGAAACGATGACTCCTCGGTAAAGCAGGCTTATCAAACTGTAATATAACAGATGAAAAAAATTAGTCCTGCTGCTGCAAAATTAAGTTGATAAAATAACCACTGCCACTTATTAAAAGTGGCAGTGCTGTTCTGTGAATACTATTCATTTCGGGCATGCCGACAGGAAAGCTTTTTAAATCACAACTTCGCTCATTAACGGGGCACGTGTTAATTCGCTCACTTCTTTAAGAATGTCTCTTTCTCTTAATTCAAAATTGCTTAATGCAGGATGAGAAAGTACAGCCGCAACCAATGGACTGGCTTTAAAATTTTGCAGTGCCTCTTCATCTTTAAAAAGATAAACAGCTCCTGCTTCATTTTTTTCTGCATCTACCAGCCAAATCTTCCAAAGGCATCCGGGCACTTCTGCAAATGCCGGAGCAAGCTGGGCAGCCATACTTTCAAATTCTTCACGGGGTACACTGTAAGTGAAATTGGTAACAAGAATCTTCTGTGACATGATGAACATTTTAATGGTGAATAAATGCTATTATGTTTCAAAAAGCACTGTTGAATTAACTTTAAATCAGTTCATTTAAAGAAATATCAAAATGCTGAATGCAAATGATTTTATGCTTCCCCGGCAATTTATTATACACATCAGTTATTCGCAAAAAAACACAGGTAGTTATGCTCACCAACAGCTATAGCATCACCTGTTTTATTTAGCAACTGCAGCTGTAAATTTTTCTACTTTATTGCTGATGGGGCCAACCGTTTTTAAATACGCATAAATGGCTTTCAAATCTTGATCCGCCATCTTTCCATACATGGTCCAGGGCATGATGCTGTTAAATTCGCCTGGTGCTAATTTTCTTGCAAGTGTTGCAGAGTCTGAACGGGAATGAAAGAGGTTCATAAACATCTCTTCACTCCAGTTCCCAATACCACTGGCCGCATCTGGGGTTATGTTACCGGAACGTACCATGCTTCCATCAGGAAAAGGGAATTCCCTGCCACCGCCAAATTCTGTTCCTGCCACCAGTTTACCTTTTTGAAATTTGGTATGGCATTCTTTACAGGCAGCTGCATTCACCAGGTATTTTCCATAATTCACCACATCTGTTTTAGCAGGCATTTTAGTAAGCGAAGCTTTTTCTGGAATGGTGTTGATGATAATACTCATGGGGAAATCGGATGTTGATTCCGGCACCTGGTTTTTGATAGGTTTCAATGTGCGGATGTAAGCGATAATACTGTTGATATCTTCTTCATCCATCCGCCCGTAATAATGATAAGGCATTACCGGGAACATGGCCCTTCCATCTTTATTCACACCGGTGGTAATCACCCGGAACAGTTCACCATCAGTATAACGGCTGATGCCTTCGGGTGTAATATTTTTTGCATAATACGTTCCGGGAAAACCAAATTGCTGATTAAACAATTCACCCCCCATTCCTTTGCTGTCTTCCAGCGGCGGGCCGGAAAATCTTGTCCAGTCACGTTTTGAGTGACAGTCAATACAAATGGTTACATGGTTGGCAAGATACTCACCCCTGGCAACCCGTTCTGGTGTTTGTTCAATTTTGATAACAGGTGCAGCACCTACATTGGGTAAAAAAAGTTTGATATAGCCTACTGCTCCCCCAACAATTAAGAGGAAAATAATTAGTACCCGGCTAATAATTTTTTTAAAGGTTTTCATGCTGATAGTTTGAAAGGTTAAAATAGTGAGACCTAAAGTAAAATATTTCTTTCGTTTTTACAAACTCAATTACCGGGTAAAAATTTATGCTCACTGGCCAACCGCTTGTGCTGATTTCTAAAGGGACATGCATTCAGCACAATTATTCTTACATATTTTAAAATCAACAAGCTGCAACAAATTTTGCTAATTCAATTTACACTAACTGCTAAAGGTTTATTACATTGTATCATATTGTAACCAATGGATGAACAAGATACTATAAACACAGCTGATAAAACCAAGATACCGCTTAAACGGGTATTGGGTTTACCCACCGGAATTTTATTGGTGGCAGGCATCATGATTGGATCTGGTGTGTTTAAAAAAATTGCGCCGATGTCTGCAGCGCTCATGAGTGAGCCATACATTTTAGCAGCATGGATCATTGCCGGTATCATTACCATGTTTGGCGCTTTTACACTGGCAGGTCTTGCAACCACCACTACAGAATCGGGCGGCATTTATGAATACCTGCGGCTTTCTGTTGGTAACTTTTTTTCCTTTTTGTATGGCTTTACTGCATTTACTATTCTTGGGAGTGGTTCCATTGCAGCGCTGGCTTTTGTGTTTGCCCAATCGTTGAATACACTGGTGGTTATACCCGATCCCCTGCACCAGTTGAAAGATATTTCGATCGGCAGTTTTATTTTTCCATTTGCCAGTTCCGGAGTAAAAATGGTTGCTGTAGCTGCTATCTTCCTGCTTACGTGGATCAATATAAGGGGCACAAAAAACGGGGGCGTATTAAACAGTATTGTAACAGCCGCAAAGATCCTTGGCATCCTGATCATGATTGTGGCCGGACTACTTTATTCAGCACCTGCAGGTACAGTTACCTCCAGTGCAGGAGCATCTATTGATTTCTCCAATGCAGGATTGTTCAGTGCATTATTTGGGGCCATGCTCAGCGCCTTTTGGGCTTATGATGGCTGGGCCATGATCAGTTCTGTAACAGGCGAAATGAAAGAACCAAAACGGAATGTTCCTTTGGCCATTATTGCAGGCGTTGGCATAGCGATGATCCTGTATGTTTTACTGAATTACACTTTTATGCAGGTGCTGCCGGTAAGTACGCTGGCTGCCATTGGCGAAAATGATATTGGCGCTGCTGTTGTGGCAGGAACAGTAATGGGTAAAACCGGAACTATATTGATTGCAGTGCTCATTATGATCTGCACTTTCGGTGCCCTCAGTGCATGCATCATTGTATACCCAAGAATTTATTACCGGATGGCGCAGGAAAATTTTTTCTTTAAAAAAGTGGCCAATGTACACCCGGTATTCAGAACGCCTTATGTATCGCTGATCTTCTCGATGGTGTGGAGCAGTATCCTGGTAATTTCAGGCACTTTTGATCTGCTGACCAACCTCGTTATTTTTGCAGGGTTCTTTTTTTACGGATTACTTGCCTGGGCACTCATCCGCATGAAAAGAAAAGGGCAGATCAAATCAACCGTAATTGGGTATCCTGTAATTCCGGTTATTATTATTATTTTTTCACTGGCACTAATTGTGAATACGGTAATTGTTCAGCCAGAACAATCATTAATGGGATTGCTGCTGGTATTAAGCGGTGTCCCTTTTTATTATTATTTTAAAAAACGATAACCGGTTACAAAACAGCCCCATCACTTACAATAAACCAGCAACACATTCTTTCATTATGACAAAAACTATCGTTTTCTCTATTGTATTTTGCTGCTCATTTTTTTTGAACGGCATAGCTCAACAAACTGCTGACACCGCTTTTATTTATGTGAATGCAGCTAAGCCCGTTGCAGAAATGAAACCGGTGTGGGCATGGTTTGGCTATGATGAGCCGAATTATACTTATATGAAAGATGGCAAGAAATTATTAACAGAAATAGCAGCCCTCAGTCCTGTGCCTGTATATGTACGTGCCCACAACCTGCTTACCACCGGAGATGGAACAGCCGCATTAAAATGGGGGTCCACCAATATGTATACAGAAGATACTGACGGCAATCCTGTTTATTACTGGAATATTGCAGATTCAATTTTTGATACTTATGTGCAACGTGGCATGAAGCCCCTGGCACAAATGGGTTTTATGCCGGAAGCATTGTCCATTAAGCCCCAGCCCTACATGCACCACTGGCAACCGGGACAACCTTATGACAAGATCTTTACCGGCTGGACCTTTCCGCCAAAAGATTATAAAAAGTGGGGCACTTTAATTTATGAATGGGTGAAGCATTGTGTGCAGCGCTATGGTGAAAAAGAAGTGGCCAGCTGGTATTGGGAATTATGGAACGAACCCAACAGCCCTTACTGGGTAGGCACGGTGCAGGAGTATTGTAAACTCTATGACTATTCTGCAGATGCTGTTAAAAGAGCGTTGCCCACAGCAAAAGTGGGAGGTCCGCATGTAACGGGGCCTGCAGGCAAAGGCGCTGCCAGTTTTTTAAAAACATTTATTGAACATTGCATACAGGATACTAATTATGTTACTGGTAACATCGGCACTCCGCTTGACTTTATTGCCTTTCATGCAAAAGGTGCTCCCCGTGTGGTAAACGGGCATGTGCGGATGAATGTGGGTACTCAATTAAGGGATATCTCCAGCGGTTTTGCAATCGTGGCATCTTACCCTGAAATAAAAGATTTACCGATCATTATTGGAGAGAGTGATCCTGAAGGTTGTGCTGCATGCGGCATGGCTACCAATCCTGAAAACGCATACCGCAACGGCACCATGTATTCAAGTTATACGGCTGCTTCTTTTGCAAGAAAATATTTACTGGCAGATTTTTTTAAAGTGAACCTGCTGGGTGCTGTATCCTGGTCATTTGAGTTTGAAGACCAGCCCTGGTTTTATGGCTTCCGGGATCTTGCCACTAACGGTGTGGATAAGCCGGTGCTGAATGTATTCCGCATGTTTGGTATGATGCAGGGGCAACGGGTGCAAGTGACCGGCAATAAAATGTACCCGGTATTTACGGTAAGGGATTCCAGTGTAAGAAACGGAAATGATGTGGGTGGCCTTGCAGCAACAGCAACCAATCTATGTACGGTGATGATCTGGAATTATCATGATGACGACAGCATTAGTTTGCCAGAGCAGGTATCCGTACAATTGAGTAACCTTCCAGCAAAAAAAATAAAGGTGACACAATACCGGATTGATAAAGATCACAGCAACGCTTACGAAGTATGGAAACAAATGGGCAGTCCGCAACAACCATCAAAGGCACAAATAGCCACACTGGAAAAAGCAGGCATGTTGCAAGTGATGGATAAGCCTTTACAAATGGATGTGAACAATGAAATATTTAATTACCAATTATCAATGCCAGGGCAGGCAGTAGCGTTGCTAAAGATTGAATGGTAAATTTTACCCAGTTTATGTTTTGTTCTTTTTTGTTTTTTAAAATGAGGACCAAAAGTAAATACCAGTATAAAAATTTCACACTGCATAAATAGGAGATTTTGACAAGCTGTTATATAACACTTCAAGCTATAGGATTTTATTCAAATGGAAAACACCAGGCTCGTTTGTGAACAAAACAAGAGCAGGCATCGCCAGTTAAAAACTGACCACAATCATTATTATCATTGTACTACATCAGAAATACCCATTCTGAATGACTTAACTTTGTGCCCGTAATAAATGATGCTGAAGTCATGATAAAAACATTCATGCTTTCTTCCGGTCTTACTGGCATCACCCGGCAAATTGTCCGCAGTTCAACACTAAGTTCCTCTACCACAATCCCTCCCGGATCCTGCAAAAAAGTGAGCCCTTTATCATTTACTGCGCCAGATCAACAATATCCCTGCAGGCCTGCCTGCTTCACCTATTATTCTTACAAATATGAAACAACTGTTATGCTGCCTTACGATGTTATGCTTAACGCATGCCAAGGCCCAGACGATTAAATCAGACGATTATTTTAAGCATGAAAACCAGCGGTTCATGCAAACTGTGGATCAGCCCATTTCCAAAAAAGATGGTATTACCGCTTCTGTATTTTTCGGCACCACCGAATGCAGCAACCGGGTAGATACCCTGGTGTCCATTCATTTTTCTGTACTGCTGAAAAAAGCCATGAATATGGAAACCGGAAGTGTCATCCTGCTGAATTTTGCCGATGGCAGTACCGTGAGTATACCAGATCAGCAGCATGCCCGTGCTGTACCAGCCCGAACCATACTAACACCCAACTGTTACCTGGATATGGCTGCCTGGAAAAAGATCATGCAGGTAAATATTACAGAAATTGTTTTTGTGGGAAGCAACCCCAAACTGGCAGTTCGTATTCCTGTATCCTACCAGGAGGTGATCCCCAATATGTTAAGAACACTGTATGCCAGGGGAAGAGATACGTACAATGAAAGCCTGTAATTTAGATAAGTTTTAATAGAAAGAGACCATTAATCCCTCCCTGTTGCAAGTATGTTACTAACAACGGCTCTCCGTTCTTGTTAGTGCATCATGAATGTACCGGTAATTGAAATTAACAACTGCTGAAGCTATCAACTTTTAGCAGTATCCTTATATCAATTTATTTTTTTCTGCATACAACAAGATATAGGGCTTTAAAAATGCTTCCCTTTCCGTATTATTCATTTGGGGTAAGCGTTGCAGTTGGTTAAAGTGAGGCCAGCCGCTATCCTCTACCCAAAACAATTCATAATACCTGGCTGGCGCCAAAATGGTACATACTGCCATTTGTATTAAATTTATTTTTTCATGTTCGGTAAATATCTTTTTGGGTGGTAACCCTGCCTCCCGGATACCAATAAAAACCAATACATCATCCAGGGTATTTTTTTTACCCAGCCTTTGTTCAAACTCAGATTCCAGTTTTAACCAGCGTTGCTGCAGATCATCTTCAGAAAGCATGTTACAAAGATATAACAGCGATTGACCACAACTGAGCAGCTTCAATATTAAACAGTAATACAATTCCCGAAAAGTATTATGCGTTACTACATCAGCTTTGTTACTGCTAACCCAGCTGATGAATTCATAAGCAACAAATACAGGAGCTAAAGGATAAAATAACAGTAATATTGGCATATCAGCAAAAGCCGGGTAAATATTAAATGCTGCATTGACTTTTGAATAAACAATTGTATTTTACAAACACGTAAATATTATATAATGGTTAAGTTTCCTTTTTTTGTGTTGATGGCTGTTACAGTCTTTATTTCCTGTTCAGATGCTAAACAGGAAGAAGAATCCATTCAGACATATAACAAGGCGGCAATTGATACTGTTGCGACTAAAAAAGGAGTACCTGATTCTTTAATCATAAAATCAATACTGCAACCACCCGCCAGTGTACGGAGTTTACCGGGCCTGCCTGCAGATGGTCCGCAAACTACCAGCAGCGTAGCGCTACCAGGTACAAATAATGCCAGGCTGAATCCCAAACATGGTATGGCAGGCCACCGGTGTGATATTGCTGAGGGAGCACCATTAGACAGTAAACCTTTACCAACCAATACAGTGCCTGTTCAGGCTGCTGCTACTCAACCCCAGGCGCTCCCTGTAACAATTGCTCCGCCTGTTGCTCAAAAAGTAGCTCCGGGTATGAACCCCGCCCACGGGCAACCCAATCACCGATGTGATATTGCAGTAGGGGCACCCTTAAACAGTAAACCAGTACCAGGAAACAATACATCTGCTGTTACTAAAACACAGGCACCGTCCGCTATCAATATTCAACAATCTACACAAAAAGTGGCTCCGGGTATGAACCCTGCTCATGGACAGCCCGGTCACCGTTGTGATATTGCGGTGGGAGCTCCATTAAACAGCAAACCAACAGTCCCTTCGGCCAATCCGGTAAAACCTGAACCGGCAAAAGCAGACAGTACCAATAAATAAAAATACCCGGCGAAATGCTGGCTTTTATGAGTACAATTTTTCCCGAATTGCGATTTCCGGACAGCGCTGTTGTGATATTACCAACTGCAGGATGAGGGCATGATAATTGTCAACATTGCTATTGTGATACACTTATATTCTTTGTGTTGAACAGATCAGCAATTCATCTCAAATAAATTTCATGAAAAAAATTATTAGTTTATTTTCCGTAGGTATTGTTTTCACAGTCATCTCCTGCTCTAATCAACCTGCAGAAACAAAGAAAGAAGTAATCGTGGTTCCTGTAACAATTGAAAAAAAGGCCCCTGTTGTTATCGAAAAAGAACCTTCCACTACCATCACGTTAGATAAAAATGGCGTAAAGGTTAAAAGCAAAAAAGTGAAAGTAGATATTAAGCCCAATTGATTATGCCGCTTCCAAATCAGTGCTTAATCAACAGCATTCTTATGGTCCGTCACGCTGAATACATCCATCAGTGAACCACTTAACAAATACTAAATACTCAACAGGTATATTTCCAATTTTACACCTTGAAAATATGCCTGTTACTTCTATGTTATAAATATTAGCATACTCGTTTGTTACAATCCTAATACAAGTGGGTGATAATCCTGCATACACCCTGCGTCACCAGATACATAGTAAAGAATCCCAAAACTCAAACACCCACAGAATAAAAATATTTAAATAAAGAGCTACAGGAAATAATGCAGCAATTGTGATGCAGATAAAAAAATTGTGTGCTACCTTGTTATATAACCAGCTTAATTCAAAATAGCTTTCATAAAATTACCTATGCTCAGAAATTTAAGTGCGGCACTGCTGCTTGTTTTTTTATTCAGTGATACCAATGCACAAATAACAGATGACCTTGTAAAAAAAGTGGATTACATTTTTGCGGCATACGATAAAACTAATTCACCGGGCTGTGCTTTGGCAATATTGAAAGATGGGAAGATCATTTATAAAAGAGGATATGGCATGTCTAATATGGAATACAATATTGCCATCAGCCCAGCTTCCATTTTTCATGTGGCATCAGTCTCCAAACAATTTTCTGCCGCTGCCATTGTAAGACTTTCGCTGGAGGGTAAATTGTCGCTGGATGATGATATCAGGAAATACATACCCGAAGTACCAGATTTCGGCCATACCATTACTTTCAATCACCTGATACATCATACCAGCGGATTGAGAGATCAATGGGATCTGCAGGGTTTGGCCGGCTGGCGGGATGATGATGTGATAACAGAAAAGGATATACTGGATATGCTGTCACATCAAAAAGCATTGAATTTTTTACCCGGCGACGAATATGCCTATTGCAACACAGGGTACACCTTACTGGGAGTGGCTGTAAAAAATATAACAGGTGTATCACTCAGGAATTTTGCTGATTCCGTTTTCTTTAAACCACTGGGTATGTACAGCACACATTTTCACAGCGATCATGCAGAAATAACACCGAACAGAACCTCTGCTTATCAAAAAGATGACAAAGGGATATGGAAGATCAGTATCCCTGTATTTGATAACTACGGAGCCACCAGCCTGTTTACCACAGTGGAGGACCTGGCTAAATGGGATGAAAATTTTTATTCAAAAAAAATTGGCGGAGATGATTTGTTCAATGCCATGCAACGCACCGGAACATTAAATGACAACACGCCGCAGACCTATGCTTCCGGGTTGATACTACAAACATATAATGGTTATAAAACAGTAGAGCACAGTGGTGCTGATGCCGGGTACCGCAGTCATTTTTTGAGGTTCCCTGGTGAGCATTTTTCTGTGGTGCTGCTGGCCAATCTTGCTAATATCAATACAAAGTCTCTTGCTTACAAAGTAGCCGATGTGTTTTTGAAAGATAATAGTTCAAAAGAACAGGCAGCAGCTGTTAAAACAGACAGTAGTGTAGTAAAAGGCTGGGCCGGAGACTATATAGAGATGAATACAAAAATGACTGTCAAAATGAATTATCAAAATGAAAAATTGTTAGCAGGCTACACCGTGCTGAAACCATCCAGCAATTCATTCTTTGCTGAATCTAATTCAACATCCACTTATTCTTTCAGCGGAGATTCCTCCAATGCAAAGTTTGTATTATCTGCAAAAGGTTTAAAAAACAGAACATATGAAAAAGTAAAAAGGATCACCCTGGCAACAACGCAACTCCAGGAATATAAAGGAACATTTTACAGTGGCGAACTGGATACTAAATACAAACTATCTGTAAATGACAGTGCCCTGCTGGTAAAAATTCCAAGGAATGATGAAATCAAATTTTCTCCGTTTATAAAAGACCTGTTTAATGGTGATTTTACAATCCTTTTCTCCCGTGATAAAAAAAATAAGATCAATGGTTTTTATTTAACTACAGGCAGAGTAAGAAATCTATTTTTTGAAAAACTGAAAACGGAATAAAGAACGTTTTTGCAAATGACATTACAGCAACTTAATTTTTAAAGTTGGATATTAATAAAATAAAGAATATTCAATCAGCTGGCTAATTCTGATATTCTGTTACGCCAGGTTATTTTTTTATTGGTATACTTGTTCTTTTATCTACTGACGGTTGCAATATTTTTGTCTTTAGAAGTAGGCATCTAGTCACTCCATAATTATAGCTAATAATATTAGTAAATACGTTAATTTTGCTAAATTAAATAGCCAATTATGTTTGAAGGTAC
>JAYWII010000121.1:0-91254 GCA_043788995.1 Chitinophagaceae bacterium | reverse complement strand
CAACTCTTTCAACAAACTCAATTACAATATTTCAAAGAACTAAATCATAACCAATTGAATATGTTCGACTAATAACGCTACGCTAATGACAAATTATCATTACTTTTTTCAGCCAAATATTTTCTATAAGTACATTGATTACTCAATGATTTGCTTTTATTGGGTTTGTTGTTTTTATTACCGGTCTTTGTAAAAGCTTATTTACTAATCTAATAAGGTAAATTAGAAATCTATTTATTTAGTTTTCATTTCCCTAATCAGCCTTTTTTTTAATAACCATCAATTTTTTGAATAAAATCGTTCGACAAAATCAAATTTATTTTGATTTTTTAAAAAAATATGAAGTTGAAAGCAGCGGTGTTAACTATAATCTTGTCTAAAATTTATAAGGGATTGTTAAATCTTCATTACTTTTATTTTTTTATTTCTATAACCAAAATTCTTTTATGAGAAAAATTGCATTACTATTCGCTGTACTACTGTGTGGTACAGTGTCTGTGTTTGCCCAAACTACAATAAAGGGTAAAGTAACAGACTCAAAAGACGGCTCTCCGCTTTCTGGAGCATCTGTTAAAGTAAAAGGAACTTCCGGGGGAGCCAGTACGGCGGCTGATGGAAGTTTTGAAATTTCTTTACCAAATAAATCAAGTGTCGTTGAAGTTAGCCTTGTAGGTTATGCTAATCAGCAAGCTAAGGTTTCTTCCTCTGGTTCTTTCCTCAATATCAGCTTAACACAGGATGTAAAAGCTTTAAATGAGGTGGTAGTAACTGCGATGGGAGTAAAGCGTGAAAAAAAGGCCTTAGGTTATTCAGTTGCTGTAGTAACTAAAAAAGACTTGGAAGGACGTCCTGAAGGAGATATCGCAAGGGTATTACAAGGTAAAGCACCAGGCGTTAATGTTCTTAACTCCAGTGGTATTTCTGGTAGTGGTACAAATATTGTCATCAGGTCTGTTAATACTATTACAGGTAGTTCAACACCACTGTTTATTGTGGATGGGGTGCCATTTGATGGCGGTACCAATGCAAATGCAGGCTTTACCTATGGTAACCAAACCTCAAGCAGGTTTTTAGATTTAGACCCTAATAATATTGAGAATGTAAGTGTATTGAAAGGGCTTAGTGCTACTACTATTTATGGGGAGTTGGGTAGAAATGGCGTTATTTTGATTACTACTAAAAACGGTGCTGGCGCCAAATCCAATAAAAAATCAGAAATAACGGTATCTCAATCTTACTTTATAAATGAGGTTGCTAATTTACCTGAATACAATACAAAATATGGCGGTGGGTTTGATTTGAGTAATGGTGTTACTTTCTTTAGTAACTGGGGGGGGGCATTTCCACTTCCTGGAGAAGAGCCAATATTAGTTAACCATCCTTATGGCAGGGCTTCATTGAATGCGGCATTCCCTGAATATAAGGGTGCAAAATATGAATTCAAGCAATATAAAAATAATGTAAAAGATTTTTTCAGGCAGGGTTCTGTGAGCAATACCTCTGTAAACATGAGTGGTGCCGGGGCTAACGGCAGCTTTAGCGGCAGTTTTAGCTACCTGAATGATATTGGTTTTTTACCTGGTAATGATCTCAAAAAATTAAGTTTCGGAATAGGAGGTACAGCAAAACTGGCTAACAACTTTACTGTTACTGGTACAGCAAATTATGTATCAACAAAAGTAAAATCCCCGCCAACCAGTACCAGTTTTGGTAGCTCGGCATCTAATGCCTCTGCTTTTGGTGATGTATTATATACCCCCACTTCAGTAGATCTCCAGGGATTACCTTGGGAAAACCCACTGGATCGTTCTCATGTTTACTATCGTAGTAATAATGGTATTCAAAATCCACGGTGGACAATAGCCAACTCCTTTACGGAAGATAACGTAGAGCGTGTATTTGGTAATTTGCAACTGAAGTATGACTTTACTAAAAAGTTAAACCTGGTTTACAGGGTTGGTTTCGATAATTACACTGAAAAACAGTTGTATGCCCAAAACAGAGGGGGGGCTTATACACCAACAGGGATTTACCGTACATCTAATGCAACCAACACCATTTACGATCAAACATTGGCCACAAATTACATGACTGATTTAAGTAATGATATTAAATTGACTGTGGAAGCGGGCTTAAATGTAAGAAATGATGCTTTTGAACAAACTGGTATTACCAGTTCCAATCAACTGGTATATGGGTTACTGAATCATGGTAATTTTGTTGACCATCAAACACAGGCGGAAGATGGTACGGAATTAGACTTTAAATCCAGCAGACAATCGGTTGGTGCATTTGCTTTTACCAGTTTTGGATATAAAGAGGCATTGTTTTTAAACGTGGGAGGAAGACAAAGCTGGACTTCTGTATTGGAAAGTGCTAACAGAAGCATATTTTACCCAAGTGTGAATTTGGCCTGGATTCCTACCACTTCTATAACTGCATTGAGAGACAGCCGTACAATTAATTATCTTAAATTCAGATTAGCTTACGGAACCAGTGCAGAATTTCCCGGTCTTTATAGTACCCGGCCTACTTTGGGGATAGCAACAAAAGTTTTTGTTGATGGCGCAGGTACATCTATTAATGCTAATTTTATTCCTAACAGGTTGCCTAACAGAGATTTGAAACCCTCCCTGTTTAAAGAATATGAATTTGGGATGGAAGCTAAATTTTTTGATAGCAGGTTCGGTATAGATCTTAGCCTTTACTCAAGAGATACAAAAGATCAGATATTAAACAGGGATCTTGATCCATCTTCAGGTTTTACATTTCAAACCATCAATGCAGGAAATGTAAACAACAAGGGTATAGAATTGGCAGTGAATTATGCTATCATTAAAAACAGGAACTGGGTATGGAGAGTAGATGGAATGTTTACTAAAAACAGGAGTGAAGTATCCGGCTTGCCAGCAGACCTGACACAGATAAGGACAGCCGGTTTTACCAATTTAGGTACTTTCGCTATGAATGGCCAGCCTTTGGGTGTAATCATGGGCAAAGCTTTTGCAAGAGATGCAAATGGCGAGAAAATAGTTGGTGCTAATGGTGATTACAATCCAGACAATGTTATCAGTATTTTGGGAGACCCAACACCTAAATATAAATTAACAGGTATTTCAAGTTTAAGTTACAAATCATTTAACTTCAGGGTGCAGGTAGATTATACCCATGGAGGAGACTTTTATTCTGCCACCTCCAGTGTGTTGTTAGGCAGGGGTGTTACCAGGGATACAGAATTTGACAGGAAGTTACCCTTAATTTTACCCGGTGTAAATGTAGACGCTGCAGGAAAATCAACTCCTAATAATATACAGATTAGTTCTACGCAGGCCTATTTTGATAATACTGTTGCCGGTGGTGCTGCTGATGAAGCTGGTATTTACGATGCAACCGTTGTACGGATCAGGGAGGCATCTTTATCATATAGTCTGCCACAAAGTATTCTGAACAACTCTCCGTTTGGTGCAGTATCAATTTCTATTTCTGGTACTAACCTTTTTTATTATGCACCCAATTTTCCAAAGTATGTGCATTTTGATCCGGAAACATCTGGCTTGGGCGTTAGCAATGGCAGGGGATTAGAATTTTTTACTGGCCCGTCTTCCCGTCGTATTGGGGCAAGCTTAAGAATAACTTTTTAATTTAAAACTTAATTTTTTAATATGAAATATAATAAAATAATTATCCTGGTTTTTTTACTCTCCAGTTTGGCTGCCTGTAAAAAACTTGATTCAGGATTAATAAATCCCAATGCTGCTGATCCATCACAGGCAAACGTTGATCTGTTACTGAATACGGTTCAGGGATCTTTTGCAGGTGTGTATGGCACTGCTTCCGATTTTGGGGCAACATTTACCAGGCAGTTAGCTATGACTGCTGGTTATAATTACACTACTGCCCATAGTCCGGAAGGTGTTGATGGTTTTTGGACCAGCGCCTATACAGGTGTTGTTGTTAATTCAAATGCATTAATACCACTTGCATTGGCACAAAAAAAATATATCCAGGCAGGGATTGCGCAGGTGATCAAGGCTTATACAATGGGAACCCTGGTTGATTATTTTGGCGATGTTCCAAATGCTGAAGCTGGTTTAGGGGTAGAAGGTAATTTGAACCCCGTTGCGGATCCTGGTGCTCAAGTATATGCCTCAGTGTTTGCATTGCTGGATAGTGCTATTGCTAATTTTGGAAAATCAGGCGCTGCTGGCGGCCCGGCGAATGACATTTTTTATGCAGGCAGTAAAACAAAATGGGCTACTGCTGCCAAAACATTAAAGCTGAAATTTTTAATGCAAACCCGCCTGGTAGATCAGGCGAATGTAACGGCAAAAGTTACCGAGTTATTAACTGCCAATGATCTGATTGATGCTGCTTCAGAGGATTATGTTTTCAAGTACTCTACCGTGAATAATGCACCCGATAGCAGGCACCCGCATTATGGGGCTAATTATAATGATGCGTCTGCGGCCAATAACAGCGCTAATGATTACTTAGGAAATTATTTTATGTGGTCAATCGTGTATGAAAAAACTAATGGTACCTTTTCACGTTTAGATCCAAGAAACCGCTATTATTTCTATCGTCAAAACACCAACAACGCTAACGTAAATTCAGAAACCTCCACTTGCAGCATTCAGCCATTTCCTGCTCATTATCCTGCAGACATGGTTTTCTGCTTACCTAATGACGGAGCTCAGGGTTTTTGGGGCAGGGACCATGGCGATGCTACAGGTACACCCCCGGATGGGCAGTTTAGAACAACCTATGGTGTTTATCCTGCTGCAGGGGCATTTGATGATAGCAAAGCTGCTGCAATCAGCAATACAAGTGGTGGAAAGGGAGCCGGTATTGATCCTATCTGGATGTCATTTTATACTGCATTTTTAGAGGCAGAAGCTGCGTTAACTTTAAACATTACCACAGCAGGTACACCAAAGGCGCTGTTAGAAAAGGGTATCAGGGCTTCCATTGCAAAAGTATTGGCATTCCCTGCTACCGTAAATGTAACTGTTGACCCTGCATTGGTTCCATCCCAAACCGCAATTGATAATTATGTAACTACGGTTTTGGCCAGTTATGATGCTGCAACTACGGATGCTGAAAGATTAAATATTATTATGAAAGAATATTACCTGTCTGCCTGGGGTAATGGGATAGAAGCCTATAACAATTACAGAAGAACCGGCTGCCCTAATAATTTGCAACCTGTTGTAACTACCCCCAATCCAGGTTTTTTTATCAGGTCTTTGTTTTATCCTTCTGTTTATAAAAACAGGAACAGTAAAGCGCCTGCTCAAAAGAACCCAGGAGCTGAAGCAAACAAGGTATTTTGGGACAATAACCCCGATAATTTTATTAAGTAAAAACAACTATTTATGAAAAAAACAATAAAATACTGCTGCATATTCGCCTTAATTATTCTTGCCTCCTGTAAAAAAACAGAAGATTTGAACCCATTGGCCGATGTAGCAAATTTGGGGGTTGGCTCATACATAACCCTGGCAGAATCGGTAAATGTAAACCTCAGTTTTAATACACCTTCTTCAGAGGTTAGCATCAAGGTGGATGAATATGAAGGTGCTGGTAAAGTTAAAACGATTGACCTGTTTGTGGTGAAAGGTGCTAACGGGGACCCTGGAACCTGGAAAAAGATAAAATCAGTACCTTACGCCGGACCGGGAACGGTATTATCTGCAACCAGCCAGGACGTAGCAACTGCATTAGGAGTTGCGGTTTCAGATTTGGGGGCAGGTGATTTTTATACCTTCTACAACAGGGTAATTACAGATGATGGTAAAACATTTGATCTTTCCAATACGCTGGGGGCTTTGGAAAGTAGCTCTAATTATAATGCCTGCTTCAGATGGCAGGCTTTTGTCACCTGTCCTTTTGTAGGCCCTGTAGCAGGCAAGTACAAAGTAATCCAGGATGATTGGGCAGATTGGGGAGCAGGCGATGTAGTAGATGTGGCTGATGGACCAGGTGCTAATCAAATAGATCTTAGCGCTGTATGGCCAAACCCTGCATATGGTGATATAGTAGATCACCTTATAGTAGACATTGATCCTGCAACAGGAACTGCGAGTGTACCTTTAGTAACATTTGGTAATTACGGTTCACTGGCTACTGCAGCAAATGGGGGGGATGTAGCTGGATACGTATTTTCCTGTACTGGATTTATTACTTTAACAATGGCGGTTACTTATAATGGTTCTAGTCAGGGTAACCTGAAATTGGTGCTTCAGAAATTGTAAAATACAGTTTATTAAAATAATGTCAACAGGTTTGCAGAAATGCAGACCTGTTTTGTTTAAAACTAGTAAGGTTGTAAAAAATGCTATTTTATAAGAACACATAAAATTTTACAATTATAACCAAATGGTAAACTTGAATTGGTTTTATAACCTTAACGTGGATTTTGTGTCTTAGTGTTTAATAATGAACAGATCTTGAAAGGAAGTTCTTTGAAATAACTATGCATGAGTAAAAATTGTATTTACCAAAAAACTCCATACCATTTATTTCAAATGTCTCTATACAAGCTATGAGCAAGGAGTAGGCATCTTTCGCCAGCAAGAGAAATTTTTTATTTAGCTTCCTGGATATTTTTAACCAGGAAGTATTTGCAATAGAAAGTGAACAGAGCGTTTTGCAATTTTTATATTCTGCATCCTCACCATTATTTTGATAATATGTAACGAAATGGGTAATGGAAACCGCACTGGTATTGATGTGTTACTTTAAAGATAAATAATCTGTTTTTTCATCAGGTGTTTTAAGATAGCTTCTGGATTTTCTATTTTCCATATTTGCAAGCTGCATGTCTCCAAATTTTATTGGGTCTGCTTTAAATACAATACGCCATATCTTACCCTTTTTTGAATCAGATACATACAAGGAACCATCTGGTCCTTCTGATAAACCCATGGGTCTGTATTTGGCATCAGGCATAGTTTTAATAGTGTCTACCCCGGCAAAACCATCTGCAAACACTTCCCATTTATTTGTTGGTTTTCCTTTTTCAAAAGGAATAAATGCTACTATATATCCTCTCTGGGGATAAGGCGCACAATTAGTGGATCCATGAAATGCAATAAATGCACCTTTTTTATATCGTGGAGGAAATTGACTGCCTTTATAAAATAACAGATCGTTAGGTGCCCAATGTGCAGGCAGCCCCATAATTGGATTGGTAAAGCCTTTTGCTTCTTTGATACCATCCCCGCCATATTCTGGCGCCAATAGTTTTTTATGTTTAAAAGGATCATAATAACTATATGGCCAGCCATAGTCATCGCCTTTCTTAATTTTCACGAACTCTTCTGCCGGTAAAACAGCACTTTTCCAACGACTAAAATATTGTGGGGCATGCTCATATAAATAATCCCTTCCATGTTGCACCGCATACAAGCTGTTATCCCCCTCATTCCAGCAAATGGCTACAACACTTCTTAATCCTGTTGCAAATTTTTGACCATCTGATTGGGATTGATTCAATTTATTGGCATCAAATTTCCAAATACCACCCTGGTCAATTAATTCCGGGCAGGGAAATTGTCCTTTAACACCAGCTGTTGAATTTCCAGCGGCTGTAGACCAATCTTCACAGTTATTTGTTGGGGCACTAAAAGTAACATACATGCCACCATCATTATCGAAAGCCAACGACTTGGCATTATGCCATTGAATGGGATGATGATCTATCACAATTATTTCTGGTTTGCCGTTTGGAATTAATTTGGATGCTGTTAATTTTTGTCTATACACTACCTGCTCCGAACTAAAATATAAATAACCATTGTGGATACGCATTTCAGTTGCAAAGCTTCCATCATTTGGGTAATCACCAAAGCGTTGAAAAATATCCGCCCGCCCGTCATTATTGGTATCTCTTAATGCAATATTGCCTGCATCCCCGGTAGTAATACGCAACTTCACATAAATATCACCATTGTCATTCACTGCCAAATGCCTTGTAAGTCCAACACTATCTGCTACCACTAATGCCTCAAACCCTTCGGGTAAAAACAAGCCACCATTAACTGCATCTTTTTTATTAATAGCAGTTTCTTTTTTATCAATATCGCCGGTTTTCTTGTTCTGACAATTTGTAAAAAAAAACAATAAAGTAAATAGGAAAAGATTTTTAGTACCCATTGATTTTCTTTTTTAATTTAATACAAATTTTTTAAATTTTAAACCCTGCCAGCTAAGTCATTCATTTTGAATAACTCACTGTGCTTTTTGCAAAACTAAGATACCCACACTGAATTAGCGACTAAGAGAATTTTCCCCACACCGTGTCCTGCGGCAGTAAATTTAAAACTTCCGGGGGCGACTCAACGAATGGCTTTACAACGCTGCCTTAGGACCAGCAATTACTCAGGGATAGTCGTTTAAATGAGTGTCTATTTCCTGCTTCTGTAAGAATAAAATTAAATATCTGCGGGTGATCATTGCCGGCAATGTTTCTTAAAGTGCTATGAGCAAGGCTGACGAATTGCTTGAAATCTGATTTAGAACCTGTTCCAATATTCAGGAAACTGAAACAGGATGTGCTACTTTGGTAAAAAATAACTTCTATCTTTTGTTTTTAATTATACCACGATGCGTTTAAACTTTACTGACCTGTAGTATCGGATTGTAACCCCATGATTACCAACTTTTTTATATTAGAAATCATTTGTTTTTACACAATTATCTTATAAATTTGTTCAAAAATTAACATTATGAGAAATAAATTTTTATTGGCGATTGTTTCTTTGTGCATAGTTGGTATCACAACAAATGCTCAGACTCAGGAAAAACCTAAAACTACCTTTGGTTTTAAAGCTGGTGTCAATCTTTCTAATTTAAATGTAAAAGATTGGGCTGGTGTTGAATCTAAAGGCCGCACTGGCGTTGTTGGAGGTTTATTTATTGATATTCCTTTTGGCAGAGTAATTTCGGTTCAGCCCGAATTTTTGTATTCACAGATGGGCGGTAAATTAAAAGGAGTTACAAACATTTCACAGGAAGTTGATCAAAAGCTTACTTATTTTTCCATACCATTGTTGCTGAAATTTAATGTTAGCAGGCACTTTTCTTTTTTAGTAGGGCCTCAGTTTGATTTCCTTTCTACCTCACAATTATCTTACGGTGGTACCTCAACTAATAATGACAGCAAATTTAATAAGAATGATATAGCTGCTACTGCGGGCATCCAGTTCTGGATGGGCCGGTATTTTGGAATTGATGCCCGCTATATTTACGGGACTAAAAATATTTCTCATTATAACAGCAGCAGCCTGACTAATTATGGTAAAATGAATAACCAGGCCTTCCAGATAACAGCAAATATTCGTTTTGGAAAACCTGCATATGTTGCTCCGGTGGTGGTAGCGCCGGTGGTAATACCACAAGTAGCAGATACTGATGGTGATGGTATCAATGATAATGATGATAAATGTCCTGCCGTTGCAGGTTTAGCCAAATATGGTGGTTGCCCAATACCTGATACAGATGGTGATGGTATCAATGATGAAGCAGACAAATGCCCAACTGTTGCAGGATTAGCCAAATATGCTGGTTGTCCGATTCCGGATACAGATGGTGATGGTATCAATGATGAAGAAGATAAATGCCCAACAGTGGCAGGTTTAGCACGGTACAATGGTTGCCCAATACCTGATACAGATGGTGATGGTATCAATGATGAAGAAGATAAATGTCCTAACAGGGTGGGGCTGGCTGATAATTTTGGTTGCCCTGTAATTGGAATTAAATCCTACGAGATTGCATTTAAATCTGGTAAAGCAGTGTTGCTTCCTAAGTCTAAATTGTTATTGGATTCAGTGGTAACTTACCTGCAAACAAATACTGGTGTAAATGTTGCCATTGATGGGTATACCGATAATTCCGGAACCGATAAAATCAATGACCCCCTTTCTGTTAAACGTGCAGAAGCAACAAAAGCTTACCTGGTAATCAAGGGGATTGATGCTGCCCGGATGACTACAGCTGGTTATGGATCTAAAAATCCTGTTGCAGATAATAAAACTCCAGAAGGACGTAGAAAGAACCGCAGGATTGAAATTAAAATACAGTAATATTCTAAAAAAATATCCCTTACAAAAGCCCTTTGCATCAGCAGGGGGCTTTTGTATTAATGGTTTTAAATTCTTATTGGTCTGTCCGTTTACCAAACAGCTAGTCGCTTTTCCGGATACATCACAAAAATGTGAATAAGAGCACATTGCCATCACAAAAAATTACCGTTGCTTTGCACCGAAATTTACAAACGCTTGAGGAAAATAATCGTATTGCTTGCACTGCTGCTTGGCGGTGCAAAAGCCAGTAATGCCCAGTTTTTAATGGACATGCTGGATACCACAAAAGAAGCCGGTAAAGGGTTACTGCAAAGGTAAAATCAAAAGAAATTGGGATGGTTAACACTAATTTTTCCGCAGCTGATATAAAATATACCACCATCAACATAGGTTATAACTATGGCCTTACATCGTTGGTTAAACTCAGCTTATTTTATGCTGTTGTCAAAAATGAATCTACCCAGCTAAGTGGATTTACTTCAGATGTTCCTGATAATGTGTTTACTGCCCGTATTCAGTTCCGTTTTTAATTATTCAGTTAACATTGTGGTAACATTGTCTTAACATTTCCGTAATCTTTCATTCACATTGACGTAACATTGGAGCCGTCTCTTTGCATAAAATTTAAGGGCATGAGACAAATTCCGTTTACCGTTCTATTGATATTGCTAACGTTGACCTCTTTTGCACAAAAGGGAAAAATAGAAGGAAAGGTAACAGATTCAAAAACCGGCAGTAAACTTTCAGGTGTATATATATCAGTGGATGGCGCAAAATCTGCAGTTGCTTCTAATACCGATGGCTACTTTGTTATCACTGTAGATGCAGGTAAACATACTATCAAATTAACCTCGGTTGGTTATGGATCCAAAGAAGTTACTGATGTAGAGGTGGCTGAAAATCAGGTATTGAACCTCGATATACAGATGGATGCAGTTTCCAGAACAGAAACTGAAGTTACCGTAAGGTCTTCCACAGCAAAAAGAGAAACCATTTCTTCCTTAATAGCCTATCAAAAAAATACACCTGTGGTGGCACAGGTTATCAGTGCTGAAGCCATCAGGAGATCACCTGATAAAAATACAGGTGAAGTTTTAAAGAGAGTTCCCGGTACTTCTATACAAGATGGAAAATACCTGGTAGTTCGTGGCTTGGCAGACCGTTATAACCAGGCAATGCTGAATGGTATATTGTTGAGCAGTACGGAGCCAGACCGTAAAACTTTCAGCTTTGATATTATTCCATCCGCCATGATCGATAATATCATTGTAAACAAATCTTTTATTCCTGAATTGCCGGGAGAATGGGCTGGCGGCCTGATACAGGTAAACACCAAAGATGTACCTGCTAAAAATTTTTTATCTGTGCAGGTAGGAACCGGGTTTAACACACAAACAATCGGTAAAGATTTTTATACTTACCAGGGTGGAAGTACGGACTTCTTAGGCTTTGATGACGGAACAAGATCCTTGCCTTCAAATCTGCCGCTTAAAGCAACTTTTGAATCTTTAAGCTCTGCTGAAAAAACACTGTATGCAAAGGATTTTAAAAACATCTGGGGCACCGAAAAAAATAGCGTTAATGTATTACCTGTATTAAATCAAAGTTTCCAGATCAATGGTGGTTTCAATACAAGGCTGAGTGATAAAACAAAATTGGCTGCGATACTTGCAGTGAACTATAACAGAACCAACAAAAGAACACAATACGAAAACCAGATCAATTCATTTCAAAACAATACGCCTGATCTGAGTTTTAATTATTTTAATAATAAATACAGCCAGGATATATTGGCCGGAGCATTGGCCAATATCACTTTGCAGATAGGAAACAACAGTAAAATTTCCTTCAAAAATTTGCTCAACATTAATACTACTGATTACGCCACTTTAAGAACTGGTAAAGAATTTGACAACTCCATTTCTGAATCAGGAGATAATATAAGGGCAACAGAGTTAGCTTTTAAGGCCAATACTTTTTTTAATACACAGCTTTCCGGCGATCATAATCTTACAAAGCTTGGTGCAAAGTTTCACTGGTTTGGCAGCTTCAATATCCTGGATCAATACATACCTGACCAGCGCAGGTTGCAGTATACACAGGATGTAACATTGCCGGGGTCACCCTATTTAGCCACCATTGGTCAGTCTGGTCTTTCACAAAAAAGTGGCAGCCGCTATTTTGGATATTTAAATGACTACATCTACACAGCCGGTGGCGATCTGAGTAAAACATTTAAAATAAATGATCAGTCGCAAACCATTAAAGGAGGATATTTTTTCCAAGTAAAAGACAGGTTGTTTGATTCAAGGCCTTTTGCTTTCTGGCTGCCTGCTAACAATAAAACTTTAAGAGAGTTGCCTGCTGATCAAATATTTGCTTCGCAAAATTTTGGCAACGGAACAGATAATAAATTCGCTTTAAATGAATTACCGGGAGATACCTACCGCTACCTGGCCAATTCCATTTTGAACGCAGGATTTTTACAATTCGATAACCAGATTGGAAATAAATTAAGAATGGTGTGGGGGTTGAGAGTAGAAGATTTTGATCAATTGATTGGAAGTGTTAGAAAAAGTGATGCCCGTTTTGTAAACAGCAAAAAAACGGATTACCTGCCTGGTGTAAACCTTACCTATAAAGTAAACAGTACCACCAATGTAAGGGTATCTGGTTCGCAAACGGTGATCCGGCCAGAGTTTAGGGAATTAAGCACTTTCCAGTTTTATGATTTTGACTTAGGCGCTACCGTAGCAGGGAACACAGGATTGTTAAGAACAAAAGTTTCCAACTTTGATCTTAGGTATGAGCTATACCCACGGGCAGGAGAGCTTTTTACTTTGGGTATTTTTTATAAATATTTTGAAAACCCTATCGAATTATATTTTAACAACCAAGCTGGTGCAGCCAGTAGCAGCTACAATTTTCTCAATGCAAAAGAAGCTAACAGCTTTGGGGCAGAACTGGAATTTAGAAAGAAACTGGATTTCAATGAAGCATTAAAAAATTTCACTTTACAGGGTAATTTTTCTTACATATACAATCGGGTAACTGGAGTTGGTGGTGGAGGTGAGGAAAGACCCATGCAGGGGCAGAGCCCTTACCTGGTAAATGCTTCTTTACAGTATGATGTAGAAAAATATGGCTTAAGCACCACATTACTTTTTAACCAGATCGGAAGAAGGATTGCTTATGTGGGTGGATCAGACCAGCCCCCCATCTGGGAAAACCCAAGACCGGTACTGGATTTCCAGGTAGGTAAAAAAATATTAAAATCAAAGGGAGAATTGAGATTAAATGTGGCAGATATTTTTAATAAACAGGCTATTTTTTATAACGACCTAGACGGTAATAAAAAATATAATGAAGGTGCAGATGCGTTCGCAATTAAAAGAAAGTATGGTACCAACGTTAGCTTAACATTCGGTTATAATTTTTAATAATAATTCAATTAAAAACAACAAACAACAAAAAATACAAGCATGAAAAAGTTATTTATTTACGGTGTATTATTCGCTGCCCTGTTTACCAGTTGCCGCAAAATTGTGGTGGATGATAATGGCAGTACAACAACTCCACCAACAGGTGAAACAGAAAACACGATCCTGGAAGGACGTATAACAGCTAACAGGACCCTGAAGGCAGATTATGTTTATAAATTACGTGGATTGGTTTATGTAACTAATGGTGCCATTCTTACGATAGAACCAGGCACTAAAATAGTAGGTGAAGCTGGTAAAAATGGCGGACTGATTATTACAAGAAGCTGTAAAATTATTGCTGATGCTACTGCCGAAAAACCAATTGTATTTACATCAGAAGCGGCTACCCCTCAGCGTGGTGATTGGGCTGGTTTGGTAGTATTAGGTAATGCTCCTGCTAATTCATCTTTTAATGGAGTACAGGGTATAGGGGAAATTGAAGGCGGTATCAACAACAGTGATGGATTGGGTTTATATGGTACACCTGCAACACAGGCACAAAATCCTGCTGATAACAGTGGTATCTTAAGGTATGTTCGTATTGAATATGCAGGCTTTGCTTTTTTACCAGATAAAGAAATTAATGGTTTAACATTTGGTGGTGTGGGTAACAAAACAATTGTCGATTATGTGCAGGTATCTTACGCCAATGATGATTCTTTTGAATGGTTTGGCGGTACTGTAAATTGTACCCACCTTATCTCTTTCCGAACTTTGGATGATGATTTTGATACAGATAATGGTTTTGTTGGTAAAGTACAGTTTGGTATTTCTTTAAGAGATTCATCTGTTGCTGATATTTCTAAAAGTGAAGCATTTGAAAGTGATAATGATGCAAACGGTAGTGCTTTATTGCCGCAAACTGCAGCAATCTTTTCTAACATGACCGTAATGGGACCGAGAGAAACATTGGCTAATAGAGGAAATAATTTATTTGTATGGGGTGCACAGATCAGGAGAAATTCAAGCCTGTCTCTTTTTAATTCCATCATCATGGGTTATCCAAATGGTTTATATATTGATGCTACCAAAGGTGTTCCAACTGATAATAATATCCCTGGTTCCCTGTTTGTACAAAACAATATTATCGCAGGCAGTGCTACGCCGGTGTTGTACAGCTTAGGTTCTAATACAAACGCTCCGCTTACGGCAAATACCACTGCTACTATTACAGAATGGTTCAATACTGCAGATTATGGTAACAGTATCCTTACCAATAACACTGAAGTGGGTCTAACAGCTCCATTTAATTATACAGCCCCTGACTTTAATCCAACTGCAGCTTCGGTAGCAGTAACAGGTGGTGCTTTCACACATCCAAAACTTGCAACAGGATTTACTCCGGTTACTTACAAAGGTGCATGTGCAGTAGGCGATACCTGGTGGAAAATATGGACAAAATTTTAAGTAATACTTACAAATTTTTATATTTTAAAAGCAGCCTTCAGGGCTGCTTTTTTTATTGATGCCGAAATACTTTTTTCAGTAACATTATCTGTGATCACCAGCTCTTGATAACATAACCTTAATCTGTAATTAATGTTTCAGTAACAAAACAATTTGAAATTGCAGCATCAAGTAAAACAAGGCAATCGGTTAAGTTATAGCAATACAAACAAGTTCCTTAAGCAATTAGTAAATCTCATGCTTGTACCACCTTTTAATCATATTGGGTGGTTTTTTTATGCCCTTTACTTTTATCTTTATCATATGAGAACAACACTGATAATCATTTTTGCAACGGCTTTATTTTTTTCCTGTAAGCACAATAATAAAGAACTGAAAGAACGGTTGGTTCTTGCCGACAGTGTTGCTATTAATTATTTTAAAGGCGATGGCAGTATGGATACGGTGGTACTGGTTAAGATGATAAAAGATAAAAATACACTGAACCAGTTGAGCAGTTTTATTGCAGATGATATTACCAAAGAAAAAATTAACTGCGGCTATGATGGATCAATTCATTTTTTTAAAACCGATATGGTGATACAGGATATTTATTTCAGGATGAATAGTGATGACTGCAGCCAGTTTACTTTTTCATTCAAAGGGATAAGCAATGCTTCTCAATTATCCCGGGAAGCAAAAAAACTATTACTTCAAATAAAGGAATGATTTAAATAAAAGATTGGCATCATCATAAAAATAAAATCCAATAGAATATGCAGGAAGATATTATTATACAGATAAGCAAACGACTGAAAGATATCCGTAAAGAAAAAGACATCACCCTGCAGCAACTGGCAGAAGAAGCCGGTGTAACAAAAGGCATGCTGAGCCAGGTAGAAAACAGCCGTACCATTCCTTCTTTAACAGTTTTGCTGAATTTAATTAAAGCCCTGCAGGTAGATTTTAATGAGTTTTTTAAGGATATCAATCTTCAGCCCAAGGACAGTAAAGTGATCTTTAAAAAGAAAGAACAATACCAGCCTTTTGAAAAAGAAAATGCCAAAGGATTTTATTACCAGCGCCTGCTTTCCACCACCATACATGAATACCATGCAGACTTTGTATTACTTCGATTAGAAAGAGATTCGGAAAGAGATTTTGTAAGTACAGATGCCTTCGAATTTAAATACCTGTTAAAGGGAAAAATAAAATATAAGATCGGAGAAGAGACTTATGAGATGGAAGAAGGCGACTCACTTTTTTTTGATGGAACAGAATTGCATAACCCTTATAATACAGGAGAAGAGGATGCCTTAATACTGGTAATCTATATATTCAAAGAGAAAGCATGATTTCAAAATGGCTTTAATAATTTCTTAATCTTTTGTTTAATATTTGTAAACAAAGTTGGCTCAATACTACAATAAGTTTACCATTACTTTACTTTTAGTTAATATTCCCACAATTATTACTTAACACAGCGCTGGTAGTTTTGCTTCATACAAAACTAAACGTTGTTTTATGAAGCAAGTAATTTCCCCATTCAAAAGACTGTTGTTATTAGTAATAACAATATTTCTTTCCTCCCAGTTTTTAAATGCACAAACCATCACTGTTAAAGGAAAAATAGTAGATGCAGAAAATGGCGCTCCTGTAGAAAGCGCAAGTATTATCAGTAAGACTTCCAGCAAAAGCGCCATCTCTGGTGCGGATGGAACTTTTGAAATAACTGCTGCCCAGGGAGAAAAACTGAACATCAGTTTTATTGGATTTCAAAACCAACAAATCACAGCTTCCAAAGAATTTTTAACCATTCGCCTGGTTGCAGAAAATAAGCAATTGGGCGAAGTGGTGGTAACAGCACTCGGTATTAAAAAAGATAAAAAAATTATTGGGTACTCCCAGCAGGAAGTGAAGGGAAGTGATTTGATAAAGGCCCGTGAACCAAACCCCATTAACTCCCTGGTAGGTAAAGTAGCAGGCCTTACGGTTGGTGCTTCTGCAGAATTGTTGGGTGCTCCGCAGATATTACTGCGGGGTGGTAATATTTCTTTGTATGTAGTAGATGGTGTTCCCATCAATTCAGATACCTGGAACATCAGCCCGGATGATATTGAAAGTTACACGGTATTGAAAGGCCCTGTTGCTTCTGCATTGTACGGTTACCGTGGGCAGAATGGTGCCATCATTATCACTACCAAAAAAGGTACCAAAGACAAGCGTGGCTACTCTGTGGAATTTAACAGCAGTACCATGATGAACAAAGGTTTTATTGCTTTGCCTAAAACACAGGATCTGTATGGTCCGGGTGATCACGGCAAATACAAATTTGTTGATGGCAAAGGCGGCGGCGTAAATGACAACGATTATGATATCTGGGGACCACGTTTTGATGGCCAGTTAATTGAGCAATATGACAGCCCGGTTGATCCGGTAACGGGCATCCGTACCCCAACTCCATGGACTGCAAGAGGTAAAGACAACCTGCAGCGTTTTATCAGGGCCGGTGTATTATCTACCAATAATATTGCTGTTTCTGCAAGTGGTGAAAAATATGATCTGCGTTTTTCTGTAGGGCAAACCTATCAGCAGGGAATTATTCCCAACACAGATTTAAGCACCAGCAATTTTAACCTGGCTGCCACCTTGAAGTTTAGTAAAAAATTGACGCTGGATGCAAACATCAATTTCAACAAGCAATACACCGATAATATACCAGATGTAAATTATGGCCCCAACAGTGTTATTTATAACATGACGATCTGGGGTGGTGCAGACTGGAACGTAGATGATATGCGTAATTACTGGCAACCTGGTAAAGAAGGTGTGCAAAGCATCTATGCTGAGTACCAGCGCTATCACAATCCTTATTTTATGAGCTATGAATGGCTGCGTGGGCATCATAAAAATGATATTTATGGATATGCAACATTGAATTATAAGGCTAATAAATATGTAGAGTTGATGGCGAGAACTTCTGTTACTACTTATGATTTAACCAGGACAGAAAAAATGCCTTTCTCAGCACATCCATACGGTCGTGAAGAGGGAAGGGGTGATTACAGGGAAGATAAACGTTCGTTGTTTGAAAACAATACAGAAGTAATGGTACGGCTGAAATCCCCACAGGTAGCTGGCTTTTTAAACATGAGTGGATTCATCGGTGCTAACCTCCGTACTTTTTCTTATGCCTCCAGTTTTGTTACCACCAATTATTTGAACGTACCGAATGTATATACTTTCAGCAACAGCCGCAACCCGGTGCTGGCATACAATTTTGCTTCGGACATGAGAGTGCAGAGTGGTTATTATTCAGTTGATTTCGGTTTAGGTAAATACGCCAATATCAACACCACTGGAAGAGTAGATAAATTATCTGCCTTGTCCAGTAAGAACAATACTTTCTTTTACCCATCCGTAAACGTTAGTACCGTTATCAGTGATTACATAAAAATCCCTGCTGCTATTTCTTTCTTTAAGTTAAGAGCATCTTATGCACAGGTTAGAGGTGGTGGTTCCTTTGTAGCCAATACCATTGGTGCCACACCTAACAGTTCATACCCGCTGGGCTATGGTGCTGAATATACTTCCTCTTATGGTGGCCCATCTTATTCATATAACAATGTGTACAGCACAGGAGTAGGTTATAACAATACAACAGAAGCCCGCTTTACAGATAAAGTGTTAGATGATAATATTAAGCCGGATAACAGAACCAACGTAGAATTGGGACTGGATATGAAATTCTTAAGAAACAGGATCGGGATTGATGTGGCCTATTTCAATTATATAGATGGTCCGCAGATATTTAACAAACAAATTTCTGCAGCTTCCGGCTATTCTAATTATACCATTAATGCAACCAAAACACAAAAGAAGGGGTTGGAAATTACATTGGCAGGTGCAGCCATCAGATCTGCGGATGGATTTAACTGGGATGTGCTGGTGAACTGGTCAACCTTTAAGGAAACCTTTAAGGAATTACCTGAAGGCGTTACCAATCTTTATACATTTTATACAAAAGGAAGCCGTACAGATGAAGTGTACATCAGAAAATTTGCACGTACACCTAATGGACAAATTATCAATGATGCAGGAGGAAGGCCAATCATATCGCCGGTAGCACAGTATGCAGGTAATTCTAATCCTGATTGGGTTTGGGGTGTAAACAACAAGTTTAGTTATAAAAATATATCGTTCAGCTTCCAGTTCGACGGACGTGTAGGTGGTGTAATGGAAGATTATGTTAGGAAGAAAACATTCCAGGGAGGACGCCATATTGAAACAGCGGAAGGTGCATTGGGTATTGCCCGTTATGAAGACACAAAGGGTATCAAGGCGTACGTTGGCGAAGGTGTACAGGTATCCAATGGTACTGCAATAACTTTTGATCCGGTAACAGGTTTAATTACCAATTACAGTGAATTGCAATTTGCAACCAATACCACCACAACATATGCCCAGGATTATACAAGCCGTGTAAATAGTATCCCTGAGCCAAACATGATGAGCAAGTCGTACCTGAAATTGAGAGAGATCGTGTTAGGATATAACATCCCCGTTGGAAAGAGTTTTATTCAGCAGGCCAATGTTTCTTTTGTGGCACGTAATATCCTTTACATAATGAAAGACAAACGTTTCAATGATGTGGATATTGACCAATATGCCGGTAGCCAATCTGGCACCAACCTGCAAACGCCTACTACCAGGAGTTATGGTATTAATCTAAATATTGTTTTTTAATAAGTAATAAAAAATCAACCAATGAAAAAGATATTTTCAATCATATTAATGAGCAGCACTTTGTTTGTTGCTTCCTGTAAAAAAGATTTTAATTCGCTGGAGAGCGACCCTAACAGACCAACCAGCGTTCCTGCAAATCTTATTTTAAATGGGGTACTGACAGATATATTTGAAGAACCATTTACACCTACCCAGCGCTGGAACCAGTTTTATGCCTGCAATTATGCCTACTACGGTGACCAGCAATATACCTGGACCGGTGTTTCATTTAATACCTACAATACATTGAAGAATGTAATTAAGATGGAAGAGGAAGCGGCTAAAAGTATTCCTGCACCTAATCCATATACCGCCATTGGTAAATATGTAAGAGCATATATGTACTATAATCTTACCATGCAAACAGGTGATATCCCGGTATCTGAAGCATTAAAATCATTGGAGAATACCGCTCCAAAATACGATACTCAAAAGGATGTATTTAAACAAATACTGGCATGGTTGGAAGAATCAAATGATGAAATGGCTGCGATTGTTACAAAGGGTAATTATATATTGTCCAGCGATTTTTATTATAATAATGATTTAAATAAATGGCGCAAAGCAGTCAATAGTTTTAAGCTGAGGGTATTGATACAATTGAGTAAGCAGGAAGCTGATGCTGATTTAAACGTAAAACAAAAATTTGCAGAAACGTTTACCAACTCATCTAAGTATCCTGTGTTTGAAAGTATGAGTGAAAATTTGCAATATACCTACAACAACCAATACAATAAATACTCCACCAATCCGGATAATTTTGGTTTTGATGCTGCCCGTTACAACATGACTTCTACTTACCTGGACAGATTGGTTTCGCTTAGAGATCCACGTACTTTTTATGTAGCAGAGCCTGCAGCGGCGTTGGTAGCAGCAGGCAAGGCGCCTAATAGTTTTGATGCGTTTAAAGGTGCAGGCAGCGGTGAAGACCTGGCCAACATGAGTGCTGATGCAGGGTTAGGTAAATATTCTTTTATTAACCGTAAAAGATATTACAGTACTTATACGGCAGAGAATACCATACAGGTAGGTTACCCTGAACTCTGCTTTAATATAGCAGAAGCTATCACTCGTGGATGGATTACTGGCAATGAAGAAGACTGGTATAAAAAAGGTATACAGGCCAGTATTGGTTTTTATGATATTGCTGATGGTAGTAATACCGTAACATTTCAAAAACCAGGCGGCACATTAAACGATTATAATACTTATACAATTAATTATGATTGGGCCACTTACTATAACCAGCCTTCAGTAAAATTATCCGAAGCAAAAACGACAGCATTAGAACAAATATTAACTCAAAAATACCTTGCCTTTTACCAGAACAGTGGCTGGGAAGCATATTATAACTGGCGCAGAACGGGTACACCTGCTTTTCATACAGGCGCTGGAACTGGCAATAGTGAAAGAGTAGCATTAAGATTTCAATATCCAGTTTCTGAAAAGTCAATCAACCTGGCTAATGTAAGCAGTGCTATTCAATCACAGTTTGGTGGCACCGATGATATCAATGCAAAAATGTGGATCATTAAATAAATTAAATTTTACTGCTGACCGTCAGGTTGTATAGCAATTAAATACGGTCAAATAAATTGTAATAACTATCAATCAGGTTTATGACTGCTAAAAAAATCATCCCGGTAGTGGAAGAAATATTTGAGCTCTATCAAAAACATGGTAGCAATGAATATGCCGGTGAAAAAGTTTCCCAACTGGAGCACATGGTGCAGGCAGCTCAGTTAGCAAAGGAGGGTGGGTATGATGATGAAATAGTGCTTGCTGCTTTCCTGCATGATATCGGGCATATCTGTGCAGCATCTTACATCACAGCAGATATGAATGGCTTTGGTGTGATGAATCATGAAAAGATCGGCGCCAACTTTTTACGTAAGAGAGGATTTAGTGAAAGAATTGCAAGGCTGGTGGAAAATCATGTATCAGCAAAACGTTATCTCACTTTTAAATATCCTGAATATTACGAAGGTCTTTCAGACGCCAGTAAAAAAACACTGGAGTTCCAGGGCGGCAGAATGAATTATGACGAAGCCCTGTTATTTGAACAGGATGAATTGTTTGAAGAGTTTATAGCAATGCGCCGGTGGGATGAGTTAGCTAAGGAAGAAAACCTGCCCCTGCAGCCAATGGATTATTTCAAAGACTTAATGATAAACTACCTGCAAAGACAATACGCATTTAACCAGATATAATTAAACGATATGCAACCAACTTTTCAATTAGTAGTGTTTGATATGGCCGGCACCACTATCCAGGATAATTCAAATGTGGCCGAAGCATTTATGTATGCGATGCAAAAGCATGGCTACCCCATTGATAAGGACCAGGCGAATAAAGTAATGGGCTATAAAAAAATGATTGCTATTAATGATTTGCTCCAATCCAATTACCCCGGCAGCATTATCGAAAGTGAAAATTTGATCAATGAAATTCATGACACATTCATTGAAACCATGATTGATTTTTATGAACATTCCAAAGAGATACTGCCGATAGAAAGTGCAGAATCGATTTTTAAATGGCTGCAGGATAATGATATTAAAGTAGCGTTGAATACGGGCTTTTCAAAACTGATTACCGACACTATCATGGAAAGGGTTGGATGGCATGATAACAGTTTAATTGATTTTATTATCAGCAGTGATGAAGTGGAAAATGGCCGGCCATCGGCAGATATGATACAGGCTATTATGAAAGCCACTGGTATTACAGATGCAGGGACCGTGGTTAAAGTTGGGGATACAGAAGTGGATATTGCCGAAGGCAGAACTGCTGGTTGTGGCCTGGTGGTTTCTGTTACCACTGGTTCTTTTACAAGAGCCGAATTGGAATCTTATCAACCTGATGAAATTATTGATGACCTGAAAGAATTGCCATCACTAATAAAAAATGTTGCTGTTGCAAACTAACGCATCTATAAGTAAAACATTTTTTAATCATCCCACAGTTGTGGCAGTGTTTGCGGCCATAGCTGTGTTCTTAACGTACGGAACGGTATATGCTTTCCGTAAGCCATTTACCGTTGCTACTTTTGATGGCCTGAGTTATTGGGGCATCAGTTATAAAGTATGTTTGGTAATCACACAGCTTGCCGGGTATGTCTGCAGTAAGTTTTATGGAATAAAATTTATTTCAGAGTTAAAAAAAATTGGCAGGTGGAAGATGATGTTCGTTTTGGTTGGTATCTCATGGATCTCACTACTTTTTTTTGCAGTTGTTCCTCCACCTGTCAATATTGTTTTTCTTTTCTTTAATGGCTTTCCGTTAGGTATTATCTGGGGTATCATATTTTCTTATATCGAAGGAAGGCGGGCCACTGATTTTATTGGAGCCGCTTTGGCAGTAAGTTTTATTTTTTCTTCTGGTTTTGTAAAATCCGTTGCCAAGTATTTAATGCTTCATTGGAGTGTTACTGAATTTTGGCTTCCATTTGCCACCGGCTTATTGTTTATTTTACCATTATTGATCTTTGTTTTTTTATTAGAAAAAATACCTGCTCCCACTGAAGCAGATATCCGGCTAAGGCATCCAAGAAATCCGATGAGTAAAGAAGAAAGAAAAAAACTAATCGCTGGTTTTTTTCCGGGTATCTTATTGCTCATCATCATCTATGTGTTTCTCACCATCTTCAGGGATATGAGAGATAATTTTGCTGCGGATATCTGGAATGAATTGGGCTTCTCTAACCAGGCTGCGATATTTACCGAAACAGAAATTCCCGTTACTATTATTGTTTTGATCCTGATCGCCAGTTTAGTGTTTGTGAAAAAAAGTTTTAACGCATTTATTATTGCTCATGGTTTGATCATACTGGGTTTTATATTGAGCGGCGTATCCACCTGGCTTTTTTTAAACCAGGCCATTCATCCTGCTACCTGGATGATTTTAGTGGGTATCGGATTGTATACTGCTTACATACCTTTTAACTGTATGCTGTTTGAAAGAATGATCGCTGCATTCCGCATCAATGGCAATGTAGGCTTCCTGATGTATTGTGCTGATTCTTTTGGTTACCTGGGAAGCATGCTTGTTTTGTTGGGTAAAGAAGTATTTCATATCCGGCTGCAATGGGTCAGTTTTTTTTCAAATGCGATTATAGGGGTTTCAATTTTCGGTGTAATCGCCACGGTTTTTTCTGTTATGTATTTTTTAAATAAGCATAAAAAAGGTTTTGCTATATGGAACAACGTACAGCCATCGTTATCGGCGCAGGTATTGTAGGCCTGGCAACAGCAAGGGCACTTACTAATAAAGGATTTAAGGTAAAGGTTTTTGAACGCAGCCAAAAAGCCGTTGGTGCGTCCATCAGAAATTTTGGAATGATATGGCCCATTGGGCAGCCATCAGGAAAACTATATGAAAGAGCGTTGCAAAGCAGAAGAATCTGGAAACAGATCTGCACAGAAGCCAATATCTGGCACAGTGAAGCAGGCAGTATTCATGTGGCACATCAACAGGATGAGATGCAGGTGTTGCATGAATTGTACGATTGTTATAATAAGGAAAGAACCATTGCTTTGTTTAATAAAGACCAGGTAACAGATTTTTCATCAGCCGTGGAATCCAATGGTTTGCTGGGAGGGCTGTACAGTAAAGATGAATTACTGGTGGATGCAAGACATGCAATAGAATTGATACCAACTTATTTGAATGAAAAAAATGGTGTGGAATTTTACTGGGGTAAATGCATTACTTATATAGCAGATAACACAGTGTACATTGGCAATGATGAAGAACATGAAGCAGATGTGATACTTATTTGCAGCGGTGCAGATTTTGAAACCTTGTACCCTGAAGTATATTTAAAATTGCCCATCACTAAATGTAAACTGCAAATGATGCGGCTGCAAACACAGCCGGATAAGTGGCGGATAGGCCCTGCACTTTGCGGAGGTTTATCATTGATCCATTACAAAAGCTTTGCTGCTGCACCTTCTTTGGAAAAATTAAAAGAAAGATATAATACAGAGATGAGTGAGTATATCAACTGGGGCATACACGTAATGGTGGCACAAAATGAAGTGGGTGAACTGACCATCGGTGATTCACATGAATATGGATTAACACATGACCCTTTTGATAAAGTGGAGATCAATGATTTAATTCTTTCTTACTTAAAAAAAATAGCAAAGTTTAAAAACTGGAAAATCAAAGAAAACTGGAATGGTATTTATCCAAAACTAACGAATGGAGACACAGAGCTTTTTATTTCACCTGAACCGGGTGTTTATATTATCAATGGATTGGGTGGTGCAGGTATGACATTGTCGTTCGGATATGCAGAAGAAATTATTGATAGTTTATAAATTAGTTTTCCCCGGATCTTAAATAATGACTGTATTAATTTTCTAAACCCATTGCGCTGATACCGCTTCTGGTACAATTAATTTTCTTCTCACTTTTTCATCAAGCTTTTTTGAAGCCGCTAAAGATAATACCTGGTCTATTATCTGGTTGGTGTCATCTTCAAAATCCACTTCAATTTGCTGCTCACTGCTCAGCCAGGTATCCACTTTGTGAATATGTTTTTTCTTTAAACTTTTAATTACAGGAACGCCCAGTTCTGCAGCGCCTGCTGCATTGCAATGTTGTTCGTATTGCGCCTTCATTGGTATCACCAGCACTTTTTTATGCATGTACAATGCTTCTGCCGGTGTTTCAAAACCTGCACCGCAAAGAACACCTTCGCAGCTAATAAAACTTTCAGTAAAATCAGTTGCACTTACGGGGCGTATCCAGCAATTCTTTTCCCGGTATGATTTTTTTGTATGTTTGGAAAAAATTTGCCAGTCAGTATTTTTAAAATTGGAACAAAATGAAATTATTTTTTTATCGTCATAGGCAGGCAGGTAAACTGTATAGTGCCCCTTATTTGTTACAGTTGCATTCCTGATTTCTTTTCTTATTACCGGGGTAAAAATATTTTCACCATATTTTTTAAAATGAAAACCTACGCCAGTTTTGCAGGGAGCATAATAACGCAATACCATCAGTGCAAGGGGATCAAACTTTGCCGGCCTGGGTGCATTTTTATGCAATACTGCAAACTGGTGGCTCATGGCTATACAGGGAACATTTTTTATTTTACATGCCCAGGCACTGATGGGTTCAAAATCGTTGATCACTAAATCATAGTCTTCTACTGGCAATGCTTTTATTTCACTTAAAAATTTCTTTGATTGCAGTTGTTCAAATGTTTTATAAAAATCGATGCCACCTTTTTTACCAAAAACAAAACTCAACCCTTTGAGCCTGTATTTAACAGGATAATTAACACCTACATCTGCCTGCGTACCGCTGAGTAAAATATCCAGTTCACACTTTTGCTGCAGCATTGGAATAATTTCGTTGGCCCTGCTCACATGTCCATTACCTGTTCCCTGTATGGCGTATAGTACTTTCATCATTTTAAATTTTAAGAAGCTTTTGAAAAATCTTCCATCATCATTTTGAACAATTCTGTTGTACGTAAATATGCAGCTTCATCTATGTAATAGGAATTGTGTAGTTCCTTTACTAATTCATCCTGCTGATAATGATACACCGTCCATTTGTTGTCGCTGTATTCTAATGCGGTCAGGTTTTCAATCCAGTCACCAGAATTTAGATAATTTACTTTTCCGTTATTGGTGGTGATGATCCTGTCTGCCGGTTGGTGAATATGACCGCATAGAACATAATCGTATCCTTTTTCAATAGCGATCTCTGCAGCAGTTTGCTCAAAGCTGTTAATATATTTAACTGCAGTCTTTACAGAATTTTTAATTTTTTTTGACAGAGATATTTTACCCTTACCTAATTTTTTACTGATATAATTGATAAAGGCATTAATGTAAATCAGCATGTCGTATCCCACCGCTCCCAGCTTAGCCAACCATTTACTGTATTGCATGGTTACATCAAACACATCTCCATGAAATATCCAGCTTCTGGCATTGTTGCCATGATGAATGACTAATTTATTTACAATATGAAAATCACCCACTGAAAAATTCTCAAACCTGCGGAGCATTTCATCATGATTGCCGGTGATGTAATACACTTTCACCCCACGGCTAAGCATACTTGTAATTTGTTTGATCACCTGCATGTGTCCCGGAGGCCAGTACTTTTTACTGAATTGCCAGATGTCGATGATGTCTCCGTTCAGCACCAGGATGGTGGGATCTATTGTAGAGAGGTAGCGGGACAGTTCATTTGCACGGCATCCATAAGTACCCAGATGCACATCGGAAATAACTGCAACTTCCATTTTTCTTTTTTCCAATGGTAGAGTTTAAATCAAAGTTCAAATAGCTATGTTTCTTTAATATGAACTGGCTGTTAACAAAACATGAATAATTGTATTAAAACATTCAACAAAACTGCGGTATTGAATAAACGTTTTACTTAACTTTAAGACCCACATCAAACTTATATAAATGAAACGTATTGCAATGCTTGGGTCTGGTTTTATCGGCCGCTTTTATGCAGATTCCATACTGGGTCAAAGAAGTAAGGATATCATCACAAGTGTCTATTCCCGTAAAGAAGAAAGTGCAAAAAAATTTGCAGCAGATTATAGCTGCCAGCATTTCACTGCTGACATGGAAGAATCCATTGCTCACCCTGATACAGATGTTGTATGCATAGCCTTACCTAACCATCTGCATGAGGAAGCGGTAATGCTTTGCTGTAAACATAAAAAAGCAGTTATCACCACCAAGCCGCTTGGCAGAAATGCTGCTGAAGCGTTACGTATGCTGAAGGCAGTAGAGGAAGCAGGCATCTTCAATGGTTACCTGGAAGACCTGGTGTATGCTCCTAAATTTTTAAAAGCATACGAGAGTGTAAAGAGCGGTGCTCTAGGTAGAATATTGTGGGCCAAGAGCAGGGAAACACATCCGGGTCCACACAGTGATTGGTTTTGGAATATTGAACTTGCCGGCGGTGGATGTATTTTAGATCTGGGTTGTCATTGTATCGAGATCACCAGGAGTTTTATTGGGAAAGATATTAAGCCAATAGAAGTGATGTGCTGGGCAGATACACAGGTAAAACCCATCGATGCAGAAGATCATGCTATAGCTTTGATCAAATATGAAAATGGTGCGATTGCACAGTTTGAAGTGAGCTGGACCTTTCGTGGTGGTTTAGATCTTAGAGATGAAGTAATGGGCACAGAAGGAACTATCTGGATCAATAATTTTTTAAGAACTGGTTTTGAAATGTTTACTACAGGTAAGGGTGGAGATTATATTGCCGAAAAAGCAGAGAGTAACAGCGGATGGTTATTCCCGGTAGGAGATGAGATCAATGAACTGGGATATAATCACATGTTCACAGAAATGTTCAGGTGTATGGAGAATGGCACAGTACCAAGGGAAACATTTTATGATGGATACGTTGTGAATGCCATAATTGACGCAGCTTACAAAAGTGCCAAAACAAAATTGTGGGAGCCTGTATTACTGGAAGACTGGCGTGGCAAAACAGGGTTGAGTAAAGAAAGCCATCTGGTAGAATATGATGCTGATCATTATTTAATCAAAGAAGAGATGACTCATTACGGAGCAAAAAAAGTGATTCTCAAAAATAAGCAGACAGGTAAAATTGAAGAGAAGATAATTGAATAGGCAAGTGCTACTTTACCAATAAACCCAATATGAAAAGACCAGGTATAAAAAATATTAAAACAGGAGAAGAACTAAAACGGTGGTATTGGCTGAAAGAAGAATTGACCGCTTTTTGTAAGATGAAAAAATTAAGTTACGCTGGAACAAAGTTTGATATTTTGGAAAGGATTGCAAATGTAATAGACAAAGGAGTGAGTGATTTTAAAATTTCAATAAATAAGCCAACCTCAAAATTTGTTTGGTCCAGATCTAAGTTAACTTTAAACACAATTGTCACCGATACCTATACCAACGGACCAAACACAAGAAAATTTTTTAAAGAACATTGCGGCGACAAATTCCATTTTAGTATTCCTTTTATGAAGTTTATGAAAAATAATTGCGGCAAGACTTTAGAAGATGCTGTTAAGGAATGGGAAAGATTGCATGAATTAAGTAAACAGAAAAACTTCAAAAGTGATATTCCCAGTGGCAACCAGTATAATCAATATATCCGTGACTTTTTTGCAGATAATCCTGGCAAGACAATTACAGAAGCAAGACATTTTTGGAAGCTAAAAAAAAGTTTGCCCTTAGGGAAACACATTTATGAAAAAAAGTACACCCTGTTGAAATAAAAATAGACAGAGCAAAATTACTCTGTTCCAACGGAAAAAAATTTATTCTTTCCTGCTGTCTAATGTAAAACCAAAAGTGGTTCCTACGTCAATGGCGCTGCGTACATGCATCGTTTGTCCGTGTGCCTCTATAATGTGTTTACAAATCGCAAGCCCCAGACCACTGCCTCCAATTTTTCTACTCCGGGCAGCATCTGTTCTGTAAAAACGTTCAAAAATTCTTCCCAGGTGTTCTTCCGCAATACCCATCCCATCATCCGTAATCTCTACTAATATTCTTTTACTGTCTATCTTATAAATACTGGCTTCAATTACACCGTGTTGCTTGCCATATTTAATAGCATTGTCCACCAGGTTAATAAATACCTGCCTCATTTTTTCTTTATCCGCATTTACCGTTAATGGAACTTCACAGCCTTTTTTAATGGTGAGCTTTATTTGTTTTTCATCCGCTTTTATCGCCAGTGATTCATACACATCTTTTATCAATTCCTGTATTACAAAGTTTTCTATCAGTAACTTTTGCTCACCGCCTTCCAGTCTTGAGATCTCATCCAGGTCATCGGCTAAATTTACTAACCTGTCGATGTTTCTTGAAGTGCTGTTTAAAAACTTACGGTTCACATTCGGGTTTTCCAACGCACCATTCAATAATGTATCTACATAACCCTGTATAGCAAAAATGGGTGTCTTTAATTCATGAGATAAATTTTGCAAAAACTCTTTGCGGTATGCTTCGTTCTGTTGTAAGATTTCTATCTCAGCTTTCTTTTGTCTTGCCCAGTCTTCCACATCTGCTCTTACTTCATCCATACTTTTTTGGGGCAGGATATTTTTATAATAGAACTCTTCCCGTTTACTTGCTTTTGTTTGAGAGATGAGTTTATAGATCAATTTTATTTTCCTGTAAATAAATTGCTGCACCATAAAAAGCACCAGGCCGTAAGCACCAAGGAAGATGATAACAAATGCAGTAAGGGCCACCCACCAAACAGGTTTTAAAAAATAAATACCCAGGCTTACTGGTGCTGCAATAATGCCTGCTGTAAAAGCAGATAATTGCTGTGGAGATAAATTCTTTGCTGAAAACATGCCTGTTTCTTTCGATATTTATTGGCAAAGATATTTGTTTATAAATGTAACACCCCTTTTTGGGATGGGGGTTACTGCATTTCAAATTTATAGCCCACTCCTTTTACGGTGGTAATGCAGTCTAAATTTAATTTCTGTCTTATTTTCCTGATATGTACATCAATGGTGCGGTCTCCAACAATTACTTCTGTTCCCCAAACCTGGTTTAATATTTCGTTGCGTAGAAAAACTTTATTGGGTTTGGATGCCAGCAGTGCCAGTAGTTCAAATTCTTTTCTTGCAAGAATGATGTCACCGCCTTTGTAGCGGATAATATATTTTTCCCTGTCAATGGCAAGGTCGCCAATATTGATTACATCGCCGCCCTGTTTGTTGTTCAACCGCCTGAACAATGCGTTCACCTTACTTACTAAAATTTTCGGGCTGATGGGTTTGGTTAAATAATCATCTGCTCCTGTTTCCAGTCCACGAACCTCCGTGCTTTCATCGCTCAATGCTGAAAGAAAAATGATCAATGTATCTTTAAAGGCCGGCTGAGAGCGAAGGATGTTACAAACCTCGATGCCATTTTTATAAGGCATCATCACATCTAAGATAATCAAATTGGGCTGGTGTTTTTTAGCCAGTTCAAGGGCTTCATCACCATTCTTTGCAGTGATCACTTCGTAGCCTTCAGTCTGCAGGTTAAACTGAATTATCTCCAGGATATCTGGCTCATCATCTGCAATTAAAACTTTTTTAACAGTACTCATACGTTATTTGCGATGCAAAAGTACTCTATCATATTAATTAAAGTTGCAGGTTTGGCCTGCTTATATATTATTAAATTGTTAACCAAATTTTTAAAACAATTGCCCGGTTGATTTTACCGCCCGGGCATGTTAGCAAAAGCAAAGGTTATTTTCGTCATCTTTGCAATTGATTTTACAGTATGAAAAAAGCGTTACTCTGGTTTCTTTTGATATTTAGTTGTGTCGATTCTTTTGCAATGGCAGACTCTGCTGTAGTGCCCTTTCAGCGACAGCGTTTTCACGACCGCATAAGAGAAGAACAAACAAAGTGCGATAAGGAAGATGGTAAACTGGACAGTTTTATAAAAGCATCTGCCAATGATGAAGTGAACCTGCTGGTAACAGATGCCCTTATCCGCAGGATCAATGAACTAAGGGATTACGTAGAGACCAGCGATAAAGTAACTACCAATAATGAAAAAATAAGACAGCTAAATTTTATAGAAGAGCTGGTTAAAAATTTCAGGCTGGATTGGAAGCGAAAAAAATTTAACCCGGTATTAGCACCAGCGCTCATTGCTAATTTCGAAAAAATTTTTAAAGCCAATATTGACACCCTGAGTATGGTGCCGTTCATTAGGGAAGCGCCTTATGCTGTAGGTATGATTATTGTAGAAATTTTTAATAAAAACTCCGGTTACCAGGAAAGTAAAAGAATTTTATACCTAAAATACACCTCTCATAATCCTGATAAGATACTGGCTACTATCAGACCTTTTGCCAGTGAGCCTTTTGCAGACAGCCTGGTGGTAGTGGCCTGTAAAAATGATCCTAAACAATTATACGATTATGCATCGTCTTCCAGTTCTCCCGAAGGTAAATTGATAAGACGCAACACGGATCCAATGGTGAAGGCAGTGGCAAGACTAAGCCATACTGCAGGGGCATTATTATACTATCCTTTTTTAGATGATATTTTAAATGGTAAACAATCTATAGACAGTATTAAAAAGGTTGTGGGAGACGGAGAAAAAAATATGGATACCATCAGCTACTATAAGCTGTTGGTAAAAACAGAGATCGGCTATTATGAAAGACTGATCAAAAGAGATACACCGGTTGCTATGTTTGGAACTAATGGCTTAAGAGATATGCTGCAAAAGAAAGCTCTGCGGTATTTTATTACTCCGATCAATGAATTGCATGAACAGAATAATCTTGCCGTCAGGATGAAAGCGATTCAACCACTAACTGCGGAAGAATTATATTTTATGATGGTAATGGGGGAGAATGATATTTACACCTCCAGTTATAAACACAGTTTCAGCAGGCTGGTACAGTTGATGGGACCGCAGCCACGTTCCGATAATTTATTGCTGAATGTGAAGATGGATTTCTTTAAGAAATTTATTAAGATGGCGGCTAACTATAACCAGTTGGATACGCTGCTGAAAATGATGCCTGCTGAAAATGCTACTGTTTTAATGAAAGCATTTGTATCCAACCTTGATAAAACAAGTGACCTTGAAGATGCAGTGGATGTTGCAGACAGTTACAGCAGCATTACCAACAGGCAACTGTTAAATAACATGTTTCAAAATGTAAAGGATAACGAGCTAAAAAGCATCCAGCAAAACAACGCAAAGGGTAAAACCATCTATGGTCTTTTAAAATTGATTTTTGCTTCTGCAGATGATAATACTATAGACCTTACAGAACAGTTAGGCATTCCTTCCATTTATTCATTAGATAATAAATACCTGGGCGATGATAAAGGCAGGATAGTGGAGCAGGTGTTTTTTTACGGGGATGAAGATGGTAAAAACTTTTTCCCCCAGTTTGTAAATTCTTTTAGTGGAGCAGACTGGAAAATAACAAGACAAAAAGAATGGGTGGAAATAAAATCTATAAAAGGGCAACCAATCCTGGTCTATGCTAACCTGCCATTAGATAGCGATAAAAACCTGGATGATACCGCACAGGTGCACCTGGGCAGGTATCTCCGTAAAAATGATATGAATCCTTCTATAGTTATTCACCGGGGCCATAGTTACTGGTTGCCACGTACCATTTCACGTATGGAGCCCAATGCCAAAATCATCTTACTTGGTTCTTGCGGCGGCTATAAAAACCTAAGTGAAATATTAGAGGTTAGCCCTGATGCACATATTGTATCCACCAAAGAGATTGGGAAGGGTGATATTAACAGACCCATCATCAGTTACCTGAATCAAAACTTGTTGTCTGGCAAACCGGTTGTATGGAAAGATATGTGGGCATCTCTCACCAAATTATTTTATGCTGACCCCAATAAAGCAATGAGAGAAAGCTGGGACGATTACGTACCACCATACAAAAACCTGGGAGCTATTTTTATCAAGGCTTATAATAAAAAAATGGAAACAGCAAAGAGCGGCGAGATGTATTAAATGTAGAGTTATAAAAAATATAATTCTTCAAAACAGTATGCCAGCCATTTTAATCCATTCAAACCAACCAGCTAACTTTGCCTTATGAGCGGAACGGCACAACCAAAAAAAATATTCAATTTTTCATTATTCCGCAGGGTACTTCATTTTGCTGCACCCTATAAAAGCAAGTTTTACTATTCTCTTTTTCTTGCTTTCTTTCTTGCTGTTATCTCTCCTGTAAGGCCATGGTTGATACAAATGACAATCAACCGGGGATTACAAAGCGATTCCAGTTTTTGGTTTTTGCATGGGGCGGCTTCAGTTATTATTGGCATCACCATAATACAAATGGCCTTGTTGATACTGGAATCGGCATTTCGTTTTGTCTTTACATTTTTTACTGCATCTCTTGGGCAGAGTGTGGTAAAAGATATGCGGATAGCCACCTACAAAAAAGTGATCGGTCTTAATCTTTCTCAATATGATAAAACACCCATTGGTACCCTTACCACCAGAACCATTAACGATATAGAATCTATTAATGATATTTTCAGCGATGGGTTAATACCAATTATTGCAGACCTTTTGTCTATCCTTGCTGTGTTGATCTACATGTTCAATATAGACTGGCGGCTTACACTGATATGTCTTGCCCCTTTTCCTTTGTTGATTATTGCCACTTATTATTTTAAAGAAAGTGTGAATCGTTCTTTTATAAGAGTACGTAATGCGGTGGCACAGCTGAATGCTTTTGTACAGGAACACATTACCGGCATGGCAATAGTACAAACTTTTGCTGCTGAAGACAGGGAGTTTAATAAATTCAATGCTATCAACAAGGAACATCGAAATGCTAATATCAAAGCAATTTTTGCTTATTCTGTTTTCTTCCCGTTGGTTGAGTTGATCCTTGCTTTTTCTACTGGCTTGCTGGTATGGAAAGCTGGTGGTGGTGGAGATCCTCATGCTGCCGGTACCATCACTTCATTTATTATCTGTTTGAACTTGCTGTTCCGCCCATTGAGAATGATCGCAGATAAATTTAATGTGCTGCAAATGGGAATGATAGCCAGCGAACGGGTTTTTAAAGTGCTGGATATTGATGACAGTGCTCACAACGATGGTAAACTGGGGCCTGCAAAAATGAAGGGCAGTGTTTCTTTTAATAATGTTTGGTTTGCCTACAACGATGAGAAGTATGTGTTGAAAAATATTTCTTTTGACATTGCTGCCGGGGAAACTTTGGCAATTGTAGGTCATACAGGCAGTGGGAAAACTTCTATTATCAGTTTGCTCAACCGATTGTATCATATTCAGAAGGGCACTATCAAAATTGATGATACCGATATAGAATCTTTCGAGCTTTTTTACCTGCGGAGTAAAATTGCGGTGGTGTTGCAGGATGTTTTTTTATTCAGCGGATCAGTCTATGATAACGTCACACTGCGTAATCCTGATATTAAAGAAGAGCAGGTAATAGAAGCAGCAAAAATGATTGGTATCCATGATTTCATAATGCGGTTGCCGGGAGGGTATCATTATAATGTAATGGAGAGAGGTGCTACTTTATCATTAGGGCAACGGCAATTATTGTCATTTGTAAGGGCCGTTTTGTATGATCCTGCCATCCTTATTTTAGATGAGGCAACTTCTTCTGTAGATACCGAAAGTGAGCAACTGATCCAACAGGCAATAGAAAAACTAATCGCCGGCAGAACTTCCATTGTGATAGCCCACAGGCTTTCCACCATTCGCAAGGCCAGTAAAATTTTGGTGCTGGACAAAGGTGAAATAAAAGAGATAGGAACACACGACGAACTGATTTCTCATAAAGGATTTTATTACCAGTTACAAAAAATGCAGTTTGAAAAGCAGAAGGTATTGGTATAAATTAGCCTTTAATATCCCCAGTATTTTAGTAAATTGCAGTATGAGCAAAAAGGGATATTCACTAAATGAAGCAGTGCCCAACGTACTGAATGATGAAGCGGCTGCTTATGAAAATCTTGAAACCAGGAGGCGTAAAGAATCCATACTTTCTTCAGATACAGAAAAATTTAAAATGTTTACCAAACTCATGCGTATTGGCATCATGATGAAAAACGCAAAGGTCACCCACAAAAAAATGATTGAATAATCAATGGATATTTTTGATGAAGATTTAATATCATTTTGGAATTCACTTGCGGTAAGTGATGTATTGTATATAATGTTTGGTGGATTTGCAGTTAACATGCATGGATATTTAAGGGCTACACAGGATGTGGATATATGGATAAAAGATGAAGCTGCAAACCGGGTGAACCTGGGTAAAGCGATGAAGGTTTTTGGTTATGAGGATTTGGATTGGGAGGATATGCAGTTTGTTCCGGGGTGGACAAATTTCTATATAAGGAATGGGATTGTATTGGATATCCTGATAAATATGAAAGGGCTGGAAGGTTATTCGTTTGATGAATGTCTTCAAATGGCCACCATTGCTGAAATAGAAAATGTAAAAGTCCCTTTTCTCCACATCAATCACCTAATAGCCAATAAAAAAGCGATCAACCGTTCCAAAGACCAGCTTGATGTAATGGAACTGGAAAAAATAAAGCTGCTACGTAAGGAAATGGGCCTTGATTAAACATGCCGGAAAATCTCTATAAAAATCTCTTTTGTTCATTATCAATTTTACCCCTAAACGCCTATCTTTGCGCCAAATTTCGGATAAGTTATGTTTTCAAAAGGCACCAAATCATTACTGGCAGCGGTTCTTAGCACAATATTTTTAATTTCATCGTATACTGTAAAGGCTCAGCATGAAGAGCATGGTGCCCCAGCAGGGCATGAAGCCGGAGAAAAGGAACAGTTTAATGCCAAAGAGGTGATTTTTGGTCATATTATGGATGCCCATGATTTTCATTTTGCTGAATACAAAGGCAGCGACGGTGAAAAGCACCCCATTTCAATACCACTTCCTGTAATACTTTATTCCCCTCAAAAGGGCCTCTCTGTTTTTATGTCTTCTAAATTTGAGCATGGTCACCAGGAAGTGGATGGCTATAAATTGAATGCAGAAGGTAAGATTGAATCAGTAGAAGAGGGTGTAAAAGTGTATGATTTTTCCCTGACACGTAACGTGGTGCAAATGATACTGGCTTTAACCCTTTTAGTTTGGTTGATGATCAGTGTTGCAAAAACATATTCAAAAGGGCAGGGAGTTACTTCAGCACCAAAGGGCAAGCAGAACTTAGTGGAAGTATTAGTAGGATTTGTAAGGGATGAAGTGGCAAAGCCTAATCTGGGTCACAAAACAAATAAATACCTGCCTTACCTGTTAACGGTATTTTTCTTTATTCTTATCAATAATATTTTTGGATTAATACCTGGCACAGCAAATGTTACAGGAAATATTGCATTTACATTAGTATTGGGTGTAATATCTTTTATTGTGATCATGGCCAGTTCTAACAGTCACTATTGGGGACATATTTTTAATCCTCCTGGCGTACCGCTGGGTGTAAAATTCATCCTGGTTCCAGTAGAATTTTTAAGCGTATTCATTAAGCCATTTGCTTTGATCATACGTCTTTTTGCAAACATGGTTGCAGGGCATATCATTATCATCTGCTTAATATCAATGATATTCATTTTTGCAGAAAAAATTGCAGTGGGTGCAGGGTGGGGTGTATCGCCGGTTTCAATAGCATTCACCGTATTTATCTATTTGATTGAAGTATTGGTGGCTTTTTTACAGGCCTTTATTTTTACTATGCTTACGGCAGTGTTTATCGGTCAGGCTTTTGAAGGGGAGCATCATGAAGAAGGTGCAGCGGCACACCATTAGTATTTCAAATCCGCTTTTGGGGATTTAGGGGCGTTTATTTTTTAATCAATATAAAACAGAAGTATGAGTTTATTAACTGTGTTTTTAGCTGAAGCTAATGCTGTTGCAGGTGGTGCAATTGGTGCCGGTTTAGCAGCAGTAGGCGCTGGTATCGGTATTGGACAGATTGGTAAAGGTGCTGTTGAAGCCATTGCCCGTCAGCCAGAAGCCTCTAACGACATTCGTGGAAACATGATTCTTACAGCTGCCCTTGTAGAAGGTGCTGCCCTGTTTGCAATCATCGTTGGTTTCCTTGCAATGGTATTGTAATACCAAAGCAAAAATTATTACTGCATCCAAAGCACAGGGCGGAGGATGCAGTATTTTAAACCTTGGCAACAAGGACAAAAGTGAATAACTATTATTTTAAATAAACGGTCTCTTTGGGAGATGGAGGTTTTCAATCATGCAATTATTAACACCTGATTTAGGATTATTGGTCTGGACATTATTAGCTTTTTTAATTGTGTTCTTTCTGTTGAAAAAATTTGCATGGCCTGCTATTATAAAGGGCCTCAATGACAGGGAAACGAATATTGCCAATTCAATCGCCAGTGCTGAAAAAATTAAGCTGGAAATGGCACAGTTAAAAAATGACAATGAGGCATTACTGGCAACAGCACGTGAAGAAAGAGCTATCTTATTAAAAGAGGCTAAAGAAACAAAGGACAAAATGATTAATGAGGCAAAAGAAGAAGCAAAAGCGCAGGCTGCTAAAATTTTAGCCGATGCCCAGGCTTCTATTAACCAGCAGAAGATGGCTGCACTAACTGAAATAAAGAACCAGGTGGGTAACCTGGTAATTGAAGTAAGTGAAAAAGTATTGCGCCGTGAGTTGAACAATAAACAAGACCAGGAAGGATATATTAAACAATTGGCAGAAGAAGCAAAATTTAATTAAGCCACCATCCCCTAAAGGGGAGAAAGGCAACATTTTTTAATCATCTAAACTCTTTGGAGTTTTTAAAAAAAATCCCCCTTTAGGGGACATGGGTATGCACAATCCACGTTTAGCAGGCAGGTACGCAAAAAGTTTGATCGATCTGGCAACAGAGTTGAACCAGGTGGATATTATTCATGCTGACATGAAATTCTTGCAGAAAATTTGTAAATCTAATCCTGATTTTACAGCAGTACTGCGTAGCCCGATCATAAAACCAAGCGCTAAGGAAAAGATTATTCAATCAATAACAACTGAGAGGGTAAATAAAACAACCGTTGCATTTATAAATTTACTGGTACGCAAAGGAAGGGAAACCAATTTACCGGAAATAGCAGATGCATTTATTGAGCAATTCAATAAAATAAGAAATATCTACCGGTTAAAATTAACTACAGCAGCGGTACTTAGTGACGATCTTAAAACAGCCATAGTAAATAAGGTAAAAGCATCTACTCCTTTTCAGAATATAGAACTGGAAACGGTTATTAGAGAAGAATTAATTGGCGGTTTTATTTTGGAGATGCAGGGTACTTTAATCGATGCAAGCATACAAAGAGACTTAAAAGATATTCAAAAACAATTTATGGACAATCAATATGTTCATAAACTCAGATAAAACAATTTTTTAAAAAAAACAGTTATGGTAGAAATTAAACCGGATGAAATTTCAGCGATACTCCGCCAGCAATTAAGCAATTTTAATGCAGGTGCCAGTTTAGAAGAAGTGGGTACCGTATTGCAGGTGGGTGATGGTATTGCCCGTGTGTATGGATTGAATAATGTGCGTAGTGGTGAGCTGGTGGAATTTGAAAATGGCGTTAAAGCAATTGCGTTAAACCTGGAGGAAGATAATGTGGGTGTGGTATTGATGGGTGACAGCAGTGGAATTAAAGAAGGAGCTAAAGTAAAGCGTACAGATAAAATCGCTTCTATCAAAGTAGGAGAAGGAATGTGCGGTCGTGTTATTAATACATTGGGGGAACCGATAGATGGTAAAGGTCCAATTGCAGGTGAACTGTATGAAATGCCGCTGGAGCGTAAAGCACCAGGTGTAATTTTCCGTGAGCCGGTAAAGGAGCCATTACAAACAGGCATCAAGGCAATTGATGCAATGATTCCGATTGGCCGTGGCCAAAGGGAATTGGTAATTGGTGACCGCCAGACTGGTAAAACGGCTATTTGTGTAGATACAATTATCAATCAAAAAGAATTTTATGCAGCAGGTAAACCTGTTTACTGTATATATGTAGCCATCGGGCAAAAAGCATCTACCATCGCCGGTATTATGAAAACGCTGGAAGAAAATGGAGCAATGGTTTATACTACCATTGTTGCAGCATCTGCAAGTGACCCAGCTCCGTTACAGTTCTATGCTCCGTTTGCCGGTGCTGCTATTGGTGAATTTTTCCGTGATACCGGAAGGCCGGCGTTGATCATTTATGATGATCTTTCTAAACAGGCTGTGGCTTACCGTGAGGTTTCCTTATTGCTGCGTCGTCCGCCAGGCCGTGAGGCTTACCCGGGTGATGTATTCTACCTGCATAGCCGTTTACTTGAAAGAGCTGCTAAAGTTATTTCTAAAGATGAGATAGCCCAGCAGATGAATGATTTACCTGCATCTATTAAACACCTGGTAAAAGGTGGTGGTTCTTTAACAGCGTTGCCTGTTATTGAAACACAGGCTGGTGATGTATCAGCATACATTCCTACTAACGTAATTTCTATTACTGACGGACAGATATTTTTGGAAGGTAACCTGTTTAACGCTGGTATACGTCCTGCAATCAACGTGGGTATTTCGGTTAGTCGTGTGGGTGGTAACGCTCAGATCAAATCAATGAAAAAAGTGGCTGGTACATTAAAACTGGATCAGGCGCTTTACCGTGAGTTGGAAGCCTTCTCTAAATTTGGTGGTGATTTGGATGCTGCTACCAAAAACGTAATTGATAAAGGTGCAAGAAACGTGGAGATATTGAAACAACCACAATACTCACCATATACTGTTGAAAAGCAGGTGGCAATTATTTATCTTGGTACACAAGGTTTATTAAGAGAGGTGGCGGTTAAAAATGTAAAGGCTTTTGAAGAACATTTCTTATTAGAAATGGAAAACAAATATTCTGAGATTTTGGCTGAGTTTAAAAAAGGTGGGTTACCTGAAGAGGGATTGGCAAAGATGACTGCCTTAGCAAAAGGCCTGACTCCGCAATACAAATAATTCGTTTAATCTTTTCCGAAAGAGGATTGCCCAACAAGGTGATCCTCTTTTTTATTTGTACTATTCATTACCTGTTTTTTATTGGCGAGGTATACGCCAATTAATATGATGAGCAGGCAGGCTATTTGCCTCAAAGTAATATCTTCCTTATAATAAAATCCCCACCCGATGGCAACAAACGGAATAGCGTAAGTAACCATACTGGCAAAAATGCTGCTGGCTCTTTTTACCAGCATATAAAATAATACAGTCGCCACTGCAGTGCCCATTACTCCGAGGCAAATGGCTGCCGCTGTACCTTTTAAAATTTCAGGATTTGTGAGTGGCAATTTAAAAAAACCGGTGAAAATTAATACAACCAGCGCAGGGATTGCATTAAATGAAAGCGCCACCGCAGTAATATGTACGGATGAAATATGCAGGAGATTTCTTGAAACCATATTCACATTGAAACCATACAGCATAGTAGCTACTACAACAAGGGCTGCATAAGAAAGCTGTTTATTTTGCATGTTTCCCTTGCTGAATAAGAGCAGCACACAACCTGAAAAAGCGATGGTAATACCAATAATTTTATTAGGGGCTGTTTTAGTGTTGAAGAACAACGCACCGGTAAGGATCACAAAAATCGGTGTAAGTGTATTAAGCGTTCCTGCCAATGCACTGTCGATTGCTTCTTCCGCAATACAAAATAGAAAGGCGGGTATTAAACTCCCTAAAGTACCTGATAAAAATACCAGCCAGCGTTTTTGCCAGGGAATTTTTTTAATTGCCTTAATGGCAATAGGTAGCAATACAATTCCTGCAGAAACAATTCTTATTGCAGCAATATGATAAGCGCTAAGCTGATTATCCAGGCCAATTTTCATTAAGATGAAACTGCTGCCCCATATCAAAGCAAGGGCAATAAAAATAAGCCAGTCAGTTAATTTTATATTCACGGAGTAAAGGTGATATTAATGCGGCTAATAATTATAACAAGGAACATTTTGTTAAGATAAATTTCAAAATGAAAATTAATAATGTGCAAAAATTAGTAATATAAAAGTGTGAGTTACCCAATACATAATTATTACATTTACCATGTTTTAAAAAATACCGTTTAATCATTTTAAAAAAATAATTTATGGGACTAATTAAAGAATTCAAAGATTTTGCATTAAAAGGAAATGTGGTTGAACTGGCGGTGGCTGTGATCATCGGAGCAGCTTTTGGCGCAATAGTAACATCGCTGGTAGATGATGTGGTTACCCCACTTTTGCTTACCCCCTTGCTAAAGGCTGCAAATATTCAGGATGTAGATAAACTAATGTTAGGTACTGTGAAGATTGGTAAATTCATAGCTGCAGTAATTAAATTTATCCTGGTTGCTTTTGTTCTTTTTGCCCTGATTAAAGTAGCAAACAGCGCAAAGAAAAAAGAAGAAGCGGCACCGGCTCCTGCAGAACCATCATCAACTGATAAGCTCTTGATGGAGATAAGAGACTCGTTAAAAAAATAAATCTTAAAATATACTTTAAGCATTGCAACTCTACTGGCTGCGATGCTTTTTTTTACTTAAAAATAAGAAAATGAAAAAGAAAATTTTCGTGACGCTAGTCGCAGTTTCTGCAATTTTAAATTCGTGGTCACAGGATGCCACTGTAAAAGATTTACAGAAAGCTGCAAATAAAGATGTAAAGGCTTCTGATACTTTACTGAATGGCTGGAAACACAGCGGCACTTTTATTTTTAACCTGAACCAGGGAAGCCTTAGTAACTGGGCTGCCGGTGGAGAGCAAAATACGTTAGGCATTAATGGTATTTTAAATTATGGCCTTAATTACCGTAATGGGAAAAATACCTGGGATAATTATTTTGATCTTGCCCTGGGATTTCAAAATGCAACCAGTTTTAACAGGTTTAGAAAAATAGATGACAGGATAGATATTACCAGCAAATATGGGCACCAGGTTGCAAAAAAATGGTATGTAGCCGGCCTCTTTAACTTTAACAGCCAGGCGCTGGCAGGGTATGATTATAATAAGAACACAAAAATTTCCAACTTTCTTACACCTGGAAAAATAATACTTTCACTGGGTATGGATTACAGGCCAAATGATAACTTTTCTGTTTTCATTTCTCCCATCTCCACACGCTGGATTTTGAAGAATGATCCAGATTTTTATGCAATTAACGCATTTGGTGTGCCTGCTTTAAGTAAAAGTTATAATGAAATCGGTGCTTATCTTACTGCAAAATATACCAAGCCAATTACTGCCTGGGCTACCTATACCGGCAGGCTTGATTTATTTAGTAATTACAAAAGAAATCCACAAAACGTAGATGTTTTTTTTACCAATTTACTGGTTTTGAAATTTAATAAATGGCTGGGGAGCACCATCAGTGTAGATATGATATATGATGATGATGTGATTGCAAAAACTCAGCTAAAAGAAATATTGGGTATAGGTCTTACTTTAAAACTATAAGAACATTTGATTGCAGTCAAATGTCTTGATTAAAATATGCAGTATTTTCGCAGCGGCTTCCATCATTCGGAAGCCGCTTTTTTATAAACTAATACCAAACTAATGAAAAGAACGCTAAGCCTGGTAGTTGCTGTTTTAATATACTGCCAACTGAGTGCCCAGGATGCTACGGTCAGGGAAATTCAATCTTCAGTTACTAAAGAAATTAAAAAAGATACCACTCAAAAACCTAATAAAAACGGCTGGATCAAAGGTGGTCTTGTAAGTTTGAATGTTACCCAGATAGGAAATAGCAACTGGATCGCTGCAGGTGGTGATGATTTTTCACTTTCTGTTGCCGGGTCATTAAATGCATTTGCTAACAGGGCATGGGGAAGAAAAACCTGGGAAAATATGTTGGATATTAATTACGGCCTCGTTAATACCACTACATTAGGTGTTCGTAAAATGAATGACCGCCTTGACTTTGTGAGCAAATATGGATACAAACCAAAAAAATGGAGCAAGGTTAATCTTTCTTTACTGGGCCAGTTACGATCCCAGCTCACCAGTGGACACGAGTACGAATATAAGGGAACAACAGAAAAAAGAAGGAACTCTGGTTTTTTTGCGCCTGCATACATTATCGTATCTCCGGGTGTTGATTGGAAACCCAATAGCTGGTTCTCTTTATTTGGATCTCCCTTATCAGCAAGATGGACGATTGTATCAAATGGCCCATACAGCTATGCCGGGCAGGGTGGTATTTTTAATGGACAACAAGAAACTCCTTTGGCTACTTTATATGGAGTAGATCCGGCTAAAGAGCATAAAGGGGAATTTGGTGCTTTTGTAACTGCAACTGTTAAAAAGGATCTTTTAAAAAATGTATCTTATTACAGTAAGTTAGATCTGTACGCCAACTATCTGAAGAATATATCCAACGTGGATGTATTTTGGACCAACCAGTTTAAGGTTAAGCTATACAAATGGTTTAACCTGAGTTACTCCCTGGATATGTTGTACGATGATGATGTGAGAAATCCGGAAAGCCCAACCAGCGCTTTGGGTTTGCAGGTATTATCCACATTCGGATTAGGCTTTGCTGCTAAATTCTGATAGTCTGTTTACTTATTAATACATTTGCTCCTCTGCCGGTAACATGGTGGAGGAGTTTTTTTATCATTAAATTTTTATAGCATTGAATACTGCTTCTTATCAAATAAAGCTTGACCAGTTTGAAGGCCCGTTTGACCTGTTGTTGTTCTTTATAGAAAGGGATGAGCTGGATATTTACAATATTCCAATCACAAGGATCACCAATGATTTTTTAGATTTTATTCATCAAGGTGAAAAACTAAACATAGAACTGAGCAGTGAGTTTATTTTATTCATCAGCACGTTGATGCGGATAAAAGCAAAAATGCTGATACCCCGTAAAGAACTGGATGATCACGGTAATGAAATTGATCCAAGGCAGGAACTCGTGAATAAGATCCTGGAGTATAAAAAATTTAAAGAAGCTTCGGCTAAAATGGCCCAGATGGAAGAGGAACGTTTCCTGATGTTCAAAAGAGGAAACCTTCAAAAAGAACTGGCGCAGATTGGTGAAGAAGCCGGTGAGGGAACAGAAATACAAGCCGTTACGCTGTTTAAATTGATGAAGGCTTTTGAAAAGGTCGTTCAAAAATTGCATGAAAGAAATAATAAACCCGTACATACTGTAATTCAGTATAATTACACAATGGAAGAAAGCCGTGATTATATGCTGGATCATTGCCGCACGGAGAAAACAAGTTCTTTCGAAAAGATATTTGACATTTGCCAGGACAGGATACATGCACTGTTTCTTTTCCTGAGTTTGCTGGAGTTATCTCAGCAGAAATATTTACTGATCATTACTGGTGAAGGGAAGAACAATTTTATTGTGGAGTATAATGAGAACAGGGAAGAAGATGAATCGTCCACACTGGACTATAATGCGATGACTAGTTTTAACTAATTATAAATGGGGTCGGGGCGCTTAAAGCGACCTGAACCCTATTTTATGGATATTAATGGGCAGTTATCTTTTACTAACCTCTTCTTAGTAATGGCCGGTCCATATTTGCTTTTTGTCTTTGCCTCTTGATTGATTTTATCAGCAGTTGCCTAAAATCTCTTTCCGCATTAAACATCCTGTTCATCCTGTCTGCACCAAGTACTTTTGTAAACTGGTCCCGGTAGCGTTTTCTTAAATTCACCACCTTTTCATCCCTGTCTATTACATCCTGGTTGTCTTTAAAAGTGCTTTTTAATTCTTTAGAGTATTGATTATAAACGGGCCAGAATTTTTGTGCTTCATCAGGAGTCAGGTCTAATTCTTTTGTTATAAAGGCAACTTTTAATGCTTCAATTTTTTCCTGCTGCTTTTGGTCAGCAACTGGCGGCTGTTCATCCTGTGCTTGAGCAAATAAGCTTACAGTTAAAAAGGTCAATATGATGTATAGCTTTTTCATTTTGCTTAATTAGTTGTTGTTTCTAAATCTTTTAAAAAATTATCCAGTGTTTTGTCATCCAGTAAATAATCTTCTTCATTTGGCAAACTGGTTTCTTCCACACTGGAACTTAACACAGCAATATCAGCTTCGCCATTGTTGCGCTGCAGATAATTTAATATTTCATCTGATGATAAACTATTTAATGTTTCATTAAATTTTTTATCATCCATCGCTTTTCCTTTCTCAATACTTGGATCAAGTACTACAGATGCAACCGGATCTATACTATTAACCGATGGCTGATTGCTGTATTTATAAACACCTAATGCAAGGGCACCGGTAATAACAGCCGCAGCAGCATACCTGAGTATTGAAAACCGCTTAGGCATGGAGATGATTTTTGCACTTGGTTGTTGCTTAACCTTCTCCAGAATAGTTGCAGGTAAATCGGCAAAGTAATTTTCCGGAACATCAAAAGGCTGTACAGTTTTTAAATCATTCAGAACAGCAGGCAAGGTTTCTTCTTCCTGTGTATTCTTAATTTTACTTAGAACTGAATCAGCCAATGTTTCAAAATAATTGCCAGGTACCTGGAACAGCTGCTCCTTTTTGATAGTGGAAAAAATTGCAGGCAATTCACCAGCTTCCTGTTTTTTAATTTTGTCCAGTATAGAGTTTGATAGATTATCAAAATATCCTGCTGGTATATCTGTGTCTTTTGATATTTGTGGAATATTATCACTAGAAAAATCTTCATGGAGGCTCAGCAGAACGGTGCTGCTGATACTGTCAAAGTATCCATCCGGCACCCTAAAAACATTTGCCTTACTAATTGCTGCAATTAACGGGCTGATGCTTTGTAATTCATTCAATATGTCACTTTTATTTTCCATTCTTTCTGCTGGTTATACTGACTTCAAATTGGCGAAACAGTTTAACTATTTAGTAAATAATTCTCAATTTTTTTTACTGCATGATGATAACTTGCTTTTAAGGCACCTTCACTGGTTTCCAGCACCCGGCTCATTTCTTCGTAAGGCATTTCATCATAATAGCGGAGGTTAAAAACTACCCGTTGTTTTTCTGGCAGCTGCTGCATAGCCAGCTGTAGTTTCCACTCTATCTTTCTCCCATCAAAATCCTTTTCTGCTTTTAGCTTATTGGCCAATACACCATCATCGTCACTTAATGATATGGATGCCCTTTTCTTTTGTTGCTCCAAAAAAGTAAGACTCTCGTTAGTTGCTATCCGGTACAGCCAGGTGTAAAGCTGACTATCTTCCCTGAAATTTTCCAGGCCATTCCATACTTTGATGAACATATTTTGCAAAACATCATTGGCATCTTCATGATTCACCACCATCCGGCGGATATGCCAGTAGAGTTTTTCCTGGTATTTTTTAATGATAGCAGTAAAACTTCTTTCTCTTAGAGAAGGTTCTTTAAACTGTAGCAACAGTTCTTTATCATCTAAATGTTGATTTGGCATAAGTGGTTAAGCTGCATAAAAATATAAAAACCTATCGTAAGATAGGTTTTATGGTAAAAGGTTTAATCCGCAGTAATGAAAAACTGAAATGAAATTGACTTTTAATTAGTTAGCCAAGTCCCAATAATCATGCGTTTTTTCTGGCCAATACTTTCTCAACAGCTTCCACAATGTTTGGTGCATCTAAGCCATATTTAGTAAGCAATTCAGAAGGTTTACCGCTTTCTCCAAAGGTGTCGTTGGTGCCTATATATTCAATTGGTATTGGCAGATGCTTGGCAGCAACCTGTGCAATACTGTCTCCCAATCCGCCAATAATATTATGTTCTTCGCAGGTAACTGCACATTTGGTTTTGGTAATAGAGGCAATAACTGCTTCTGTATCCAGTGGCTTGATGGTGTGGATGTTGATCACTTCCACACTGATGCCTTTTTCTTCCAATATCCTTCCAGCCTCAATAGCCTTCCAAACCAGGTGGCCACAGGCAAAAATGCTTACGTCTTTTCCATCAGCAATTTTTTGTGCTTTACCAATTACAAAATCTTCCTCTTTGGTAAATATTGGCCAAACCGGACGGCCAAAACGCAGATACACGGGTCCAATATAATCCGCAATTGCTTTAGTAGCTGCTTTGGTTTGATTGTAATCTGCCGGAACAATCACTGTCATTCCCGGTAGCATTTTCATCAAACCAATATCTTCTAATATCTGGTGAGTAGCGCCATCTTCCCCTAAGGTAAGACCTGCATGGCTGGCACAAATTTTTACATTCTTTCCGCTGTATGCTACAGACTGGCGAATCTGGTCATACACACGGCCAGTGCTGAAATTTGCGAAAGTAGTAGTGTAAGGTATCTTGCCTCCGATGGTCAATCCTGCAGCCACGCCAATCATATTTGCTTCAGCTATCCCACATTGAATAAAGCGTTCAGGGAATTCTTTTACAAAAGCATTTAGTTTTAATGAACCCAGTAAATCTGCGGTCAATGCAACGATCTTATCATTCGTTCTTGCAGCTTCAAGGATGCCATCTCCAAAACCACTACGTGTATCTTTATTACCAGTAACCTGAATATCTTTTAGCATGAGAAAGTATAATTTTTTAGGGGCACAAGATAAGCACAACCGGTAAATAAAAAAGGATGAAATATTGGGGGGTGGGGATTTTAATTTTTACTGTTTATCCAAAGCAAGTAACACAAGATTATTCAAAAAATCCCATTTCAAAACTTAGCATCCCCTTTAGCTCATGATATGGGTTTATACTCTTCAAATAACGCCAAACAGTGTTAGCGGTTGTTATTTTCGGGCTAAGAATTTGGCAAAAGACTGAACTATATTTAAATAGTCCTTTAATTCAGAAACGTTTTCATAAACTTTTGAGTAGCTGTCTGGATTGCTAAACTGGTAAACTCTAAAATTGCTTCCGATTCTAATTTCTATTGTGTAACTCTCTCCATCGGTAACATGAAACTCTTTAATTATTTCATATCCATCTTCATCTACACCAACGACTTTTCGCATTTTGCTTTTTAAGTCTGACTGATTTGGAAGTGTCAGAATGTTATAAGATAGAAGTTGAGAAAACAAACTGCCGAAATTGGGTTTTGCTTTGAGCTTATACTTTTTAATTTTTACTGGCTTGTTCCATTCGTCATATTCAACTGCACGCCAGGTTGTGTCAACCAAAAAAAGTCTGCGGAGTGTTTTGGTGTTACTCAATGAATGAAGTCGATAAAGTCTGATGTCAACCGTTGCAGAAGATTTGTCAATTTGAACAAGTTTTATTCTGTCATTAAAAACATGGTTTGGAGAATTGTTTACGCTGTCTCCATAAATGCCGTCTGTAGAGATTGTAGTAACACCTCTTATTATTGTCTGTCCAAAGGAAATGTGTCCCAATAAAAGCACTAAGAATAATAATCTTGTCATGTCTGAATGATGCTACTTACGGAGGGTTTACATAATAACCACTAACTCCCCTTTAGGGGATGGGGGTAAACAATGCAGGATCATTTTTGATCTTTAATTCCCATTTCCAGGCGGTATCCATCATCTCCTCAATGCCATATTTGGTTACCCATTCAAGTTCTGTTTTGGCCTTGTTGTTATTGGCATAAATGGCCACCACATCTCCCGGGCGGCGAGGCCCAATGGTATAATTGAGTTTTACACCACTCACTTTTTCAAATGCTTTGATCACTTCCAGTACAGTATAACCATCACCAGTACCCAGGTTAAAGATCTCGGTTTTTTTATTGCTTTTCTTATTGATCAGGTAATCCAGTGCCAGCGTATGTGCATGTGCAATGTCGCTTACATGAATGAAGTCCCTTACACAACTGCCATCTCTTGTAGGGTAATCATTGCCGTATACTTCCATGGTTGGCAATTTACCAATAGCTGTTTGGGTGATGGCGGGTACTAAATTTGCCGGACGGCCTAAAGGTATTTCACCCAATAATATAGATGGATGTGCCCCCACCGGGTTAAAGTAACGAAGTAATATTGCTTTTATACCGGTACTTTTTGTAACGTCTGTTACAATTGTTTCACCCATTTGTTTGGTAGCTCCATAAGGTGATTCTGCCGGCTTTTGCGGAGTGGCTTCTGTTACTGGTATAGCATCAGGGTTTCCATAAACAGTACAGGAAGACGAGAAGACAAAATAGGGTACATTAAATTCGGCTGTACATTTTAAGATATTAGTAAGAGAAGACAGGTTATTATCGTAATACATCAATGGCTTCTCAACAGATTCTCCCACCGCTTTGTAAGCTGCAAAGTGAATGATGCCGAGAATATCGGTATGTTCTTTAAAAATATTACGGGTCTTTTCCAGATCACACAGATCAACTGCGTAGTTCTTAATTTTTTTTCCAGTGATGGTTGCTGCGTTATCTAAAATATTGCTGCGGCTTCTTGAATTATTATCCACAGAAATTACATCATAGCCGTTTTGTATCAGATCAACTATGGTATGTACACCTATATAACCACAACCACCTGTAACCAAAATTTTTTTCATCAGTTTTAAATTAATTGAAATGAATGATAGAGAACAAATTTACAGTTTGTTTATCGCAGGAATAAAAAAAGTCACCCTTAATTGAGGGTGACTTTAAAAGAGTTGTTCTATAATAATTATTTTATAAATAATGAAACAAGTACATAAACAAGACCAGCTAATATGGCACTAACCGGAATGGTAAGTATCCATGCCCACAATAAATTTACGGTAACCCCCCAGCGTACTGCACTCAACCTTTTAGTGGCTCCCACACCTATTATTGCACCGGTGATAGTATGAGTGGTACTTACAGGGATACCCATCTGCTCTGTCATAAATAAAGTAAAGGCGCCAGATGTTTCTGCTGCAACGCCTTCCAACGGTGTAACCTTGGTGATCTTGGTTCCCATTGTTTTTACAATTTTCCAGCCACCACTCATCGTACCTAAACCAATGGCGGTATAACAGGCCAGCGGCACCCAGGTTAATTCTTTTAATGCGGTTCCTACATCAGGATATTGTGCGGCATTGAACGTAACAAATGCGGCACCAATAATACCCATTACTTTTTGAGCATCATTTCCACCATGGCCAATGCTGAATGCTGCCGAAGAAAGCAGCTGTAGTTTTTTAAACATCTTAGCCATCCGGTAAGCATTGGGAGACCGCACCTGCTCAGTATAAATATATGCACCAATGAAAATTAGCATCATTCCAAAAATGGAGTAAACAATAATTGAATTATCAGCCTTGGCCATTGCTTTTGACAGGGCCTTGGTATCAACCGATGCATCAACTTCGCTTTTAATTTTTTCTGCCACGCCATCAGCACCTATTGATTTATATTGAACCAGCAAGGGTTTTATCAATTTTGTTTTAGCAACGGCTGCCTCATAAGCAATAGTTTTTGCTTCATCAGCGCCAGCATCTTTTTTAAGTTTGTCAATTTTATAGTATTTGCTTACATTTTCCTTTAACTTATTCTGTTCAAAATTTTCAAATAAGAACCAGGTAAATACACCAGCCAGCAGTATTACTCCAATCTTGGCCCAGGTGTTATGCATAATAGTAACAACTGTAATAAATATTGAGATACACATGCCTATAATAGGAGCAAGAAATATAAAGAGAATGATCTCTGTAATTTTTTTAATTTCTATGATGCTTCCCAGCGGTGTTACTCCTTTAGTAATAAAGGCATGGCAAATAGCAGCACCTGCAAAGCCACCGATCAGCGTGTGTGAGGAAGAAGAAGGAATACCATACCACCAGGTTAGCAGGTTCCAAAATATAGCTGCAATTAAGCCACTTAATATTACAGGCAAGGTAATGTATTCAGCCAAAACCGTTTTACCAATAGTGTTGGCAACTGCATGATCTTTAAAAATAAAGTAAGCAACAAAGTTGAAAAAAGCTGCCCAGATAACAGCCTGGAAAGGCGTGAGCACTTTGGTAGAAACAATGGTGGCTATTGAGTTGGCTGCATCATGAAAGCCGTTGATGTAATCAAAAATCAGGGCTAAAACGATAATAACTACAAGCAGTGTCATAAAAGAAATTTACCCCTATCCCCTAAAGGGGAATCAGTAAGGTTTTAAAATAATGTATATAACACCCCTTTAGGGGATGGGGGTTAGGCGTATTTAACAATGATAGATTCAATTACATTGGCTGCGTCTTCACATTTATCTGTAACGATTTCCATTACCTGGTAGATCTCTCTTTTCTTTATCACTTCTTTGGCATCAGGTTCAGTTGCAAACAACCGCTCAATACTCATATCAAAAATATCATCCGCCTGGTTTTCTACACTGTTGATTGCTACCAGTGCATCTGTGATGTTACGCATGTTTTTCATGTTACGCAGCTCCGTAACGGCCTTGTGTACCTGCACACAGCCAACGGCAATCAGATCAGCCATTTTTACAATTCCTATATCATTTGGGTTAACCCTGTAAAAATTTATTTTTTTTGCGGAGGCATAAATATAATCAGCAATATCATCCAGTGCAGAAGCGAGGTAGTGAATGTCTTCCCTGTCAAAAGGTGTGATAAAGTTTTTACCCAGCTCTGTAAAAATATTGTGAGTCAGTTCATCATTCACATGTTCCATATCTTCTATCTCCTGTATCAGGCTGGCCCTTTTATCAAAGTCAGGTTCGTTCACCACTTCTTTTAGTTTCTCACCCATTTTTACCAGTTCCTGTGCAACGTTTTCGAACAGTTGAAAGAATATCCTGTCTTTTGGTAAAAAGATCTTTAAGATAGAATTGAAGCCCATAAAAATTGTAATTTTAAAATTTCCGCAAAAGTAATTTTATATCCCGGCAATCATGGGTATCAGGAAATGGTAATAATAACTTAACATACAGAAAGCTTCTGGCATATAAAAAAAGCTTTTATCCGCCGGTATGATAATTTATCATAAAAATACGATTAGGAACAAGGGCTAAGAGGGAACACCACTGAATGAAATAATTTATATAGAGCCACCCTGCACTAGTAATGATTCTATGGTAAGCTCCTGTATAAATGTACTTCCGGCTATGCATGCCATCATACTGGAAAAAGCAAGTTTCCCTAATTTAAAACCGCTGGTTTCCACATAAGTGATTTCCGGGTAATACAATTTTGGAATATATCCATTACTGATCGTTATTACCGCAATATCATCTGGTATTTTCAGGTTTGCTTTTTGAATGGCTTTCATGGCCCCGGTTAATAGTTCATCACTCATGCAAAAAACAGTATCTGGTTTTCCCTTTAGCATTTTAGTGGTTATTTCTTCTGCTTCCAAACTATTATTGGCATGGTGGCTAAGCACCTTTATTTTTTTGTCAGTTGCTTTTGTAAAGGCATCCTTTCGTTTTTTAGTAATAGACAAATGACTGTTTCCATATAAAGCCAGTACTTTTTTCTTTTTCTTTTCCAATATCGTATTAGCAGCTATAGTTGCGGAGGCGGTATCAGCAACACATACTTTATTACAATTGCTCTCCTCCGGAACCCTGTCAAAAAAAACGATTGGTATGTCCTGGTCCTGTAATTTATTGAAAGGATCCATATTGCCGGTTTGCGATGTGAGACTGATAAATAAACCACTTATCCTGTTTTGCCTGCATAGCTTTAAGTTCTCCAATTCAATGGCTGGGTCATCGCCGGATTGCAGTATGATCAGTGAATAATTATTTTTGCGGCTTTCTTCTTCCACCGAGGCAATAAACGAATCATTGAAAAAATTAGAGATGGTTGGAACAATCAATCCAAAAATGTTGCGCTTGTTGGTCCGGAGTTGAATGGCGTTGGTGTTAGGTTCATAATCCAGCGCATTGGCTAATTCTGTAACCCGTTGCTTGGTTTTTTCAGAAATATCCGGATGGTTTTTAAGCGCCCTGGATACGGTTGAAATACTTAACCCGAGGGCTTCTGATATTTTTTTTAAAGTGGTATTATTCATGGGTTTTATAATATTTAAGTGTAAAATATACACAGCAAACAATTTCGCAAACAATTTCGCAAACGATTGCGGAAAAATATCTTGTAAACGAATTTTTTTTATAAAGAAATGTTAACTAATTTTCGCAAAATTAAGCTGATTTAGACGATTGCAACTACTACAGCCATAATAAACGATTGACAAAAATTGAGTTTTCTTTCATTACCAAACATAAACTAAAACTACTATGATTCTTGCTAACATGAGAAAGAGGGCCATGCTATTGCTGGCTTTTCTGGGATTTGCTTTCTGTATGCAGGCCCAGACAGTTACCGGAAAGGTAACAGACAAAAAAGGGGAGGTTGTCCCCGGAGTTACTGTTACAGTAAAAGGCACTAAAAATGCCACTTCTACCAACAACGAAGGGATATACACCCTAAACAATGTTGCTACCGATGCAGTACTAAGGTTTACTGGAGCTGGCTTTACTACTCAAGAAATTACCTTAAGCGGAAGATCTTCGGTTAACACCGAAATGGAAACCAGCGTAGGTAACTTAAATGAAGTAGTGGTGGTAGGTTATGGCACCAAGAAGATAAAAGATGCTACAGGTTCTGTGGCTGCTTTATCTACAAAGGACTTTAACAAGGGCCAGATATCTACTCCCGAACAGTTGATCCAGGGACGTACGCCAGGTGTAAGTGTTACGCCATCCAGCGGTGAGCCAGGTGCTGCTGCTACAATAACCATTAGAGGTAGTGCATCTATCAGGGGTAACCAGGAGCCACTATATGTAGTGGATGGTGTTCCTATCAGTGGTGGCGGTACTTCAGCTACAGCAAGCGGTGTGGAGGGTAGCTCTACACCCAAGAATCCACTAACATTTATAAATCCAAATGATATTGAAAGTATCAGTATTTTAAAAGATGCATCTTCTGCAGCTATCTACGGTTCACGTGGTGCAAATGGTGTAATCCTGATCACTACTAAAACAGGTAAAAGTGCCAGGGGAAGTTTCACTTTCAGTGCTGCCACCAATATGTCAAAAGTTGCCAGCCGCTATGACCTGTTAAATACCCAGGATTTTTTGAATTCTGTAAAAGAAACCAGTATTGGTGTGGGCAACAGTCCTGAAGCTGCCGCTGCTGCACAAGCTACTGTGGACAGGGGTGCGAATACAGACTGGCAGGACCAGATATTCAGAACAGGTGTTGGTCAAAATTATAATCTGGGTTGGGGAATCAGCCGCAAGAGTACTGCAGTACGAGTTAGTGGTTCCTATGATGACCAGCAGGGTATTGTTAAAAACAGCAGTTTGAAGAGATTGACTGGACGTTTGAATTTTACTCAAAAATTCATTAACGACAGGTTAAAAATTGATGGAAACTTTACTTACTCAAATGTAAAAAACTCTTATCCTCCGTTAACTAATAATGCAGGTTACCAGGGTAGCTTGGTAGGAGCTGCCATTTCTTTCAACCCAACTAACCCGGTTTTCAATCCTGATGGTTCTTATTTTGAAGATGGAAATAACAGGAACCCCGCCCAAATGATAGCATATTTTGATGATAAGGACAATGTCAACCGTTTATTAACAAGCATCAGTGGATCTTTTGAGATTGTTAAGGGACTTACATATAAAGCTACATTGGGTTATGATAAATCTACCAGCGAAAGATTGTCTTTTGCAGATCCCCGTTTAGGCAGTGCTTTTAGTGGAACTAATACTGTATGGTTCAAAGATTTAAAGAATGGTATTACAGGAAATGGAAGAGGTGTAAAACAAAATGTTGATTTGAAATCAATACTTGTTGAACATACACTCGCTTACGCTACTTCCTTTGGAAACAGCGTGTTAGACGCTGTGGCAGGTTATTCATGGCAAAAAACGGAATACGATTACAAAGGTGCAGTTGGTTGGGGGCTTAATACACCAGTAGTAGCACCTACCGATGTTTTTGGAAAAGATTATGGGCAGTTTAAAAACTATTTTGATTTTGTACCTGGTAATGATCAATCTGAATTACAGTCTTATTTTGGTCGTGTAAACTATACCATTGCAGATAAATATCTGTTAACAGCCACCGTTAGGGTGGATGGTTCTTCTAAATTTGGTAAGGATAATAAGTATGGCACCTTCCCGGCTTTTGCAGCTAAATGGAGATTGGCTAAAGAGGGGTTTGCTGCCAGCACAATAGGAAAAGTATTTAGTGATTTCAGTATCAGAGGCAACTGGGGTAAATTGGGTAGCCAGGACGGGATTGGTTCTTATGACGCTATTGATCTGAATCAAACTTATGCTAATCCAGGAGAGCAATCGAGAACATCGTTTGTTCATCAGGGAAATAAAAATTTAAAATGGGAAGAGGCAACCACTACAGGGGTTGGTCTCGACTTTACTTTGTTAAATAACAGGCTTTCCGGTACTGTTGATTATTATCATACAGAAAGAAAAAACCTGCTTTTCTTTGGCCCAACTCCAGGTGGATTTGGAGCCGGCCCAAATTATTTTAGCAATTTGCCAGGATTTGTGTTAAACACAGGATGGGAATTTAGTTTGAATTATAAATTGATCAAAACGAAAAACTTTAGCTGGGATATTAACTACAATATGACGTTCCAACATAATGAGGTTAGGGACTTGAATCAAATTGTAAATACAGGTGGAGTTAGTGGACAAGGGTTGAGTGGTGCTTATGCTCAGACAATTACAGATGGTTACTCATTGTTTACATGGAAAATGCCCGTATTCCTTGGCTTTAATGGAAATGGATATGCAAGATATGCAGACGGTAGTAATGACCAGCTTTTAGGAAGTGCATTGCCTACTTTCCTTGCAGGTTTAACTAATAATTTCACTATTGGCAGGTTAAGTGCCAGTATATTTATTAATGGTTCCACTGGCTTTTATGTGTACAACAATACAGCCAATGCCTTGTTGTTAAAAGGGTCAATTCTTACAGCTCATAATATTGATTACAGAACGGCCAACAGCCCGGAAAACGGAATCAATCCAGGCAGTGTTTCCAGTCGTTTTTTGGAAAAAGGAGATTTCCTGAGAATATCTAATGCAAATGTTAGTTATGCATTCCCGGTGAAGAGTGGTTTTGTAAAAACCTTCTCTGCATTTATCTCTGGACAAAACTTAGCTCTTTTCACCAACTATTCAGGATTAGATCCGGAAGTGAATGTTGATAAGAATATTAATGGTTACCCTTCACGTGGATTTGATTATACCGGTTATCCAAAGGCAAGAGTATTCACACTTGGTATTAATCTTGGATTTTAATTAATTCATTTAAAAAAACATTTGTATGAAAAAAATTATTATGAATAACATTCTTTCAGTTTCAGCTTTGGCTGTGGTACTGACGGTTTCATCCTGTACCAAACTGGATACAAAACTAAAGGCTCCTAATGGAGAAGCCATAATTGAGTCTGGTGGAGCACCTCAGCCCTCTGATCTGAAAACTGTTTATACACAGTTAAATCAATTATATGGCCAGGGTAATACTTATGCCATGCAGGAACACACAACAGACGAGATCATGGGACCAACCCGTGGTACTGACTGGGATGATTTTGGAACCTGGCGTAAATTGCATCTTCATACCTGGGATGGCGCTCACAACCAGATCAATGATACCTGGAATGGCTTGAATGGAGCCTTATTTCAAACTACTTTGCTGGCAGAAGCAAGTTCCGCAGATGAAAAAACAAAGGCGGAAGCAACTTTTTTAAGAGCTTATTTCTCCTATTTGGTTTGTGATATGTTTGGCCAGTTACAGCATCGGCCAGCTACAGCAGCAATTGAGGTAATACCAGATGTGTATAGCCGTGCAGAGGCAATTGATTTTATCATTAGCGAACTGGAATCAGTAATTCCAAAATTACCTGCTTATACACATGCTTTAAGGAGTGTGGCAACAAAAGAAGCTGCTCAGTTTCTGTTGGCTAAATGCTATTTAAATAAATCTGTTTACAAGCAAGATCCTGCAAGTCCGGCTGGTCCTTTCACTTTTGCTGCAGCAGATATGAATAAGGTAATTGAGTTAAGCAATGCGATCGCTGCAAATGCTGACTTGAAAGTGGCAGATTATTACTGGGATAATTTTACCTGGGAGAATGGTACTAAATCTACAGAAAATATTTTTACACGTTTTAACGGAGATGGCGGTAACAATATGGTATGGGCTACCTGTATGGGTAATCACTACAGCATGACACCTGATGGCTGGAATGGGTTTACTACATTGGCAGATTTTTATAATAGTTTTGATGATGCGGATGTACGTAAAAGAGATACAGTACGAGGAACGTTAGTTTGGAACGGGACGGCAGATAACCCTGTTCCTACTACAGACTCAAGTATTTATATAGATAAAGATCCAAGGAACCCTACCTATAAAACAACCTCATATATACGTCTTGTTGGTCGTCCTGCAGGTTTTTTAGTTGGTCAGCAAAAAGGGCCATCTTACAAGAGTAAGAAATATATAGGTTTACCGGTTAATGATTTAAAAGACAGAGCAGGTAATCCATTGATCTTTACGCCAGAGGTAAGTTTGTTCTTTTCAACTGAATCAAAAGGTATCAGGACGAATAAATATCCGCTTGATCCAAAAGAAAGTAATGGCGGCGGCTGGGGAACTAAAAATGAATTTGTGTTCTTCCGTTTTTCTGATATTCGTTTAATGAAAGCAGAAGCAATTTTAAGAGGCGGTACAGATGCTGAAACACCTCTGGCTATTGTAAACGGAATACGTGCTAAGCGTAATGTAGCAAACTTGGGTGAAGTAAGTTTAACTACATTATTGGCTGAAAGAGGAAGAGAGTTGTATTTAGAAGCATGGAGAAGAAATGACTTGATCCGTTTTGAGAAATTCAATGATCCAGTTGGTGAAAGACCAAGTAAGTCTAATGGAACAAGATGTGTTTTCCCAATTCCTTTAATTGCATTATCTTCTAATCCTAATTTGCAACAGAACGCAGGTTATTAATTTAATTCGATAGTTATTAAATCACTGTAATTTTGTTAAAGGCCATTATTTATAATGGCCTTTTTCTATTTTTAATTAATTATGAAGCTTTTAAAGCCTGCCAAATATTTTCTTTTATTCTTCTTCTTCTCCTGTAATCAACCTGTTAAGGAAACATTGTTTAGCCTGGTTAATAACAGCAGTATTCAATTTGTGAATACACTGAAAGAAACGAATGAACTGAATGTTTTTAAATACCGGAACTTTTATAATGGTGCTGGCGTAGCCACCGGCGATCTGAATAATGATGGCTTACCGGAGATTTTTTTTACTGCCAACCAGGGCAGCAATAAGCTCTATCTGAACAAGGGGAATTTTCAATTTGAAGACATTTCTACTAAGGCTGGATTTACAGAAAAAAAACAATGGAGCACCGGGGTGGTATTGGTGGATATCAATGCAGATGGCTGGCTGGATATTTATGTATGTAACGCTGGTAATATGCTGGAACCTGAGTTAAGAAAAAATCAATTGTACATCAACAACCACAACCTCACCTTTACAGAAAAGGCAACGGAGTATGGTTTGGATGATGGCGGCTATAGTACACAGGCATCTTTTTTCGATTATGACCTGGATGGCGACCTGGATTGTTTTATTGTAAATAACAGCCCCATACCTGTCAACACGTTGAACTATGCTAACATGCGTGACTTGCCCGCTGAGAAATGGAATGTGGCAGAATTCCTGAAAGGCGGCGGCGATCATTTGTATAAAAATGACCATGGGCATTTTACTGAAATAACAAAAGAAGCAGGGTTACATGGCGGGCTCATCGGTCTTGGGCTGGGCGTAACCGTTGGTGATGTAAACAGTGATGGATACCCGGATGTATATGTATCCAATGATTTTTTTGAAAGAGACTATTTATACATCAATCAAAAAAACGGAACCTTTGCAGATGAACTGGAACAGCGTATCCAGCATACCAGCCTTTCTTCAATGGGTGCAGATATGCAGGATATTAATAACGATGGCTTCCCGGATATTTTTACTACTGATATGCTGCCCTCTGATGATTACCGGTTAAAAGCCAATACTTCTTTTGATGGATACGATGTGTTTAAACTAAAACAGAACCAGGGTTTTTATAACCAGTTTACACAAAATGCGCTGTTGGTAAACAATCAGCAGGGAAAATTCCTGGAGACTGCATTTTATAGTAAAGTGGCTGCCAGCGACTGGAGCTGGGGTGCTCTGATGTTTGACGCAGATAATGATGGATTTTCTGACATCTATGTATGTAATGGAATTTACCGGGACGTAACAGACCAGGACTTTATTGATTTTTTTGCCAATGAAGTGGTACAGAGTATGGTTGTGAGTGGCAAAAAAGAAGAAGTAAATACCGTCACCAGTAAAATGCCTTCCAATCCAATACCTAATATGATGTTTAGCAATAAAGGCGGGCTTCAATTTCAGGATGCAGGTAAGGAATGGGGATTTACACAACCATCTTTTTCAAACGGGGCAGCTTATGCTGACCTGGATAATGATGGTGACCTGGACCTGGTAGTAAACAATGTAAATGAAAAGGCAATGGTTTACCGGAATAACAGCCAGGAACAAAATAAGAACCAATACATCGCAGTATCATTAAAATATAAATCACCCAATACTTTTGGAATAGGAAGCACCATCAGGATATACCAGGGCAATCAAATTATCAGCCGTGAATTGATACCGAGTCGTGGCTTTCAATCATCTGTTGACTACAAGCAGACAATAGGGCTGGGTAAAAATGAAGCTGATTCAATTACCATAACCTGGCCTGACAGAACCACTACTTCAATAAAGAAGCCTGCTGTAAATAAACTTTATACAATTGATTATTCAACTGCTGTTGTAACGCCAATGCTTACACCAGCAGCAGCTGCTGCTACATTGTTTGAAAAGAGCGCAAACATTTTTGATAAACATACTGAAGATGACCAGGTTGATTTTTATACGGAACGCAATATTCCATTTATGCTTTCCAGGCAGGGGCCTAAAGCTGCTACTGCCGATGTGAATGGTGATGGACTGGAGGATATTTATATTGGAGGAGCCCGTCAGCAACCAGGACAATTATACCTGCAAACTGCAGCAGGGTTTGTAAAAAAGGAAGTGCCTGATTTTATAACCTTTGCTTTTAATGATGTAACAGCTGCTTTCTTTTTTGATTGTGATAAAGATGGAGACCTGGACCTTTTTACAGGTGGCGGTGGAAATTTTGCATCCGAAACATCGGGCAGTTTTCAAAACCAGTTATTTACCAATGATGGTAAAGGGAATTTCATTTTGAAAAGAGGAGCGCTGCCAATAATGAATACCAATTGTGGTGCAGCAGTGTCGTTTGATTTTGATAAAGATGGTGACTTAGATTTATTTATTGGCAGCAGGAGCATACCACAAAATTATGGTGAAGATCCACACAGTGCCATCTTACAAAACGATGGGCAGGGTACTTTTAAAGATATTACCAATGCTGTTGCTCCGGGAATTACGAGGTTGGGAATGGTGACTGCTGCTGTAGTTTCGGATATTGATAAAGATGGTACAGCAGATTTGATCATTACAGGCGAGTGGATGTATCCGCATGTTTATTCTTTCAATGGAAAAAAATTTGAAGAAAAAAAGACCGGGCTGGAAAACTATTTTGGCTGGTGGCAGTCTTTAACCGTGGCAGATATAGACAATGATGGAGATAATGATTTGGTGATAGGCAATATCGGTAAGAATTTTTACCTGCAGCCAGACCAACAGAACCCGGTAAAAATTTGGATAAAAGATTTTGATGAAAACGGCGTTGCAGATAAAGTATTCACTAAAACATTGAATGGAAAAGATGTTCCGGTATTTACCAAAAGAGAAATCACGGATCAAATACCTTCTTTGAAAAAACTTAACCTGAAGCATCACGAATACGCTACCAAAACAGTAGAACAACTTTTTGAAAAAGATATTGAAACAGCAAAAGTGAAACAGGTAAATTATGCAGCATCAGTGATAGCATATAATGACGGCAAAGGCCACTTCAGCCTGAAAGAACTGCCGCAGGATGTTCAGTTGTCTTCTGTAAATGCAATAAAAATACTGGATGTAAATAATGACGGCTACCAGGATATTATTGCTGCCGGAAACTTTTTTGATCTGCTGCCGCAATTCTGCAGGGTGGATGCCAGTTATGGTCATGTATTGATCAATGATCAAAAAGGTAATTTTTATGATCTGCCTGCCACCAGCACAGGTATTAGTTTAAATGGCCAGGTAAGAGATATCATTTCATTTATTTTTAAGAAAGAAAATCATCTACTCTTTTTGGAGAACAATGATTATCCGGTGCTGTATAAATTAAAGTCAATAAAAAAAGAAACAAAATAAGATGAGGGAGGTTCGTGGAGCAGCACCAGGCTGCAATCTAAATTACATCATGCAACAGGATTGTAAAAGGCACAGGTGTACAGGAAGAAAAAGTAATACCTGCTTATTACTTTTTGTATGCTCTGTATCAATGATCCTGTTTTCCTGTTCAGATAAAAAATCATTACAATCCCCCTGGTTTAAAGTGCTGAATAAAGAACAAACCGGGCTTGATTTCAGCAATAAATTGACACCAACACCACAGTTCAACCTGTTTTCTTACATGTATTATTACAATGGTGCCGGTGTAGGCTCGGGTGATTTTAATAATGATGGGTTGATCGACCTGTTCTTTTCAGCTAACCAGGGCGATAATAAATTATACATCAATAAAGGTGCATTAAAATTTACGGATGTAACTGCAGCCGCTCACATACCACAAGACGGCGGGTGGAGCACTGGTGTATCTGTGGTGGATATTAATAATGACGGCCTGCTCGATATTTACATTTGCAAAGTGGGGCATTATAAATCCCTCAATGGACGAAATGAGTTATTGATTTGCCAGGGGGTTGATAAAAATGGGATTCCTTCTTATAAAGACGAAGCAACAAAGTATGGATTAGACTTCTCTGGCTTCAGTACACAGGCAGCTTTCTTTGATTATGATCATGATGGAGACCTGGATATGTTCTTACTTAACCATTCGGTGAATCATGATGGCAATTATGCACCAAGAGAAAAATTTATCAATACGTTTGATTCTTTAGCGGGGCAAAAATTTTACCGTAATGATGCAGGAAAAGATGCTGCTGGTAAAGTAGCTGTTCATTTTACTGATGTAACAAGGCTGTGCGGAATCAACGGAAGTAAAATTGGTTATGGTCTTGGGGTAGCCGTTGCAGATATTAACCTCGATGGCTGGCCTGATTTCTATGTTGGAAATGATTTTCATGAAAACGATTATCTCTATATCAACCAGCATAACGGCACTTTTACAGAAGAGAATACTAAACGGCTGATGCATACCAGCCAGTTTAGTATGGGTGTGGATGTGGCAGATATAAACAATGATGCTTACCCGGAGATCATTTCAATGGATATGTTGCCTTATGATCCTTACATGATACGCCGCTCCCTGGCAGAAGATGATTATTCAATTTTCGATCAAAAAATTTCTTTTGGATATAATTACCAGTATGCCCGTAATAACCTGCAGCTAAACCGGCGCAATGGTATGTTTAGCGAAGTGGGGCAATATGCAGGAGTGCATGCTACCGACTGGAGCTGGGCGGCACTGTGGATGGATTTTGATAATGACGGCAGCAAAGATTTGTTTATTTCAAATGGTATTCCCAAGCGGATGAATGATGTTGACTATGTCAATTTTGTTTCCAATGATGAGCTGCAGGAAAAATTAAAAAACAATACGCTGGAAGAAAAGGATATGGGCTTGGTAAACAAATTTCCCGAGATCAAACTACCCAACCAGTTTTTTTCTAACAGCGGCAATTTATTATTCAAAGATGCAACAGACAGCATTGAAAATAATAAACCAAGTTTTTCAAATGGCGCTGTATATGCCGACCTGGATAATGATGGTGACCTGGATATCATTGTGAATAATATTAATGATCCGGTAATGTTGTATGAGAATACAGCCAATGATAATCAAAACAAATCTTTTGCAACTGTTAAACTCAAAGGTGCAGAAAGCAATACCGGTGCTGTAGGTACCAAAGTGATTTTATTTGCTAACGGAGGTATACGAACTTATGAAAATAACCCGGTGCATGGTTTTCAATCCAGCATGCTGGCGCCCATTCATATTGGCCTGGATAAAACAGTTATTGATTCTGCATTTTTAATATGGCCTGATAATTCATTTCAGCCAATCCAGGTAAAAGCAAATCAAAAATTATCTTTTTCCTTTACGGCAGGCTTACCACAATTTGATTACAATAAGATCACCTCGTATAAACAATCTTCTATTGCTGTAGCAGAAGATATTACAGCTGTTGCCGGCTTAAAATATAAACATGTTGAAAATCCTTTTAATGAATTTGACAGGGAACCATTGATACCACACATGCTCACAACAGAAGGCCCGGCACTGGCTGTAGCGGATATTAATCATGATGGGCTGGAAGATGTTTTTGTTGGAGCATCCAAAACTTTTCACAATGCCGTCTTCCTGCAAACACCCGGCGGGAAATTTGTTCAACTGGCAGAGCCGGAAATGCTGAAAGATAATATGTGGGAAAACGTAGCCGCTGAATGGGTGGATGTAAATAATGATAAAAACGTTGACCTCATCATTGCCAGTGGCGGTAATGAATATTATGGAAAAGATAATCACCTGCAGCCATTACTTTACCTGAATGATGGCAAAGGGAACTTAACAAAAAAGGCAGATGCTTTTTCCGGCATCTATTATACCCAAAGTGCGGTGGCTCCTTATGATTTTAATGGAGATGGTTCTGTTGACCTCTTCTTTGGTGGAAGGGCGGAACCGTGGAATTATGGCAATCTGCCCAAATCCTTTTTATTGCAAAATGATGGTACTGGAAAGTTTACTGATGTAACGCAGCAATATTCAAAAGACCTGGTAAAACCCGGCATGGTAACGGATGCAAAATGGCTGGATATTGACAAAGATGGCGACAGCGATTTATTACTTTGTTATGAATGGGGTGGAATAGATGCATTTATCAATAATAAAAACAGTTTTACGAAAAGAGCTATTACGAACGAAAAAGGCTGGTGGAATTTTATACTGCCTTGTGATGTGGATAATGACGGCGATATTGATTTCATTGCCGGCAACCTCGGACTAAACAGTAAATTAAAAGCGTCTGCAAAAGAACCAGTCTCTATGTACTACAATGATTTTGATGAGAACTACAAGTACGAACAAATACTTACTTATTATTTGAGAGGAGAAGAAATTCCATTTGCCACCAAGCAGGAACTGCAAAAGCAATTGCCGGGATTAAAGAAGCAATATTTATACGCAGAAGATTTTGCAAAGGCACCGCTGAATAAAATCTTTGATGAAAACAAATTTGCAGATGCGTATCATTTTACTGCCACTAATTTTTCAAATGCAGTATTAATAAATAACGGGAATTTCCAGTTTGAAGTAAAGGCATTGCCATTTGAAGCACAACTAAGTTCTTACCGGGATGCAGCAGTGGTGAATATTAATAATGATAATTTACCCGACATTGTGATGATGGGAGATTATTATGATAACAATGTGGAAATTGGCAGGAGTGATGCAGACTTTGGAACTGTTTTGGTAAATAAAGGGAAAGGCCAGTTTGAATACCAGCAATTAAACGGGCTGGTTGTAAAGGGGCAGGTAAGGCATATCAAGCCAATACAAATTAATAAGCAAAATGCTTTTGTGTTGGCAAAGAATAACGATAGCCTGCAGGTGATAAAATTCAAATAATTACTTTATCAAAATATAGGATAATACAACCTGGTAATCCATTTAGTGGTATCGGTTTCCTGTAGCCTGTTGGTAATTAAAGATTGATATGGGATAGCAGGAGACATTCTTTTAAAATCAGTTACAAAATTTTTCATTTCCAGTTCTGCCTGCGTTACTGTATATACTCCACCGCTAACCTCACCTGTCAGGATATTTCCTAAAACCATTTTTTTTGCCCTGAATTCGCCTTCAGAAGGCAGATCTCCCTGCGTTGGTATTGCTACCATTATTCCAACCTCTGTGGGGCTTATTGTTTGTACATGCATCATTGGACTGTTATTTTCCTTTCCACCTTTTTTTTGAATGTATGCTTTTACCATTCCAATCATATCATAAATTTCTTCAGTAGCAGGATAATGATTTAATATCCGGCTATAGGAAACAAGGGAAGAATCTTTTACCTTCTCCACCTGTATTTTCATACCATATAAGTTTTCCTGTTTTTCAAAAAAAAGTTTGCTGTCTTCTACCAGGCTGGCTATGTTGGATTTAATATCTTTTGATAGAAAGTAGTTGGAGAGTTTTGTAAAAGGATTCGATGAAAATTCAAATGCTGAATTCCAATGAATTTTAGTTGATGCACCGGTATCTCCAATTATCCTCAGTAGTCCTCTCACAGAATCTTTACTATCAGACACGGTGATATCAACAGCATTCAGCATAATTTTATTTACCCGGTATTCGTAGTTTTTGTAAGTGTATAAATGCTCATCCTTTTTTTGTCCCGGCCACCATTGTGGCCATTTATTTTTGTTTATCAAAAATCTTGTAGCAGCTTCCTGGGGGCATTTAACTGAACTGGCATAAGTAAAATTTTCTGTAGAAGGGATAAAAATAGAAACAGCACCAATAAACGCAATAACTAACACACCGATGATCACTAACCATTTTTTCATATCAAATTATTTTTATTTGAGTTACAGTATTTATAATATTTATTAAAGAATTTGTTTGCAAAGTAAAGGGTTTAAAAAAACACTTTCACTTTATGTTAAGGCAAAGCCGGTTGTTTGGATAAATTGAAAATATTGTTGTAAAACTGCCCCACCTGCTGGCCTTGTTTTTTCCCTTCTGAAATAGCAGACCGGTAATGTATACCTCCATACAGGCGACTGATACCAGCTTCATCGGCAGCTGCCTGGATTGAAATAAAAGAACGTTCTAATCCTAAATATTCCAGTTCAGTGGTATCATGAAAAGCTACCGCATCTCCAAAGAGCTGAGAAAGTACAGCAGATGCAGCAGCAGTGATCACACTATGCCCGCTGGTATATTCAGGGAACGGAGGTGTTTGTAATAACGAGTTCCATTCAGGTGCTATATTTTCCCTGATCACTGTAATGGGGCGAACCATACTGCTCCGGTATTTTTCATCCCAGCAGGAAATAAATCCATCAAAAATGGCACAGGATGTATAAGCATAAGCACTGGCTGTTTTTATATCATCCGCTTTTGTTTGCTGACACAAAATGGAAATGATACCCATCCAGTGACCACCCGGAGTTGTTTTTTTATTTGCAAACATTAGATGCCCTGTATGCTCTGTTACAAAAGGATTGTCATCCCAGTAACGGGCAATGGTATCCTGCAATGGAGTGATCTGCTTGCTGATGGTAAATACTTCCATCAGTTCTTTATAATATTGGCTGTTTTTATCAAGATCAAATGACGGCGGCGGCGCTGGTTTAAATTGAGCAGCAGAGTCAAGTAATAATGGCTCAATCAGACTCCAGTTGGGCTCCACTGCATCGGCATAGTCAGGAGGCGTTTGCTGCCATTTGCCTGTTTCTTTAAACACACTGTACCGGGGCATGCCCCTTGTCTTTTTATAATTATCAACCGCAGCTCTTTTTAAAATAACAGCAGCAATGCTGTCGCCCAATGCAAGCGAATTTTTATAAACAGATTCCTCAGTTGCATTTTTAAATGATTTTAATAAACCGGTTTCAGTTATTGTTAAACTGTCTTTTGAAAAGGTAAGTGCCCTGGCAACATTGAAAAAAGATTTTACTGCAGCCAGTGTATAATCATATATTTTGTTTTTTTCTGGCTGCGGAATTGCATCAAAGCCTTTTAGTTTTGCAGCAATAGAAGAAGCCTTAGCTTCATTAAATCTTAAGGCTTCATAATAAGCAAGGTTGCTGTAAGCATAAATCCTGCCGGCAACCGGCGGAGTAAATATATCATATACTATTACATCAGTTAAGCGTTGAACACACTGGTGCTGGAGTTTTGTTATATCGATGGAGAGCGGCTGCTTTTGTTTACAGGAAGAAATAAAAGATGCCAGTAAAACAACCGCAAAAAAAGCAGGGATTGTTTTTTTCATAGATCAGTTTTTAATGATTCTCTTTTGATTTTTATTGTTTGTTATTTCAATGGATTGTACAGCTGTGTTTAACTGAATAAACCTGCCGGATTGTGATAAGAAGGAAGAACCATAACTAAATTCTTCTTTCCGGGTTTGTCCATTTTTTAAATGCACATTAGCAAAAATATCATCCTGCATTAATGATATGATATTTCCATCAGCAGCTTTATCCTGGAAGAATTTTAATGCCCCGGAATTTTGCCCTGCAGCCAACACCAGCTTCCCATTAACATTTATTTGCGCCAGTGATTTGCCATTTCCCGGTACATATAAACCGCTTTGTAAAATAGATAGCGGTGAAAAATTTCCTTTGCCATCGCCTTGTAATATCAAACCGTTGAGTGCATCGTATCGTCCAAGAACAGGCGTCATTGAAAATTCATTTCCATTCAATGCGATGTCCACATTTCCATCTCCGTTAAAATCATTTACAACAATTCCGTAAACAGGTGCCCACTGAGCTTGCGCTGGTAACGCATGCAACTCAAACTGCATGTTGCCTTTATTTTCTATCCAGCAGGTATTAAAATTATTTACAGATAATTGCAGCGCTCCTTTTAGTTCCGCTTCTGTAAAAATATCTTTCATTTCTTTCCCGGCATATGCTGCGTAATTAGGAAATCTTTCTTTCATCACAGTCATCTCTTTGATAAAATCATCCCGCCTGGCTACTGGATATTCTTTTAATTCGCCGTTCATTGCAGATGGCAGCCAGGTGCTGTAGACTGCATCAAAACTTCCATTATTATCAAAGTCTTTTCCAAAAACTTTTACCGGGAAGGATGCTGATGGTTTTAAATATCCATTCATGCCGCAATTACCGGCAACATAATCCATGTCGCCATCATTATCTATATCTGCTGCAGTAATGCTGTTCCACCAGCCGGTTTCATTCAATAATTTAGTTTCAGTTTTTGTAAATTTTCCATTTACGTTTTTTAAAATAGTAATGGGCATCCATTCACCTGAAATGACCAGGTCAATATTTCCATCGTTGTCTGCATCACTCCAAATGGCATCACAAACCAGCCCGATATTTTGCAATGCAGGTGCCACCTGTTTAGTAACATTCGTGAATTTTATTTTTCCATCTTTGGTATCATTTTGTAAAATGATGCTGCTGACAGCTTGAGGATAATTACCTGGGAAAACCCGGCCACCGATAAATAGGTCAAGGTCTCCATCATGATCATAGTCGGCAGCTTTTACACAGCTTTTAGCTGTATAGTTACCTGCCATTGCAGTACTGTTCAATTTAAAATTCCCTTTGCCATCATTAACATAAAAATGATCTGCATAAGCCTTGTAACCCGGTCCATTTTCAGCACCGCCTGATGCAATGTACAGATCAAGATCAGTGTCGTTGTCTGCATCAAACAGGCAAATACCTCCATCATCCTGGTATTTAAATTCCTTTGTTGAATCAATTAGTTTACTGCTGACAAAAGAACCACCAGGTTTTTGTAAGAATAATCTTGCGTAGGTAGGAGAACCACCTCCAACAATAAGGTCTTCCAGCCCGTCTCCATTTACATCACCGGCAGCAAGTGAGGGCCCATACTGGGTTAGTTTATGAGGGAGCATTTTTTGAATATCGAAATCAATGAAATCCATCTCATGTGAAAAAAAGCTGATCCCTGTTTTGTTGGTAATATTGGTAAACCAATTATTGGTTGCAATAACCGGGGTAGAGTAATTTTCAGTGGAACCAGCCTGTGTTATATTGATATTAATTGTTTGATTGGTGCTGATGTTTTTTAGAACTTGTTTTTCCCCATTGGGCCAAACAGCAACTATAGAGTCAATAACAGTTATGCTGCCAACACCAAAATGTGCCACATTTTCAACACTGGACATATAGCCACGGTAAGGTGTACACTCGTAAAACTGTTGTTTGCCCTGGTAGTATAAACGGATGATTGTACCCAGTCCATTTTTATTGAGTGGATCTCCCTGTAGTTGTATGCGTAAAAAATTATTTTCTTTATCCCTGCTTTCATTCAATGTATTCTCCAGCAATGATGCTTCCATGTTGGTATTGTTCACTATCACATCTATATCACCGTCCCTGTCAAAATCTGCGTAAGCCATACCGGATGAAAAGGTGGGAGTGTTCCATCCCCAGTCTTTTGTTTTATCAATAAAACTGATGTCTCCGTTATTTTGAAAAATATAATTACTGATCTTTACAGAGGGCAATTGTGGCAGCATCTGGTTCATTGGAGTATTGGCAGTGGCCCTGCTTCTGTAAGCAATAAAATCTAAATCAGAAACATCCTTTGGTAAACCATTCGAGATCATCAGGTCCCTGTAACCATTGTTATCTGCATCTATTGCTAAAGGAGCCCAGCTCCAGTCTGTTTGTGCCATACCTGCATAATAACTGATCTCACTAAATACCGGCGCACCAATGGAATCATTTTCCAAAACCCTTGGCCCCTGGTTCAATTGTAAACAGTTTCTAACGTATTGATGCATGTATCCAAACTGTGCAGCATTTTGAAAAGTTTGATAACTGAGATCATTCATCATCATCTTTTGGCGGTAATTATCTGCAGGTGCCATATCCAGTTCAATGATATCTGCCAGGCCATCATTGTTGATGTCGGCAATATCATTGCCCATTGCATTTTTGCTGGTATGTTTAAAGTAGTCTGCACAATGATCAGTAAACGTTCCATCATGATTGTTGATGTACAAAAGATTGTTGGAGAGATAATCATTGCTTACATAAATATCTTTCCAGCCATCGCTGTTGATGTCGGCAATATTTACTCCCAACCCGTAACCTTCAATTAAAATACCTGCCTGTTTTGAAACATTTGTAAATACAGCATGCTTCAAACTATCACTCCAGTCATTTCGCAGCAGTTTATCTGTATTGGGCCAGCTTCCATCTTTATGTATTGGGCGAAATTCATTTGGATAAGTTGCATCCAGTTCATTGATCAGTAAATAAACATCCAGGTCACCATCATTATCATAATCAAAAAAGGCAGCCATTTGGTTACTGGCACTATCAGCCAATCCATATGCTTCAGCTGCTTCTTTAAAAACAGGGATACCGGTTTTTTTATCAGCACCCTGGTTAATGTAAAGTAAATTTTTTCTGTCGTTAACCAACACTGCAGCACACACATACAGGTCCATCAGTCCATCATTGTTAATGTCCACCACACTTATTCCCTTGCACCACCTGCCATTTCCATTTACACCTGCCGCTTCTGTTACATCTTCAAATTGCATATTGCCCTTGTTGATGTATAGTTTATTTGCCACCCGGTTACCAGTAAAATAAATATCTGGCAGGCTGTCGTTATTAAAATCACCAATACCCACACCAGCACCATTATAAATATATTCGTAATTCAATGGGTTAAGTTCATCATCATCTTTAATTTGATTATTGAAATGAATGCCACTTTTGTCACTTTTTACTTCATGAAAAAGGGGCTGCTTTTGATTGCAGGAAATAAGCAACAGCAGTGTAACTGAAAAAAGAAAATAATTTCTCATAAGCAAGCAAAAATGATCGTCGGCAAAAAAAATTGGTAAGCAGTTATTTTCGCTAAAGATAAGTTTTAAGGGAATAATAATTGTAAATTAGCCCTCCATAAACATACGCTTATATGAAAAAGAAATACCTTTTATTAACCGCTATCGTTTGCATAACATTTCAATCAATAATAATCGCTCAGTCTCCCGATCCCTGGAAGATCACTGCCGCTAAAATTGACCCCTCTAATTATTACGGAATCACAGTCGCTAATGGGCAAATTGGTATCGTAAGCAGTGCTGAGGCATTTAAAGTAAAAGAAGTGGTGCTGGCTGGTGCATACGACCTGTATGGCCGTGGCAGGGTGAGTAATTTTTTAAAAAGCTTTAACCTGCTGAATATGTATTTAGAGATTGATGGGAAAAGATTATCCAACAATGATGTGAGCAACATGCAGCAGTCGCTGGATATGCAACATGCCAACTTCACCACTTCATTTAATTATAAAGATGTGGCAACCGTATCCTATACTTATTATGCATTAAGGCAACTGCCTTTTTCAGTGCTTATGGATATTACCATAACTGCAAAAAAGAATATTACTATCGGTAGTGCCAGCGTGATGGAAGCACCGGATGCATTAAAAGATGTACAGAATTATTATAATGAAATAGACAGGCCACATACTACTATTAGTCTGCTCACTTCATCAGCAAAAAGTCCAACAGGCAAATTGCTGATGTGTGCAAGCAATGCTTTTATCTTTAGTGAAACACATGGTAACGAGCCAAGGGTGATACATGAAATGTGGGATAACAATATGCACCTGGTGAAGTTCTCTAAAAAAATAAATGCGGGTGAGAGTTATCGTTATTCCATTGTAGGTTCATCCATTACTTCCGCACATCATGATGATCCGCTGAATGAAGCAGAGCGCCTTACCATCTTTGCCAAACTGCAGGGCAGAGACAGGCTGGTAGAAATGCATAACAAAGCCTGGGACGAAATGTGGAAGAGCGACATCGTAATTGAAGGCGATCCACAAAGCCAGCAGGATGTACACAGCATGATCTATCATCTGTACTCCTTTGTAAGAGAAGGAGCTTCCAACAGCCCTTCTCCTATGGGGTTAAGCGGACTGGGTTATAATGGTCATGTGTTTTGGGATACCGAGTTGTGGATGTTTCCATCCATTTTGCAATTGCGTCCGGAAATAGCAAAGGGCATTATTGAATATCGTTTTGAAAGATTAGAAGCAGCCAAACGCAATGCTTTTGGAAAAGGATATAAAGGTGCGATGTACCCCTGGGAGAGTGCAGGCTCCGGTGCGGAGGAAACTCCCGTGTGGGCATTGAGTGGCCCCTTCGAACATCATATTACAGCAGATGTTGCACTGGCAGCATGGAATTATTATTGCGTAACACAGGATAAGAACTGGCTGAGAGAAAAAGGTTGGCCGATATTAAAGGCTACTGCAGATTTTTGGGCAAGCCGGGTAGAAAGAAATGGCCCAGGGCAATACGATATAAAAAATGTAGTGGCTGCAGATGAGTGGGCGGAGAATGTAGACAATAATGCTTTTACAAACGCCGCTGCAAAAGCCAATTTAAAATATGCAACCGATGCTGCAAAATTATTAGGCATAGTACCTGATGCCGACTGGATGAATGTAGCTGCCAATATTCCTGTTTTGAAAATGGCGGATGGTGTTACAAAAGAACATGCCACCTACAATGGAGAGGGTATTAAGCAGGCAGACGTGAATTTATTAAGCTACCCATTGAAAGAAATTACGGATCCCAGGCAAATAAAGAAGGACCTGGATTACTATTCTGCAAGAGTTCCCGATGAAGGAACGCCGGCTATGACCCAGGCCATCTTCACTTTGCTCTATGCAAGAATTGGTGAACAGGATAAAGCATGGCACTTTTTTAAGGATGCGTATGTACCTAACTTCCTGCCACCGTTTAATGTGCTGGCAGAAACCAAGGGGGGCACTAACCCATATTTTGCCACTGGGGCAGGCGGTATATTACAGTCGGTGCTCAATGGTTTTGGCGGATTGGAAATTACACCCACCGGTATCACCCAAATAAAATCAACTATGCCAAAACAATGGAAAAGCCTTACGCTGAAAGGGATTGGGGTGGAGAAGAAAACTTTTATCGTAAAGTGATTTTGGAAAGTCTATTCTTGATGGAAAGTAATCAGGAAGGGGAATGAGATAAAAAATAATAATTCCCGGCTTCCCGCTTTCCCGGCATCGATTTTTTTTCAACAAAAAAATAACTGCACAGTCCACTCAATTCAAAAAAATCTCCTACATTGCAACCCACTAACAAATGAGAAAACTCGTAGCCATATTAATGCTCGGTATTTTCACCTTCAACATTGCAGGGTATCAGCTGGTATATAATTACATGGCAAGCCGCTCTGACGTTGTATTAGAGCTGGCGCTGGATGACAAAGGATACAATGAATCCGATCTGATTTCCATTAAACAACCCACCAATCTTCCTTATTATACTAACAACGAAACTTTTCAGCGTATTGACGGTGAAGTGGAAATTGACGGTATCCAATACAAATATGTAAAGAGCCGTATTTACAATGACTCTCTTGAAATGCTGTGTATACCACACCATGCAAAAATGAAAATTGAAGAGTCAAGAAACGACTACGCCCAGGCAGCACATGACTTTCAGCAGGATAACAGTAAAAAGAAATCTGGCAGCGAAAGCAAATCTTTTCAGAAAGTATTAAGTGAATATGAAGAGCTGGCAGTATTGTCCCTTAATAGTGATAGTAAACTACTCACAAATAATTATGTTTTGGTAAACTCCGTATTCGAAAAAACTCTTTTCTTCACTACTGTAGAGCAGCCACCGGATGCAGCTTAAGTTTAACTACTTTTAAAGTTTAATTCCAATCAGCAAGAACATTACTACAGTATTGTGTTGTACAATATTGTCATCATATTTGGAAATACTTTTAAAGTTAATGCTAACCAAAAGCTTTGTGAACCATTGTTCCATCGCTGATTATTTACTTATTTTTTATGAAAATCTTATCTGCATTCATAGCGGTATTGCTACTACTCTCCGGTTGTAAAAACGAGCCGGTTAAACAAACCTATTTTGAAGATGCTTTCGCTTATTCTAAAACAGTGAAAGAATTGAATGAAGTGGTAAAGCATGTAGGCTTTGCTCCCATCGTGGCTTCCAGGAATTATGCGTATGCTAATATTGCTGCTTATGAATGCATAGCCGGTGGCTATCCCAATGAGTACAATTCTTTAGCAGGCCAGATCAAAGGGTTAACAGCAATGCCTAAGCCTGATACTACTCAAAAAATAGATTATGAGTTTGCAGCACTGCTTTCATTTTGCAAAGTGGGAGAAGCCGTTACGTTTCCGGAGGGAAGCATGCAGGATTATGTGGACAGCTTGAAAAAAGCAGCAAAAGATTCTGATATGCCAAGTGCAATGTTTGAGCATTCGGTTGCTTATGCTGATACCATTTCAAAGGTGATCTTGGCATGGAGCAAAAAGGATAATTATGCTCAAACAAGAAGCGCTCCCAGGTACACCGTGAATGATAGTCCGGGCCGTTGGGTTCCTACACCGCCAGCTTATACCAGTGCGCTGGAACCACATTGGAACGAGATAAGAACATTAGTAATGGATAGTGCCAATCAATTTATGATGCCAAGACCTTTTAAATTTGATATCACTAATAAAAACAGTGATTATTATAAGCAGGTGATGGCCGTAAAAAATGCAGTAGATAGTTTGACCGATGAACAAAAACACATAGCTGAATTTTGGGATGACCTGGGTGGAAAACTGAATGTGGCTGGCCATGTGATGTTTGTAACAAAAAAATTTTCACCTCCGGGACACTGGATGAACATAGTAGGCATTGCATCACAAAAGGCAAAAGCCAATTTCAGGAAAACAGTAGCTGCATACACAATTACCGGTATTGCGATGTTTGACGCATTTATTCAATGCTGGGATGAAAAATTCCGCAGCAATACAGCTCGTCCTGAAACAGTGATCAACAAATACATTGATCCGGAATGGAGACCTTATTTGCAAACGCCGCCATTTCCAGAATATACCTGCGGACACAGTACCGTAAGTGCAGCAGCAGCAGAAGCATTAACAAAAATGTATGGTGATAATTTTGCTTACACCGATACCAGTGAACTGGAGTTTGGCATCGCCAATCGTTCATTCACTTCATTTCGCCAGGCAGCAGAAGAAAATAACTGGGCCCGTTTTTACGGAGGCATCCATTTTCATCCCAGCTGCTTAGTAAGCAATGAGCATGGTAAAAAAGTAGGTTCATTAATTGTTGGTAAACTAAAATTAGAACGGAATTAACAGCGCTAAATATGCGTTGATGACTTTGAAAGTGGCTTAAACTTTTTGTAAAGACGGATTTTTAATTAACCAATCTAACTAAACTTACAAAAATGAAAAAAGCACTTTTCTCAATATTTATATTATCTATTATAGCAAATTACGCAAATGCACAAGGTTGCGTAGCAGTTCGCCAGATGGGCGGAGCTCCCACATTTTCAAATGGCATGTATGGCAATTCATACAATCTTTCTAAAGGAAGTTTGCAGGTAGGTGCCACCTACAGGTACTTTCATTCCTGGCGCCATTTTGTTGGAACAGAAGAACAAGAGCACAGGCAGCATACAAATGGAGGCATAGGCTTAGACGGAAAGGACAGGGGTAATGCGGTAAACATTTATTCTCATGCACTGGATTTTAATTTTTCTTACGGATTAACCAACAGGTTACAACTGAACGCCACCATTCCTTATGTAAGCAATGAACGTTCACAAGTATTAAGGCAATCAGCACCTGTAAAAGATACTTTCCGCTACAGCGTATATGCCAAAGGCCTTGGCGATATCCGGATCAGCGCCAACTACTGGTTGTTTGATCCTGCTAAAGCTGCCAAAGGAAATTTAATGGTAGGGATAGGTGTTAAATTAAATACAGGAAGTCACTCCCAGACGGATCTGGTTCCCCTTGCAAATGGTCAAAAAAGAATCGGTATTATGGACCAGGCTATTCAGCCGGGGGATGGCGGTGTAGGCATCTCTGTTGAATTGCAGGGTTTCAGAAAAATTTATAAAAATCTGTATGGCTTTGTAAGTGGTTATTATTTATTCAATCCAAAAGAATCAAACGGCACCTTTAAATCTGCTGCTGATTCTGGCCTGGCAGGATATAATATTTATGCATGCCCTGATCAATATTCTGTTCGGGCAGGTTTTATGATGCCGGTTGGTAAAGCAAAAAAAGTTACACTTTCTTTAGCCGGCAGGTTTGAAGGAATCCCTGCTTATGATGCATTCGGCGGCCAGGTTGCCTATCGCAGACCGGGTTATGTGATAGCAGTGGAACCGGGTATTTCTTACAATACAGGTAAGCATAGTTTCAGCTTATTTGTTCCATATAATTTTGCAAAAAACAGGATACAAAGTGCTGCTGATATTGCGAAGCAAAATATGCAGAACGAAAAAATAACTGATCCTTCTAAAAAAGTACATATACAGGGTGACGCTGCTTTTGCGGATTACTCTATTAACTTGAGCTACACCTACAGGATCAATAAAAAACATACCTCACACTAGTGTTCAATTAAACGTGAATTGTCAGTTGTGATGGGAGTAGTATTGCTGAAAGCATAACTAACCCTCACAACTGACGGCTCACTTGAAACAGCACAGCATACAATTAATATTGCAATAGAATAGCAGGTATAAAAAGCATTGTTCAATCTACTATATCAACTAAGAGAAAATGAAAAGAAAAATACAGACATGCATCAACATTTGCGTCCTGATGGCAATTTCTTTTAATGCAACAGCACAAACAGATATTGATGCGATCATGATGGAGAAAAAGCAACTCTGTCTCGGGCCCATGTACAGTTACAGCAGCTGGAAAAATTATTGGGAAGGAATGCTGAAAAGAAATAATGCAAACATGGGAACCTTATCCACCCAAAGTTATTCATTGATGGGAGCTTATGGCATCACCGGCAAATTAAATGTATTATTTAGTGCACCATACATTAAAACCAACGCTTCTGCAGGTACATTACATGGTATGAAAGGAGTACAGGACCTCAGCCTTTATATAAAATGGATGCCCATCGAAAAGGAACTGGGTCCCGGCACTTTTTCTTTGTACACCATTGGCGGTGTATCATTTCCACTCACTAATTATGTGGTTGATTTTCTTCCGCTGTCAATCGGTTTGCATAGCAAAACAGCCTCTGCAAGACTGATGCTAGATTACCAGGTAGGTAATATTTTTGCTACCGCTTCTGCTACCTATGTAGCAAGAGATAATATAAAGATTGACCGTACAGCATACTATACTACAGAATCTCATCTTACCAATGAAGTGGAAATGCCCAATGCTTCTAATTATAACTTCCGTGCCGGTTACAGAAGCAGTAAGCTGATAGCAGAAGCCGTGCTGAACAAATGGACAACGCTTGGTGGTTTTGATATTACCCGTAATAACATGCCGTTCCCAAGTAACAGGATGAACGCAACAACTCTTGGAGCCAACTTTAAGTATGTGGTAACTGCCAGTCATAACCTGTCTTTGATAGGTGGAGGGAATACTACTATCTCCGGACGTAATATGGGACAAGCCACCACTTTTTATGGCGGAATTTTTTATATACTGGATTTTAATAAAAAGGAATCAACAAAATCAACAACCAAACCAGAACCTGCTAAAACTAATTAATATGAAGAAGTTATTTTTTTTATCGCTGATAGCTGTTCCGGCAGTACTCCTTATTATAAGTTCATGCAGTAAAGATATTGTTGGCAGAACAGACAATACACCTGCATTGAGACCTGCAAGTATTGATATCAATGCAGGCACCTGGAAGCCGGTGTTATTAGCAGCTCCTACAGATATAGTGGTTGCCACGCCTGGCGCTACCAATACACCGGATTATATCGCACAGATCAATGAAATAAAAAGCTTCCAGTATAATATTACTGAAGACGAAAAACAAATAGTGAAATACTGGAGTGCAGGTGCTGTATTACGCTGGAATGAGATTTTGAGAGAGCTGGTGGCAAAACATAACCTGCCGCCTTATCAAAATGAAGATGGCACTTATCCATTTCCCAGTGCCAATAACCCACTGGCATACCCGCAATTTCCATTTGCCAATCCGCCGTATGCAGCAAGAGCTTATGCTTATGTAGCGGCAGCACAGTATGATGCATTGGTATCCGCATGGTATTATAAAACAGCCTTCAACCGCAAGGCTCCTTACAATGTTGATTCCTCATTACAGGTGCTGGTTCCAAAATCAGCCTTACCTTCTTATCCCTCTGAAGATGCAGTGGTGGAAGGCGTTTCAGTAGAATTGCTGAAACTCCTTTTCCCCGGCGATCAGGATTATATACAGTTGAAAGCAGAAGAACATAAAAGGGCAAGGATCATTGCAGGTGCCAATGTACGCAGTGATATAGAAGCTGGTGAGGCATTGGGCAAAGCTGTGGCACAAAAATTTGTAACAAGGGCAAGGGGTGACAGGGCCGGTGCTGCAGCAGGCAACCAGGCTTTGTGGACAAAATTGGAAGAAGACTGCAAGGCAAGGGGAGAAACCCCCTGGATCAGCCTGGAATCACCTAAACGTCCTTGTATGCTGCCTGCATTTGGGAAAGTAAAAACATTTTTATTTGATTCACTAACAGCAGTATCCCTCCGTGGCGGGCCACCGCCATCTACGGGCAGCCAGCAGATGAAGGATGAAACAGAAGAGATCTATCAATTGGTAAAAAAACCAACCAGGGAACAAACAAGAATCGTTCATTTCTGGGCAGACGGTGTTGCCACTTATACACCACCGGGCCATTGGGATGCCATTGCTGCGGAAGATTTTATCACCAAAAATTACAGTGAAGTAAGATGGGCACGGAATATGGCGTTGCTGAATATGAGCCTGATGGATGCAGCAATAGTTTGCTGGGATACAAAGTACACTTACTTTAACCCAAGACCATCGCAGTTGAACCCCAATATTAAAACGACAACCGGGCTGCCCAATTTTCCATCTTATGTTTCAGGCCACTCTACCTTTAGCGGTGCAGCGGCTGCCATTTTGGGGCATATTATTCCAGACAAAGCAATGGCTTATGATGCAATGGCAAAGGAAGCTTCTATATCCAGAATGTATGGTGGTATTCATTTCAAGAGTGATTGTGAAACCGGATTATTTGTGGGCAAAAATGTAGGTAATTATGCTATTCAAAGGGCTATCACAGATGGCGCAGAATAATATTAAAGTTGTTTTAGTTTTTGGTAAATCAGAAGGCATCGTAATTCTTTACGAAGCCAATTTTTAAAACAGTTGTGGTTTTGTAAGATGAGTGTTGCAGATCTTTTGGGCAATAGAAAAATATAAATGATCACATGGATAAAAATTTTTAAATCTCTTTTAGTTTATGTAGAGGGCGTCGTAATTCTTTACGGGGCCAATTTTTCTCTCAAGTAAAAAATATGAAAAGCTGTAAAATATTTTTGGCCCTGTTAATTTTCTACTCTGGTACTTTTGGTCAGCAGGGGGCTGTTCATATGGATACATCAATAAAAGTAAAATTATTGGATAGCATTACACTTCATTCTTACCTCTACCGGAATGCTGTAAAATCACTCTCAGCAGTACAGGGCACTTATATCTTTTCAGGTAAGAAGACAGAAGTAATTAATCTTACCCAAATACCTGCGGATGTTACCAATAAAACAGGCCGACAAGTATTTGCAAAGATACCAGGCATATTTGTGTATGATATGGATGGCTCCGGCAACCAGGTAAATATTGCAGCAAGGGGGCTTGACCCACACAGGGGGTGGGAGTTCAACATTCGTAAAGATGGTATCATCACCAATTCTGATATGTATGGTTATCCTGCCAGTCATTTCAGTATGCCATTTGAAAGCGTGGAAAGAATTGAACTGGTAAGAGGAACTGGTTCATTGCAGTATGGTGCACAATTTGGCGGCATGCTTAATTATATTACCAAACAGGGCGACAGTACAAAACCATTCAGTTTTGAAAGTATCAATACAGTTGGGTCATTTAATTTAATAAGCAGTTATAATGCTGTTGGTGGTAAAGTTGGTAAGTTTAGGTACTACGCTTATATCCAAAAAAAATCACGGGATGGGTATCGTGAAAATGAACATACCAATTCAGAAAGTGAAGCTATCATACTTTCGTATGAACCGAACAAAAATTTTTCTATCCGTGCAGAATGGGCCCGTTCAAAATATCAATATCGCATACCTGGCCCATTAACAGACAGCATGTTTTATGCTGATCCAAAACAGGCCACCCGTTCCCGTAATTACTTTAGCCCGGATATTCATATTCCATCGGTTACCATTAACTGGCAGGTGACCGGTACAACCAAAATACAATTGACTTCATCTGCAGTACTGGGTGCAAGGAATAGCGTACAATTTGACAAACCTACAAATGTAAAAGACAGTATTGTTGCTGCTACATTAGAATACAACAACAGGCAGGTGGATATTGACCAGTTCAACAGTTATACTACCGAACTGCGTTTGATGCAACAATATCATTTGGGCAAACAAACAAGCAACCTTGCAGCAGGTGTTCAATACATGAACAATGACCTGCACCGCACACAACTTGGTAAAGGTACTACCGGCAATGATTATGACCTCACATTGGTAACACCGGGATGGGGCAGGGATGTTCATCTAAAAACAAAAAATGTCGCACTGTTTGCAGAAAACAAATTTCAGTTACTGAATAATTTATCCATAAATGCCGGTGCAAGAATAGAAATGGGCCAGACCGATATGAGTGGAACGATTTCTTATTATCCTGATAATGCAATACCTGTTTCTATCAAACACCAGTTCCCTTTGCTTGGAGTAAATATTTCTTACAGGCCTACAAAAAATATGGAGTTGTATGGTGGATGGAGCCAGAGTTACCACCCGATGTTGTTTAAAGATTTGATACCTGCTTCGCTATATGAAAAGGTTGATCCAGCAATTCAGGATGCCAAAGGATACAATGCAGAACTTGGACTGAGGGGTAGCTGGAAATTTTTAAGATGGGACATTACCGGATTTTTATTGCAATATAACAAGCGTTTTGGTACGCTTGCCGAAACAGATGACCAGGGTACATTTTATACCTACAGAACAAACATTGGTAATTCATTGACCAGCGGGGCAGAAATTTTTATACAGGGCGATTGGGTATTGGCCAAAAAAGTAGGGCTTTCTGTTTTTACTTCCACCGCATTTACACATGCAAGATACACAGAGGGCAATGTTAAATCTGGCAATGCGAACACTAATATCAAAGGTAACAAGGTGGAAAGTGCGCCAGATCTGATCACACGGAATGGGGCAACTATCCGCTATAAAATGTTCAGTTATTCTGTACTGTACAGTTACACCGCCGAAACTTTTGCCGATGCTTTAAATACGGTTGCTCCATTAAAAACTACCGGAGCTGTTGGCCTGGTGCCGGCTTACGGAATTTTAGATATGAATTTTACGGTTCGCTTTTCTAAATACTTAGAACTGAAAGCAAATATTAATAACCTAACAAACAAACAATATTTCACCAAGCGGCCAACATTTTATCCAGGCCCTGGAGTGTGGTCATCCGATGGAAGGAATGCAAGTGTTTCCCTTGCGGTGCGTTTATGAAAAAAATAAAAATTCAATCAGTGATAATAATAAAAAAACCAGTATGCCATACATTCCTTTAGAAGATCATTTACCCGGTATTACCGGGCTGCTTGAATACAGCAAAGATACGGCTGCTCCTATCCGTGAGTTAACGCAAATTTTATTACGGGGTCCTTCCACATTAACAGAAGGTGAAAGGGAATTGATTGCCACTGTTGTTTCACATCGCAATGAATGTACTTTCTGCACCACCGCACATACCGCTGCAGCTGATATTTTACTGGGAGAAGAAGATACGGCTGCGAAAGTAAAACACGATATAGCCACAGCACCCGTGAGTGATAAAATGAAAGCATTATTAATCATTGCTGCACAGGTGCAACAAAGCGGAAAAAATGTAACTGCTGAATCAGTACAAAAAGCAAAAGATACAGGCGCTACTGATATTGAGATACATGACACGGTTTTAATAGCTGCATTATTTTGTTTGTATAACCGCTATGTGGATGGGCTTGCAACGGTTACACCAACTGACCCTTTATTTTACAAAGGACTTGGTGAACGTTTAAAGAACAATGGGTATAACCGTTTGGCACAAGGATATGATCATCTGAAAAAATAAAAAAATGATTGCAACAGAACAGCAGGAAAAAATAACATCCTATCACTGGCTATTATTCGCAATTTGTTTTTTTGGTACTGCTTTCGCAGGAACCATATCTACACTCATGTCTGTTTATTTACCAGTAGCAGTAAAGGATTTGCTGGGAGACAAAAGTGAAAATGAAATAAATAATATCAGCGCATACATCAATGCTGTTTTTATTTTTGGTGGTTCATTGGGTGGTTTTATATCCGGCATTATCAGTGATAAGGCAGGTAGAAAAACAGGCGTTATATTTTCCATTGCCTGCTATGGGGTGTTCACTATTCTTACAGGGTATATGCCCAACTGGTGGGCTGTTGTTATCTGCCGTTTCTTCAGTGGTTTTGGCTTAGGTGGAGTGTTGGTTACCACAACAACATTGATGATGGAAGAATGGCCTAAAAAATCAAGGGCTATTTTTATGGGTTTCTTATCGATCTCCATTCCGGTGGGAATTTTTTCTGCAGGTGTAATTGACTACTTTGTTTCTTCCTGGCGGCAGGGATTTTTGGTTGGCATCTTTCCTGTTGGTATTGCCATACTTTCCATATGGTTGTTGAGAGAGTCACAAAAATGGAAATTTAATAAAGAAGAAACTGTACCGCTTGCAATAAAAAAAGAATCTGTTTTTGCTGCAGACCATCGCACCGATTTAATTCTCGGCTCAGTAATTTTTGGTACCATGCTGATTGGTTTATGGGCAATCTTTTCCTGGTTGCCTACCTGGATACAAAGTTTGATCACAACAGGTGATGCACAAAAAGAACGTGGCCTTAGTATGATGATGCTGGGCATGGGTGGGTTGACCGGAGGTTTTTTGTCCGGATGGTTAATAAATGCCGTCGGGGCAAAAAAATCAATGCTGCTGTGCTTCTCAGTATGTGCAGTCATGTCGCTGATATTATTTAAAACCAATACTTCTTTTTCGCCTATTATTTATGGAGAGATAATTACGCTGTCATTATTTTTTGGTGCCAGTCAGGGGGTGTTGTCTGTTTATATTCCAGATTTATTTCCTGTTGATATACGTGGTACTGCCACAGGATTTTGTTTTAATACCGGCAGGGTACTCACTGCCATTGCTGTATTATTTGTTGGAGTGCTGGTAACTGAGTTAGGTGGTTATGGTAATTCACTCTTTATTTTTTCATTAGTGTTTATAGTTGGATTAACAGTTACATTTTTTACAAAAGATAAACTTGATGACAATGAAACCGTATTAAAAAATGATGCGGCATTTAGTAAAGCATAGAGGAATTAAAAAATATTTATGGCACATATAAAAGTTGAAGAAGGCATTCCGGGAATAAGGAGTTTGGTCATGTTCAGGCCGGAGACGGGGAAGCCATTATACGATTTAGCACAGGTTTTATTAAGAGGCCCTTCTCCATTATCAGAAGCCGAAAGAGAATTGATCGCAGCATATGTGTCACATAGAAATGATTGTATGTTTTGCATGAGCAGTCATGCTGCGGCTGCAAGGTGTTTGTATGGTGAAGAAAAAAATGTGGTGGATGAAGTACTGTCTGATATGTTCCGTTCCAACGTAAGTGATAAAATGAAAGCCTTACTGAATATTGCGGGCAAAATACAGATACTTGGCAAGGAAGTGGAACCGGCAGATATTACGGCTGCAAGAGCATTAGGTGCTACTGACAAAGAGATACATGATACGGTGTTGATTGCTGCGTCTTTTTCCATGTTCAACAGGTATGTGGATGGATTGGCAAGTTTTACTCCCACTGACCCTGCTGTGTATGAAGAAATGGGAAAGCGGATGGCAAAAGGTTATGTTGTTCCAATTAAACTCTAAACTTCTAAACCTCCTAAACTAATTATGGCACATATCAATTTCAACAACGACTTTCCAGGTATTCGGAGCGCCATGGCGTACAGCCCGGAAACTGCAGCGCCCATGGGTGTGCTGGCAGAAATATTATTAAGAAGTAACGAAGGTTTGCAACCGGCCGAAAGAGAATTGATCGGTATGTATGTTTCTTATTTGAATGATTGTTTTTATTGCCATCATTCTCATGGAGAAATTGCCTGCATTTATTTAGGTGGCGACAGAGAATTGGTAGAGCAGGTAAGAAAAGATTATACACAGGCTCCCATTTCAGAAAAATTAAAATCACTGCTGGCCATTGCAGCAAAGGTGCAGCAGGGTGGAAAATTTGTTACAACTGATGATATCATTCAGGCAAAAGAAAAAGGTGCAGATGATAAGGATATACACGACACCGTATTGATCGCAGCAGCATTTTGCATGTTCAACAGGTATGTAGATGGATTAGCTACCACCACGCCAACAGATATGTCTTCTTATCCGCTGAGAGCACAACAGATAGTGGATAAGGGATATGGCAATCATGTTTTTAAAGACCAACAACCAAAAAAATAATAAAATAGATGTTACCCTGTTAACCATTATTCAATCACAACAAAACTATTTAAATGAAAAAAAGTATTCATTATTTATTGGTGATCCTGTCAATCGCATTGCTGCCAGGCTGGCTGCATGCACAGGAAAAAGCCATCAGCGGTAAAGTTACTGATGCAGATGGAACACCGTTACAAAGTGTTACCGTGTCTGCTAAACAATCCAATCTTGCAGTGTATACTGATGCAGATGGAAAATTTAAATTAAGCATACCTGCCAATTCAGATGTTGTCATCAGTGCAGCAGGTTTTAAAACACAAACCATCAAAGCAGCAGATGTGCAAAGCGATCTGCAAATAAAATTAACAGAAGATGTTGCAAGACTGGATGAAGTAGTAGTAACCGGTTTAGCCACCAACGTTAAAAGAAGAAATCTCGCCAATGCGGTGGCAACTATCTCAGACAAACAGTTAGATGGTATTGCACCGGCACAAACTTTTGATGCTGCCATCAATGGAAAGATACCAGGCGCTTATATTAATGCAAGCACCGGTGCACCCGGTGGTGGCGTTTCAGTAAAGCTAAGAGGCGTTACTTCTATATTTGGTAATACGCAACCGCTTTATGTGGTGGATGGTGTGTTCATGGATAACAGTGCTACTTCCGGTGGATTGAATGCTGTTACATCCGCAAGCAGCGGCGGTAATTCATCCAGCCAGGATAATCCCTCCAATCGTATTGCAGATTTGAGAGCAGAAGATATTGCCAATATAGAGATTTTAAAAGGTGCTTCTGCCGCTGCTATCTATGGTTCAAAAGCGGCCGCCGGGGTGATGATCATCACCACCAAAAGAGGGAAAGCTGGTAAAACAAACATCTCTGTATCACAGGATCTGGGTTTTGTAAAAGTGAGAAAATTATTAGGTACCCGCCCATTGACTGAAGATATTGTGCAGGGGCCGGGGCAGCAATATGGCTGGGATATAAGCGAATACAAAGCCGCTGTGGCAGCTGGTAAAATATATGATTACGAAAAGGAAATGTATGGCGAAACTGGCCTTACAAGAAACACCACACTCAGTATGAACGGAGGCAATGATAAAACAAGTTTTTATTTTTCTGCCGGCACCAAAAAAGAAGATGGTATTATTAAAAGAACAGGCTACAGCAACAATAGCATCCGTTTAAATATTGACCATAAAATAACAGACAATATTAAAATTGGTATCAGCACCAATTATATCAACTCTTCGTCAGACAGGGGGCTATCCGGTAATGACAATGCCGGTGTTACTTTCGGTATCGCATTATCATCTACCCCATCTTTTACAGAACTGCATCCTGACGCCAACGGTAATTATCCACGGAATAAATATGCTTCCAGCAACCCGATTGAAACCAGGGATAAAATGATGAACAATGAAAGTGTGAACCGTTTTGTAACAGGCATCAACCTGGAAGCAATTTTATTCAAAGGAAATACATCGGTTACAAAATTTATAGGAAGAGGCGGTTTTGATTTTTACAATCTTCAAACCAATGCATTGTTCCCTGGCACACTCCAGTTTCAGCAGGTAAATAAAGGAACTTCCATACAGGGCTTTACCAAGAATTTGAATACCAACTATATTCTTTCTTTGGTAAACACATTCACACCTTCTGATAAATTTTCTCTTACTTCATCCATTGGTACCACACAGGAAACCGGCGATTTCAACAACTTACTGAACGTGGCTACACAGGTTATTTCCGGCCAGTCAAATGTTGACCAGGCAGGTGCATTAACCGCTACGCAATTCAGAACAAAAAATAAAGACAACGGCTTTTTTATCCAGGAAGAAGCAACCATTAACGATGCAGTTACTTTGACAGGTGGTGTACGTTTCGACAGATCATCCAATAATGGCGATGTATCAAAATTTTATGCTTTTCCCAAAGCAGGTGTGTCAATAAATCTTACCCGTTTGGGTATTGGTGAAAGTATTTTTGATAACTTAAAAATACGTGCCGCTTATGGACAGGCCGGTAACTTCCCTGCTTATGGAAGTAAGTTCACTTCTTTATCTGTTTCAAATATTGAAGGATTACCTGGCTCCGTGGTAAGTACACAACGTGGTGAACCAAACATCAAACCAGAAAGACAAACAGAACTGGAAGCCGGTATCGATTTTAGTATTTTAAAAGGAAGGCTCGGCATGGAATTAACTTTTTATAACAAAAAAGTATTTGATTTTCTTTTGTTAGACAGGGTTTCTGCATCGTCCGGATTTTCTACCAAATGGGTGAATGCAGGGGATCTGCGTAACCAGGGTGTTGAAATTGGATTGAATGCAATTCCTGTTGCCAGTAAAAATATTAAATGGAATACTTCTGTCAACTTCTGGTTTAACCGCAGTAAGGTAACAAGGTTAACTACAGCGCCGGTCCAATTGGGTTCGCTTGCCGGTGTGTTGCTGGGTACCTTCCAGATAGAAGAAGGAAAATCAGCCACACAAATTATCGGGTTAACAGACGATGTAGTGAATGGCCCGCCAATAAAAGTTTGGGGCGACCAGGAACCTGATTTCCAGATGAACAGTTTTAATGAAATTACTTTTAAGAACAGGTTAAGTTTCCGTATGCTGGTGCATTGGAAAAATGGTGGTGAAAATGTAGTATTTACAAATTTGCAAAGTGATTTTGGTGGAACAAGCCCCGACTGGGATGCGGATGCAAATGGTAACCATGTTCCGGATGGCCTGGACAGGATCATGAAGATTGGTGCCTCAGCAGTCAACTCTATTAAATCATCAACCTATCTCCGTTTCAGGGAAATTGGATTGTATTATACTTTTAATAAACTACCAATGAATTTTATGAAAAGTATACAGATAGGTGCATCGTTAAACAATTACATCACCATCACCAAATATCCAAGTTACGATCCTGAAGTCTCCAACTTTGGTGCTGGTTTTTCTTCTGGTTTGGATGTATTGCCTTACCCTGCATCTAAAAGAGCAGCCTTTCATTTAACCCTTAACTTTTAAAAAGAGAATCATGAAAAAACTGATTAATATAAATATGTTGCTGTTCATGCTGGTGGCTTTTTCTTTTTCATCCTGCAAAAAAGATTATGGTAACCTGAACAGTCCAACCGTAGAAGATTTTTTAAACAATGCCAATAAAAGCCAATTGAATAATTTAGTAAGTGGTACGGAATCTGCATTACGCAACAGCCTTGGTTTTTATTTGGATGATGTAAGTGTTATTGGCAGGGAAATTTATCGTTTCTCCAATTCAGACCCACGTTATTATACTGATTTGCTGGGTGCAAATGATGCTACCTTAAACAGTACTGGTTTCTACATTGTAAATGTTTGGGCCAGCCGTTACCGTGTGGTTAAAAATTGTAACCTGCTCATTGATGCAGCCAATAAATCAACACTCATTTCTGATGTAGAAAAAAAGGGATATGCAGGCTTTGCTAAAACAATTAAAGCGTATCAGTTACTGCTTACTTTAAATTTGACCAATGCCAATGGTATAAGAATAGAAGTATCCAATCCTGACCAGTTGGGCCCCATCGTAAATTACGATGAAAGTCTCACCGCTATTGCAGCTTTATTGGATGAGGCAAAAGCAGATTTAACAACTGCACAAATTTCTTTTCCATTATCATCGGGCTTTGCAGGGTTTAATGATGCAGCAGGATTAACTTCAGTAAACAGGGCACTGGCTGCAAGAGTAGCTGTTTACCGCAAACAATGGGGTGCAGCACTTACTGCATTAACAGGTTCTTTCTTTGGCCTGAATAAAAATTTTAATACAGGAGTGTACGATGTATTTGGTACCGGCTCCGGCGACCAGTTGAACCCTGCTTTTTATCCGCAGAACAGTGCAGGTGAAATAAGACTGGCGCATCCAACTTACGCAACAGATATTGAAGCCAATGATAACAGGATAGATAAAGCCCCGCTACGCACTGCACCTGCCAGCAACAGTGGCCTTACCAGTGACAGGGATGTATGGGTTTATACAAGCAGTACAGCTCCTGTACCCATTATCAGGAATGAAGAACTGATTTTGATTTATGCAGAAGCAAATGTTCAGAGCAATAATTTAGGAGATGCCGTTACTGCAATCAATAAAATTCGCAATGGTCATAATTTACCGGATTATAGTGGTGCTGTAACACAGGCTGTACTCATCAATGAAATGCTGGAGCAAAGAAGGTATTCGCTTTTCTTTGAAGGCCACCGCTGGCTGGACCTTCGCAGGTATGATCGGCTGGCTACTTTACCAATTGACAGGGCAAACGATGATGTATGGAGTTCATTCCCTTTACCAAACACGGAGTAAAATAATTATAAAGAAACCTTCTGTTGTTATGGAAGGTTTCTTTTTTTAAGTTTGAATAAAAAAATTAGCAATGGCTCATATTGATTTACAAAATGATTTTCCCGGCATTCGTGGGCCAATGGCTTTCCGTCCGCAAACGGCAACACCATTAAATAATTTAGCAGAAGTATTATTAAGAGATGATAATAATACATTAAGCCGTGGCGAAAGAGAATTGATAGCTACGTATGTATCATCTTTGAATGATTGCTTCTTTTGTCAAAATGTGCATGGCGGTTTAGCACAACATTACTTTCAATGTGATACCAGTTTTATAGATGGAGTAAAAACAGATGTTAGCACTTCGGCAGTGTCTGATAAAATGAAAACATTATTATCCATTGCCGCCAGCGTACAACAGGGAGGAAAAAAAGTAACCGCACAGCAAATTGAAGCAGCAAAGGAACAGGGTGCAACAGACAAAGAAATACACGATACCGTTTTAATAGCTGCAGCTTTTTGCATGTTCAACCGCTATGTAGATGGATTGGCAACCTGGGCACCGGAAGACAAAACTTACTATATTGAAAGAGCAAAACAAAGAGCAGAGGAAGGCTATGCAGGGTATGATGCAAGCAAATGAGTAATTGACAATCTTTTAATTAATTACTTAAAAGTCCGAAGGACTTAAATATAAATAACCCCGGATGAAATCCGGGGGATAAATAAAATGATGATCACAACCCCGGAGGGGTTGAATACATAAGAGTGAATAAAAAATTACACAAAATGAAAAAAATATTTTACCTCGGCTTCATGGGCCTGTTGTTGTTTGAAATACTGAATGTATATCTCATCATGCCCATGCCGGGCAGTCAGCGGATGAACAGTATTGATGCAGCCTATTTTTTATACAAATGGCGCTGGGTATTTAGGGGCTTCTTTACTGTTGCATTGCTCATAGGTTTGTTCAGAACAAACTGGAAGCGTAAATGGACAGTAGCCATTCCATTGCTGGCATTAGCAGTAGTGATTTACATGGCCAATTTCAACATGGCAGCAGACCATATGTTTTACAAGCCGGGAAAAGTTTTGATGGCAACAGCTGCCGGTAATAAAGTTGACAGTGCCCGCCTCGTAATTGGTGTAACAAACAATGGTGAGGCAAAAGCATATCCCATTCGTTTCCTCGGGTATCATCACCAGGTGCAGGATACGGTTGGTGGAAAACCATTGCTGATCACTTATTGCACAGTTTGCAGAACAGGCCGTGTGTATGAACCATTGGTGAACGGAAAGCCCGAGCAGTTCCGTTTAGTAGGCATGGATCATTTCAACGCTATGTTTGAAGATGCCACTACCAAAAGCTGGTGGCGCCAGGTAACGGGGGAAGCCATTACCGGTAAATTAAAAGGAGAAAAGCTGCCGGAATTTTTCAGCACACAGACCTCCTTAACAAAATGGCTGGAGTTAAATCCGGGTACTTTGGTAATGCAGGAAGATCCAGATTTTAAGGAAATGTATGACACCACCGGAAACTATGAAAGTGGAAAAAGCCGTAAAGAACTAACCGGAACGGATAGCCTTTCCTGGAAAGATAAATCATGGGTGATTGGTGTAAAGGCTGGTAAAGAAAAAAAGGCGTATGACTGGAACCAGTTAAAAGAGCAACGCATTATCCATGATCGGTTGGATGGTAAAAATATCATTGTAGTATTAGCAAAAGATGATAAAAGTTTTTTTGCTTTTGAAAACCCTGGTGCAGCCAATACTGTTACTTTGAACAATGATACATTGGTACAAAATAATATTCAATACAGTATTAATGGAAAGGGAATCAACGGAAGCGCTTCTTTAAAAGCCTTATCTGCATACCAGGAATTCTGGCATAGCTGGCGAACATTTAATCCAGGTACGAAGAAGTAACCGGTGCAAAACCTATAAGGTCTGCCGCTCGGGCCATCAGCGCTGCAAGACCTTATAGGTTATAAGTTTTGAAGGCATCAAGAATAATTAATATAAGTTTTAATTACTTCATAATTCCTACAATCCTATGCCGAGCTAAGGGGTCTACATCATCTTTCTCCCAGTCCCAGTCATCAGGCATGCAACTATGATATTTGGTCAATAACTGATTTTCTTCTTTAGTAACACTCCTTTGCCCTGCTTGAATATAAAGCTGTAGTAACTTATCAATTTTATTTAAGAAGCTGTTTGAGTTAATTAAATTTTTTACCCATTAAGTTAAGCATTGCTATATAAACAAAACTAATAGCAGACTCTTTAGTTCTTTCGTAATC
>JAYWII010000120.1:0-92337 GCA_043788995.1 Chitinophagaceae bacterium | reverse complement strand
GTTCCATTAACCCGCCAGATATTGGTGCAGGATGGTGACTTTGTAAAAGCTGGTGCAGCATTGAGCGATGGACAAATTGCTCCTGCAGATATTCTTTCAATCAAAGGTCCGTTTGCAGTACAGGAATACGTGGTGAATGAGATACAGGAAGTTTACCGTTTACAGGGTGTGAAGATCAATGATAAGCACATTGAAGTGATTGTTCGCCAGATGATGCGTAAAGTAACGATTGAAGATGCTGGTGATACTATATTCTTAGAAGGAGATGTTGAAGATAAATTAGACTTCAATATGGAGAATGATAACATCTACGATAAGAAAGTAATTACGGAAGCCGGCGAAAGCGGAAAGTTGAAAGCAGGTCAGATTGTTACTATCCGTGATATCAGGGAAGAAAATTCTATCCTGAGAAGAGCAGATAAGAAACTGGTGGAATACCGTGATGCAAAACCATCTACCTCTTCTCCATTGTTATTGGGTATCACTAAAGCTTCATTGGGTACACAAAGTTGGATATCAGCAGCTTCCTTCCAGGAAACTACCAAGGTATTAAGCTCTGCGGCCATACAGGGTAAAACAGACTTTATGATGGGCTTGAAAGAGAACGTTATAACCGGGCACCCAATACCAGCGGGTACTGGTTTACGTGAGTTTGAGAACATGATTGTAGGAAGTAAAGAAGAATACGAATTACTGATGACTACTAAAGAAGCGATGAGCTTTGATGAGGAAGAGTAAGAAGTACTTTTGATAATACTGAATAAAGGAAAAGGGCTGTCTATATTGACGGCCCTTTCCTTTTAATAATTTAATAAGAAGGTATAAGTTGGGAAATCTGGAGATATTTTTTAAATGATCTTTTATTTACCTATTAAAATTCTTTCTATAAATACCTCGCTGCCTAAAACAACTTTTAAAGTATAAATACCATCTGGCCATGTTTCAAAATTACTCAGGCTGACAGTATTGGAACCTTTTTGAACGGAAGAAGACACTGCCCTCATTATTTTACCAACATTATCATACAACCTAATTTGCATTTTTCCTGCAGATTTGGAGAGGATATTGAGTTTTACCACATCTTTAATCGGGTTAGGCGCAATATTGACCCTGGATTTAGTAATGCCATTTGCAAGATCAAATTTTATAGTGTTACTATATTTGTATTGACCTCCGGTGTTAGATACTTTAAGCCGGTAATAAACAACTGTAGCTGAAGTGTTTTGAACATTGTTAGCAGCAGATAATTTACCATTCAACGGCCTGTTTGTTTTAGCATATATTTTTTCTGTTGCAAAAAAATGAATATCATCTGTACTCCTTTCAATTTCATAATTATCTACTGGTTCATTTTTTAGCGCATTCCATGTTAAATAAACTCTGTCATTTAAAAGACTTCCTGAAAATGACAGATCATTATTAAGAAGAATGCCGCAGTCTAAATCGTAATCAATTGTAATTGTATCTGATGAGAAAAGAGAGCAATCTGTATTTAATTTTTGTGTAACGATATAGGTGCCGGGAGCATCAACATACACAGATGTTTTGACAGATGTATCAGCGAAGTGGCCATCTAATGTGGACCAATTGTATATCGATGTGTTGATTGGGTTAGTTATCCTGATATTACTGGTACTTACAAAACCACAAAAAACAGGAACATCTGTAAATAGATCAACCTTGGGTGCATCAAACATTTTAAAAGGAGCCACAAAATCTTTGAGTTCTGCAGTAAAAGATGTAGAGGCCCTTGTTTTTGCCATTACTTTTTGAAATGGCCTGTCACAGGTTGTACCTCCCAATAACTTAACAGGATCCAGTCCAAGTTTACTAAGATTCACAGCGAATTCCATAAACTGCCGTGCAGAGTATAATGTTTTAACTGAATTATTACCCAATACAATTCCAAAAGGACCGCCCCATGTTAGTAAACCGCACTGCAAACCTGTATAAAAAGGACCTGATGTATTAGGTACGATGCTGGCATAGCCGAATTGAGAACTATTACTTGCTCCGTCAAATTGACCAGACCAGCTAAATGCAGCCGGGGTTATTGAAAGAGAACTTTTATCAATCCAAATTCTTGCTTCAATTAGTGTTAAACCAGCACTTCCATATTCTGATGTAAGAATAATGTCTCCGGCTTTAATAATATTTCCACTGGCATCAAATTGCCAGGATGTATGCCCTGCATCGGGGCCATATCCGGTAAATGTTCGTGTATTTCTGTCAAAGAAAATGTCACTTTGATACATTTCAAAATCAAAATAGCGGTTGCCGGTGGTATTTTCTATGGAGATACCACAAAACATCCATAATGAATCTGCCGCTGAAATACCTTCTCTTTTTACATGTACGAATACATCAAGTATTTCATTTTTATCTGGTATGGATTGTGCCACCGGGCTGGCCCAATTGACTGGACTCATCCCGTTTTTATTTGAACCGGAAGCATAAACAGTAGAATCATCCCCATGATAATCACGGACAAATACAGCGTCCATTAAAAGCGTATTATTAATGACCGAAAAGGGGGGGTAATTCATTCTCCTGATAATTGGGAGATTTCTGCTTGCCATATTTGACAGGTACCCGTTATAAATTGCTGATGCTCCTGATGTGTCTATAACAGCTATTCCTGTACCCAGGTTACCATTGATGAACCAGTCATCATTTCCAGGCAAGGCTGCGCCATTAAAATAATTGGCTCTTAACTCAGCATCTACACCAAAATTAGCTTTAATGAGAGCAGAGGTTACTTGTGCAGAGCCTGTTGCAGATAAGATTATGAAAGCAAGAAATTGTAAAAGTGTTTTCATAAGTAGGGTTGGATTAAAAAACTATAAAATCAATATAGAAAAACAGATGATTATTGATATACAACTCTTTGTCTACAAACTTAAATATAGTTTTTGATATAATAAGGCCAACGAATAACAAACAATTTTATTGTTTATGGAATTAAAATATGGACTATTATTCTTAATACAGGTTTTATTTTTAATGATTACAGCATCAAATTCGTGTGATCAAATGCCATGCTCATATGACTAATATCCCGGTTAACACGGAGATACATATATATGCCATGCCGGAAAGCAGTGACCGCATAATTAGATTGCCCATGTTCCATTTAAGAGACCAAGATGGGAAGCCTTCACGATGATATATTACAATTCCAGTTTTCTATTATGTGTTGTCCCTTGGCTGATGGTTAATAAAATGATCCCTGAAAAAATTATGCCGGCTGCAAGCAGCAGTGCTTCATTGATAAAAGGCACTGGTCTGTAAATCATAGCGGCAACGCCTTGTATCATTAAAAAGATTTCGTTGATGATGACGCCTGCAGTGAAAATTTTAACGCCGCTGGTAGTAAGTTGGTTTAATTGAATCTGATTTTCAGCAATCATAAAACCCAGCAGAAATAAAGTGATTACACCCAGTAAGATCAGGTGCAGGTATCCAATTGCAATAGGTCGGAAACCAAATGCAATGTTACTGAGTGAAGGTATGGTAGAGCCCAGCTGAAGCAGGAGTTTAATGGATAAGGCTACAGCTGATAATAATAGCAGCCACCTGGATAAAGAATTTATGGTAACGCCAATAAACGGCAATTGCTTTTTTATTTGTTGTATGGTAATGATCCACCCTGCCAACTGACTGAAGGCTGCAATTACCACCAACACATATACCCATGCCGGAATGGGTAACCAAAGTGCAGACAGGAAATAAGCTGGAATACATGCTGCTGCAAACAGCCAGAATATTCTTTTTAAAGTATGAGGAGCTACTTTTTTCAACAGCTTATCCGTACCAAGGCCCATACAGGCAAACAAAAACCAGCCATTATATTGAAAGTGTAAAAAGAAATATACAGAAGCCAGGTACCAGTTTTGATGTACGTTTTTTGTAGCCATCATATAGGCGAGCCCAAATGCGCCTGCAGAAGAAAGGGCATTGAACAACAAAGCTGCTTTCATCCATGAGTGACTTATTTTTTTTTCTGGTAAACTGTTCAGGTCTTTCCAATACATGATGGCAAATGCATACGATACAAAAATGGAAAGTGTGGAAAACATAATGGAATACAATCCATACCCCTGCAGGGGGAAACTAATGAGCATGCCGTATGCAGTAATTAAATTAGCATTGATTACCCAACGGTATCTTTTATAAACTGATTCATCTTTTTGTGCAGCAAGGTATGCAACCAGCAATAGTATCAGTGCATGTGAGATCCACCCTGCAAAAGCGAAGTGAGAGTGGCCATGTAATAAATGCTTCTGGTCAATGAAAGGAAGGGAGAAAGCAATTTTATATCGTAAGATCACACCAATAGCAGCTATCAGGAGCAGGTTAAATAAAGCAATTTTAAAATAACGATGAAGCGGAAACGGCATAGCCAATATTTACAGCAAAGTAACTAAGTGCCTGAATAAGCTAATGTGATTACAATCATACTCAGCAGTACACTTTTCCTTTTTCAATCAACAACTGCCCTTTATCATGAAGATGCCTCATGGCTCGTATTACTGTTTCTACACGAAGCCCGGTCATGTTGGCTATTTGCTGGCGGGTAAGATTCACCTTATTACATTTGCCGCAAATGTTTTTCTTAGTTTGTTTCATGTAATTCAGCAGGCTGATGATGCTGTTCTCCGGGTTATGTTTACTTAATTCTTTTAATAAAAGAAATTTATAGCGGATACGCAATGACATCATTTTACTAAATGCAAAATGAATGTCTGGTCTTTCCATCAAAAGCTGTTGAAAAGAAACCGTATGTAACCGTATTATAACGGAATCGGTTTCAGCAATAGCCGTGGCGGCAAAAGGCTCTCCGTCAAACAGTGGCATTTCTCCAAAACACTCTCCCGGTTCAATCAGGTTTTGTATAAATTCTTTTCCATCATCATCAATATTTACCCATCGTACACTGCCACTTACTAACTGGTGATAAAAGGAGGCTTTAGCGCCTTCCCTGAAAATAGTTTCTCCTGCTGCTACTTTTTTATAAGCCGCACCTAAGGCAAGTAATACATCAATGTCTATCATGCTGTTGAAGAAATTTTGTGTTCGGGGTCAAAACTAACAGAAATGTAAACTTTACTGAATGATCTTTCAGCCTCTTTTGTATGATTAATATCATGTTTACAGTACAAATATTTCTCTTTTACCACCTATTCTTAAAAGTATGATTCAACGCATAAAGTAGAAATTTCACACTGACTAATCTTGTGTTATCAATTATTTAAAAAACACAAAAAAATTTGTTATGAAAAAACTAGCAGTCATTTTATTTTTCTCAACACTCATCGCTTCCTGCGGCGGCGGGGGCAGCAGCGATAAAAAGGATGCCACAGACCCTTACGATGCTACAAAAAATACAGAAAATGGTAACCCATCTTATGATCCGCAAAGAGGGGAGGGGAAGTTTACTAAAGTAGATGTTGGAGCAACGTTAGATGCTGCTATGGCTGACAATGGTGAAAAAGTGTACGGCGTAAAGTGCAGCAGTTGCCATAAGACTACAGATGAAAAGTTAGTGGGCCCTGGTTGGAAAGGGGTAACCAGCAGGCATACCCCGGAATGGATCATGAACTTTACTACCAATACAGATGCAATGCTCAATAAGGATCCCAAGGCTCAGGCACAGCTGGAAATATGTTTGGTACGCATGCCCAATCAAAATTTAAGTGATGATGATGCAAGGGCATTGTATGAATTTATGCGCAAGAATGACGGCGTTAAATAATTGAATAAAAAACAACTTCTAAATAACCTATAACATGAAACATTTAAAGATTAGTATGGCAGCACTTGCAATTGTATGCATGATGCTGCTAATGTATTCCTGCAAACCGAAAAATGCAGGAACTGCCGTTAATTCTGGTGCTGCTGCCAAAGCTTATGTAGCACCCGGTAAGTATGATGAATTTTACAATTTTGTTTCAGGCGGATTCAGCGGACAAATGAGTGTGTATGGTTTGCCAAGTGGCAGATTGCTGAGAGTGATCCCTATTTTTTCTGTAGATCCTGAAAAAGGATATGGCTACAGCGAAGAAACAAAACCAATGTTAAATACATCGCATGGCTTTGTACCCTGGGATGATCAGCACCACACAGAGCTTTCACAAACAAATGGTGAAATTGATGGCCGCTGGATCTTTGCCAATGCTAATAATACACCCCGTGTGGCAAGAGTTGATCTTACAACTTTCCGTACAGCCGAGATCATTGAATTGCCTAACAGTGCAGGTAATCACAGTTCTCCTTTTATTACAGAAAATACGGAGTATGTAGTGGCAGGTACAAGATTTAGTGTGCCTCCGGATGATGTCAATGGCGATGTGCCCATCAATACCTACAAACAAAATTTCAAAGGATATATCAGCTTTATAAGTGTAGGCGCAGCAGATGGTAAAATGGATATTGCTTTTCAGCTTAAATGCCCCGGTGTAAATTTTGATCTTAGCCATGCCGGTAAAGGAAAATCTAACGGATGGTTTTTCTTTAGCTGTTATAACACAGAACAGGCCAGTACGTTGCTGGAAGTAAATGCTTCTCAAAGAGACAAAGATTTTATCATGGCAGTTAACTGGAAAAAAGCAGAAGAATATTTAAAGGCAGGTAAAGGAAGAAAGCAGTCTGTGAAATATGCACACAATGTGTACGATGAAAAAAGTCATACAGCTAAATCTGAAATAAGAACAGAAGTAACGGTGCTGGATGCCTCAGAACTAAAAGACATTTGTTATATGATCCCATGTCCAAAATCTCCGCATGGATGTGATGTGGATCCAACAGGTGAATACATTGTAGGCAGTGGTAAACTGGCTGCATTAGTACCTGTATTTAGTTTCACTAAAATGCAAAAAGCCATTGCAGATAAAGCCTACGATGGCGATTACGAAGGAATTCCTGTAATTAAATACGAAGCTGCTTTACATGGTGAAGTAAAGAAACCAGGCCTTGGCCCTTTACATACAGAGTTTGATGGTAAAGGCAACGCCTACACTACTTTCTTTGTATCAAGCGAAGTGGTAAAATGGAGCATTGCTGATTTGAAAGTACTGGACAGGGTACCCACTTACTATTCTGTTGGTCACTTATGTATACCAGGTGGCGATACCAAAAAGCCCAATGCCAAATATTTAATTGCTTACAACAAAATTACCAAAGACCGCTACCTGCCCACAGGACCGGAACTGGCACAAAGTGCACAGCTATATGATATCAGTGGTGATAAAATGCAGTTGATACTGGACTTCCCCACTATTGGAGAACCGCACTATGCACAGGCTGTGGCTGCAAGTGTTATCAGGGATAAGTCAGTTAAATTTTTCAAGATAGAGGAGAACACTAATCCTTATGTATCTAAAGGCGAAGGAGAAACCAAAGTGGTGAGAGAAGGAAATAAAGTACATGTGTACATGACCTGTATCCGTTCTCACTTTTCTCCTGATAATATAGAAGGTATCAGGGCCGGCGATGAAGTGTACTTCCATGTTACCAACCTGGAACAGGATTGGGATGTGCCGCACGGCTTTGCCATTAAAGGTGCTGATAATGCAGAACTGCTCATTATGCCAGGGGAAACACAAACACTAAAATGGATTGCGGACAAACCTGGTATTTATCCATTCTATTGTACTGATTTCTGCAGTGCATTGCACCAGGAAATGCAGGGTTACTTAAGAGTTTCACCTCCGGGAAGTACTGTGCCAATTACTTTCAGTACGGGAAAAAATTATCCTAAAGCAGACAGTGCTGCTGTTAAATAAAATAACTGCTGGCCGGTGTGAGTACATTTCATTTTACACCGGCTGGCTTTATTAAAAGTTGTTTGAAAATTTTGTGACCAGCATTTGTCTTTTATCCCGTACGTACGGGATCGTTGTGTCACTCACTTGTACCGAATACATATTGCTGAGCTTTTCTTTCAGCGTTTTTTGAATTGCACAATAGCATTTAAATGCACAAGAGTGCGACGCCACTGAAGCATAATCACAGCAATTGGCCCGGTTCAAAAAATAAATTATAACCATTAACTCCTTGATATATGAAAAAGTATAAACTAATATTAGCTTGTTTAATCCTGGGTGGAATAGCAGCATGTAATAACACTGCTGAAAATGCAGCAGCACCAACTGATAATACAACAGAAGCTGTACCAGCAGCAGGCGGACAGGAAGCAGTGAAGGACGATGAGTCTGCTAAAGATGTGGTGAAAGTAGCAGTAGGTTCTAAAGATCACACAACCCTGGTAGCAGCTTTAAAAGCCGCAGACCTTGTTACCTCATTATCAAACGCAGGCCCGTTCACTGTGTTTGCACCAACCAATGCAGCCTTTGATAAATTACCTGCCGGAACGGTTGATGGTTTATTGAAACCAGAGGCAAAAGAAGATCTGCAAAATATACTGCAATATCATGTAACCGTAGCAGCAATGAAAGCGGAAAGCTTTACAGACGGCCAGGTACTGGGAATGGTAAATGGTGATAATGTAACCCTGAGTGTGAAAGATGGTAAAGTGATGCTAAACAACAGTGCCACCATCGTTGCTTCTATTGTTGCATCTAATGGAATTATTCATGTGATAGACGGTGTGTTGTTGCCACCAGCAAAGAAATAAAGAGATCCAACAAATGATTGATTTGATGAAATGAATATTAAATGATCTAAGATGAAAAATAAATTAAGCAATATAAGCAGGCTGTTACTGTTGATTGCTGCGATTGGTTTAGTGATTGTATTATTCTTACCTATTTGGAGAATTGATTTAGATGCACCTCAATATCCTGAGGGGCTCAGCCTGAGCATACATGCCAACGGATTAAAAGGGAATGTTGATATTATCAATGGTTTGAATCACTATATCGGCATGAAGACATTGCACAATGAAGACTTTATTGAATTCACCGTATTGCCATATTGCATTGTGTTTTTTGCAATCGCATTTTTACTCGTGGCCATTGTTAATAGAAGAAACTGGTTAAACATCCTGTTTATATTGTTTGTTGTTTTTGGTGTTATTGCCATGATTGATTTCTGGAGATGGGAGTATAATTATGGTCACAACCTTGATCCTAATGCTGCTATCATTGTGCCTGGCATGGCTTACCAGCCTCCATTGATCGGTTTTAAACAATTGCTCAACTTTGGGGCCTATTCAATTCCGGATATTGGTGGATGGATATTTATTGGCGCTGGAGTTTTATCACTTGTCTGCGTGGTAATTGAATGGAAAAGATTCAAAAAGCTGAAAGCGAAATTTGCTCCTGCCGTTGCAGTATTGATTACTTCCCTGCTGTTGCAAAGTTGTAATACAGGGCCGGAGGCGATTGTAACCGGCAGAGACAATTGTTATTTCTGCAAGATGACTATTACGGATGCAAAGTATGGAGCAGAAGTGATCACAAAAAAAGGTAAGGTCTATAAGTTTGATGATGTGCATTGTACCCTTTCATTTCTTCAGGCTAAAATGGTTGAGGAAAAAGATATAAAAGACATTTACCTTGTTGACTTTTCCGGTGATCATTCATTGATAAAGGCTGGTGAAAGTTTTTTATTGCAGAGTGAGGAGATACGTGGACCAATGAACGGTAACGTAATTGCATTTAAAAATAAAGACAGCATGAAGGGAATGTCTGTACAGCTAAAAGCTGAACAGGTTAGCTGGGATAAAATCAACAAATGAAATACGTTGTTATTATATTATGCTGCTGTTGCCTGCAGGTAAATGCTACTAACATAAAGGTAGGCATGCAACAACAATATAAAACTATTACAGCAGCAATGGCTATTGCAAACAATGGAGATACCATTATTGTTGACAATGGAATATACCATGAAAAGAACCTGCTGATCAAAAAGCAGGTGGTTTTAAAAGGTATCAATCACCCGGTGCTGGATGGTGAGAAAAAATACGAGATCATTTCCATCAATGCTGATAATGTTACAATAGATGGTTTTCTGCTGCAGCATTCAGGCGTATCCAGTATAGTAGATTATGCTGCAATAAAAATTTATAACCGGCACAACGTTACTATTATTAATAACATTATCAATGATGCTTTTTTTGGTATTTATTCTCAGTATGGCATTAACTGCCTCATAAAAAATAATATCCTTACCGCTAATGCAATAGAAGAGCAGCAAAGCGGTAACGGTATTCACTGCTGGAAGAGTGACAGCATGCGGATCATCGCCAATACTATCAGCGGACATAGGGATGGCATCTACTTTGAGTTTGTAACCAACTCCGTTATCTGGAGAAACAATTCTTTTAAAAACCTGCGGTATGGTTTGCATTTTATGTTCTCCAATGATGATGCTTACATCAGCAATGTTTTTGAGAATAATGGGGCAGGGGTGGCTGTGATGTTTTCTAAAGGAGTAAAAATGTTCAATAATTATTTTAAAGAAAACTGGGGCGACGCCGCCTACGGACTTTTGCTGAAAGAGATCAACGACAGCTATATTGAAAACAATCGATTTGAAAAAAATACGATGGCTATTTATGCAGAAGGTGCTAACCGTATTCACATGGAGAAAAATGTTTTCCGCAGCAATGGCTGGGCATTGAAGATACAGGCGAGTTGTTCGGATATTGTGCTGGAGAAAAATAATTTTATCGGTAACACTTTTGATGTGGGCACCAATGGTTCACTGGTGCTGAACCGGTTCAATAATAATTACTGGGATAAATATGAAGGCTACGATCTTAACCGGGATAATATTGGTGATGTGCCCTACAGGCCCGTAAGTATGTATAGTATGATCGTTGAACAAAATCCACCAGCTATGATCCTGTTTCACAGTTTTATTGTATCGCTGATGGATAAATCAGAGAAAGTAATTCCCAGCCTTACTCCAGAAAATTTAAAAGACGATCATCCATTAATGAAATCACTGCCGTTATGATCATTGCCAATAATATCAACAAACAATTTGGAAAACTGAAAGCACTGGATAATGTAAGCATTACCTGCAATAAGGGAGAATGCATTGCATTGATCGGGCCTAACGGCAGCGGTAAAACTACTTTTATCAAATGTATCCTGGGTATGGTGGTTTGCGATAGTGGCTTTATTACTTTTAATGGGAAAAATATTTTGCATAACTGGCAGTACCGTGCCAACATTGGTTACATGCCGCAGATTGGCCGCTATCCTGATAACATGACCATTGGCCAGGTGCTGGATATGATGAAAGACATCCGAAATAAGAAAGATGAACAACTGGATGAAGAGCTCATAAAACAATTTGGTCTTGATAAATTATTAGACAAACGCATGCGTACCTTATCTGGGGGCACCCGGCAAAAAGTGAGTGCTTCGCTGGCATTTTTGTTTAACCCGGAAGTGCTGATACTGGATGAACCGACTGCAGGCCTTGATCCAGTGTCTTCTGAAATACTAAAGGCAAAGATCATTGCAGAAAAAGCAAAGGGCAAACTCATCATGATTACCTCTCATGTATTGAGTGAACTGGATGACCTGGTGACGCAGGTAATTTTTATGCAGGAAGGCAAATTGTGTTTTCATAAAAGTATCAGTGAGCTGCGGGCAGACACAGGTGAGGAAAAATTATCCAAAGCCATCGCATCTGTAATGCTAAAAAATTGAAGCCATGAAGAAAATAATTAAATATGTGATCATAGATATTCTCCGCAATAAGATCGTACTGGCTTATACCGTATTTCTCTTATTGCTGTCTTTTAGTATTTTTAATTTGGAAGATAATAGTGCCAAAGGTTTGCTGAGTTTATTAAATATTATTTTGATCATCGTACCATTGGTGAGTATTTTATTTTCTTCCATTTATGTTTATAATAGTGCAGAGTTTTTAGAATTACTGGTAAGTCAGCCGTTAAAAAGAAGAACGATCTGGCTGAGTATTTTTGCAGGCCTGGCCTGTTCATTAAGTCTTGCCTTTTTTATTGGTGTGGGTATTCCTGTTTTAATTTATGAGTTTACTGCTACAGGTTTGATTATGCTGGTAGTAGGTTTGTTACTGTCAGTAATTTTTGTGGCTATAGCCATGCTGGCTACTGTTAAAACAAGAGATAAAGCCAAAGGAATTGGTGTATCTATTTTATTGTGGTTATATTTCTCTTTGCTTTTTGATGGACTGGTGCTGTTCCTATTATTTCAGTTTGCAGATTATCCATTAGAAAAAGCCATGATCGGCATTAGTGCCTTTAACCCGATTGATCTGAGCAGGATTTTGGTATTATTGAAAATGGATGTATCTGCATTGATGGGATATACCGGTGCCATCTTCAAAGATTTTTTTGGAACTACTGCAGGTTTTATCATATCATTACTGGTTTTGATTTTATGGATTGTGATTCCAGCCTGGCTTAGCACCAGGAAGTTTAACCGTAAAGATCTATAATATGAAAAGGCATGAATCATTGGCCCCTTTGTCAAGGGAACATCATGGTGCATTAATACTGGCCCAGCTTATCAAACGAAATGCGCCTGCCTATAAAGGTTTGCCAACAACCATTATTGACAAGGCGGCATATGCTATCCAATTTTACAAAGATGATCTGAAGAAACATTTTAAAAAGGAAGAAGAAATGCTGAAGAAGGTGGGGCCAGTTCATCCATCGATTGCAAAAGTAGCTGAGGAAATAGTAAGCGAACATACATTATTAAAGAAATTATTTCTTTCACTAAAAGATGCAGCAGACCAGGAAGCAATTTTAAACGAATTAGGAAACGAACTGGATGCACATATACGCAAGGAGGAAAGGATATTATTTCCATTGATACAGCAACATTGCTCTGAAGAGTTGTTAAGAAAACTACAGCCCTTGCTGGCATAAAAACCAATCATGAAAAAGGATATTGAAAACAGGACCGATATTGAACTGCTGGTTAGAAGCTTTTATGACAAAGTAAAAATTGATGATACCATCGGCTATATTTTTAATGATATCGCTAAAGTGAACTGGGAAAAACATTTTCCGGTGATGTTTGATTTTTGGGAAAATGTGTTGTTCTATACAGGTGGCTATGATGGCAACCCATTGATCATTCATCAACATATTAACAGGGTGGTGCCGTTAAAAGCAGAACATTTTAACCAGTGGAATAAATTATTTACACAAACTGTAGATGAATTGTTTGAAGGAACCAATGCGATGCTGGCTAAACAAAGAGCGTTAAGTATTTCTACTGTAATGCAGATAAAAATATTGCAGGAATCAAAATAGTAATGGAAGCTTCCTCCAATTAAATTTTAGTGATTATGATACCGGCCCACACTGCAAATACTCCAATTATTACGCTGGTTAGCATATAAGTGATAGCAGAAACGTAATTCCCTGCATGCAGGAGAGCAAGGTTTTCTGAAGAAAAGGTGGAGAAGGTGGTGTAACCACCGCAAAATCCTGTTATCAATAAAAACTTCAGATCGGGATTAACCAAATGTTGTTTTTCAAAAAGTCCAAATAATAAGCCAATAATCAGGCAACCTAAAATATTAGCTGTAAATGTTGCAAAAGGGAAACTTGAGGGATAATTTTTAGAAATGAAAACGGAGGTAAGGTAACGGCAAATACTGCCGGCAGCTCCGCCAATTCCTACTAAAAAAATTGTTTTAATCATTATTATTTTATTGCATTTGTATTGTTTGCTGTTTAAAAATAAATGCAATGCGGCGATGTTCAAAATTTATTTATTTAAGAATTTTCAATTGAATCGGGTTGATACACGTTATGCTTGTTTAGTTGGCAGCTTTGCCAATAGCTTATTGTATGGCTGTTGCTCAATGACTTTAGTAAAAAAATAGCGGATAAAAAATAAATGTTTGTTTATAAACTTTAAACCCTACATTTGCTTCGTGATATTAGCTCAATGAGCACATCGTTTTTAGATAGATTCAATTTTTTACTTCTCCAACGTATTAGTTTTCTCTTCTTAAAAATTTTCTCTTTGGTTACTTTCACAGGTATTTTATTTTTTATTTATTAATTTTTAAGATTATGAACATTTACGTTTCAAATTTAAGCTTCAACACAAGTGATGTTGAACTTAACGAACTGTTTGCCAAATTCGGTACTGTTTCTTCAGCTAAAGTTATCATGGACAGAGAATCAGGCCGCTCACGTGGTTTTGGTTTTGTAGAAATGCCAAACGATGACGAAGCCAAAGAAGCTATGTCAAGTTTAAACAACAAAGAAGTAGAAGGAAGAGCAATGTCTGTTTCTGTAGCTAAAGAAAGAGAAGAAAGAAGTGGTGGCGGAAGCCGTGGTGGATACGGTGGTGGTGGTAGTCGCGGTGGCGGCGGTGGATATAGTGGTGGTGGAAGCCGTGGTGGCGGTGGTGGTAACAGGTGGTAATAACTAACTGATATACTATTTTTAAAAAAAGAGCTCATATTGAGCTCTTTTTTATTTAACTTCTTTATTCCTCTTCATAATATTTTACATTCATCTCCTTTAAGAAAGCTTTGATGATATCTGAATGAATGCACTGTCCCAAATGAATAAATGAATAATCTGAAACAGTTTTTAGTTTATTGTTTACAGTAATTTCTTTTTCAACAATATCAAAACCGAGGTGCAGGTGTTTGGTGGAAAATTGCATACCACATACAATGCCATCTTTGTTGAATAATGGCCCGCCGCTTTGTCCTCTTAATCCGGGAGTGCTTAATTCGATACCATATAATTTATTGCTGTCTGCTAAAAACCTGGTCACCATTCCATCCATAGGAAACCTGGGTGAACCACTAACACCGGTATTGGTCCACTCTATATCATCTGTAGTTTCATTGTATTTAAAATTAGTGAACTCCGGAAAAGGGAAGCCAAGCCTGCAAAGAAATTCTCCCTGGTATATTTGTGCCGGACTTTTTTTAAAAATGGCGTAGTCACCATACAGCAGTTTATTAAAGCCGTTAAATTTTAAAATTGCAAGATCATAGTCAGGATGCAGATGCCAGGTAAACCCCGACATACTATCTACACAATCCAGGAAAGTGTTTTTGATCTGGGCAACTGACTCTCCTGTGAATTTATATTTTAATTCAAGCCCTTTTAAATGCTTTTTGTAATTACTATCCCTGGGCAGCTTTTCCCTTTCTTGTTTGAAATGTGAATAGTTAATATTTAAGTTATCCGAAGCAGCCAGTAATTCTATTACATGTTTGCAGGTTACGGCATAGCCTTCTTCATTTACAAAAAACAAGGTAGCGGCTCCGGGTATGATTTGCTTGCCAGTATAAGTCCTGGTAATGGTATGAACCGGTCTTGTAAAATTTGCAGCTTTTTCAATTGCCTCTTTAAACATTTGCTTGTTTTTAATTACTTTATTTAAGATTCAATTGAAAGTATTTTACGAAGCGATTGTCAGCTTTTCAGTATGTTTTCAATTTGATTTAACTCAGCTTCAGAAAAACTGACGTTATTTAAACAGGCAAGGTTATCATCTAACTGGGCCACAGAACTGGCTCCTATTAGTACGGTGGTGATACGCTTATCTTTCAATAACCATGCTAATGCCATTTGCGCCAAAGATTGATTTCTTTGTTGGGCAATATCATTCAGTTGAGTTATCTGTTTTAATCTTTTTTCTGTGATCTCCGAAGTTTGTAAATGCCCGGTAGATTTAGCTGCTCTTGAATTTTCAGGAATGCCTTTCAAATATTTATTGGTGAGCATGCCCTGGGCCAATGGCGAGAAGGGAATACAACCTACGCCAGCTTCTTCTAACACATCTAACAAGCCACCTTCCACCCATTTTTCAAACATGGAATATTTTGGCTGGTGAATTAAACAGGGAGTGCCCAATTGTTTTAAAATTTCAATTGCTTTTTTTGCATCTTCTGCCCGGTAGTTTGAGATGCCTGCATATAAAGCTTTGCCACTTTTTACTGCAGTATACAATGCCATCATAGTTTCTTCCAACGGTGTGTTAGGATCTGGCCGGTGAGAATAAAAAATATCAACATACTCCAGTTGCATCCTTTTTAAACTCTGGTCCAGGCTGGATAATAAATATTTTCTTGAACCCCATTCGCCGTAAGGGCCGGGCCACATTAAATAACCTGCTTTAGTGGAAATAATCAATTCATCCCGAAGGTTGCCACCAAAGTCCAGCTTCAATATTTTACCAAAATTTTCTTCCGCACTGCCTGGTTCCGGGCCGTAATTATTGGCAAGGTCAAAATGTGTAATGCCACAGTCAAATGCACGGCGGACGATGCTTCTGCCATTTTCAAAAACATCTACTGAACCAAAGTTGTGCCACAGGCCAAGAGAGATGGCAGGCAATAATATGCCACTTTTGCCGCAGCGGTTATAGACCATTTTTTCATACCTGTCTGGTGAAGGAGTATAAGTCATTTTTTTTTTGACTAAGTTCCGTTGATTTGATTTATCCTCCAAGAGATTTATCATTCATTTTATTTCAAAAAAATTGTAGTAAAGACCGGTTAATTTATTTTTGATTTGTATACTTTCAATTGTTTTATATCGCTATCACCGGCAGGTATAATACTCACAGCAGCACCACCACCTGCTGCCAGTTTAATCTTTAAAGCAGTTGCATTGCTTACAATGAATTTTTCAATCTTGTATGCTTCAGGATTATTTTTCCAGTCTGCATTCTCTGCATCTGCATAAATGGTGGCCAAATATTTCTTGCCAGCATCAAGGAAGTTGAGCGGAACAGAACTAAGCCGGTTGTTCTCATCTGTAACAGCACCCACGAACCAATTGGCTTTTCCTTTTTCTTTTCTTGCAATCGTAATATAATCTCCCGGCTCTGCTTCAATTATTTTGCTGTCATCCCAGTCAACAGCTACATCTTTTATAAACTGGAAGGCATCCAGGTGTGCTTCATAATTTTCAGGCAGGTCGGCAGCCATTTGCAGTGGACTGTACATAGTTACATACAGTGCCAACTGTTTGGCAAGGGTACTGTGCAATTGCCTGTCAGGTGCTCCTTTTGCGTAACCTTTCAATTTAAAAATCCCCGGTGTGTAATCCATTGGCCCTCCCATTAATCTTGTAAATGGAAGAATGGTTTCATGCTCCGGTGGGCTGCCTTCTGCAAAAGCATTGAATTCATTTCCTCTTGCTGCTTCACTAGCAAGCCAGTTCGGATAAGTACGGCTTTGTCCTGTAGACCGAACAGGTTCATGCATGTCGATCATCACTTTGTATTTTGCTGCTTTTTCTGCGGCACGTATATAATGGTTAGACATCCACTGTCCGTCATGATGTTCACCCCGGGGAATGATCTTCCCTACATAACCTGTTTTAACAGCATTGTATCCAAACCGGTTCATAAATTGAAATGCCGTATCCATCTGCTGATCGTACGTGGCAGCATCTCCACTGGTCTCATTGTGCATAATCATCTGCACTCCTTTTTGCTTTGAATAGTTTTCAATTTCCTTTACATCAAAATCAGGGTAGGGTGTTACAAAATCAAAATTCTTTCCGTTCCAGTGCCCGTACCATTCTTCCCAACCTGTGTTCCATCCCTCTACCAGCAAGCCTTTAATTCCATGCGCTGATGCAAAATCAATATAGCGTTTAACATTAGCCATGTTTGCACTATGGTGATTGTGTGGTACTAAAGCTCCTGATGGATTACGGGAATCAAGATTATCTGCATAACTCCAGCTTCCAATGCCTGTTTGCATTTCCCACCAGATGCCCATAAATTTCATGGGCTGTATCCAGGCAGTGTTTTCAATCTTAGATGGTTCATTCAGATTCAAAATCATCTTGGATGCAAGGATATCTTCTGCTTTATCACTAACAATAATAGTACGCCAGGGTGTATGAGAAGGTGTACGCAGGTAAGCTTTATTACCATAAGTATCAGGTACTAAACTAGAAGATAAACTAAGGCTGGTTTTGTTTACGTGTAGTTGCATGGAAGGATAATTTACCAATGCAGCTTCATGAATATTGATGTATAAGCCATCTGCTGTTTTCATCATCAGCGGTGTTTGCACTGCGTACTGATCGGGTTCATAAATGCTTTTAGGTTCGCTTGATATGATGGGTAATTTCCAGCCATCCACTTCACTTAATTTAGAAGTGGTGTAAGCGTATTCATTAGAATCATAGTCGCCAGGTATCCAGAATGTTTTATGATCACCTGTAAGATTAAATGAGGTGGTTTCATCTGTAACAATAAAATATTTAAGATCAGGTTGTCCTGGAAATTCGTACCGGAAACCAATACCATCTTCATACACTTTGAACACAATATTCAGCAGGCGTTTGGGGGCATCCTTTTCCTGCAACTCAACGGTTAGCTGATTGTAATGATTGCGAATGTTGTTTACTTCACCCCAAACTGGTGTCCATGTTTCATCTACGTTTTTTTTATCACTGCCCAATAAAACAAAATTGCTGTTGAATGATTTTTTACCTTCTAAAATAAATCCGAGTTGTGATGGATTGATAACAGTTTTTTGTTTGTAAGTAACAGCATACTTAGGATTGCCTTTTTCATCTAACAGAAAAGATAGTTTGATATTTCCCATACTTTCTGTGATGACATTTACATCCTGTGCACCCGCAATCATTGTAATGAACAGGTAAAATAAAATCAAATAAGCGTTTTTCTGTAGCATATCGCAGTGAGGTTTTTTATATGGCGTTTCAAATATTGCAATAGGTGCAGTATAAGAAATGATATTACATCTTTGTGGTAATACTGCTGAATAAAGGAACGAAATTTTAGTTGAAACATCACTGCAGTTGATGAATTATAAACGGATATTTCTGATATTTTAATGAAGAAACTAAAAGAATGGGAGCGTAAACCTTTTCGCAAACGATTGTGAAGATTTTTTATTTTTTTAATACACTGGTATCCTTATTTAATTCACTTTTAAGAAGAAGATAATGGATATAAAGAGTCGTTTTTAATCCCTGAATTCCTGTACGATCATTAATCCTTTTGCACCGCCATCTAAAATGCCGATACCTAATTTCCCAAATGCAGGGTTTAAAATATTGGCTCTATGGCCAGGTGATTTCATGAGTCCTTTGTGTGCAGAAAAAAGATTCGATGAATGGGCAAGATTTTCTCCGGCAACGATAAAATTGATGCCTAATTTATTCATTCGTTCAAATGGATCAGTTCCTTCTGGGGTACCGTGGGCAAAATAGCCTCTTGTAAACATGTCTGAAGCATGAATGAGTGCTACCTTTTTCATTGGAGTATCTGCAATGAGTGCTTTTAATCCATGTTTTATTCTTTCTGCATTCACCAATTGAAGTAACCGGTCTTCAAGATCAGCTCTTGAATTAAAATTATGGCATGTGAATTCATCCAATTCATTTGAGAGGGTTCCTGATTCAAATGCACCGGAAATTTTCTGATCAACAGAAATATTAAAAATGCTGTTCAGTTCAGCACTAACCATTGTTGATGGATACTCAAGCGATGCAGAGAGCAAACTCTTTTTGGTTTCATCAGTAGCCTGTATCAAAAAAGAAGATGCTAATATTTTTGAAATAATGGTTGCTGCAAAAATGCCTGTAAAAAAACCAGGAATAATTCCTGCAATACGGTTTTTATAACTTTTCTGAACTGAATTGTTAAAGTATTTTTTAAAAAATAAAAGATTAATGGATAACAAAGAAAAACTAAAAATAAAAATGATTAAAAAAGATAATGACAATAGCCATTCATCCTGCATTGCAAAATTATTTTCAATGATGAAAGATGCGGAAGGATAATACAGTAAGGCAATTATAAAAGCGCCTGCCCATTTAATAATCCTTGAAAAAGAATTGATAAAGCCCGTTTTGTAACCAATCCAGGTGCAGATGATAATTGCAGTTGCTAGTATGAGATCAATATAGTTCAACGTAAGAATTTGAATATTAAAAAGCGGAACCTGCAAAGGTTCCGCCTGAGGGGTATAAAGAATTAATAGCGTCCGTCTTTTTTATCCTTCGCCCTGCCAATTCCGTAGCCAACGCCTGCACCTAATACGCCACCAATTGCGGCACCTGCGGCCCTGTTTCTCTTATTAATAATAGCACCAGCCACCGCACCAGCACCAGCTCCAATTGCTGCGCCTTTTGCCGCTTTGCTCCATCCTTTTTTAGTGGACGTTGCTGCTACCGGTGCATCTGAATTTCTTGTAACTGTTCTAACCGGAACAGTCTTGTACACCACTACAGTTTTTTCATTTGCCTTTGCTTCTTTTGCTTCTTTCCATTTTACAAATTCGGCATATTCAACAGCTTCTTTTGTTGCCGACAACACTTTAGTTTCGTCCATTGTTTTTGTCTTACACGAGGCCATTACAGCTACAATACTTATGAGTGTAAATAAATGTTTCATGATAATAATTTTTAGGATGATTAAATAACTTTTGTACTATCCTTCATCTAAAAGAACCGTGCCAAAACCGCTTTCAATTGTTAAAGAAATGTTCAGCATAAAAGAGAATATTTTTACCAACATTATTAAACCTGGGGGAGAAAATTTAGTCGTGTTGAATTTTCTTTTACACAGAAGATGGAAATATTCATAAGAATTAATTCGACCAGGTACTGCAAAGTAAATACGCTAAAATATTATATGGTGTTATTCCTGCTGTAATTATGTTACCGGTATTAGCTTACTATAATAATAAGGTACTGAAAAAGTCCGCAGCTTTTCAAGTGCGGACATCTCTTTTTTTTAGTAATAAGTGTAAATCATTTTTTACTAAATATTAAACATCAATAATCCGCCGGATTAAATAATTTGAAGGCCTTATAGTATCTGTATAAATATATTTCAACCATATTTATTTTGCATCCAAACATGCACTTTCCTGGGTAGTGCCGGGAATAATTTGCTGATATAGTTTCTTTACAGGATTTTCTGATTCAGGGTCTTTAACTAATGCATCTTGTTTTTGAGCAAAGCGGTTGTTCCTGTATTTAACAATGTTCACCATTAATACACTAACCAGTATGGTTACCAGCCCGAGAACTTGAAGCAGTGAAATATGTTCGTTAGCAAAAAATACACCCAGCAGCACTGCTACCACAGGATTTACATAAGCATGTGTACTTACCTGTGTGGCCGACCTTACCTGCAGCAACCATACATAGGCGCTGAAGCCTGCAATAGATCCAAAGAAAATCAAATAGCCAACAGACAACCATGCTTCAGTTGAAATAGTGTTCCATTGCAGCGTTTGAATCTCTCCTCTTAAAAGGCTTCCTGGAATAAATGCTATTCCTGCCGCAAGCATCTGCCATCCAATGTTTACAGCAACAGATCCACTGGAGGAATGATATTTTGAATACAATGAACCTCCTGCCCACGCCATGGAGCCTATGATCAATATGATGACTCCAGCCAGATCATGCTGGTTGCCGCTGGATGAAAATCCACTGATCACTTTTTCACTGAATAGTAAAATGATACCAGCAAAGCCAAGAACCAGTCCGCCAATAGTAGATTTGCTTTTCAAATTCTTTGACCAGTTTGGTTTGTCCAGTAATATAAACCACAGCGGCCCTGTAGATACCATAATGGCTACCATGGCACTGGGTAAATATTGTTCCACCCATATCACCGCACCTGTTCCAATAAACAACATTAATCCTCCACTTACTGCTGCATGTTTAATGTCGTTCTTTACAAATATTTCTTCACCTCTTAATTTGGTCCAGCCTAACATGATAAGGCCTGCAATGATGAAGCGAAGTGCTCCCAGCAAAAATGGGGGAATGCTGCCAATTGCTTTTTGTATAAAAAAATAGGTGGAACCCCATACAATATAAACCGTGGCGAATGCCACCATTACCATTAAAGAAGAAGGTGTTCTTTTATTTAAAGTTTGCATGTTATTATTTTTCAGGAATGATCAATTGTTGTTGCTCTTTCACGGTTTCTAATACAATAGTGGTCCTGGTGGAAAGTATATTTGGGATCTTACTGAATTCATTTCGCATTAACTCCATCAGTGAAGCAGAATCAGTAGTTCTTATTTTTACAAGGTAACAATCATCTCCGGCCACATGATGCACTTCCTGTACTTCCGGAATTTTTGCCAGAGCTTTTCCCGTGGTGCTGCAACCAAGGCCATCGGCAGCTTTCATAAAAACAAATGCTAATAACTTTTGGTGAAGCAGTGATGGATTTAACCGGGTGGTAAACTGGAGGATCACTTTTTTCTGTTCCAGCTTTTTTACTCTTTCCAATACTGCCGAAGGAGCCATGTTCAATTCCCTGGCAAGATCAGCATTGGAGACACGGGCATTCTCCTGCATTAACCTCAGTATACCAAAGTCAATCTTATCTAAAATAATTTCATTCTCCATGGCTGTAGATTTAACTTGAATCGAATGTTATTCTGTAAAATTAAATAAATGCAGAATTAAATTCAAAATTTACTATTAAAAAATTATTAAAATTCTGTTTGGTTACTATTTTTGGAGTTAGTCTCTGAGAGGGAAAGGTTTATTTATCAAATAGATTAAATGAAATGTGCTTGAAAATTAGTGGTCATTCAAAGACATTCTATAACTGACCCGAGTTCAATTTTTAACTGATCGGCAGTGGGCAGTGGTGAGTAGTTTTAGTTTCGAAATGATTTCTGTTTCATACAAATGCAGGAAATGACCGGTGAAAATAACAGCATTCATGTTTCAGCTTATTGTGAATGATGAAATGGTCTATGCCCCTTATTTAGGGCAATCCAGTTTTACTGCATATTTACTCCAGCTATCGTAGCAATCTATCCTGGTGGCTGTTTTTCCATTAACAGATATCCAGCTGACCTTTATAAATGCAAGGTCTTTTTTGGGAAGTTTTAATTCGTAGTAGTAATAACCAGCGAGTGTTTTAGCATCACAGCTTTTCAGCAATTTCGCTTTAAAGGGTTTGTTGCCAAAGAGGCTGTCAATATTATATTTAGGCTGCATTTCTGTGCCGGGAGAACTGATGATACTGAAAGAAGTGTATCCCATACGTGGCCCCTTGAGCATGATATTCCATTTAACAGGCTGGGCAGCTTCCATAAAACTGCGGCCTTTAATAGTAATGTCAACAGTTCCCAATCTGAAAAAATTAATACTGGTATCCTCACTCATTTCTATTCTATCTGCTTTCCATTTAACCGGGAACTTTTTTGGCTGGCTTACGGCCCAGTCACCAACGTTCTCATAGCCCGTGCTATCGTACAATAGTTTTTTCACCAGGTCGTACATTTCTGTTTTAGCAGATTGAGCAGAAGCCGCAAGGGTAATGCATGCAAAGAGAATTTGAAAGATGAGCTTTTTCATGACCTTAAAGTTAAAGCATAATTTTTTTAGTTGCAATTGCTGTTTATAAAATAATACAGGTGTAAGTTTGGTCCGCAGTATGATTTTATTTTTATAAAAGCACAGCAGTACAATCTTGTAATTCATTTTAACTATCTTGATTTTTAAATATAACAGATGAAGCCTGGCAAAAAATTTCGTTTGATCATTATTGTTGTTTTATTTCTCTCCCAATTGCAGGTAAAGGCGCAGCCGCCAGTTAAAATTATTGGTCTGCAATGTGAACACCTTGCAAATCCTTTAGGTATCGATGTTCCTCAGCCCCGTATATCCTGGAAAATGGATGATGGAAGACAAGGGGCTAAACAAACCGCTTACCAGCTTTTTACCAGCACCGATTCTTTAGAAATAAGCAATGAACAGGGAAACGCCTGGCAAACTGAAAAGATAAATGATGCACAAGAGCTGGTTGTTTACGATGGCAAAAAATTGGAACCGTTTACAAAATATTACTGGGCCGTAAAGGTTTGGGATAAAGATGGTAATGCTGTAGTTTCAAACATATCCAGTTTTGAAACAGGTATGATGAATATGGCAAACTGGAAAGGTGCCTGGATCAATGATACAAGAGATATTGACCTGAAGCCTGCGCCGTATTTCAGGAAAGCATTTGCTGTAAATAAAAAAATCGTTTCAGCAAGGGCATACATTGCTGCGGCAGGTTTATATGAGTTGTATATGAACGGGGAGCAAATTGGCGATCACCGGCTTGATCCGATGTACACCCGTTTCGACCGCAGGACTTTGTATGTCACTTATGATGTAACCACCAATTTGCAGCAGGGAAATAATGCGGTGGGGGTGATGCTGGGCAATGGTTGGTACAATCACCAGTCCACAGCAGTATGGTATTTTCATGAAGCGCCCTGGCGGGCAAGGCCATCCTTTTGTATGAATCTCCGGATAAAATATAATGATGGTTCAGTTGAAACTATTGTAACTGGTAAGGATTGGAAAACCACCTTAAGTCCTGTGACTTTTAACAGCATTTATACTGCCGAACACTATGATGCAAATAAAGAAATCCCTCATTGGAACGAAGCATCTTTTAATGACAGCGCCTGGAAGGAAGTGAATTATTGTTCGGCACCTTCACAGTTTATAACTGCACAGATGCTGCATCCCATTCGCAATACTGAAAGGATCAGCGCTGCATTAATGAATAAAATAAGTGATACCGTGTATGTTTTTAACCTGGACAGAAATATTGCAGGAGTCAGCAGCATAAAATTGAAAGCTGAACCGGGTACAGTCATTCGTTTAAAACATGGAGAACGGCTTCATACTAATGGCCGTGTGGATCAGTCAAACATAGATGCACACTACCGCCCCACCGATGACAAGGACCCTTTTCAAACAGATATCTATACTTTAAAAGGTGATGGCAGCGAAGAAACATTTATGCCGCACTTTAACTATAAAGGATTTCAATATGTGGAAGTAACCAGTAATAAACCGGTTGCTTTATCTAAGGAAAATCTTGTTGGTTATTTTATGCACAGCGATGTACCACCTGTAGGAAATATTGTTTCTTCAAATACCACTTTCAATAAGATATGGACTGCTACTAATAATTCTTACCTGAGTAATTTGTTTGGTTATCCGACTGATTGTCCGCAACGGGAAAAAAATGGCTGGACAGGTGACGGGCAGATTGCAGTGGAAACAGGGTTGTATAATTTTGATGGCATCACTATTTATGAAAAGTGGATGGCAGATCACCGGGATGAGCAACAACCCAATGGTGTATTGCCTGCGATTGTTCCAACAGGCGGTTGGGGTTACGAATGGGCCAACGGGCCAGACTGGACAAGTACCATTGCTATTATTCCATGGAACATTTATTTGTTTTATGGTGACAGTAAAGCACTGGCAGATTGTTATGATAATATTAAGCGGTATGTAGATCATATCAATGATGAATATCCTTCCGGGCTTACAACATGGGGGCTGGGTGACTGGATTCCTGTTAAATCAAAAGCACCTGTTGAGCTAACTTCTACGGCTTACTATTTTGCAGATGCCAGCATACTTGCCAGTGCTGCAATACTATTTGGTAAAGAAGATGATTATAAAAAATACAATGAACTGGCGATAAAGATCAAAAATGCATTCAATGCAAAATACCTGGATACTGCAACAGGTCTTTATGGAAGTGGTTTACAAACAGAATTAAGTGTGCCGCTTTTTTGGGGATTGGTACCCGAAACAATGAAGACAAAAGTAGCTTCCAGTCTTGCCAAAAAAATAGCAGCAGACAGCATTAAACTGGATGTGGGGTTGTTGGGTACAAAAGCAATCCTGAATGCATTAAGCGAAAATGGCTATGCAGAACTTGCATATAAACTGGCAGCCAGTGAACGATTCCCATCGTGGGGATGGTGGATTGTAAATGGTGCAACTACCTTGTATGAAAATTGGCCCATCGATGCCCAATCTGATATTTCCCTGAACCATATTATGTTTGGCGAAATAGGGGCTTGGATGTATAAAGCATTAGGTGGCATCAAACCAGATCCATCATCACCGGGATTTAAAAATGTTTTGCTGCAACCTTATTTTGTAACGGGATTGGATCATTTCAGTGCATCCCATCAAAGTCCATTTGGTACAATACAATCTGCATGGAAACGCATTGGTAAAAAAATAACTTATACTGTTACCATTCCTCCCAACAGCACCGCTGATGTTACACTTGCAGTAAGCAGTAAACAACACTTATACAAAGATGGAGCAAGGCAAATTGTTACAGGCAATGTGTATGCTCAGTCAATAGATGCCGGTACTTATGTTTTTGAGATAAAGTGATTTTGTTATCGTTAATAGAAGATCATAAGTTAATTACTGCCTCACATATAAACTGTCATTGCTTTCTTTATCTGTAACCTGTTGTTTCCACATGTGCATGCCATATTGCAGGTTGGTTACTTTAGTAAAACCTTTTTGTGTAAGCAGGTAACTGGCGGCAGGGCTCCGGTGGCTGTGAGAGCAATATACAATGATCTCTTTTTGTTTGTATGCATCCAGCTCCTTTATTCTTTCTTCCAAATGTTGCACAGGAATATTGATGGCTTTTTTTAACCTGCCAAATTTTTCAGGCGCCGTACCATTGAATTCTTCTGGTGTACGTACATCCAGCAACACAATATTGTCGTTGCCTTTTTTTTGTATAAAACTATAAAGATCCTTTGGTAATATCTTGTTGAATACAATGGATGATTTTTTTACCAGTTGCATGTGGCAGGTATTACACGAACCTGATTTTGCTGATATAGTGGTATCACAATCCTGGCCACAGGGGAGGCAAACATATTCATCTGCTGTTAAAGCCGTATTGCTGCCGGTGCCGGTTTTTGCGGCGCTGTTGCTGCAATTTTGAAAAAGAGCTCCAAAAGCAAGAATAATAAAAAACTTAAACTTATTCATACTTAATTATATTTTATGCGGTAAAGATAATAAGCCGGGAATAACTGCATACAAAATTGGATAGCCGGTGATTTTTTTGAATGGCCTGCAAAAAAAGGTACAATTCATTGCTTATTTCCTTTGTTTTAGCTGAAACACATTTCCCTCCGGATCTTCACCATCACAAAGCCAGTAGTCGTAATTGTCAAAAGTTTTTAGTTCCCTGAGATTTACATTTTCTTTTATCAAAGTTTCCCTTATCTGAGCCAGGTCTCCGGTGGTTTCAAAAACAATTTTTGTATTGCTTTCTGATAGAACATTACTGCCGGATGGATTTTGATATTGCTGGCCGATTTTATGAAGACCGATTGTGCAGGTTCCTGCTTTTAGCAGCACCCATTCTGACGGGATTTCCTCCACTACCTCCAGCTTTAGTTTATCAACATAAAATTTTTTTAGTTGATCTGCATCGTTTACAAAGAGTATAATACTGTTGAGGACTAAGTTCATATTGTTATGTTTTAAAAAGCTGAAGTAAGGAGATAAAGTTAAAAAATTTGACTGCACTTTAACTATAAACAATATGGATTATTGGAAGTATGATGGATGCAGCAGTCTTATTGTCTTAATAAATAATGCCAAACTATATTTGCGTAATTATACAGCAGGCAGCATAAGCTATAATTAGATTATTTACAATGGACATATTATCTATCATTACTTTACTCATTATCATCAGCGCCGGGTTTTCTTATTTGAATGAACGGTTCATCAAACTGCCGGGCAGTATTGGCGTGATGACCATATCGGTGGTAGTGTCTGTAGTAGTATTGATCATAGGAAGGATTGGGGATGAAAAATCTAACCTCATCATTACGCTGGCACGCAGTATCGATTTTTCTGAAGTATTACTGGATGTGCTGCTGGGGTTTTTGCTTTTTGCCAGTGCCCTGCATTTTGATTATCAAAAACTAAAAGCTTTAAGACGGCCTGTGTTGATATTGAGTACGCTGGGTGTGTTGGTTTCCGCTGCTGCCTTTGGCGGAATGATCTATGGAGTCACCCTGCTGTTAAACATTAACCTGCCGCTGATCTATTGTTTTATTTTCGGTGCATTGATTTCACCCACCGATCCCATTGCGGTAAGCACTATTCTTAAAACCTCCAGGATTCCACCCAAACTGGCAACCATTATTTCGGGTGAGTCCATGTTTAATGATGCTGTTGGATTGATTCTTTTTATTACACTGGTGGGCATTGCTAAAAGTTCAGTAAAGGAGTTTTCCATGACTGAAATGTTGCGGTTGTTCAGTACTGAAGTGATTGGTGGTATTGTGATCGGGTTGTTGGCAGGCTTTGTTGGTTACCGGCTCATTAAATCCATCAAGGATTATCAAACCATGTTTTTAATTTCACTGGCCGTGGTGCTGGGCATTGCGGAGATCGCCAGCCGCTTTCATGCATCCATTCCTTTAGCGGCGGTGATGGCGGGACTGGTAGTAGGCAATAATAGCTTTGGAAAAGATCATCCCGGCGACCTTTTCCTGGAGCGTATCTGGCAGTTGCTGGACAGTGTGCTGAACACTATTTTGTTTGTAATGATCGGCCTGCAACTGGTGCTGTTACCCTTCCTGAGTCACTACTGGTTGATTGGTATTGTCTCCGTTGTCATCATCCTGCTGGCAAGAATGTTCAGCGTTTCTTTATATGCCATTTTTGAATTGCGAAAAGTGAACCGGACTAATCTTACTATACTTACCTGGGCTGGCCTGCGTGGTGGTATCTCCATCGCAATGGCGTTGTCGCTAAGGCCTACGGTGTACCGGGAAATTATCCTGAGCTGCTGTTATTTTATTGTGATCTTCTCTATTATTGTGCAGGGGCTTACCTTGAATAAAGTGGTGGATATAGTGGTGGGTAAGCAACCGCAGCCTGGAACAAATTCTTAGTAGTAAAATGCTGATAGCTTTTGGCTGAGTTGTCATTGGAAAACCTATAAGGTCTGCCGCCCAGGTTTGCAGCGCTGCAAGACCTTATAGGTTTGGGGAAGTTCTCATATATTTTTGGAGTATAGGAGTATATTCCTTCGGTAAATTTTGTACTTTCAAAACAAAGTTATCTTATGTCTGATTATCACATTCCTCTTTTTCCAGACTGCACTTATCATATCTTGAGTCGTGCTGTTGGCAATGAAATTTTATTCAGGAATGAAGAAAATTACAGGTTCTTTCTAAAGCGCTATTTAAAATACATAGCACCCATTGCAGATACGTTTGCCTTTACATTAATGCCCAATCATTTTCATTTTATGGTAAGAATTAAAAGCGAGGCAGCCATTCAATCCCTCTATAAAAGGAAGAAACCAAACAAGGAATTTAAAACAGAACAGCTTCCTGATTTTATAATGGAACAATTCTCTAATTTTTTAAATAGTTACACCAAATCTTTAAACAAAATGTTTGGAAGAAAAGGGTCCTTGTTTATTGATTATTTAAGAAGGGTGGAAGTAAAGAGTGACCAACAGTTTGGAGCTACTATTTTTTACATCCATAAAAACCCGGTGCATCATGGTTATGCTATAGATATTGCGGATTGGCATTGGACTTCTTACAAAACCTTTCTGAGTACATCACCCACTATGATATGCAGAAATGAAGTGTTGGATTGGTATGGAGGCAAAGAACAATTTATATACTACCACGAACAACCGATTTACCTGAAAGATGCCACAGAACTTGAATAAAACCTATAAGGTCTGCCGCCCGGCTTAGTAGCACTGCAGACCTTATAGGTTTGGGTGGCACCGGCGAAGGGTAGTAGTTAAGTACTCTTGCAAATGAAGTTTGCTCTTAAATTTAAAAATGACGGTTTAATATAATTGGTTGAGGTATCCTGGTTATAGCTTCGGCAGTTGTCTGGGAAGCACAACTGCGGCTTATGCTGAATAGGGTGCAGTGGTTGTTGTTGGGTTGTTAATTGTATTTACAAGTACCAACAACAGCGAAAACTCTACAGTTTATATTTTGTTATATCAAGCAAATCTTGGCTTTCATTTCTTGGTTGTGCCAATAGGAATCTGTTGTCACGGTGATGTATAACTATATGCCAATACATTCTGTCTTCGTTTTCTGTAATCCACATGTTTTTTAGTAATGGTTCAAATTCAAAGAATGGAATAAGGAATGTATTGTCCGAAGAACCGCAGCCGTAAGCAATATAAGCTGTTGAATATTCTATTAAGAAGTCTTTTTGGTGTGGATGAAATGCAAACCAATACTTCTCAAATTTTCCTTGTTTATGAACTTTTGAAATTGCACAAATTAGACTAACAGATTTTTCTTTTTCAGCGTATGCAATACGTGTTTTTTTTATAAAGTTTATTTGCAGCTTTTGCTGAATCTTGGTTAAACAATCATCATGAAAGTTAACGGTAGCAAATTTTGGTTCATCTGACCTATTCGATTTTTTTTCTATTATTTCTTCAATTTCTTCTTCAACAGGCTCATCAAGTTTCAAATCTTTTGATGTCAAAAAGATAAGTTCAATTAATTTATCAATCCTGGTATATTCTTTTGGTTTTAATAACTCATTTATTTGTTGAATTGTTTTTGTGTCATTAAGTGTCTCTTTGAGACTTAAAAGATTAAGTAATGAATCCGTGCTTAATAGTCTTATATCCCATGCATGCCTTGAACCTCTAATTTGGGCCTCGAGGTCTCCTGTATCTTCTCTCCCAACAACAATAAGAATTGATGACTGTGCTTTATTTACACGTTCCTGTTCTATGAGTTTTGTCCTATGTGTGGCGATTGTATCAAGATTTATGCGGTAAGCGTCTGTCGTTTTTACTTCTAAAATTATGCTGTGTCCTTCCTTTGATTTCCAAATGCCATCAAAACCAATATCATTTTTTTACCTCTATAAAGTCCATGTTCTGAGGTGAACCCTAATCGAGTGCCAATTTGGTTAATGATATCTTGCAAAGCAAATCCACCATCTTCAAATTTTTCAGTAAGGCAACTGTCTGCAAATTGTTTGAGAAGTTTGAATGGTACTTGGTCAAGAAGTTCACGGAACTCCAATGAAGTCGAATTGTTATCTTTTAATTTCCCATCAACCGCAAATGAAAGTATTTGAGCTAATGTTTTTGTTTCAAATGTATTTCTGCTTTTCGTCCAAAGCTCAGTTATGCTGCTCATAATTGTTATTAGTAATCCTTGTTGAGGACTTTTGCATTTGCAATGTTTAAAATTAGTTAATCACTGCAATACATCCAAAATGGAAAATTATCTCAAATGGGCTTATTGCAAAATGTGCTTACTTGCTCTTAGTTACCCACAGGCAGGCGGATTGAAATGGAAACCCAGGTGAGGCTTTGTGCGCTGGCCCTGTGCCGGAGTTGCAATGTAAAGCCGCAACCGAAGCTGATTGAAATGCTGCTGTAAACTGCCCCAAATCTTCCGGTATTTTCAATGTTTAACCAGCGTAAAAATCCACTAAAATCAACTACCTTCGCCACCTTAAAAAACAGACACGTAAGGAATGAAGAACATCCGGAATTTTTGCATCATTGCACATATTGATCATGGTAAGAGTACCCTGGCAGACCGCTTACTGGAATTTACCCACACCATTGGCGAACGGGATATGCAGGCGCAGGTACTGGATGACATGGACCTGGAAAGGGAAAAAGGCATCACCATTAAGAGCCACGCCATCCAGATCAATTACAAATGGAAAGGCGTTGATTATACCCTGAACCTGATTGATACTCCGGGCCATGTGGACTTTAGCTACGAGGTGAGTCGTGCCCTTGCCGCCTGTGAGGGAGCCCTGTTACTGGTAGATGCCAGCCAGGGAATACAGGCGCAGACCATCAGCAATTTATACCTGGCAATTGATAATAACCTGGAGATCATCCCGGTGATCAACAAGATAGATATGGACGGCGCCATGATACCCGAAGTGACCGACCAGATAGTGGAACTGATCGGCTGCAAGCCGGAAGATATTTTGCTGGCCAGTGGTAAAAGTGGTATCGGTATTGAAGAAATATTAACTGCTATCATAGACCGCATTCCTGCCCCAAGCGGTGATGAGAATGCGCCGCTGCAGGCCCTGATATTTGACAGTGTGTTCAATTCTTTCCGGGGTATCATTGTTTACTACCGCATTTTTAATGGTACGCTCAAGAAGGGAGATAAAATTAAATTTAGTAATACGGGCCTTGAATACGGCGCTGATGAAGTGGGCATTTTAAAATTTGGTATGGCACCACGTCCCGAAGTAAAGGCAGGTGATGTGGGTTATATTATTACCGGCATAAAGGTGGCTAAAGAAGTGAAAGTAGGGGATACCATTACCACCACAGTGAATGGTGCTACGGAATCTATACAAGGTTTCCAGGATGTAAAGCCGATGGTGTTTGCAGGCATCTTCCCGGTGGAGACGGATGCGTTTGAAGAACTGAGGGATTGCATGGACAAACTGCAACTCAATGATGCATCGCTGACTTTTGAATTAGAAACTTCACAGGCATTGGGATTTGGTTTCCGTTGCGGCTTTTTAGGAATGCTGCACATGGAAATTATCCAGGAGCGGTTAGAAAGGGAGTTCAATCAAACTGTAATTACAACAGTACCGAATGTAAGTTTTATAGCCACTACTAACAAAGGCGAAATCATCAGGATCAACAATCCTACAGAAATGCCCGACCCCACCAGGATCGATCATATTGATGAACCTTTTATCAAAGCACAGATCATTACCAAGCCGGAATACATCGGTAATATTATGACGTTGTGCATTACCAAACGTGGCATCTTAACGCATCAGAGTTATTTAACCACCACAAGGGTAGAGTTGAGTTTTGAAATGCCGCTGACGGAAATTGTGTTTGATTTTTATGATAAATTAAAAAGCATCACCAGGGGATATGCTTCCTTTGATTATCATCCGATAGAATACAGACCGAGTGATATTGTGAAGATGGATATCCTGCTCAACAATGAAAAGGTAGATGCACTGAGTGCATTGATACACCGTGGCAGGGCCCATGAGTTTGGAAGAAAGCTGTGTGAAAAATTAAAAGAGTTGTTGCCACGTCAGCAGTTCCAGATTGCGATACAGGCAGCGATAGGAGCAAAGGTGGTAGCAAGAGAAAATATTAGTGCTATACGTAAAGATGTTACTGCCAAATGTTATGGTGGTGATATCAGCCGTAAGCGTAAATTGCTAGAGAAACAGAAAGAAGGTAAGAAAAGGATGAAACAGATCGGTAATGTGGAAGTGCCGCAGGAAGCTTTTTTGGCGGTGCTTAAGCTTAACGATTAAGAAGAGTTATGAGTTATTAATGATGAGTTATGAATTGTATTGAAGAGTGATTTTTTTTGTAACTCTTCAGAACTTCGGAAGGTCTCTCTCTCTTGTACAATAATTTTTTTTTGAACTTTTTTAGAAGCGATTAAATATAAAATATCATGAGTCAGTTTTCATTAAGCTTAGAAATGAGCATGGAAGTAACAGCACGTTTTATTTCCAAAGGAACGGATGCTCCGTTAACCGGCGTTGCATACAAAGTGCGGTTGTTTGATAAGGATATTTTTGATGATGATTATATTGGCGAAAGCGGCCTCGATGAGAATGGTGTTGCTAAAATAAAATTTACCCACAAAGCTTTCAGCGACCTTGGTAATTTGGAAACCATGCCTGATCTTTATTTTTCAGTGGTGAAAAATGAGGTGCAGATTTTTGAAAGCAAAATGATGAAGGAAATAGATGTGGTGGCGCTGGAGCAGTTTAAAATGGGAGAGGGAGAGGTGATTGATTTGGGGACGTTTTTGGTAGGAGGTTAATAGTATTTCTTATTGTTGCAATCTGTTGAATCCGCCTTTGGCGGATTTTTTATTTTGACAGAATCGACTGGTGTAATTGGTGAAACAGCATTACTGTCTAAAGCGATTTTACCTGTGAAAAATGTTTGGAATGAATCTTCACCTTTAAACATAGCAGAGTCTATTATTTCAACAAATGGGGCGCCTGCTATCAGACCATCTACCAGTACTGTATCGCCAGTTAATGTTGAACAGGTTGTCGTTTCTATCGTGGTATCAGTTTTCAATTTTATAACTGGCAAACCGGTCGTTCTTACTGCTGTAATTTTGGGTAAAGGTTCTCCCAATACCTTTGTATTTTGATCAATCATTGTATCACATGAAAACAGCATGCCGCTGAAAGCCAGCAGGCATGCTGTCAGGAATTGTTTCCAACGGGGCATTGTTATTTGCAAGATATTTGTTGGTAAGGTAATAATGATGCGGTGCAACTGCTCCTGTTTAAAGCGGCCACAAACTCTTTCTTCTTTTGTATGCAGGAAGAACTGCTTTACTTCATGGTCTGATAATGACGTAAAGTCTACTACTGTTTTTGCACAGGCGGTACAGTGCCGGCCTTGCTGGTTGGGTGTCATTGCTTCCCAGTCTTCATTACAAGGTTTGGGAATGGTTATCTTCAGCATACAAAGGGTTTGCTGATAGAGATGCGGTGAGCAGTGTTATTACATAAAAGAGAGTCTGTTTTTATTTTAGAGCATTATTATTTTGACAATAATGCTCTAAAAGCGGCCGTGATTTGTGTATTAAAAATTTCCCTCTGGATGGAAGTTGGTCAATAAATCCTGAATTATTACTATGTTTTTTTCTTAGGCTTTACAGCAGTTTTAGGTTTAACAGGAGGTTTCGCAGGATTGGTATCTGCCTGTTCTTTTTCGGTAGGTAAATTATCTTTCAACCTTTCTTCCATGGTATTTCCTTCTGCATCTTTTATTGGTGAAGGCATTGGTTCTTTTCCTTCAGCAGTTACCTGGTTGAATATTTTTTCTACGTGTATCCATTTGCCTTTTTCCCATTTGAAAGCTTCATAGTCGCCATCAGGAACCATGGTCCATTTTTTTGTGGGCTCGTTCGTTTCAGATTCCAGGTGTTCAAAAACGATCATTTGCATATCGTTGTCGTAAGTCAACCTGGGCCCGGCATCTTTTTTATACTCCATGATGTAGCGGCTGGCAGTGGGTTTCTTTACGGTGTCCTGTTCAAAACTAAAGTACCTGCCACCAAAAGTGGGAACGCCGTTATCAAAGCTCAGCACTTCAATCAGCTTCCTGTTACTGCGGATATTGTTTTCATCATAGCCCAGCAGGGTATAATAATTTTGATTATTGTTCTCTGTTTGAATCACCTTGTAATACACAGCACCAATCCATCCCTTGTTGTCGCCAATAGTATCTGTGAGTTTTGTTGTTACATCAGATTTATCCACCAGCGGAAATAATTTCAACGAACCGTCTGGCATGTTCATCTGTATGGCTCCATGCTGACGAACCAAGTTTTCATTCACCACCATTTGCCAGGTAAAAATGCGGAAGCTGTTATCCGGGGCATATATTTTTGAAATAGTTTCTAAAGAATCAAAAGGGTAGTAGAAAGAGTTGGGAGTTTTTAAAGCTCTTACAAACATTTTTGTAAAAAGGCTGTCTGATTCAAAACGGATGGCTGCGCTGTTACCTTTAATTAATTTTAATGCATGCGTCTTTAATGAGTCTTCTTTTTCCTGTAATAATTTTTCATCTCCCGGCTGTATACTTTGCGCCACAGCAATCATTTGTAACAGCAGGAATATGGAAAAGAAAAGCGGTTTTTTCATGCAATAAAATTAAACTAATGAATTGTAAGCTGCCGTAAAAGTACCTGATTCAGTTGAATTTTAACGAAAGCTTACAGCGCCTGAGCAAAATGCAGCAGCGATGTATAAACGGTATCAATGCGTTCGTCCGTATGTTCAGATTCCGGCCTGGTGGTTGGAAGAAAAACAGTAACGGCCCCGATGTTGCGGCCAAACTGCATATCACCCAATGTATTGCCCACCATAATGGAACGGGAGAAATCAATTTCAGGAAAATCCTGTTTAGCCTGCAAAGCCATCCCTGCGTTTGGTTTGCGGTTAGGGCTGTTCTCATCCAAATCAGGGCAGAAATAAACCTTGTCAATTTTGCCTCCGGAATTTTCAATTTCGGTCAGCATATTTTGGTGGATGATTTGAAGGTGATCCAGTTGGGTAATTCCTTTGCCCACACCTTTCTGGTTGGTAACAACAACAATATGTTTGAACCGGCCGGTAAAAATTTTAATGGCTTCTTTTACGCCATCATAGAAAACAAATTCATCCCAGTTGTTGATATAGCCTAAATGTTTTTCATGGTTGATCACACCATCCCGGTCCAGGAAGAGTGTCCAGTTGTTATCTATATCTTTTATACTATTTGTCACGAATTACACTAATTTATACGAATTGATTTGATAAGATGTTAGGCGTACCCTTGCTTATATTTTCACATTGCGCCATTTTCATATTTTCATATTTGCAAATTCTCTTTGTGCCCTTTCGAAGTCTTCCGGTATGCCAATATCAATAAAATACTTATCCTGCACAATGCCATACAATTTATTGTTCGCTGCATTTTTTTCAAGATAATCTTTCTCAAAAGAAAATTTTTCGGGCAGGCCCTCCTGTAAGAACTGCTCCGCATTCAGGACGTATACACCGCCATTGATATAACCTGCCGTATAAAATTTCTTTTCTTTAAAAGACATTACAGTATTATCATCATTTAACTCCACTACACCGTAGCGATCAAAATTTTTCATCGGCTTCAGGCAAAGGGTGCAGGCAGCCTGTTTGCTGATGTGTGCATCCACTAATTGTTTTACATCCGCAGCAAACAACGTATCACCATTTAAAACAAGCACATTCTTTTCTGTCGCTTTTTTTGCAGCCAGTTGTATAGCACCACCGGTTCCTAAGGGTGCTGACTCAATTGATAATTGATAGTTGAGTTGTGGATAATTGTTGATAAGAAAAGTTTCAATTGATTCACTTAAATAACCCAGTGAAAAAATAAACTGATCAACTCCCTGTTGCAGCAAATGTTGTATCACATAATGCAAAAAAGGTTTTCCTGCTACCGGCGCCATGCATTTAGGCAGATCATTTATTACTGTTCTTAACCTGGTACCAAGTCCGCCTGCCAGTATGATGGCCTGCCCCCCATCCCCTAAAGGGGTGCTTGGGTGTTCATTATTTTGTAGTACCTGCATTTTATAAAAGAGTTTGTAGTATAAGGTTCTTAGTTCCCCCGGAATTTATCCCGATTTTTATCGGGAGGGGGCGGAGGGGGTGGCAAATAATTTCTCCTCCACCAACTGGCAAATGATATGCCCCAGCAGCATATGGCTTTCCTGTATACGTGGTGTATCTGTTGAAGGAATATTCAGTAAATAATCAGACAGTACTTTCATCTTGCCGCCACTCTCACCAGTAAGACCAATGGTGATCATTTCCTTTTCTTTCGCCGTTTTAAATGCTTTTACAATATTGATGCTGTTGCCGGAAGTACTGAGTCCAACCAATACGTCTCCTTTAGTGCCGATACCTTTTATTAATCTTGAATAAATTACATCATAACTGTAGTCATTCGCTACCGCCGTCATATAAGAGGTATTGCAATGCAAAGCTTCTGCAGGCAATGCATCCCTGTCAATATAAAACCGTCCACTGAATTCTGCCGCCAAATGTTGTGCATCAGCAGCACTGCCGCCGTTCCCACAAAACAATACTTTATTGCCGTTTTTAAAAGCATCGGTTATAATATTCACGCATTTATTTACAGTGGTAAGGATGCTCTCATCAGTCAGTAATTGTTGTTTCACTGAAATAGAAGCGGAAATGATATCTTTTATTTTTTCTTTCATATGGTTACTATTTTACTTCAAAAGCGGTGAACAAATAATTATTAGAAGCTCCAATAGGTTTAAGATCGATATAGTATGACTCTGTAAAATTTTTAACAGCCAGGAATTCATGAGTTGGTACACAAAACTCGTCAAAGAAAATGATGTCTCCTTTTTTTAAATACGGTGCAAAGGAGGTTAATGTAAAGAGTGTGGAGGAATACAGATCTGCGTCCATGTGGATCACCGTTAGGTTATCATTATTAAACGTTTTTAAAAAACCCGGTACTGTTTGCTGGAATAAGCCTTGGTAAAACTGAGCCCTTTGGTCAGTAGTTTTTAATACTTCATTGCCATTATTCATATCACCCTTTTTAAAGACGCCCCAGTCTTCTGGAAGCCCGCTGAATGTATCAAATCCATGAAACCTGGAATCTGGATGTTTGTGATGCTCCAGCCACCAATAAAAAGAACCGCCATTGGCTACACCAAATTCAAGATAATTAATTGCTTTGTTTTTGATATACTGATCAAGCAGGAATTGATACAATCCAAATCTTTTTACACGGCTCCTGTCGCCTGAGAAAAAATCATTGTATGCCAGTTTTTTATTTTGATTGATCCATTTTGATTGTTTCGAAAGGTAGGCAAGGTTTAACAGGAAGCCACTGAATGGTTCTATTAAAACATGCAGCTTCAGTAAACTGAAAATGGCTTTCGTTTTTTGAATGAACAGAAATTTTAAATACATTAATCAGATCGTCCAGGTGGTTAACCCATATTTAGTAAAAGAATAATTTTTTATTTCGCCGCCAAAAGTATTCAATGTTTCAATCACTTTATAACGGGTATTGCCCGGGCAATAGAATATCATAAATCCACCACCGCCGGCACCACTGATTTTTCCACCCGTGGCACCGGCTTTTTTAGCAGCGTCATAAATGGCTTCTATGTTGCTGTTGCTGATGTTGTGAGCCATTAAGCGTTTTTGTTCAAAACCAAAATCCAGTATCTCTCCAATTTCATTCAACTTGCCTTTCAGCAATGCTTCCTTCATCATCTTAGACTGTTCTTTCAGCTGATGCATCGCTTCAATGCTCTTCTCGTTCTTATCATTCACATTTTTTACCTGCTCTTTAATAATAGCTGCACTTTCTCTTGAAGTAGCGGTGAAGTATAGCACAAGGTTGTTACCGAGTTCATGTAAATATTCCGGCCGGATTCGCAATGGATTTACGATCACTTTATCATCTCCGTAAAATTCCATAAAGTTTACACCTCCAAAAGTGGCAGCATACTGATCCTGTTTGCCGCCTGCCAGTTGCAGATCTTCCCGTTCTATTTGATAAGCTAAATGTGCAATATCATAATCGCCAAGCGGTAACTTCAGCATTTCAACAAAGGCACCTAAAATAGCCACCACCAATGTGGAGGAAGTACCGAGGCCGGAACCAGCAGGCGCATCAACATAAGTAGAAAGCCGAAAACCTTTTACAGGAAAAGGATATTCTTTTTGAATACGGTTGTACACACCTTTCAGCAGATCCAGTTCTCCATTGATGGGGAGATTGTCAGATACTTCAAACCGTTGTTCTTCTTTCCTGTCCAGTGCTTCAATGATGATGCCTGGTGTATCCAGTATTTCAATACTGGCATTGGCCGACAAAGAAATGGTGGCATTTAAAATGGCACCGCCATATTCATCACTGTAAGGGCTCACATCAGTGCCACCACCGGCAAGGCCAATACGCAGCGGAGCTTTACTTCTATAGATCATGCAGAAAATTTATGTGTGGCAATTTACTTAGAATTAACCACATCAAGGATGGCAGCTGTCATTTTACTCCAACTGTATTTTTTCTTTTCTTCTTTTAAATATGGTAAAAAAGTTTCAGCGCCCTTATCAAAGTATTCAATAATTTTTGCTGCAATGGATTCGGCATTGGGCTCTGCAATCAAACCAACTTTCCCCTCCGGCACCAGCGAAGGCAAACCACCTACATTGGTAACAATCATTGGTACTTCAAAATGATAGGCGAGGGGAGTAACACCACTCTGCGTGGCATTGCGGTAAGGCTGTACCACCACATCCGCCGCACACAAATAATATTTTACTTCACTGTCAGGAATAAAATCTGTTTTCAGTATCAAACTATCAGCAATGTCTAATTGCTTTATTTGTTCATCGTAGGATTTCCTGTCTTCATAAAATTCGCCGGCAATCAGCAGTTTGCACCCATCCGCTAAAGGGGAGTTATTTGCAGACTTCAATACTTTCATTGCGTCCAATAAAATATCCAGTCCTTTATAATTCCTGATGAAGCCGAAAAACAATAATATTTTTTCGTTCTGGCCAATCCCTAATTCTTTTCTTGCTGCTTCTTTGCTGATCTTTTCTCCAAAATTATCATACAATGGATGTGGTACAAATTTGGCAGGTTTGCCTGCAGCAAATTTTGGCAGGTCGCTTAATACTTTCTCACTCATGGTGATAAAAGCATCCACCGGCTTTACAAAATATTTAGTGAAAGGAACATCGCCAAAACGTTTTTCATGCGGAATGATATTGTCAGCAATGCAAACCACTTTGGTGTGCTTATTTCTTTTAACTATCCGTAAAATAGTACCCAGGCATGGCCCCATAAAAGGCAGCCAGTAACGTACTACAATCAAATCTGGTTTCAGCTGTTTCAACTCATTGCCCACACTCAACCAGTTTAATGGATTAACAGAGTTGATGCATACGTTGATGTTGAGATCTTTTGGTGCCGGTTCGGTGGAGTATTGTGTGGTGCCGGGAAACAGGAAGCCCGGATATTGCAAAGAAAAAGTATAAATGCACACCTGGTTACCCTGCTGCTGAAATTCCTTCGCCAGCCTTTCATCGTAAGATGCAAGGCCACCTCTTAAAGGGTGTGCCGGACCGATGATTATTATATTCTTTCCCAAGATGAAAGATTAATTTTTAATTCGTGTAACTAGTAAAAATTCGTGTAATAAAATAATATTGTAATCACAACCCCGACTTCTTCTCAATCAAATAAAAATTTCTATCCGAAGAATTCCTTGCAATCAGCTCTCCTAAAAATCCTGCAGTAAAAAGTTGCGTACCAATCACCAGTGAAATAATGCCTACATAAAACAGCGGCCTGTCCGTCATATTAAACACCGAGAAGAAAAATTTCTGAACAAATAAATAGATCCAGATACAAAAACCAATAAAGAAAACAATACTGCCCCATAATCCAAAAAGATGCATTGGCTTCTTACCAAACTTACCCATGAACATGATGGAGAACAGATCTAAAAAACCATTTACAAAACGGTTCCATCCAAATTTGGTAACGCCATATTTTCTTGCCCTGTGCTCTACTACTTTTTCGCCAATTTTTTTAAAGCCGCTCCATTTGGCCAACAACGGAATGTAGCGGTGCATCTCTCCATACACTTCAATACTTTTAATCACTTTGTTTTTGTAAGCTTTCAATCCGCAGTTAAAGTCGTGCAGTTTAATGCCCGACACACGGCTGGCAGTGGAGTTAAATAATTTAGAAGGAATATTTTTAGTAAGTGTATTGTCGTAGCGTTTCTTTTTCCAGCCGCTTACCAGGTCGTAACCGTCATTAATGATCATGCTTCTCAGCTCAGGAATTTCATCCGGGCTGTCCTGCATATCAGCGTCCATGGTGATCACCACATCACCATGAGCTGCTTTGAAACCTTCATTGAGTGCAGCGCTCTTGCCATAGTTGCGTTGAAATTTTATTCCTTTGATACAACTGTTTCTTTTTCCAAGTTCTTCAATAACGTTCCAGGAATTATCATTACTGCCATCATCAATCATGATCACTTCATAGCTGTAATGATTAGCCGCCATCACACGTTCTATCCACGCCGCCAGTTCCGGCAGTGATTCATCTTCATTAAAAAGTGGAATTACAATTGATATATCCATAACCCTATCCCCTAAAGGGAAATTTATTTTAAAAATTATGTTACTGGCATTTGTATTTTACTTCAACATCGTTGCGAACTTGTTCTGTTATGATTTCTTTTTACTAAAAAGAAATCATAATCACTCTTGTACCTTTTGTTTTTTAAGCAACGGTATTTATTCAAACAGTTTTATTTTCTTTTGCCCTTTTATTGCTTAAAAAACCGGCTCCCACAGCACTTATCAAAGCACCAATAATCAAATAACGAAACACCGCTGAAGATACCATTATCGGCAGAAATAATTTTTTTAACTGCTTTGCATTTTCTTCAATCTCCTGTTGCAGGTGATTGCCCTCTGCCAACAGTAACTTGTTATTTTCTGCTATTTTAGTATCCCTGAAATCTGTATGAATGCTGAAAAAAATATAAGTAAACACAGCCATCAGCAATGCTACGATCACAAAAGTCTTAAACCCCACAGCGAAATAATCTTTAAAAGATTTTTTATCAGTATCAAAAGTAAAGCTGTTAATCAAGCTCCATACAATACCGGCAGAAAAAATTAAATACACTACCAACTGAAAATTACTTTCCACCGGTAACTTTAAAACATAAAAAGAAAACAGCGATGCTGCAATCATCAAACCTCCAGTAATTAATCCTATGTATTGTGCTTTTAACTGTTTCATTTATTTAACACTACCTGGTTCTTGTTAACAATACCAATCACTTTACCTTTTAATTGTTTGCCAACAAAAGCGGAGTTCTTCGATTTTGATTTGATCATACTTTCATCAAAAATATATTCAGTACCAGGATTAAATAAAGTGAGATTGGCAGCAACACCTTCTTTAATTTCAGGAACCTGCAAATCAAATATTTTTCTTGGTACAGTACTAAGAATGGCAATCAAATCACCCACTTGCCATTTTCCATTTACTATTCCCCCAACCACCCCAAACAAACTTTCCAGCCCAATCATGCCATTTTTAGCATATTCAAATTCGCATATTTTATTATCATAATTATAAGGGATATGGTGAGAAGCAATACAATCAATGGTGCCATCCAGCAAGCCTTTTAACAAAGCAGCTTTATCAGCTTTAGTTTTCAGCGGCGGATTTACTTTTAAATTGGTATCGTAAGTAGTAAGATCTTCATCGCAAAAGAACAGGTGATAAGGTGTAACTGAACAACTGATCTTAATACCACCTTCTTTTGCCCTCTTAATATATTCCAGGCTTTTTGCTGAAGATACTCCTGTAAAATGCAGTTGACTGTTTGCATACCTCGCCAGTTTAATATCCCTTGCCACTATCAGTTCTTCCGCCATTGCAGGTTTGCCCGGCAGTCCTAACTGTGTTGATATGATACCCTCATTCATCAGGCCGTTGGGGGCAATGCTCTTATCATCCGGAATTTGTATGATGGTGCCATTAAAAGTTTTGATGTATTGCAGCGCTTTTATCAGCAGACCACTGTTTTGAATGGCGTTGATACCATCACTGAATGCCACCGCACCTGATTCCTGCATGTCGTACATCTCAGCCAGTTCATTACCCTCTGTATTTTTGGTTACAGCCCCTATGGGATGAATATTGACGGCTAAACCTTTTGATTTTTGTACAATATATTCCACCTGCGATTTGGAATGTACGGCCGGGTTGGTATTTGGGAGTACAAATACATCCGTAAAACCACCAGCCGCCGCCGCAGCAGCGCCGGTTTCCAGCGTTTCCCGGTATTCAAAACCGGGGTCACAAAAATGGGCAAATACATCCATCCAGCCAATGCTGGCATGCAGCCCCTGCTCTTCAATTACCTGGTCAGCATTTTCAGTAATGCTGTCAGCAATAACTGTAATGATTCCATTATCAATGAGAACGTCTTTTAACTGACCGTTGAAAGGAGAGGAGGAGCAAACTATCTGAGCTTGTTTAATTAAAACCTTCATGTAAAAAAAGTTGCGCTAAGTTAGGATAACTTGCTCTTTTTAAAATTGAAAAATTCAATTACTTTTGCCGTCCTTCGGAATTCCGTTTGAAGGAATCCGGTTTCGGGATGTAGCGCAGCCCGGTAGCGCACACGTCTGGGGGGCGTGGGGTCGCAAGTTCGAATCTTGTCATCCCGACTTCACAGGACAAGCTGGAATTATTTCCACTTGTCCTGTTTTTATTTTCGCCCAAACCCACGTCCATACTGTATATTAGCCTTGCTACTTCATTAATACGATTAGTTCGAACTGCAAATCCGTCAAAAGTCATTTTTTCGGGGTACATCGAACTAATTATTTCCCGTTTCTTTTCAATATCGGCAGTTTCATATATGTAATCCAGATTTAAAAGGTTATTTATCCCCTTATTTAGGAGGCTATTAATATCTACTTTGTCGTGATTAGAAGCACTTAATTTGACTTCCAATTTTTCAAGCTTTGTACTGTACTCAGTTTTCATTTCTCTAAAGTCAGCAGGCTCTATTTGTTTGGAAGAAAGTAAATCCCTGATATAAGCTATTTTTTCTTCCAGTTCTTTTATCTGCAGCCGCAATTGTTTACTGTTATCCTGCAGGTGATTGGTTTGTTCATTCCATGCTTCTGTAATCAATATCTTGAAGAGGTCAACAATTTCAGGCTTGGGGATATATTTTTTGAGTTCATAAATAAATCCCTGGTTTACTTTATCTGCCCGATAACGGCAAGAGCAGCCATCTGTGCAATGGTAATAAGAATAATATTTTGTATGGCCTTTCGATGCACTTCCTGTTAATAATTTAGTACACAAAGGACAAATAAGAAAGCCACGTAGCGGAAGAGATTCATTTGCTACCACTTTAAGCCGGTAATGCCTTTTTCTGCCGTCTAGCACATCCTGTACCTGATAGTACAATGGTTCTGATATAATCGGTTCATGTGAACCTTTTACAAAACGGCTCTCTTCATCCTTGTATTTAGGAACAAATATTTTACCACAGTAGACAGGATTACGAATGGCAAACCAAAACAAACCTTTTGTGCAGGTAAATCCTTTTCTTTAGCCATTTTAAAAATCTGTTCGGTGTTATAAACACCTTCGGATATTTGGTTAAAAGCCCACCGTAAAATATTCGCCTGTGGTTCTATAGGGCTTATCAATTTTTTCCCAGCTTCATCCGTTTTATTTATATAGCCAGTAGCGGCCTTCCTTTCTTGCTCTTCGCATACCATGAATAACATTTAATGCCCGTCTGTCATTTTCTACTTCTGGTGCTGCCAAATAAAATGCCAGCATCATTTTATTTTCAGGTACAGCTAAATCCAAAGGTTGTTCTATAGCCTGTGGTTCTACGCCTAACTTACGGAGCGTATTAATCATTTGATAAGCATCTCCTGCGTTGCGACTAAAACGGTCCCATTTGAGAAACAACACATAGTCTGCCTGGCATTTATGTTTGCGAAGTTCTAACAGGTATTTTTTCCATTCCGGCCGGTTGAAAGTTTTGGCAGAATGGTCTTCAAAAATTACTTTACGGATAGATATATTGTTGATGTCACAATACTTCCGCAAAAATTCCTCCTGGCTCCGTTGGGAATACCCCTTATCTGCCTGCTCATCCGTACTTACACGGATATACAAATCAGCTATTTTCATAGACTAAAATTTACTCAGTTTCAAATTGCTTTACGCAGTACATTTTGTTTCTGGCTTTCCAAATGTTGAGTTACTACAATATTGGCAAATTTTCGAAGTAATTCAAGCATTTGAGCAGCCTGCTCCACAGAAATATCCACACCTCTACTCCGCAGCATTTCTACCACCTTTTCCGGCTTTAATTTTTCCATCTTACACCTCCACATTTAATAATCACACTTCACGAATCTTTATCTGTTCAAGAGAATATCTTAGACACTAAGATACAAAAATTGTTCCGATAGTTTATGTTTTACCAAAACTTTTATACTTTAGCATAATATCATCGGTGTTTGCGCTGCTAGTGCTTCCTTTCTAATAAAGTTTGGTACGGTTATGTAAAGTTTAATAAAGCTGATTGTAGTCAGAATATGTAAAAATTATAAAAATGGAAAAAACTTATAAGGTTACGTATAAAACATATTTTAATGACCGCCTGAAAAAGGTCATTTTTCATGGTGTACTTACTTACCCCTTATATGTTCAGTTAACATTTGACAGGAAGACGATTGTATTCAAAAGCTACTATTTTGACCTGTTTTCAAAACCCCGCTATCTTATATTTATGAATGGTAGCATGCATGGGCCATCTATCAAGGAAATTATTAAAAAGGAAACGGAGTTGGTTGATTTTATTATTGATAAAAATCTGGCTAATTGTTATTTAGAAAAGCTTAAACAGGATTATACTTTTTACAGCAAAGATTTATGTGATGAAATGGAAGCTGGTTTTATTGATTACCTCTTTGTTTTTTTTCAGGATAAGGGAATGCCTTCATTAGCTACTACAATAAAAGAAGGAAGTAAATTTCGACTTGTTTATGATATTGTAGCTAATTTAAAAATGGCACTAAAACCAGCTTTGTTTGATGAGCTGATAGAAAACTCATTTTATTACGCTTCGCCGTATTTATCCATTTATGAATTTATGGAGGAAAAAAAGAAATGGCCTCTGCTATGCCTTACAGTGATGGAATGGGAGAATGAGAAAATCAAAGATGGATTTATAAATTATGGTAGTAATTATTTCAAGAAACAAGACAATGCCGAAGTCCTAAAGCAAATTGAAAAGTTCATAGCATCTTTAAAAAATCAAAAAAATACTTAAAATATTGTTTTATTGTTTAATAAGAAAAATAGGTTCGGTGATATCAGTAGTTATCATTTTGGATGATTGTATTAAAACGGCAGCCATTTTATATAATAGACACAAACCACACCTATCTACCTACGCCTCACTAACCAACGGTAATTGGGGCTGAACTTGTCTTCGGTGGGAACACATCTTTTTCTATACGGTAGATGAATTATGGTCGCCCCCGCAGGTGAAGGAGGCGAAAGCTACGAAACTAAAAGGACCACCTCATATAGAATGAAATAACAATACTTAGTAAAGAAAGCCTTGTATTATTAAACAAAGCGAATCTTACAATGACGCTCTTAATGTGAGTGTAAAAGGTACTTCCTGTCTTGATAATTTATTATTCAGGATCATTCTTGCAGTAGCTTCTCCCATTTGGGCAAAATTTGTAGAGATGGTGGTAATTCCATCCAGGATAAATCGTTTTAGCGGCGTTTCATTATAGGAAATAATACCTACATCTGTACCCGCTTTCAACTGTGTTTGTTGGATTTTATCAAGTAACACTGCCAGGTCATCTTCCATTAAATTGATATAAGCCTCACCTTCTCTTATGATTTCATCGGCAATGGAATTAACCACCCGGTAATTGTAATCATGCTTTCTGCAAAAGGAGAAAAAGCCCTGTAGTATTTCTTCGGGAAAATAAGTGTATGAAGGGCAGATGATTTTAATGGTTTTATACTTATTCAATTTCGGAAGGGCCTGTTCCAAAGCATTGAAAATATCCTTTTCAAAATTTTCATATACTGCACCAAACGAACGTGTAATACCGGCGATTTTTTTATCCAACAATATAAGGTTAGGACATTTTAGCTGGTTTATCAGTTCATAAGCTTCTTCTCCACCATCAAAAAAATGCGGAATCATCACCACATGAGAATAGATGTCTTTTACTTCTGACAGTATTTTTTTAAAAAGCGGGAAGTCATTATTATAAACATGAAAATCAATTGCGGCTTTTTCTCCCAATACGGTAACTATTGAATCGTAGATGATTTTTTTATGAGCACTCAGTTTATTGAATAATAATAAAATTTTAAATTTTTGTTCCACATTCGTTTTAGCAATAAAACAACCTTTACCTGGCACCGAGCCAAGAACGCCAACGCTTTTTAAATGGCGGTATGCTTTTTCGGCAGTATCTCTGGAAATGTCTAACTCGTAACTAAGATTATTGATAGAAGGCAAAAAATAATTTTTGCTAAGCTTACCTAACTCAATCCCTTTTAAAATAGAATTAGTTAATTGAAGGTATTTTGGAATGAGCGAATGGTTGTCTATATTAATGTGGCAATAAATATTTTCTGTATGCATAAAAGTTAGTTTTTAAATGCTTACTTAATAAAGGCCCTTTACCCACTGTAGCCCGAATCCTTTGTTTAGCAATCGTTGTACAAATTAAAATAGAAATTTTCAATTAAATAAATTTTTAGCGATTTATTTTTTGTGTAAGTAATAGATAATCAGTGTGTTATGGATTTTTAACCCGTTTTAAGCACATTGTTAACTATCTATTTATCAATGTTATTTTACTATTTATCAAAATTATAAATATCGCTTAGGTAACAATTAAAAAAACTATATTGCTTTTATAAAATGGAGTAGTAAAATGGCAAAAAAATCAATAAAAACAATCACATCTGCGGAAGCAGAAACAAAGGCCGGTAATAAAAACAGGGAACAAGCAGTAGAAGTTTTATCGGCCTTTACTATCCCTCGTGTTGCTGATTTTTATGAACAAATTTTTAATGCAATCCCCATTCCCATCTTTGTAAAAGATAGATTGCACCGATGGATTTTATTAAACGAATCGTTGTGTGAATTACAAAAGAAAAGCAAAGGGGAACTGCTTTATAAAAATGATTACGATTTTTTTCCTAAAGAACAGGCAGATGAATTGTATGCTACAGAAGAACAAATTTTTAATGACAGAACCCCTTTGTTTGTAGAAGAATTTACCTTGCGCAATGGGCAGGAATCGTATGTGCTTATTAAAAAAAATATTATTACCGATGATAAAAACAATGATTACATCGTAGGCGGCTGTATTGATATTACCAAAAGAAAAAAAGCAGAAATGCTGGTAGAAGAAAGTGAAAAAAGATTCCGGGGCTTAGTTCAAAATTCGCCTGATATTATTACTATTTTAAGTAACGATGCCACCATAAGATATGTAACACCCTCTTTTTTTAGAATAGTAGGATACGATTTAAAACAGGTGCATGGTGCTTCTATTTACAGTTTTATTCACATAGAGGATGTATTTACATTGCAACAAAAAATTGCTGAAATTGTAAAAAGCCCCAATCAAACAGCCAGCATAACATTTAAGGCCATCACCCAATCGGGGCAATGGGTAATGCTTTCTTCAATAATAACAAACCTCACACAAGACCCATCGGTAAGTGGCATTGTAATTAATGCAAGCGACATAACCCAACTTAGCAACCAGGCTAATGAAATAAAGAGAATAAATGAGTTGTTAGAAAAAGACAACATTGAACTAAGTGCTGCTTTAAAAACTGAAACCAAAGCCAGAGTAGATCTTAAAATTGTTGACTTTGATGAGTTTCATAAAGTGTATCCCGATGATGAATCCTGTTATCTTTTTTTATCCAGTAAAAAATGGGTAAATGGGTATGAATGTAAGCGCTGTTTAAATAAAAAATATTCAAAAGGAAAATATCCTTATTCAAAACGCTGCACCTTATGTGGTTTTGATGAGTCCCCTACTTCCGGCACAATCTTCAGCAATCAAAAATTTTCAATTACAAAAGGTTTTTATATGGCTTTTTTAATAGCCGCTCAAAATAAAATTACTTCTAAACAATTGTCGGCTATGGTAACCTTGCGCAAAGATACCTGTGCTACTTTTAAAAGGAATTTTTTAAAAATACACCATACCGCAAAAAATGTTTCGCAATTAGAAGGAGGCTGGGAAGGTTTATTATTACAGCCCATCAATAAATTGAATAAAAAGTATTAATCACCTGCTTTTTTTATATTTTATTACATTTTGTGATAGCGTAAATAAGTGCCAGTAAAGAAAACCAATTATTTATCCTTGTAAAAAATGTAGCCTTAAAATAGAAGCACACTTATTTTTTTAATCAGATGCCACAGGATGCAAATTTTATTGGCTATGCTTATTTTGCAACGATTTGTGGTTCCCTGCTATTAATTAAATATCAAATCAATTTATTTTGAAAATACATGTAAAGCTTATAAATATTGCAGTAGCTGGCATTGGTATGCTTGTATTTATTACGGCCTGCAAAACCATGCAACATAAAAATAGTAATGCTCAGGCAAGCATTCCTGCACCACTAAGTAAAGGGTTTATTTTACCGCTCGATTCAATTAAACCCTTTGTTTACTGGTATTGGGTAAGTGATAATATTAGCAAAGATGGTATTACAAAAGACCTGGAAGCAATGGCCAAGGTAGGAATTGGAGAAGCATTTATTGGAAATATCGGTTTAGAATCTGTGCCTTATGGAAAAGTAAAAGTTCTAAGTGACGAGTGGTGGCAGCTTACCCGTTTTGCAATAAAAGAAGGGCAACGGCTGGGGGTTAATATTGGCTTGTTTAATAGCCCGGGCTGGAGCCAGTCTGGCGGCCCCTGGGTAAAGCCAACCGAGGCAATGCGGTACATGGTTACTTCGGAAACAATTATTGATGGTGGAAAAAAAATTAGTAGTTCATGGCCTTCGCCTGCCACAACTGTGCAACAGCTTGCCGTAATAGCCTATCCGGCACCCCAGGAGGCAGAGCAAACCATTGCCGATGAAAAACCAACTATACAAATTTTTCCTTCCCTAAAAAATGCTGGCTTTTTGTTTGATAAAGATTTAAGCACAGCAGTAAATTTTACAGAAGATGTAAAAAAGCAAGGGCTGGCGATTGAAATAAATTTACAAGAGAATTTTACTGCCCGAAGCCTGGTTATATTTCCCGATACAATACCTTGTTCGGCCCAAGTAGAGTTGCAGGCTTTTAGCAATGGTGCATACCTTTCAATAAAAAAGTTTTTAATGGACAGAAGTAATCCGATGATAACAGTGGGGCCAATGGTGTATGGACCTGTTAGCGTTACTTTGCCTGCTACTGTTTCCAATAAATTCAGGTTGTTATTTACCAATATTACTACTCCACAAAATCAGCAACAAACAGGAGGCATTAAAGAAATTGTTTTATCCAACACGCCAAAATTAGAAAGCTATATAGAAAAACAAATGGGTAAAATGCTGCAAACACCCGACCTTGTTTGGAGCCAATACTTATGGCCATCACAAGCCCCATCAGATTTTAATAAAAGCAATGTAAAGGCGGATGAGGTAATTGATGTTTCAAAATATGTTGATGCAACAGGTGTATTAAACTGGCAGGCACCTGCGGGCAAATGGATAATAAAATGGATAGGGCTACAACCAACGGGGGCTAAAAATACACCAGCTTCGCCAGAGGCCACAGGCTATGAAGTGGATAAAATGAACAGGGATTATTTGAAAAAACATTTTGATGCATACATTGGAAAAATATTGAGAGATATGCCGCCCGAAGAGCGGAAGTCTTTTAAACACGTGGTGCTTGATAGTTATGAAGTAGGCCCACAAAACTGGACGGAAGGATTGGCGGAAGATTTTAAGAATAAATATGGTTACGACCCCATTAAATGGTTGCCCGTTTTAGCAGGTACGATAGTAAACAGCGCTAATGAGTCGGATAGGTTTTTATGGGATTTACGCCGGCTGGTGGCCGATAGGATTGCGGTTGATTATGTAGGAGGGTTGAAGGATTTAAGTGAAAAAGAAGGGCTAAGGGTTTGGCTTGAAAACTATGGCCATTGGGGGTTTCCTTCTGAATTTTTAAAGTATGGTGGCCAAACAAACGACATAGCAGGAGAGTTTTGGGTAGAAGGCACATTGGGCAATGTAGAGTGCAGGGCAGCATCTTCGGCTGCTCATATTTATGGCAACAACCGGATATTTGCAGAAAGCTACACTGCCGGGGGCATGCCCTATCAGCGCTATCCGGGCTACCTAAAAAAACGGGGCGATTGGTCTTTTACAGAAGGCATCAACCATGTATTGTTGCATCTCTTTATCCATCAGCCATACGAAGATAAAAACCCGGGAATGAATGCCTGGTTTGGTACAGAATTTAACAGAAAAAATACCTGGTTTAACCAGTCTAAAACCTGGATAGATTATCAACGCCGTTGTATGTATTTGCTGCAGCAGGGAAAACCTGTAAATGATGTTTGTTATTTTATTGGGGAAGATGCCCCCAAGTTAGTGGGAGCCAGAAATCCTGAAATACCTGTAGGGTTTTCGTATGATTATATAAATGCAGATGTGATTATGAACAGGCTAACGGTGGCAGATGGTAAATTAATGTTGCCCGATGGAATGAGTTATGGCCTGATGGTGTTGCCCCCATTGGAAACCATTACACCAGAGTTGCTTAAAAAAATAAAGGCACTTATACAAGAAGGTGCAGTGGTATTAGGGCCAAAGCCAACAAGGTCGCCAAGTTTAAAAAACTTTCCTTTTGCCGACAAAGAAGTTGCCATGCTGGCAAACGAATTATGGGGTGCCGTTAATTCAACTCAAAAATTATCCCGTTCAATCGGTAAAGGCTGGTTGCTGCAATCCATGTCCTTAGAAGAAGCATTAAGGCAATTAAAAATAGGCAAAGACATTGATTTGCCAGCAGGTAGCCCGTTGCTGTTTACACACCGAAAAACTGCTGCGGAAGATATTTATTTTGTTACCAACCAAAGTGATGAAAAGCTGGATGTGAATATTGGGTTTAGAATTAAAGGCAAGCAACCGCAGCTCTGGAATGCAACCAATGGGAGCATTCGAAAATTACCAGAATACGAGGTGCAGGAAAATGGAACGAATGTGCCATTACATTTTGAACCTGCAGAAAGTTTTTTTATTGTTTTTTCAAATGGAGAAACAAATAAAAATGAAGGAAAGAATTTTCCATTGGCGAAAACAGTAATGGAAATAAAGAATCCATGGACAGTTAAATTTGAAGCAAGCAAACGAGGCCCGGTAGAAAGTATATCTTTTAATATTTTGCAGGATTGGGCCTTACATACAAATGATAGCATCAAATATTATTCAGGAACTGCATGGTATAAAAATTCTTTTAAAGGGTTTAAAGCAGAAAAAAGCAAAAGGCTTCTACTCGATTTAGGAGCGGTTAAAAATATGGCTAACATTAAAATTAACGGCCAGTTAGTAGGGGGTTTATTTACTGCACCCTGGCAAATAGATATTACAGACTTTATTAAAGAGGAAAAAAATTTAATTGAGGTAGAAGTGGTAAACCTATGGGTAAACAGGATGATAGGTGACAGCAAATTGCCGGTAGAAATGCGGCCAACATGGCTGGCTAATAATTATTTTAATGCTACAGACCCTTTACAGCCCTCAGGCTTATTAGGCCCGGTTACTATAAAGCAGGTACAGTACTAAAGCAATTATTTACCATAAAATTGAAATAAATAATTACAGCATTATTACCAGTTTCTTAAAAAAATTACTGCTAAAATATAGCTACTGTTTCAAATGGAAATTTATTATAACAAGTCTAAATCAAATATTAGTGGCCATCTAAAAAGAATAATATGCAATATATACTCACACACTCACATATTAAATCTTACACGGACAATGGGTATCTACTTGTAGAAAACTTTTTGAATGAAGAGGAACTTTCTTTCTGGCGCAATGGAGTAACAGAAGCCATACAGCAGCGGAATGGGAGAAAATTTGCTAACAGCGATGCTAAAGTTGGTGAGGACGATGGTATTAATAAAGACAGCGATTATTATGGAAAAGTGTTTGACCAGATGTTGAACTTATGGCAAACAAATGATGCTGTGAAAAAGATTATGTTGGATGAAAATATTGGAAAAATGATTGCCGACTTGGCCGGTTGGGAGGGCACTAGGATATGGCATGATCAAGCTTTAATAAAACGACCGTGGGCTAATCCTACTTCCTGGCATTTGGATACACCTTTCTGGTCTTTTAGCGACAGGCGGGCCTTGTCTATATGGGTAGCGTTAGATGATGCAACTTATGAAAATGGATGTTTATATTTTATCCCGGGGTCTTATCATACTACCACGTTTGACAATCCGGGTATTGGTAAAAACATGGATGCGGTTTTTGATTTTTATCCACAGTTCATTAAATCAAAATCAGTGGCCGTGCCTATGAAGGCTGGTAGTTGTTCAATTCATAATGGATTAACCATTCACGGGGCAGGTGCTAATATGACCAATGGTTTTCGCCGTGCAATGACTTGTGCTTATATGCCTGATGGGGCCACATTTAATGGCATTAAAAATATTCTTACTGATGAGCAGGTAGCCAGATTAAAAGTGGGTGATTTACTGAATGATGAAATGCAAAACCCATTGATTTATTCAGCAACTAAAGCAATTCATTAATGAAGTTGCTGATACTTTGTACACAGTGGGGGAATCAACATTTGCCCTTGCAAGATTTTTTTACAAAAGTAAAAGAAGCGGGGTATGATGGTATTGACACAGGGGTGCCGGAAGATGTAAATGAAAAGAAAAAATTTATATCGCTTTTGGATGAATACCAGTTGGCTATGGTAAGTCATCAATACCAGGCTAAAGGAAATACAATTGAGGCCTATTGCAAATCACTTGAATACTTTTTATCACTTTCAATGGAAAGCAATCCTCTTTTAATAAACTCACATTCCGGCCGGGATTATTTTTCAATAGATGAACAATTGAGAGTTATTGATACAGTTGAAGAATTTTCATTGAAGAATAATATTGTTGTAGCGCATGAAACCCACAGAGGCCACATTGGGTATAGCCCATATAACACAATGGAATTATTTAATAAACGTGCTGCTATGAAAATTACTGCAGATTTTTCTCATTGGACTTGTGTAACAGAAAGCTTTTTGGAGCATTCACCTGAAATTTTAGAAGAAGCAATAAAGCGAACAAGTCATTTGCATGCACGGATTGGTTTTACTGAGGGCCCGCAAATCAGTGACCCAAGACTTACATATTGGAAAGAGCCAGTTGCCATTTTTGAATCATGGTGGGATAAAATTATAGCTTACCACAAATCCATTAATACAAACACATTTACTATTACACCAGAGTTTGGCCCACCACCTTATATGTGGGTGGTAGACGAAAAACATGTTGCAACCCAATGGGACATTAATTTATACATTAAGAAAAGGCTTGAAGAAAAATATACTGATAACCAAAACTAACTTTAGACAAATACACTATAATGTTGAATATTAACCGCCAATTAACTTCAATTGTTTACTGGTACCTATCTTAGTAGTGGACACCTGATAAACAGTTTTTCACGACACGAAGTATGATAGGTAGAGCATAGGTAATTTAAATGAAGTTAATAAAATTTACTGCTCACTTTAATTAAAAAAAAGGTGATAGGATACAAAACAAATTAAATGGATATGATGCATCTAATGAAAATAATAAAAAATGCTAATCGCTTTTCTATGAATAGATTCAAGATAGTTGCCTTGTTAAGTACTTTATTAGCTGGTGTTAGTTGCATATCGCAACAAAACCAAACAATAATGGTAAGCAATTTAAAGGTAGAAGGAAGAAGCGGCCTAAATGGTATTGAACAACAACATCCGAGATTAAGCTGGCAAATATTATCTGCCTCCCGCAATATTATTCAAACCGGTTACCAAATTATTGTCGCCGGTTCAATAAAAAAAATTGATCAAAATATTGGCGATGTGTGGAGCAGCGAAAAAATTAATAGTGCTGCTTCTGTAAACATACCCTACCCGTTAATAAATCTTTCTGCTGGCAAACAATATTACTGGAAAGTAAAAGTGTTTACTAACAAAGGCCAAACCCAATGGAGTGCTGCTGGCAAATGGAGCATGGGTATGATGGATTCATCTTTATGGAAAGCCAGTTGGATTGGATTAGATGACATCAATAAAACAGATGATCCTTTTAATATTTTTACCCGGCTATCTGCAAGGTATATGCGAAAAGAGGTTAGGATTAATAAAAAGGTAGCGAGGGCTATGGCTTATATATGTGGCCTGGGTCTTTATGAATTATACATCAATGGAACAAAAGTTGGTAACGATGTGCTTGCACCCACCGTAAAAGAATATGATAAGGCAGTGCCTTATAATTCGCTTGATGTTACTAATTATTTAACAAACGGCACTAATGCACTAGGGATAATTCTTGGTAATGGACGGTTTTTTACCCCACGGTATAGTAAAGATGGAGGAATGGTCAACGGTAATTCGCCCAGCGCTCATTATGGAATGCCCAAATTATTGATGCAAATAAAAGTTGAATTTACCGATGGAAGCAATCAGTTAATACTCTCCGACAGCAGCTGGAAAGCCACGTCCGACGGACCTATACTTGCCAATAATGAGTTTGATGGAGAAACCTATGATGCCAACAAAGAACTTACCGGATGGAACCGGGCAAAGTATAATGATGCAGGATGGAGCCAAGCCCAGTTGGTAATGGCACCCGAAGGAAAATTAGTAACTCAAACAAACGAGAATATTTCAATAATGGATTCCTTGCAGCCGATTGCAATTACTAAGACAAAAAGCAATACGTACATTTTAGATATGGGCCAAAACATGGTGGGTTGGCTAAAAATTCAAGTACATGGAAACAAGGGAGACACCATTAAACTCCGTTTTGCCGAAACCCTTAAAAATAATGATTCGTTGTATTTAGACAATATACGTGGTGCTAAAGTTACAGATACCTATATTTTAAAAGGAGCGGAAAAAGAAGTTTGGCAACCTCGTTTTGTATATCACGGTTTTAGGTTTGTAGAAATTACAGGGCTGAAACAAATGCCGGCAAAGAGTAATTTTACTGGCATGGTGGTGTATGATAATATGGCCACCATTGGCTCTTTCGAAACATCCAACAGAACGATCAACCAGGTTTTTAAAAATGCATATTGGGGAATAAGGGGAAATTATCGTGGAATGCCCACCGATTGCCCTCAACGAGATGAGAGAATGGGTTGGTTAGGAGATAGGTCTGTAAGTTCATATGGAGAGAGTTTTATTTTCGATAACGCAAGGCTATATGCAAAATGGATGGATGATATCGAGGATGCTCAAAAAGAATCCGGCAGTCTGGCTGATGTAGCTCCTACTTATTGGAAAATATATTCGGATGATGTTACCTGGCCAATATCATACCTGATAATTCCCGAAATGCTGCGTAAGCAATTTGGTGATGAGCAAACTTATAAAAAACATTATCCTTCTATGAAAAAATGGATGATGTACATGTGGGATACGTATCAGATAGATGGCTTGGTAGAAAAAGATACCTATGGAGATTGGTGCCTGCCACCAGAGTCGCCCACGTTAATTTTCTCACTCGATTCTACCAGGAATACTAAAGGCCCTTTAATTGGCGCAGCGTATTATTATTATGCATTATCGTTGATGAAAAATTTTGCTTCCCTTCTTAATTTAAAAGCAGATATTTCCCTTTATGGGCAAATGTTGGAAAGAATAAAAGCGGCATTCAATACTAAATTTTATAATGCCGATAGTAGCTATTATGCCAACAATACGGTAACCTCTAACCTGCTGCCATTAACATTTGGCCTGGTGCCAGATAGTGATCGGCAAAAAGTTTTCAACAGGATCGTTACACGAACTTTAAATATGTACGATGGGCATGTAAGCACGGGCTTAATTGGAGGGCAATGGTTAATGCGTGGCTTAACAAATAATGGCCGCCCGGATATTGCGTACAAAATTGCCACAAACAATACATATCCTAGCTGGGGGTACATGGTTACGCAAGGTGCCACCACAGTATGGGAGTTATGGAATGGCAATACCGCTAACCCTGCTATGAATTCGGGCAACCATGTAATGCTGCTGGGCGACTTACTGGTATGGTTTTATGAAAACTTGGCAGGTATTAAATCCGATACAAGCGAGGTGGCATTTAAAAAAATATGGATGGATCCCTACCTGGCACCCAATTTACAGTTTGTAAATGCAACTACCACCTCACCATATGGGACTATCAAATCTTGGTGGCGGAAAGATAAAAATACTTTCACCTGGGATGTGACCATACCTCCCAACAGCAGTGCCACCCTGGCTTTTCCTGTAGCAGACTTTAATAAAATAAGGGACAATAAAACAGCACTGGACAAGGTGGAAGGAATAAAAATTTTGAATTCAACCGATGGTAAAACATATATACAAATAGGGTCGGGCAATTATTCCTTTACGTGTAATCTTAATACAGAAGTAGATCCAATACAATAACCTTTTTTAACACTATTGCAGCGTCATAGATGATTACAAAAACCAGGACGCATTAAACCTTTTTTTGCAAAAGGCATCTTATCCAATGGTTTGCCTATTGTAATATATCGCCAAAAATTTGTTGCACTTTTTCATACTTTAAACAAACTTCATGAGATTCTTTTATAATAAGCAATCGCTTTTCTTTATTGTGTTTTTGTTCGTATTTAGTTTGGCAAAATTGCAAGGACAAGTATTGGAGAAAATTAGTATTGGCAACCAGGTAATTATTCTACAACTCAATACAGCTAATGGTCAATTTATTATTGTTAATAAAAAAACGAATAGAGAGTGGATATCGTTGCCATATAAAAATTGCAGGTTTGTAAATGCAACAACGATATCACCGGTGCAATTGGCAGTTTCTTTTTTCGACTCTTCTGCACGTATTAATTTATCAGGAATAGTTACTGTAGATTCTGACAGTAGTATTTCTTTTTTAGTAGATACCCCGGATAAAAATGCTACAATAGACCAGCTTGCTTTTCCACCAGTTATTACTACTAATTATACCAATGGTTCGTTGGTTTTTTGCTATCGTTCAAGTGGTTTACTGCTTTCTCAAAAAGATACAAGCTACCCGGCAAAACGCATGATGGTGTATGATAACATTGGATTAGATATGCCATGGATTGGCGTTTTTGATGCAGCAAAAGGAGACGGAATGCTACTGTTGGCCGAAACGCCCTATGATGTAGAAATGGATTTGCTGGAAAGTGAAGGTTTATTTTGGCCAAAAGTAGCGTGGGCATCTTCGTTACAACAGTTTGCTTATGCCCGAAAAGTTTCTTTTGTTTTCACCCATTCAGGTGGCTATGTTTCGTTGGCAAAGGCTTACAGAAATTATGCAAAAAAAACGGGGTTATTAAAAACGCTTACTCAAAAAGCGGTACACAATCCAAGGGTAAATTGGCTAAAAGGTGCTTCGGTAGTTTGGGGAAGCAAAGGATTAAAATTTGCTCAGGAGGCATATGCCGCTGGTGTAAAAAGTGCTGTCATCATGGGACAGTGGGGACCAGATTCTGCCAATGGTATCCGGGATTTACACTTTCTTACTTCCACTTACGAAAATTTAGAAGGAGCCCGGGAAGGTGCCGCTGGCCACATGAAAGACACGATGGAAATTGCGGCTTATCATACATCAAATGGTAAACCCATTATAGGCTGGAGTACCAAAACTGGGATAGAATATTATTCCCGTTCCTCCGTAAGGTCATTATGGGTTTTGCCAAAATACATGCCGGCTTATTTAAAAAAATCGCCTCATACAAGTTTGTTTTTAGATGTTACTCCCGCATTTCTGCTCGAAGATTTTCATCCTGCCCATCGGTTTACAAGAGAGGCAGATAAAGGGTATAAAAATAAAATGAAAGCATACCTGAGTAACGACTTAGGATTGGTAGTAGGGGGCGAACATGGAAAGGCATGGAACGCAGATATGTTAGACTACTCAGAAGGAACAATGAGCGGCTCGTTCTTTTGGGAAGTTGGCAATAAGCCTGGCTACCTTGAACCTCCAAAAGATTCAAACTATGCATCGCCTAATTTTAAAAAATATGGCTTCAACATTAGCTCAAAAATTCCACTGTGGCAGTTAGTATTTAACGATTGTGTTTCTTCAACCTGGTATTGGGGCGATTCTAATGATTGGTTTTACGAGGTGGACCCTGTCATCAGCGATCAAAAAGATTTATATAATTTATTGTATGGAACCATGCCGATTATGTGGGCAGATGATAAAGGGTATGGATGGGATAAGAACAGAAGCCGTTTTTTACAAACCATTCGTACTGTCTGTAATTTTCAATCAAGGGTAGCCTTTTCAGAATTGTTGACCCATCAGTTTATTAACCAACAGCATACCCTGCAGCACAGCAGCTTTAAAGATGGCGCACAAGTGTATGTAAATTTTAGCAACAAGCCCGTATTACACAGCATTGCAAATAAAAAAATACAATTAGCACCTCGTGGATATTATGCTACAGCACCTGGTTTTTTACAATCAAAAACAATAGATAAAAAAGGGATTGTAACAAAAATTATAGCTGATAGTTTATACTTTGTAGAAACAGACAACTACAGAACAATAGGCCACATTGCAACAAAGGGAAGCATTACAATTTTCAAAGTATCTCCAAAATGCTGGAGAGTGGTAGCTGAAACACCGGATGAAAATACAGAAATAAATTTTAGCGCAATTGTAAAAAATAAACACTTTAAGTTTTGCAGCCTCTCACAATTAAATGATGAAGGAGTGGTTGTTAAAGTAACGGCAAAAAATTTACCAGCAGAAAAAGTAACCATTACAGCAGGGCCGGGTATCAGGCTGTTTGATATTTATTGGGAGTGATTTTATTTGATGGGTATTACCAATATTTTTTGGTAAAACCGGGCCATTATTTTTTTTAAAACAGTAGCATTGCAGTTGTTTTTTTTAATTAAGCGGCATGGGTTAATTGTAGCAGAAAATCCCTATTGCTGCCCGTTTTTATACTATTGTTTTGTAAATATAAAATTGCCATTGGCAACTGCTCTTTTACCTGCCTTTAACTCCATCGCCAACAATGGCGATGCATGGATACATCCATGGTCGGCTTCCCAATTATTAAAAAAATAGGCAACTTGTACATTTACCTTAGTTTCTATTTTCCAATTTCCATCTTTAGATTGCAACCATACACTATTGCCGCTAAGTATAGCAGGCGACAGTACATTCCCAGGTATTTATCCAATTACTTTTTGTTACATCTGTTATGCCTCCTGCTGCTCTGTAAAATTGCATTGTCCTTCGGTTGGGGCCTTGGGTTTTTTGTATGGTGCTGAGCAAGGTTGTTTTACCTGTTTCGTCTTTTACCCAGGTTCGTACCATGCCTGTATCTTTAAATAATGGAGCCCTGTCCATTGTAAGGCAATTAAATGCCGCTAAATCATATAAGGGTTCTGTTGAGTTATTTGTAAAAGTTATTTTCCAATCTACTACATAACTATTACCGTTGTGCAGTAGTTTTAGCTTTACCTGGTATTGGTATTTATCTGTTTTTAGTTTTCTTTTAGCTCCATGCTTATTTACTTTCCAGGGAGTATGGTCTGCATTAAACAAGCCTTCTTTTAACGATTGGCCCGTAAATATTTCGGGCATTGTAAATAAAAAATATTGGCCAGGCAGCTCTTTTAATACAATAAAAATGGAGACATTCGATTTATCGGCAGGCAATAAAGATATACCATCGGATAGTTCTTTTTGTCCAAAAGCAGTTGCGTTTAATAAGATAGTAATCAATAAAGCAAAAACACTTTTTTTAGTCATGTGCATAATTTTTTTTGTAGTGATTGGTATGTTTTTTTAAGCGCTGTTAAAATTAAATGGATATTGGTTGCTCGATATTAATTCTTTATGTTACCCAAAAATGGTGGAATGGTGGGTTAGGTTTTGCACCAGGCAGGTTGCCACAGGATGCTTTTGTAGAAAAAGCAAACTAACATTGTTTTTGTATTTATGATGAGTTGCATTGGCTTTACTGTTTTTGTAACAGTGGCAACTGTTTTTTATCAGCTTATTTTAAAACATACTGCATGAACCGCCGATTGCTTTTTTTGTTAACTATACTTCTTCCTATTACTTCGTTTGCACAAATAAAATTAGATAAATGGAAATTTAAAACCGGGGATAATGCGTCTTGGTCATCTAAAGATTTTGATGATAAAGATTGGCTTACTATAAGCCCTTTAAAAGAGTATGAGTATCAGGGCCACAAAGGATATGATGGGTTTAGTTGGTATAGGTCTCATTTTAAATTACCTGCACTGCTTCGCAAGCAATCGTTGCTAAAAGATAGTGTGCGCTTTGTTTTAGCAAAGATTGACGATGCGGATGAAACGTTTTTAAATGGGATAAGCATCGGAAAAACCGGCCGGTTGCCCGATAACCCGGAAGGCTTTTTAGCGGCCTCGGATAAGCGAAGGAAATATGTATTGCCCTGGAATCATCCAGCATTAAATTGGGATGGTAACAATGTGATCGCTATCAGGGTTTTTGATTGGAAAAACGAAGGCGGTATGTGGGGTGAAATACCTACAGCAGGTATGCTTGATGTGGCTGATTATACAAACATCAATACCGAGGCTCCCTATATTTTTTCTGATATTGGTTTTATAAAAAAGAACATTGCAGTAGAAAATAGTTATGCAAAAAATATAACGGGCATGCTTAGTATGGAACTGAGAAACGAAAATGGAAAAGTTATTAAAAAATCAACAACCCTTACCATTAATTCTCACACAAGCAGCGGCCATTTATTTAAATTTACAAGAGCAGAAAACGCTACCATTATTTTTTCATTTAAAGAAAATAGTTCCGGTAAATTAATTAGTGTATTAAGTAAAACCCCTTATTTGCTTACCCCAAAAGCATTGGATGCCCCCTGCATTACCAATCCCACTGTGTTTGGGGCAAGGCCTGGAAATCCATTTTTACTTACACTGGTGGCCACCGGAGAAAGGCCCATGCAGTTTAATGCCAAAGGGCTTCCCAGCGGGTTACTGATAAATACAAGCAACGGTCAAATTACAGGAACGGTTACTACTGCTGGCGATTATGCTGTAACCTTATCAGCAACAAATAAATTGGGTAAAGCAGAAAAAAAAATCAACATAAAAATTGGAGAACATATTAGCCTTACCCCACCAATGGGTTGGAACTCCTGGAACTGTTGGGGGGTATCTGTTAGTGATGAAAAAGTAAAATCTTCTGCCAATTCTTTAGTTAAAAGCGGCTTGGTAAATTACGGGTGGGTGTACATCAACATTGATGATGGCTGGCAAAAGGAAAGAGATACGGTAACGGGTAAGATTGTTCCAAACGACAAATTTCCTGACATGAAATCCCTTACCGATTATATTCATTCTCTGGGTTTAAAAATGGGCATATATTCATCTCCTGGCCCATTAACCTGTGGGGGTTATACGGGCTCCTGGCAACACGAAGTGGCAGATTTTGATACGTATGATAAATGGGGTATCGATTATCTTAAATATGATTGGTGCTCATATACGAACATAGTAGGCGGAACTCCAGATCAATGGGACATACCCACCTTACAAAAACCTTATTTATTGGTAGATAGTATTTTGAAACACACTAAAAGAGATATTGTAAACTCTGTGTGCCAATACGGTTTAGGCGATGTTTGGAAATGGGGCTACCAGGTAGGCGGAAACTTATGGCGAACCACCGATGATATTGTTGATACTTGGGAAAGCATTGCCAATATTGGTTTTAATCAGGATAATGCCGCACCCTTTTCTCAACCAGGTGGATGGAACGATCCGGATATGCTTACCATTGGCAGGGTAGGATGGGGAGACAAATTACGGCAAACCCGGCTTACCTATTCAGAACAATATACTCAATTTAGTTTGTGGGCAATACTATCGGCACCCTTGTTAATTGGATGCGATATTAGCCAAATAGACGACTTTACTTACAACTTACTTTCCAATACCGAAGTATTGGCTATTGACCAGGATGCACTGGGCAAAGCTGCCCTGCCAATACTTAAAAATAAAGATGGGCAAATATGGGTAAAGCAATTAGCGGATGGGGCAAAAGTAATAGCCTTGTTTAACCTGGCCGATACAGACAAAGAGATGACAATAAATTTAAAAACATTGGGCCTTGCAGGTAAACTAACTTTACGGGATGTTTGGAAACAAAAAAATATTGCTCAATTAAATGCTGATGCTATTTATGCAACAAAAGTATATGCACATGGGGTTGTGGTGATAAAAGTGATGCCCTGATTTTGTTGAATAGCTTTTTATTTCGTTTATTTTAATAATTGATTAATACAAATACACATGAAAAAATACCTGTCGACCGCAATCGTTTTTAGTTGCTTTTTTACTACAAATGCTTTGCTTGCCCAATCGGTAAGTTTGCCTAAAGCCATTGTGAAAATTAAAATTTACGAAGCAGATACAAAAAGTATTACACCATCAATGGTTTGCATTACCAATAGTAAACGCAATGTGGTGGTTACGCCCCCAATGGGCAATGTAGTGGGCAAACCTTCTGATAACGATGTTTTTTTTAAAGGAGTTGAATTTGATAAGGATAAAAAATGGATTGGCCCTGTACGTATGACAAGTGGCCAAGGCAATAATAAAGACAGAAGTGTTTTGTACGGAGTACAGCCTTCCCTACCTTATTGGAAAGCACCAGTGATGTACCAAACTTCAGGCGAATTTTCTATTGAATTGCCAGCAGGTGTATGGGAAATTAGTATTGATCATGGCAACGAGTATTTACCCATTACTACAGTTATAGTAGTAAAAGAAACCGATGTTGAAATTAAAAAAACATACCAGCTTCGCCGCTGGATTAACCTGCCTAAAATGGGCTGGTACTCTGGCGATGTGCATGTGCATCACCCAACCAATAAACCTGGTTTTAGAGAATACCTGTTAGCATTTGCAAAAGCCGAAGACTTACACCTGGTGAATATCCTAGAAATGGGGCACCACGGAACAGGCGTGGATGCCGCTGGCCATGTACATACCGGAACCGACTTTCCGCAGCAAGGCTTTGGGCAAAAATTCAGGGTCAATAAAGGTAGCTATTGGCTTGTATCCGGCCAAGAAGATCCCCGGGATCGTTTTGGTCATATCATTGGATTAAATATTGAACAAATGGTAAGGGATACTACCGTGTATGATTACTACGACCTGGTATTTAAAAACCTTAAAATGCAGCCAGGTGCTGTAATTGGGTTTGCTCATTTTGCCTGGAATGTTTCGTGGAATAGTCAAAATATAACTACCGGCTTTCCTTGGTATGTTACTACCAACGAAATTGACTTTGTAGAGCTGCTACAATTTTTAAAATTAAATACACTTGACTATTACGACTACCTCAATCTTGGCTTTAGGATTACCGCTGCAGCCGGTAGTGATTTTCCATGGGCATCTACCATTGGCGAAGTAAGAACTTTGGCCTATACAGGAAGTGATTTTACACCAGATACATGGTTTGCCGCACTTAAAGCCGGGCATACTTTTGTAACCAATGGTCCTGCATTATTTTTAACGGCAGATGGTAAAATGCCTGGCACAGAAATAATAAAGTCTGCAGGGTCTGCTATTAAAATTTCAGCTAAAGCACTTTCTAATGCCACCATCGGTACTATTAAAAAAATTGCAGTGTACAATAACGAAGGGCTCGTAGCAGAAATGGATAATTTGAAAAATGCAGATTCCATTGAGCTTAACTTAAACCATCAGCTTAAGCATAGCCAGTGGATTGCAGCAGTGGTTAATTGCGATAACGGAGCCGTTGCCCATACCACCCCTATTTACGTAGTGGTTGATGGAAAACCTACTTACGATTTACAAAAGGCTCCTGCAATTATTGAAAAACAAGTGCAAAGCATTCAGAATTTAATGAAAGAAGATTCCGCAACAACTTCAGTAGATCAAGGATTAATTGAACGCTACAAAACAGCCATTTTATTTTATAAGATGTTATTATACCAGATTGATGCAGAAAAAAAGGAGTCGTTAACAAAATAGGGAGAGGCTGTTTTATGATGTCAACACATTCCCTGTTTGATTTGCAATTGGCTTACTATCATAAACCCTACTGGAATTTACAAACTAAATACTAGCTACATAGCAGTTTTTAGATGCCTTTTTAACCTAAGAAAAAATATATGAGGCTTGCAATAAAATAACTTTATTAAAAAATGCACCGCATACTGAGCAGGATGCTTCCAAAAAAAAGAGGTAATAATTTAGCAGTATCAATTTAAAACAAAACTAATAATTATGCGTATGAAAAATGTCAATTTCCAATTTAGCTGGAAACATATTTGCTTGTTAGGCTTATTCAGCCTTATCACACTAATAAGTTTTGCCCAGCAAACAGTTACAGTTTCGGGGCAAGTAATTGACTCCACCAATTCTTCCTCATTAAAAGGCGTATCGGTAATAGTAGCAGGTACCAAAAAAGGTACACTAACTAATACCAGTGGAAATTTTTCTATTTCTGTACTATCCAACGCTACCCTTACCTTTCAGTATGTTGGATACTTGCCACAAACCATTAGTGTATCAGGCCAAACCAATATCAATATTGTTTTATCAAGGGTAGGTGAAAGCTTGGGCGAAGTAGTAGTGGTAGGTTATGGTACTCAGAAAAAAATTAACTTAACAGGGGCAATTGGAGTTGTAAAAGCCGAAGAATTAGGTGCTGCTTCTAATGTAGCAAGTGCATCAAATGCGCTGGCAGGCCGTTTGGCGGGTTTGGTATCACTTCAAGAAAGTGGCCAACCAGGCTATGATGGAGCCGGTTTAAGTATTCGTGGATTTGGGAGTGCCTTAATCATTGTTGACGGAGTTGAAACTCCTTTTAATGCAATTGACGTCAATCAAATTGAATCGGTTTCCATATTAAAAGATGGTTCGGCTTCCGTTTTCGGTTCAAGGGCAGGCAACGGGGTTATCTTAGTTACAATGAAAAGAGGAAACAATAGTAAACCCGTTATAAGTTTTAGTTCTGCGTATACTGCTCAAAGTGTTACCAATCAGCCTACTGGAGTTACTTCATGGGAATTTGCAGAACTTTCAAGAGAGGCACATTTAAACGCTGGTTTACCGGAGAGTACAGCACCTTTTACAACGGAACAAATTGAGAAATATAGAGCACAAAATGACCCTAATTATCCAAATACGAATTGGTATGATTATTTGGTTAGAGATAGGGCTCCCCAGTGGCAACATAGCCTTGGGATCCGGGGTGGAAGTGATAAAATAAAATACTATGGTTATGTAGGTGTTCTGGATCAGGAAACCATGTTCAAATTTAATGGCGGGGGTTACAAAAGGTATAATTTTCAATCAAATATTGATGCTAAAATCCTGGATAACCTTTCTCTTAGGATAGACGTGGCAGGTACTATAGAATCCAAACTTCAATCAGCCTCAGGATACGGTCACGGAGGAGATAACCCTGGAGGCGGCGCTTTTACTGCCATCTGGCAATCTCAACCAATTTATCCAGCCACATTACCTGACCCTTCAAAAACCCCATCAAATAGAGTTGGAGGTGGAGGACAGGGGCATATTATGACCAACGTAGACAAGATTGGATATGCAAATGATAAGTCTCAAAATTTTAGGGGAACAGCCGTTTTAGATTATCAGTTTACCATGATCAAAGGGCTCTCAGCAAAAGCTTTTTTCAATGCAAACCAGTTTTACAATCTCAATAGATATTTTCTTAGGCCAAGAGATTTGTATTATTATGATTATACCAGCGATATATATACAAGTTCTGGCAGCGTTGGTACGGCTAGCCTTCAAGTAAATAATAATCAGGCTACAGTAATTACCCAGCAATATTCATTGAACTATGTTCGGAAATTTGGAGAAGATCATAATCTGAATGTCTTGGGACTTTATGAAACTATAGAACAAAGCAACAATAGTACATCAGCAAAACGGTCAAATTTCTTAACCCCAGCCATTGAACAATTATTTGGTGGTGATCCTGCATCTATGGAAGCTTATGGTAGCGCAGGTGAAATGGGAAGAAAGAGTTATCTATTTAGATTAAACTATTCATTTAAAGAAAAATACCTGCTTGAGTCATCAGTACGTGCTGATGCATCTGCAAAGTTTAGTGAAGATTATAGATGGGGGTATTTCCCAAGTGTGTCACTAGGTTGGGTAATTAGTAAAGAAAATTTTATGACAAAAGTATCTTCTCTTGATCTACTTAAATTAAGAGCGAGTTACGGTAAGTCAGGAAACGATGGAGTAGGTAATTTCCAGTATCTCTCAGGATACCAACTATCCGCCTCTCCAGTTGGAGGTAGCTATGGTTTTAGTGCGGGTAATATTTTGCCAACCTTAGTAACCACAGGTTTAGCCAATCCTAAATTAACTTGGGAAGAAATTACTATTTACAATGGAGGTATTGATTATTCATTATGGGGAAGAAAGTTGTATGGTTCAGTGGATGTGTTTTATCGCACCAGAAAGGGTATACCAGCCACACGACTTGCATCTCTTCCTTCTACATTTGGCTCCGACTTGCCTCCTGAAAATCTGAATAGTTTGAACGACCGTGGATTCGAGTTAGAAATTGGAACACAAGGCCATATTGGTGAGATAATCTATAATCTTAGAGGCACACTTTCTAACACAGTTTCCCGTTGGGATCATTTTGAAGAACCAGTATTTACTGATGCTGACCAGGAAAAGATTTATAAAAGATCAGGGAGAAGAACAGATGTAAGATATGGGTATTTGAATGATGGTCTTTTTGCCTCACAAAAGGAAATCGACGATTTGGGTTTCGATATGGATACAAGAGGTAATGCATCATTACGCCCCGGTGATGTTAGGTATAAGAACATAAATGGAGATGATAAACTAGATTGGAAAGATCAGGTTGAAATAGGAAAGGGCAACGTACCGCATTGGATAACCGGCCTTAATATCAATTTGAAGTATAAACAATTTGATCTCTCAGCATTGTTCCAAGGTGCATTTGGCTTTTATACCTATATAGCATTAGCTAATGGAACCTATACCGATCAATATTACAAAAACAGGTGGACTGCAGAAAACAACAATGTCAAGGCACTGTATCCTAGAAATTTACCAAATACAGTACCCTCATTAAATACTGCTTATTCTGATTTTTGGTACAGAAATGCCAATTATATGAGGTTAAAATCCTTAAATATTGGCTATACCGTTTCCACTAAGCTGTTATCTAAAGCAAAAATACATGACTGTAGAATTTATTTTGCAGGTCAAAATCTTTTCACTGCATCAGGCTTAAATGAATATAGCATTGATCCGGAAGCTCCAAACAGTGCTGCCATGTACTATTATCCTCAACAAAGAACACTTACCCTTGGGTTAAATATTTCATTATAATATTTTAAAGTAAAAAATATGAAAAAGTTAAAACGTATAATTATATTCTTCATGGTGGTTGTCGCTACATCTTGCAATAAAGATGTATTGGACAAAAAACCTCTTGGACTTATTACAGACGAGACAGTATGGAAGGACCAGGTACTGATTGAATCGTATTTAAGCCAAATTTATTTTGATTGCCAATTCATGGAAAACGATCAAGTTCAAAGGAGCGGGAACGTTCTTACCGATTGGTTTGGGAGGTATATGATAAATGAAGTGTCTGATGAGTGTTATACTCAATGGGTAGGAATATGGTCCTATTATAAATATGGAAACCTCACTATTGCCGGTGGTTTATTAGAATGGTGGGAGCCATCCTATAAAATCAACCGAAAAATAAATGAATTTATTGAAAGAGTCCCTACTGCACCCGTTGATGATAATTTTAAGACCCAACGTGTTGCTGAAGCTCGCTTTTTAAGAGCCTATAATTATTTCACATTAGTGAAAAGATATGGAGGTGTTCCACTCATAACTAAATTGCAAAATATAGACGACCCTCAGGAAGAATTGGCTCCAGTTCGTAATAAAGAAGCTGAAATTTATGATTTTATCATCAGTGAAATGGATGAGATAAAAGATATATTACCAGAACAACAAAGCGGTAATGAAATAGGAAGGCCAAGCAAATATGCTGCTCTCTCTTTACAAAGCAGGGCCGCACTTTATGCGGCAAGTATTGCCCAATTTGGCACAGTTCAACTAAATGGAATTGTTGGCATTGATGCTGGTAAATCGGCTGCTTATTATCAAAAAGCTTATGATGCTGCCAAAGCAATTAAGGAGAGTAACAAATTCAGTCTTTATGATCGTTCTCCTGACAAAGCTGCAAATTTCAGAAACTTGTTTTTAGATGAATCAGCCAATCCAGAAGCCATTTTCACCATCATACATAATTCTTCTCCAAGAGAATCCGGTGGACTAGGTTCTTACTATGATTATTTTCAAGCACCTCAACCAAACGTTTGGGGACTTGGTAACCAGGATATGCCTTACCTGGAAATGGTAGAAGAATTTGAACTTATTGACGGAAGCTCAGGGAAGTTAAACAGGGCACAGGTTCAGCAAGGATTATGGACGATGGCAGATCTTTGGAAGAATAAAGACCCTCGTTTTTTTGGGAGTATTTATACCAATGAAACGCAATGGAAGGGTAAATTACTCGACTATCATAAAGGCTTCGTATTACCCGATGGCTCTATACAGCTTGATGGCTCATACCAGAATCAGCCAGCCAGGGGAACCCAAAACCTGGAAGGAACTTCTTTTGGTGTTTTAAAATATTTGGATGAAGATAATAAACTGGAACTTTGGACAGGTGATTCTAAAACGGACTACCTCGTATTTCGTTATGGTGAAACATTGCTAAACCTTGCTGAAGCTGCTTTTGAATTGGGAAAAACAGGCGAAGCATTAGCTGCTGTTAACCTGGTTCGCAGCAGAGCAGGAATTGCAGCATTAGCAAGCATTGACCGTGCCAAATTAAGACATGAACGAAAAGTTGAATTATTCGCTGAAGGGCATCGTTACTGGGACGTAAGAAGATGGAGAACTGCTACAGTTGATCTTTCAATTAACCAATCAGGAATACAATATATTAAGGACGTAACTACTGGAAAATACAAATTGGTGATTAGGCCAAATATTGATCCTGCTAACACGCCTCCCAAGTTTTCTGAACAAAACTATTACTTCCCTATTACTGTTGGCCGTACCGGACAAAATCCAAATTTGGTTGAAAACCCCGGGTATCAATAATTGAATTTTGTGAGAACAAGCAAATAGTTTTAAATGAAAGGTGATTTGGCTGTGCAAATACTGAAAACAGTATGCCAGCCAAATTACCTTTTTATAAAATAGCTACTCCTTGTCTGGATCCTCTTTTAGAACGGATAATTGTGAGAGATAAAAGCATTTTTTTAAATATAGAATTCACATTATTATGAAGAAAATAATAGGCTTTGTTTCTTTGTTTCTTATTGCTTTAATAATGATATCTGCAGGAAAAAAGCAGGAAAAAATAATAAATGCCGCTGATTATGGACTAAAGGAAGGAGAGGATGCCGTGCCCGCTCTTCGAAAAGCTTTGGAAGCTTGTGTGGCACAAAAGGCAACAAAATTAATCATCCCAAAAGGGAAATACAATTGCCTCCCGGGAAAAGCCAATGAAATATACCTGCATATAAGTAATAATGATAATGGCATGAAACGTATCCTTTTCTCATTGGATAGGATGAGGAATTTTGAAATTGACGGCCAGGGGTCTCAATTTACCATGAATGGCCAGATGGTGCCCTTCCACTTGGAGTATTGTGAAAATATTAAGCTTACTAATTTTTCTATTGATTGGAAAAAACCATTTTATTTACAAGGAAAAGTGGTAGCTGTAAATTCCTCAACCAATTCATTTGATTTGAAAGTTTATGAAGAGTGCGATTATGAAATTGTAGCGCACGAACTCATCTTTACGGGAAAACCAAAGAGCGCCACCAGAACATGGAATGATTGGGCGCCAAAAATAGAGGACGACATCACCTGGGAACAAAATATAGACTGGAACATCTGGTACGATTCCAAAACCAAAGCACCCGCCTTTAACCATGGGGCAAGTCTGTTAAGAAGTTACAACGAAGCAAAGGGAGTTCGCTACCATGCTGAGGAGATAGCACCTGGATTGGTACGTATTTTTGATGCTACCAACGTTTTGCCCAAGATGGATTGGGTTTTAATTTTACATGGTAGAAAAGACAAAGATCGCTTATCACCTGCCATACACCTGTTTCACAATAAAAATGTAAAGCTGGAGAATGTAAATGTTTTTCAGGCAGGAGGAATGGGTTTGATTGGTGAGAGATGTGAGAATGTAACGTTGGTAAATTTTAATGTTGTTTTACCACCAAATTCAGGCCGTATGGTAACCACAACAGCCGATGCTACCCACTTTGTAAACTGCCGGGGCTTGTTGAGTTACAACAATTGCCTGTTTGAAAATATGTTGGATGATGCCGGTAATTTTCATGGCATTTATACCAAAGTAGATGGTTTGGTTGATGAATATACCATCGGCGTTAGACGAATGCATGGGCAGCAATTAGGTTTCCAGTTTGCCGAGGTGGGCGATTCCATTCGCTTAAGCGAAAGCAAACCAATGCAACCGTACGCTACGCTAAAGGTTGTTGAAGTAAAAAACTTGAACGAGGAATATATGACCCTTCGGTTCAATAAAAAACTTAGTGATATGCTTCGTCCCGGCAGCGTGGCAGATAATGTGTCGTGGCAGGCAAATGTGGATTTCAGAAATTCAACTGTGCGTCGTAACAGAGCCCGTTCGCTGCTTATTTCCACACAAGGCAATGTGTTGATTGAAAACAATGACTTTAGTAATTGTACAAACTTTAGTTTATTGTTCGAGGGAGATGCTACCTACTGGTACGAATCAGGCCCGGTTAAAAATGTGGTGATTCGCAATAACCATTTTAAAGATTTTGGGCTGGAGGACGGTAACAGCCAGGTACTCCGTTTTAGCCCAAGGTTAACATTCGATAGTTTGCCTTCTCATTACTATCATAAAAATATATTTTTTGAAAATAATACCTGTGAGGTGTCGAGTAGAGTATTGGTGTACGCCAACTCTGTTGAAAATCTTGTTATAAAGGGCAATACCATTCTGCCAAGTAAGGTTTATCCTCTTTCGGCATCGCAAGCACCGGTTTTTGAATTTACCAACTCAAAGGATGTAAGAATAGAGGATAATAAATATTTGTGGAACAGGGAAGCAACTGTTATAGTTGATCGTTACAGCAATGTAACGCTAAAAGGTAATACGGGGATTGTTAAGGAGTAAAGTCAGGTGTATTCTAATATTTTTTTAATGTCTGAATGAAATAGGTGGAATAAAATTGAAACTAACATCAAAATAAATAGCTAATATATTATTTAATGAAATTCAAATTTCTTATTCTTTGATGAGTTACCTGGATTTAACTCCTAGTATATCTATGTTTTCGTCAGGTTTGGATTTATATAACCCAGTATTCAAATCTTAAATCAGCGTTTAAAATGGAAGGTAAAATCTTCTCAATAAATTATACAATAAACAATCGGGTATGGGAGTCATTATATAACTAAAAAAAATTATCAACATAACAAAATCAAGTCAAGCAACTTATCACTTGCATTAATTTTTCAAAATTGCCACTTTATGAAAAAAAATTACTTTTTACAGGCTTTATCAGTAGTAGTATTTATTAATGCATTTCTTCTGAGCAGTTTTTCTTTATCTGCACAGAATATTGCCGTTACAACAATTACAGCCGATTGGTGGCCACAAAGCAATCAGGCGGCTACCAATCTAACCACTCCGGATGGATGGTATTATCGTTCCAATCCCGGTTCAGAAAGTTTAGCTTTTGATGGTACGGTTAGTGGCGCAACAGCCATTGCAACCCAATTTGGATTAGGCGCCCTTTATACCTCATTTAACCTTAAGTTTGATGCGACGATTCCTTCTACCGAAGAAGATATACAGGTTATTCTTGGAGTGGACAATCAGATTAGTAACGGCCTACAGATAGACATCTCCAAGTATGGCGTAAGGGCACTACCTCAAAATGATTATACGAATGCCATTTGGTTAATGGATGCACCTGCTTACCAGGCTGTAAACCTTGCTGGCGGATTAAAATCTTGTGAGATAAATGTTACAGATGGTGGACTAATTACTGTTAGTGTAGGGGGTTACGTATGCACTACAAGCTATCAGGGAAATTTAATAACATTGGCCAACCCTTTTGTATTTATTAAACCAGGCAAGAGTGGATTCAAACTGAGTAATGTGATTGCTACAAAAGGTGGGATTACAAAAAAATACTTTGGTCATACCAGTCCTCCTCTTAATGGAACATTTTATATAGATGCGGTAAACGGTAATGATTTATCAACCGGTACGTCTGAAGCCCAGGCATGGAAAACTTTTGCTACTGTAAACGCTTCCCTACTCTTAGCCGGTACTAAAATTCTTTTAAAAAAAGGAAGTGTTTGGAATCAGCGAATCGAAATCAGAGGTGCTGGAACTGTTGACAAATGGATATCCATTGGATCCTACGGAACAGATGCTGCTAAACCGAAAATTTCTTTAACCAATCATCCCAATGATATTGGCTTGTTAATTTGCGATTTAGATAAAACCAGTGGAACCTCCCGTTCGCAAGACATCAGTTATATTGAAGTGAAAGATGTAGAAATTTCAAATACACGCCTGGGGATTTATTATCGGACAATTACAGGTACTACCAATACCGGATTTAGGGTGTCTAACGTTACTTTCAACAACATAAATTGTGATCCGATGATGATTGCTATCAATACTGCATCTGATAAAAACGCAGCAATCAGTGCCCAACTTGCTACAGCGAAAGGAAATTTAGAAACGGTTAACGGTGCATCCAATGGAGGTGGTTATGAATATATTTTCCCTGCTGCAATAATGATTGGAGGAAGCACATTGACAAACCAAAGGGTGAGCGGAACACACACTACTGTGTTGACAGAATTTGAAGTAAAGGATTGTCAGTTTAATGAAGCAACAACAGGTATCATTTCCTGGTTTTATTGGCCATTCGCTTCTGGAATGGGAGCTGATGCATGGAGACAGATTGTAAATAAAGTAAAACTAACAAATATTAGCTCTACAGGAATTGTAAACGGCGTAATTGCATTTGATGGAGTTAATGGTGGTGGTGTTGCTGACGCAAATGGAGTAATACAGCCAGATGCCAATGGCTGGGGTTTAATTAAAAATGTAAACACTACCATGGGCTCGGCTGTTCCTGGCAGAACTTGGCCCAATGGAACTACTGCTGTAATCATCAATAATTCTCAGAAGTTTTTATTTGATAGCTGTGAATTTTCTAATATGCTTAATCAAGGCAATCCTGATGGATGTGGTTTTGATTTCGAATCAAACAATAATTTGGTAACCATTCAAAATACTAAGTTTCTAAACAATGATGGACATTCAATTTTGTTAATGAACGGAGGGCAATTCGGTGGAAATACCAACCTGACGGTTCAAAAAAATCTATTTGCAGAAAATATTAAATCTGGAGTATCAACTTATGAACTGTATTGGAATGCCACTAATGACCAGGGGGGTATCCATGCCAATGTAAAACTCAATGATAATATTTTCTTTTTAAGAAAGAAAAATATCAATAATCAACCTATCAGGCTTTACGATGTTGCAAAATGCACCTATGTTACAGCCACTAATAACACCGTATATAAATTGGATTCAACAGGAAGCCCGGTTACAATAAGTTTTCTTGGTGTGCCATATACTTACATTGTTGAAGGGGGAGGGATTCTACCACAAGCTGGTTTTAAAGCCTATCCCAATCCCACAAGAGATAATTTAACGATTGAAACAAATGCAGGCAATTCAGTTCAGCAGATCAATATTTCAAACATGTTGGGACAAACTATATACCGTTCACAAATTGTAAATAAGGCAATTGTAAACTTGTCGCAATTTCAATCAGGATTTTATTTCATTAAAGTGTATGATAAAAAATCTACCCAGGTGAAAAAAATATTTAAGCAATAGTTTTTGATTTTTATTTCGTCAATTGTTCAGCTTTTTCAGAAGCACCCAATCCCTCCAAATTATCTAACAAATATTTAGTTTGGCGGTATTATTTTTTTAATTTTTCCATTATAAATATTACAACAGGCACTTGTTCCTAAAATTGTATTTGTTACTATTTAATTTTGGAATATTAAAGCATTGTATCCGGTTTGTAAGTCCATAAAAGCGCAGGATGCCCACCAAAAATGTTTGTAGGCCCAATGGATAGTTTTGTTGGGGTCATAGTCAATGTATTTTAACGAGGTAAAAACTCCCATTAAGTGGTCGTTAGCCGGCTATCAAATTATTACTTTTTTTACCTCTAATTAATCTGTTTTTGGTAAAGCGGTAGCCAATGGCTGCATGCTTGGTTTAATTAATGGCAAGCGGGAGATTATGGAATTATTTGAGAGCCGCAAACTCCCTGTAAAAGAGTATTTATTAAGGACACTTACAATGCACACTCAGTAAATACAACTGCGCTATTGCTACACTTGAAATATTAAATAGTCGATATTTATATTCAACAAAATATGGCTTATTACAATTTGTTTACAGATACCTGCAGCTTATACAAAAGTTGCATTAGTCATTAAAATAACTAATTATTTACCTGCAAAAATTACTGCTTGTTGCTAAACGGCCCCCATAAATAAACACTGCATACAGAGCAGGATGCTCTACAAAAAAACAGTTAATAATTTAGCATTATCAATAAAAACAACACTAATAACATGGGATCCATAAAAAAAATAACCATTTCATTGCTGTTGTGCCGAGGTAGCCTTTATGCAATTAGCCAAACAGCCAAACATAAAATACACCTTTCAACCTTTCATGATACCAGCATGGCTTTTTATTTCGAATAATTTAAAACATGGCAAGAGGTTGCTGTTGCCAGCGGAAGTATCAATTTCATAAGGAAACAATAAAATATATTGTCTTATAAATCTTTAACAAAAAACATTATAAATTTTAATTTTTATGGAGTCTTTTAAAAAATGCAATTTTTTTCTACTACTGGTCCTGCTATTTCCTTTTTTATTATCGGCGCAGCCAATTAAGAAACAATCCAAAATGTTACTGGAAGATGCAGACGCAGGAGGGCGGGCAGCTATAGCAATCCACATCAGCGAAATGCCAGATCAAAAATTTGTTTTGGAAATCCCTGAAGTTTTTACTTTAAGGGAAGTTAATGGAGACCTGTATAATTATGCCAAACAAAATTGGAAATATAGCCCATATGGGGCAGAATTAAATTATGAAGACAAAAAATTTCAATATTCAATAAAATTAAAAATTGTCAGCACTAAAAAATCTGTTGGGCTTACATGGGATATTATCTGCAAGAATAATTTAGGCTCCACCATGTACGATGTAGCTGCGTTTAACTGTTTTACTATGAATTTTGCGCCTTTGTTTAAAGATACTAAAATGGAAAGGTCGTGGGTATATGATATTGATGGAAAGAAAAAATTACTAAAAGAAGTGGCTAAAACCCAGGGCCCTGGCAGAAGAACGATGCAGTTTTATCCTGCGATTGGGGGTATTGAAGACCTTTCCAAATCGGGATGGATACAACAGTGGGATGTAACCTCTCCCGAAACACTCAGCGTAAAAAAAGTTTCGATTGTTTCAACAGACGGTCGTTGGGTTTACGAAAATTCGGTTGATGGAAAAGTGGCATTTTTCTTTAATAACTGGGAAGAAGATCATGGCTGTTTACATGCATCTCCTTTAATGGCCAAAGAACTTAAACCAGGGGAATCTGCACATGCCAGTGGTACTTTTAAATTTACAAGGCTGAAAAAATAATAGAGATTGACTTTGTATTTAGTAAATGTAAATTGATAAATCGTGTACACAAAATTGGATATGACGGCAGAGATTTTTGCTGCAAAGCTAAAGAAAAATATGGATTGGAAAACTATTGCTGAGCATGTACAGTTATCGGAAGTATGGGTTACCTCTGCCTGCTTAGGGCAAAATTCAGGACCGCAGGGTGTAGCAAAAAAATTAGGAGCGTTGCTAAATTTATCTGATGAAGCTGTCACAGCATTGCAGCAGTTTCCGGCAAAAGGAATTGGGCCAACTATTCCAACAGATCCATTATTGTACAGGCTATTTGAAATTTGTTTCGTTTATGGTTTTACAATAAAAGAACTGATTAATGAATAATGTGGCGATGGAATAATGAGTGCGATTGATTTTTCGATGATATAAAAAAAATAGAAGATGCTAAAGGAGACAGGGTACAAATTATAATGAACGGAAAATTTTTACCTTATAAAGTTTGGTAACCTGTAAAAAATGGTTTTAATACTTTTATTCAAAAGAAATATAAATAAACAATGATTATGAAAATGATTAGAATAATTGTGACAATTGGTTGCTTTATTGCCCTGCAGCAAAACTTATTAGCACAGGCTACAAAACATAAAATCCATCTTAGTACAACGGATGATAAAAGGGTAGCAATTGCAATCATGATTGATGAAATCCCCGATCAGAAATTTATTTTTACCATACCCGAAGTGTTTACAATAAAAGGTTTTGAGGGTGGCCAGGGTGGCCTTGGGTCTTTTGGCGGACAGGATTGGAAAATTACGGATGATGGGGCAAGTGTTTTTTTAGAAGATAGCAATTACAAATATTCTATAAAATTGGATTTGTTAGAAACTGCAAAACAGTATTCAGTGAAATGGAAAATTAAATTTGAAAATCATTCGGGTCATGTTTTAAATGATCTTTCAGCTTTTAATTGTATAAGCATGAAAGCGGCTCCGTTATTTAAAGATGATTTAATGAGCAGAACGTGGGTTAGCGATATAAACGGCCACAAAAAATTAATAAAAGATGTGGCTAAAACACAAGGCAGCGGAAGAAGGACCATGCAATTTTATCCTGCATCTGGTGGTGCCAAAGACCTTTCAAGTATGGGATGGATCCAACAATGGGATGTAAACTCTACCGAAGTTTTATCTGGCCACACCATGTCAATTATTTCTAAAGATTCAAAGTGGGTAGTTAACACCAAAGTGGATGGTAAAGTGGCTTATTTTTTCAACAACTTCGAAATTACACATGGCTGTATTCATGCGGCCCCACTTATTGCAGCCAACCTTAAACCACATAAAACAGCCGTTGCCAGCGGAAGCATCAACTTTATCAGGCAATAATTTTTCCTCATCCTACTTTTAACAAATGAACACGTTTAAAATTTATACTGTTTTTTTATCTGCATGTTTATTCTTTTGCATAAGCAGTGTAGCACAAAAAAATAATAAAGCAGCCCTCACACTTAGTACTGCCGATGCACAAGGCAGGGTAGCAATTGCTATTGCCATCAACGATTTGCCAGGTCAAAAATTTGTACTTGAAATACCCGAAATATTTACCCTTAAAAATTTTAAAGGTGGCTTATATAATTATAATAAGCAGATGTGGCAGTTTACCAACACCGGAGCTAACATGAGCTTTGCAGATGATAAATATGAATACAACATTAGCCTGAAGATTGTTAAAACAAAAAATACCATCGGGCTTAAATGGCATATAGGCTTTAAAAATAACAGCATGGATACGCTGTACGATTTAGCGGCTTTTAATTGTTTCACAATGAATTTTGCGCCCATGTTTAAAGACACCACAATGGAAAGAACTTTTGTGAATGACGCTGCTGGTAATAAAATTGTTTTAAAAGATGTACCAAGAACCCAGGGAGAAGGTAGGCGTAATATGCAGTTCTATCCTGCAGTAGGAGGCATCGCTAACTTACCACAAAGCCAATGGGTAAGCCAATGGGCAGTTATTGCCAACCAGCATTTAAGCGGTAAAAAAATATCCGTTGTTTCAACTGATGCACATTGGCTTTTTGAAAACATAGTGGATGGAACCGTTGCTTATTTCTTTAATAATTGGGAGGGGGATCATGGATGCGTACATGCTTCACCGCTATTAACCAGGCAACTGCTGCCAGGGGCATCGGCTAAGGCCAGTGGTATTTTTAAATTTACTAAAATAAAGAACTAATACAGGCTTCACTTATACATGGTACATCATAAATTTAGGTGAATACCTTACAGAATAACAATGTTTAGCGGCAATAAATAAAAGCAATTGTTTCATTTCAAATTAAATGAATCGCTATTGCGATACTGTAGTTCTTGTGAATATTGTCAAAAAATATAATTCTTTTCAACAGCCGATAAAGCAGAAGTAACCAACATTAAAATTAAATTAAAGTGAAAGGATTAAAAGGTAAATGTGCAATCGTTACAGGCGGAAGTACCGGTATAGGGTTGGCTACAGCCGTTCGGCTTGCGGAAGAAAATTGCAAAGTAGGTATTATAGATATAAAGCCTTTGTTGTTAAGTAAAGAATTAGAATGGCTTAGGCAGCACATTCACTTTGTACAATGTGATATTACCAACGATGCAGCACTTGAAAAAGCAGTAGAAGAAATTGTGGACAATATCGGCTCGCCATCTTTTTTAGTTAACAATGCCGTTAATTTTCTTTTTAAAGGCATCAATGCCAGCGTTGATGAAATAGATGCTATTTGCCGCACCAATATAAGAGGCACTTCCCGGGTTACTCATTATGTATTGCCCCATCTGCGGCAAAATAAAGGCAGCGCTATTGTTAATATTTCTTCCATCAGCGGCTTTGTAGGCCAGCAAAATTTTGCTACTTATACTGCCACCAAATTTGCCTTGCGTGGGCTGGTAAAATCATGGGCGGTTGATTTGGCAGTAGAAAATATAAGGGTAAATGCGGTTTGCCCGGGTTGTGTGGAAACAGAAGGTTTTTTAAGTGCCGTAAAAAATATGGGTATGACCATTGATGAAGCACAACATGAGTATGGGAAAACACATTTGCTTAACCGCATTGCCCAACCCTGCGAAATAGCCGCTGCAGTTACTTTTTTATTAAGCGAAGATGCATCGTTTATTACCGGTACCGATTTAATTGTGGATGGCGGTTATTTGGCTGCCATTGAAAAAGATATCGAAAAAAAATTTAACTAAATAATTGCCGCAATGAAAATTACCAATGTAAAAGTAACCCACGTTAATCAATGCCTTTGGGGAAGTTTTGAAAGACAGTTTGCAATAAAATTTGTAAATCCAATGCAAGCTTACCCTCAATTGGGATGGAAAGACTGGTTTTGGGATAGGCGCATTTCGGTGGTGGAAATACAAACGGAAGATGGCCACACAGGTATTGGCTGGTGCGAAGATGGTTGCGATGCGGTATCTTCTATTATTAACAACCATTTAAAAAAATTGGTAATTGGCCAAAGTATTTTTGATTACGAAGGCATTTGGGATAGGATGTACAGGGCCTCTATTCCTTATGGGCGCAAAGGCGTGGCGTTGGAAGCAATTGCTGCTATTGACATTGCTATTTGGGATGCCATGGGAAATGCTACTGGTAAATCGGTAAGTGCTTTACTCGGTGGGGCTGGTGTTGAAAAAGTACCAACCTATGCAAGCAGTTTGCATCCGGTATCGCCAGATAAAGTGGCGGCAGAAGCTAAAGATTATACCGATCAGGGTTATCCTGCTATGAAATGCAGGTTTCAATTTGGGCCGCAAGAAGGTGCTAAAGGGCTTAAAAAAAATGTAGATCATATTAAAACAATCAGAGAGGCTGCAGGTGATGAAGTGATGATAATGGGGGATGCCTACATGGGTTGGAACCTGGAGTATGCCATTGAATTTTGTAAGCAGGTAGAGCAATATAATTTAAGCTGGTTAGAAGAACCCTTTATTCCAGATGACTTAACCAGTTATGCAAGGCTATGCAGTAAAACTAGTATTCCAATTGCAGGCGGCGAGCATGAGTTTACCCATTATGGTTTTGCTCAAATTATTGAAAAAGAGGCTATGGATATTTTGCAGCCCGACTTACACCGCTGTGGTGGTATTACCGAAGGTAGAAGGATTGCACAGCTTGCATCGGCTCATGGTTTAACCATTAATCCCCATGCGTTTAGTTCGGTGCATGTACATTTTGTAGCAGCCATGCCCAACGCTCATTTTGTTGAAAATTTCCCAGTACCCATTTGGGAAGCTGACCAATGGAAAAAAGAACAATCATTAATTGATGGCCAACCCATCTACCAGGATGGCGGATTTAAGGTTCCAACTACACCAGGCCTTGGCATTTCTATTAATTGGGATAGCATTAAACAAAATACTCCACTTTCATCTGCATCACAATGATACATTCTATTAAAATGGTGGAAACCGCACGTATTGAAGTGCCATACCCCGAAGTGTATTGGATGGAATTTTTTCAAGAATGGACAACACTTTGTTTTCAGATGGCCATTGTAAAATGTGCTGATAAAATTATTCTTATAAATACTGGCTTTGCAGAAGATATTGATGATTTAGCAAAAGCATGGAAAGATTATTTAGGCCCCCGGGCCATACTACACCGGTCTGATAGTGCAAAAATATTGTCCATCCTTCAAACTGAAAATATTAAGCCCGAGGAGGTAACACATGTTATCATCACACCTATTCAATTATACGCTACTGGCAACTTGCATGTTTTTAAAAATGCCAAAATATGTATTTCAAGAAAAGGTTGGATAGAAGATATTATGGCCCCCACATACCCTCACCATGTACCAAGGCAAGGTTGTATATCCAACCAACACCTGCATTGGCTACTAAATGAAAATAATGCCAATCTGGTGTTAATGGATGATGTAGCAGAAATATTACCAGGCATTACTTGTAAATGGATAGGTGTGCATCATCGCTCCTCCTTAATGGTAGAAATAAATACTGCCGCAGGCTTAGTGGGTATTTCTGATTGTGCATTTCATTACAGTAATGTAGAAGACGGCAGGCCACTAGGTATTGCAGAGTCTATTATTGAAGCCCATACAGCGTATAAATATATCAGGGAGCAAATAAAAATATTTGTTCCCTTGTACGATTCTCTTGTACAGCAGCGGCATATAAACGGAGTAATTGTATAAATGTATTTTATAACAGTGGCAATATTTACTCATTAAATTTTACTAAAATCGTTTTAAATGCTATATGATCTTAAGGGGGTTATTCCTATTTTACCTACACCTTTTAATGCGGATGAAAGCATTGATGAAAGCAGCTTTGAAACGATATTGAATTTTATTAAAGCCGCAGGTTGCACTACTATAGGGCTGCCTGCTTTTGGTAGCGAATTTTATAAATTGTCTGGTGACGAAAGAAATAGGATATTAGATATTGTGTTTAAAAATGCCGGCGATCTAAACATTATTGTTCAGTGCAATCATCCGTCCCCAACAATAGTGCAGGCTTTAATTAAAGATGCCGAAAGTAGGGGAGCGGCGGCCATCAATTCTGCACTTCCCCGTATGATGCCGGTTTCAGAAAATCAATTGTATCAATATGCCAGTATGGTTTGCCGCAGTACTACACTTCCTGTAATTATACAAGATTATAATCCGGGTGGCGCAATTGTTGGTCTGGGGTTTGCAAAAAAACTAAGCGATGAATTTGAAAACTTTCGTTTTATAAAATACGAAGTGCCTGGTATTGGACCATTAATAAACGATATATTGGAAGCTACCCGGCACAAAGTAAAAGTATTTTCGGGTTGGGGTGGCAGTTATGTGTTGGAGCAGTTTGCAGCAGGCATTACCGGTATCATCCCGGGTATCCCTTTAGTAGATTATTTTATTAAGCTCTGGGATCATTTATCTGTGGGCAATGAAAAAACGGCTTTGCAAATGTTTACGGCCATAGCTCCTTATCTTGGATTTAGTTTACAGCACCTGGAAATGTTTCACCATGTAGAAAAGCAGTTGGCTGTGCGCAGGGGCATCATACACTCAGCGGTAGTACGTCGTGTGACTGTTGAATTAGATAGGTACCAGACAGCATACCTTGAGCTTATATTGGATCAAACCTGCGATGCAATTGTTCAATATGGATTTAAGCTAAAGGTTGATTAAATACAACAACTTAATTTAATGATAATAAAAAACGCTCAAAAATTATGAATAGGTTTAATGCACAAACAGCAATAATTACTGGCGGCGCTCAAGGAATTGGATTTGCCATAGCACAGCGGCTTGCAAGTGAAGGTGCTAAAGTATGGCTAATGGATAACAATGAGATTTTGCTTAATAAAGCAGTTGAACAAATTACTTTTACTGGTGGGCGGGCAGAGGGTTTGATGGTTGACATTATTAATGAGTCATCTGTAAGTAACGGATTTGAAAAGGTGATTGCAGCCGATGCAAAAGTTGATATTATGATTAATTCAGCCGGAATCGTTGGCCCCAACGGGATTACAACAGATGCAGTAGAACTGGACTCATTTAAGCATACAGTGGAAGTGAATTTAACAGGGGCTTTTATTATGACGAAGTATGCTTTAAAGGCAATGATACCCAATAAATATGGCCGTATACTATTGATAGCATCCATTGCTGGTAAAGAAGGAAATGCTGGAATGTGTGCCTATTCTGCTTCTAAAGCTGGTGTAATTGGGTTAACAAAGGCTGCAGGAAAAGAGCATGCGGCGTCTGGAATTACCATCAATGCATTGGCACCGGCTACTATAATGACGGCTATGGTTGCTGCAATGAACCCGGAACAAGTAAAGTATATGACAGATAAGATACCCATGAAAAGGTGTGGGGAAATAGAAGAGGCAGCATCTATGGCGGCATGGATTGTATCAGGCGAAGCAAGTTTTAATACTGGTTTTACATTTGATTTATCCGGAGGAAGAGCTGTGTATTGAATGGGGTAGGTGGAGTGAAATTAAAAATATAATATGATTACAATGCCTGTATGATAACTTCTATCAACCCATTTTTTTTGTTGTCCTGGCAATAAATTGTTTAGCATTAACAAAAAAAATGGCTGGTGCAGTGAAATATACTTGTAAATTTTGTGACCATGACTCAATGCTATAACTTCCGCAATTATTAAAATAGAAGTAAGTATTTAGTTCGCATTCTTAGGACTGGCCTTATGAATAAAACGGTAAGAAAATTTTGAATGATTATCTCAGACTAACTATTTAGCAAATTGTCTTTGCCATTTAAATAAAGCATCCTGCATAAAAAAATTTAAAAATGAAATTAATTCGATATAGAAAAGAGGGTATAGAAAAACCTGGCCTTATTTTAAACGATGAGAAAAGTTGATGTAAGCAGTTTTGGATACGACTATAATGAAATATTCTTTAAAACCGATGGCTTAAAAAGGTTGGAAAAATGAGTAGAAAATAACCAGGCATCTCTTAGGGAATTGGAAGCTGATATTGAGCTGGCGTCACCGATTGGGAAACCAGGAAAGATAATTCGCATTGGGCTAAATTATATTGACCATGCAAAAGAAAGCGGAATGGATGTACCAGCCGAACCCGTAATTTTTATGAAAGCTACCAGTTCTATTACTGGCCCCAACGATGATTTAATTATTCCACGGGGAAGTACCAAAACAGATTGGGAAGTGGAGTTAGGCGTAGTAATAGGCAGCAAAGCATCTTATTTGGCAGAGGCAGATGCAATGAAATATGTAGCAGGTTTTATTTTGCATAACGACTACAGTGAAAGGGCATTTCAACTGGAACGTGGCGGGCAATGGTCTAAAGGAAAAAGCTGTGATACATTCGCACCCCTGGGCCCTTTTTTAGCCACGCAGGATGAGATAAAAGATGTGAATGATTTAAATTTATGGCTCAAAGTAAATGGACAAATAAGGCAAAAAGGAAATACATCCAATATGATTTTTAAAATCCCATTTATCATCAGCTACCTATCACAATTTATGAGTTTGCACCCCGGAGATATCATATCAACTGGCACGCCTGCTGGTGTTGGCCTGGGTTGTAAGCCACCACAGTTTTTACAACATGGCGATCTTGTAGAATTAGGTATAGATGGGTTAGGATCATCAAAGCAGCATGTAAAAAATACCATTGCAAACTGTGGTGCGTAAATGAATGAGCAAACATCCCTTTGCGATAATAAATTTTATTTATGCGTATTCTTTAAATCTATAGTCCGGTAATTTTTTTAAGAATGAAACTCAATAGTAGTAAGGTTTGTATAAAACAGCGATTTATTTTTTTTCAACTCAGCCTAAAACTTGAGTTTGAGAAAAATAAATTTAAAATATAAGCATATTGATTATCAAATTATTATAAAAATTGAATCTGAAATTTACTCAAAAAAAGCTACTGGAGTATTGTTTAAATGGGGTATATGTTTTAAAATGACAGTTACAAAAAAATACATTAATATTTCAGTGCATTAAACTTGGCAAAAATTGAAATAATATTTACAACAGTGATGATATGATTTGTGATCGTTTTCATCATGTTTTAAAACGAAGAAACAATAATAAATTAAAAAAATATGCAGTCCCTTATAGGTATCATTTTTCATTTCATTGGCGGTTTTGCTTCTGGCAGTTTTTACCTTCCTTATAAAAAAGTAAAGGCCTGGCACTGGGAAAGTTATTGGATCATTGGCGGATTGTTTTCATGGCTTTTTGTGCCGCCATTAGCAGCCTGGCTTACCATACCAGGCTTTGCAGAAATTATAAAAGCAACTCCGTATGAAACCATAAAATATACCTTGCTATTTGGTGCTTTATGGGGCGTTGGCGGGTTAACCTATGGTCTTGGTGTTCGCTACCTGGGGCTGTCGTTAGGTAATTCTGTAGTACTTGGTTTTTGTTCTGCATTTGGGGCGTTAGTACCTCCTGTTTATTATAATTTTTTTCCCACCGCTGGTAAAACATCTTTTAATCAATTGCTGGCTACTACTTGGGGCAGGGTGGTTTTAGCAGGTGTGGTAATTTGTTTAGCAGGAATTTATATTTGTGGTAAAGCGGGTGTGTTGAAAGAACGGGAATTGCCGGAAGCCGAAAAGAAAAAATCCATAGAAGAGTTTAATTTAGTGAAAGGTCTTGTAGTAGCGATATTCTCCGGTATAATGAGTGCCTGTTTTAATTTTGGCATAGAGGCAGGCAAGCCAATGTCTGAAGCAGCCGTAGCAGCGGGGTTAAATCCTCTTTTTCAAAATAATGTTATTTATGTTGTACTGTTATGGGGTGGCCTTTCTATTAATTTTACATGGTGTATGCTATTAAATTTTCGCAATAAATCTTTTAAAGATTATACCAATACAAAAACGCCGCTCACAAAAAATTATTTATTTTCAGCACTAGCCGGTACAATGTGGTTTATGCAGTTTTTCTTTTATGGTATGGGCGAAAGTAAATTAGGAAATGGAGCCAGTTCGTGGATATTGCACATGGCCTTTGTAATTCTTATTGCCAATATGTGGGGCATCTTATTAAAAGAATGGAAAGGGGTTAGTAAAAAAACCACTGTCACTTTCATAACTGGCCTTGTTACTATAATTTTATCTGTAGTTATAGTTGGTTATGGAAATTCATTAAAATAAACAAGATTAAAAATATAGATACTAAGCAGCTTAAAACCAACATCCATTACTGATATCAGTAACTTTTAAAATACAACATGCCATTTGTTTTTTGTTATTCTTTTTCGCATTGAAAATGTTTCTGAAAAAGATAAACTTTTCAAGATAAAGACAGCCTACTCTTAATATTTTTTAAACGAATAAAATAAAAATTAGTTGGAAAAACACTTTAACATTGACAATGAGTTTAAATATATATATCAATTAAACAACTCATAACTATACATGAAAAAAAATTATTTAATAATTTTTATAATAATACTTAATCTGAAGCCGCCAATCGTCTCCGGCCAAAACAAGCCTGTTACCTTTAAGGAATATATCATTAACAGTGTGGCTTCTAAAGAAGAGATTGATGTTTTTCTTCATGGAATGTCATGGGCCAAATTTGAGCCGGAAGTAGGATATAAATTGGGAAATTTTATGCCTCATGATGGTGTTGATAATAGTTCAACCCTTTCCACATCAAAGCCTAATGGGGCCAGAACATCATTTATGTATAGCGGTAAACCATGCAGGATAAATACGTATGGCAACAGCTTTACCCAATGCCATCAGGTAAATGATGGAGAAACCTGGCAGGAATACCTTGCTGCAAACCTGGGAGAGCCTATCCGAAATTTTGGAATGGGCGGCTATGGCGTAAACCAGTCATACAGGCGCATGCTGAAACATGAATCTTCAGAAGATTCCGCAAAGAATATTATTTTTTATATCTGGGGAGATGATCATATCAGAAGCCTTCTCCGCTGCAGGTACATGCTGATAAAAGAATGGATGAAAGAGGAGGATAAAACAGAAAAATTGGGAAGCATGTTTCATGGTAACTTTTGGGCCAATATTGAAATGGATATGGACAAGGGCACCCTGGTAGAAAAGAAAAGTTTAATTGATTCTCCCGATTCGTTGTACAATATGACTGACCCCGTATGGATGTACAATAATTTAAAAGATAACCTTGCCTTACAGATGGCTTTGTATAAAAGAAATGAAATTAAGGATATAGATTTTGGAAAACTTCGCAGGCTTGCCCGGTTCCTGAATTCAACAATAGATCCGGAAAAGGCTACAGACAAGCGAAAAGCAGTGGGAGACATCCTCGATAAATATTCATTTGCTGCAACAGAATTCATCCTGAATAAGGTAAAAGATTTTGCTGAAAAGCATGGCAAAAAACTACTTGTAGTTATTTTTGATCCTTACCAGGTTACCAACTCACTCATCCTGAATAATTCCAGGTACGATCAGGAAATAGTAAATTATCTTAAAGAGAAGAAGTTCAATTATTTTGATATGAACCTGGTTCATGTACAGGATTATAAATTATTTAAATTGGGCTTGAAAGATTATTACAGCAGATATTTTATTGGCCATTATAATCCCGCCGGTAATCATTTTTTTGCACTTTCAATTAAGTCTGCAGTAATTCAAATGCTACATCCGAAACCTATAACTTATCAGCATTCTAAAGAACAGCTAATTAATTTTAAAGGATACCTGGAAGGGTTTTAAATTTAAGTTTTTCCTACAATAACAAATTAATTTTGAAAGGTTTCACCCGTGTAAAGGCAATGCTTTTGTACTGATTTGGAAGGATAAAACTGAAGTGGACTTGTTGCCCTTTCGTGCTATTGAAAACGAAGACGGAAGGGTAATAGCGGACGGATTAGGGTTAACCAATATCAGCCTGTAGGGTTTTACCTAAGTGTATGAAGAAGGCTTGCCGGAATTAGATTTAGAAGGAGAACACCAATTTAAATTTTGTACACTGCCGGGTATTGTTTTATTGAAAATGATTGCATGGGACGACTGAACTGAAAAAAGAGGGATGATATAAAAGATATCAGCAACATATTGAACCACTTTTTCAATATGTATGACAACGAGATATGGGAAAGCCATCATAATTTATTTGGGCAGGAAGACGCTGATTTAAAATACATAGCCGCAAGCGTTATGGGAAGAGAAATGGGTAAAATAGCAAAGCGAAATGAAAAACTGCGTGCAGGATAGCAGGAATATTAATGCCAATACCAATGATATTGAAAACAGCCCGATGGCTACAATAAAGGGCTCATATGTATCTTCTGGGGACTAAGCAAAAAGTTTATGTAGCCTGAATAAAAAGAAACTGGTATCTACTACGCCTCTTTGATTAGCCCTGAACAGTTTTATTTTAGAGTTAAAAGATTCTGCATTTGCATTGGTATGCCTGTTAATAAAAAAGTTCAGTATGTTATCTAAGTTGTGCTTTACGGTATTGGCTACTGTATAAAATTCCTTTACCTCCTTTTCCATTATTTCATTTATCCAACTATTGAACCTGGTTTTTGCTGACTGCATATTTTTATCTTCATAAATATTTCTAAGGGCTAACATTTGTTGATATGAAGCTTATCAAGGTCCACATCATTGCCAATGCAGGCATTACGCTTTTTGGAAAATTTATGGATTTTACAGAAGACTCTTTTCAAAAAGTAATGAACCTAAATTTGCAAGGCTCTTTTTTTCTTACCCAGGCATTTGCCAAACAAATAGAAAAACAAGGCACAAAAGGAGCTGTGCTACTGTTGTCATCCAACATTGGTTGCCAGTCTTTTCCTAATTTATCAGCATACGCAGTTACCAAAGCGGGCATTAAAATGATGGCTCGTAATCTGGTATCGGAATTATCGCCGTTGGGTATTAGAATAAATGCGGTTGCACCAGGTGCTACACTCACTGAAAGAACAGCCCTGGAAGAAGCCGATTATTGGGGTACCTGGAGTGGCATTACCCCTTTGAACCAAATAGCCACTACCAACGATATTGCAAAAACGACCCTCTTTTTATTGTCGGATGATGCCAGCCATATTACCGGGCAAACGGTAGTGGTAGATGGCGGTTGGGAAGCGGTGAGTTTAAGGCCGGCTAAAGAAATATGATGGGTAAACTTTCCATTCAGTTACCATTAACTATAGTGCAAATCTTTTGTTAGTATGGGCAGCAGTACTAAGCCATACTTTTGGCATTGCGTTGCTTTAGTTTGCCTGGTTTTTATATTAAAGACTGGATTATCTAAAACAGTCTGGATTCGTTGCTGAGTGTGAGGCCAAAAGCTCTTCTTTCGTTGTACAAAGAGCAAAAAAAGTGCCATTAGAAATAAATCTAATGGCATTTTACCAAAACTAACTGCTTATATGAAAGATATAAGACAATTGTCTGATGATTTAGGACTAGTACAGGGCAAATATTTTTTATTTTAATATAGTTTGCGTGTGTGCATTTAAGTTTTGTGGATGGTTGAAGTGCAGTCAGGATGCCTGTTGCAAGTGTTCCCAAAGCCTGCAGGCAAAAAAGAAAATTGATAATTTTCAATAGATACTGCATTACAAATTATAAAAAAAACAACTTATTTATTGTTGAGAAAAAATAAAATATTGGAACAACGTCCTTATTAAAGGGCAACTTATTATTGGACAGCATGTGGAGGGGATTTTTTTACAATTTATTTATTTACTACTTTCGTTATTGAATTTCATTTTTCGCCAAAACTGCTTTGCTTAATAAAACTACACATACAGAAAAAGAGCTGTTGCGCCTTGCTGCAGATGGTGATGAAGCTGCATTTATTGAAATTTTTAATTTATACAAGAATAAGCTTTATAGCTTTTTGCTTAGAATAACTAAGTCTGAAGAGCAATCTTTAGATTTTGTGCAGGATATTTTCATGAAACTTTGGATGAACCGGACCAGCCTTTCTACTATTGATAATTTTAGTAGTTATATATTCCGTGCTGCTCAAAATAAGGCCATTAATAGTTTTAAACGTAGCATGACAGAAAATTGTATTCTTAAAAAAAATCCAGTTGCTGAAATGGCCTCTAACTCGATAGAGGCCGATTTGGAGTATAAATTATTGCAAACAAAATTGAACGAAGTGGTAAAAAAACTCCCCCCGCAGCAACGCTTAGTGTACACTTTAAGCAGGGAGCAAGGGTTAAAGCACGAAGAAATTGCAAAACAACTAAACCTATCTGTCGCTACTGTAAAAAACCACATGGTGCAGGCTTTAAAAACCATCAAAGAATTTTTAAGGAACAATTTGGAAATAGATGAAGTGTTATTATTGATTGTATGCAGTTGCATTTTTATCTAACTTTTTCTTGCATCGTAACCTTCAATTATTATTTGCCTGCCTAAAGTGCTGCCCCTTTTCCATTATATATTGCTTACAACCAAAACGCTTAATTTTTCTTTTCGGTCTTCTTTTTCTGCCCTGAAAAAATATTTTAGTTTACACTAGTCCTTAATCATTTGTTAATTGTCTTATAGAATAGTTATAATGACATTTATTATTAAAAAACCTTTAATTGTAAATGTGAAGGTGCTTTAACATTTTAATAAACGATTGCTTATGTTGCCAGAAAGGTTACAAATTTTGATGGGGCTTTATTTTGAGAAGACCATCAATGAAGTTCAACTGCATGAACTATCCCAATGGGTAACCATCCATTCCAATGATGAAGAATTAATTCAATTATTAGCGCAGCAATGGCATAATCATCAGGCAGATGCTACCATATCCGATGTGGAGTCGGATAGGATAATTTCTGCCATTTTAACCGCTTCATCTGCTACACAAATTACCCCGTCCGATAACAATGTTATATCAATAAGTACTAAAGTTAAATGGTTAAAACGCTTAGCCGTAGCCGCTTCTATTCTTATCATTTTTTCAGTTGGGTATTTTAAATTAAAACCAACTAATAGTGTACCTCCAACAAATATTATTGCAAAAGGTACTCCTTTTAAGAATGATATATTGCCTGGAGGCCAAAAAGCCGTCCTTACCTTATCCGATGGTTCTCAAATAGTTTTAGATAATGTATCCAATGGATTACTTAGCCAGCAGGGCGGTACAAAAGTAATTAAGCTGGCCAATGGCCAGTTGGAATATGCTGCTAATGCAGGTAGCGGTACCGAAACGGTATATAATACAATGAGTACGCCTGCGGGTGGCCAGTATCAGTTAACCCTGCCTGATGGGAGCAAAGTTTGGTTAAATGCTTCCTCTTCTATTCACTATCCCACAGCATTTACTCAAAACGAAAGAAGGGTAACAATTACAGGGGAAGCTTATTTTGAAATTACGAAAGATGCGAATAAGCCATTTATTGTAAAAATGTATAATAGCTCCGAAGTAAAGGTATTAGGCACTCATTTTAATATAAAATCATATACTGATGAGGAGGAAATAAAAGCTACTTTGCTGGAAGGGGCAATCAATATTTCAAGTGGATTAAAAAATAATTTATTAGTGCCAGGCAGCCAGGCTAAAATTGACAAAAGCGGCGCAATAAAAGTACAGGCGAATGCAGATTTGGAAGAAGCGGTGGCCTGGAAAAATGGCAACTTTCAATTTAATGGTGCAGATCTAACAACCGTGTTGCGGCAGGCAGCAAGGTGGTACAACCTGGAAGTGGTTTATCAGGGAAATGCTTCTAATGAAAATAAATTTACAGGGAAAATACCGATGTCGGTAAATTTATCACGCCTTTTAAAATGGTTGGAATATAGTGATGTTCATTTT
>JAYWII010000119.1:0-30288 GCA_043788995.1 Chitinophagaceae bacterium | reverse complement strand
AAAACAGTAAAATAAACTGGCAGTTTACTAACAAGGATGCAAGAATTAAATTGAAAAAATTGTATCCGGCATTACACGATTAACATAACACTAGCTGTTTCTAAAATCTGTATCCAATATTAATTCCCATTGCTCTGATGCCACCCCACGGGCCATCCAATACAAATGATGCACCATTGGCATCTACCTTATATGAATCAATAAGCCGGGGGTTGCTCCCTTCCATGATCCTGAATAATTCAAAATCCATGCTGATCTGTTCTACTTCATTTAAAGGAGTATTACAAACAAAATCTCCTTTTGAAATACCGTAGTTAGGGCCTGCTATCCACCAGTCCAAGTAAATTTTTTCACTCAATTTCCATTGAGCTCCTAATTGAAAGCCTGCAGTAAATGTATTGAAGCCGCCAACAAAAACACCCGTCTTCGTATCACCCATATAATTAACGGGCACATCTGCATTGTAATGATTGTAACTAATAAATGGCCCAATATAAAAACCCAGTGGGGCTGCCTTTTTGCCAAGGTAAAACCTGTACTCAGGTGTAATGCTAAAATTTCCCATCTTAAACAAATCCACTCTCACAGAAGGCTGATCAATTAGCTTTTCCACTGTGCTTTGAAAAGGCATGTTAGATTTGGGTCTGTACCGCACCGCTATCGCAAAGGAATTTTTTCTACCTAGCTTAGTTTCATATTGAAGAGAAATATTTTTAAAAAAAAGTGCCGGTACATTTATCTTAAGAATATTAATTTTCTTATCTGCATTAATGGTATCAACCACCTGGGCAGTCAATAGATTGCTGCTGATAAGTAAGACTAAAATAAATACGATGATTCTAAAATGGGTGTATTTCATTTTTATTGAATGAATGAGGTTACAAATTATTCCTGTGGAGAGGATTGAAAAATAAATATAGCAATAAAAAAACGATGAAAAATAATGTTTATTTCACTGATGGCTGAACAGCGGCCTTAGACTTGCCTGATAATAACTGCACCAGCAGGCTCAATACAATTACCAGCACAGCTCCAATTACATTCAGCCATAAGAAGGAAACGATATCCATATTATAAACAACGATCACCAGTACCTGTGCAATCACACTGCCAATGAATACGGAATTGCCATTGATATATTTTATCCAGAAGGCTACTAAAAAAATACCGAGTATCACGCCATAAAAGATAGAACCTAAAATATTCACTGCTTCTATCAGGCTGTTGCCAATATTATAGGCAAACATGGCAACTACAATGGAGAATATACCCCAGAACAGGGTGTACCACCGGGATATACTGTAATCCTGTTCTTCGGTACAATTTTTATTGATGAATTTTTTATGAAAGTCTACCACGGTGCAGGATGCCAGTGCATTTAATGCGGCAGCAATGCTTCCCCAGGATGCTAAAAAGATCATTGCTATCAGCAGCCCCACCAGGCCTTTAGGTAAATTGTCTACTACAAAGCGAAGAAAAATATAGTTGGTATCATTCGCATCTTCACCCGGAATTGCTTTTTTAATTACGGACTTATATTGAGCCCTTATTTCATTTTGCTGTGCAGTATTTTGATTAACCGTTGCAAGATCATATTGCTGCTCCAGTGCAATCAATGAATCTTTGTACACTGTTTTTTTAACAGCAATTATTTTTGCATCATCAAAATAAACCGGTGCTTTGTGATACTGGTAAAAAGAAAATACCAGTACGCCTACTAATAAAATTAAAAATTGCATAGGCACTTTTATCACACCATTCATCAGCAAACCTATCTTACTTCCTTTATCGTCCTTTGCGGTAAGGTATCTTCCCACCTGGCTTTGATCTGTACCAAAATAGCTGAGTGCTAAAAAGAAGCCCCCGATCACACCGCTCCACATATTGTATTTATCCTTCCAGTCAAAATGATCATCTTTCATCCCGTTTGTAATGATGTTCATCTTTCCCTGCTGACCTGCTGATTTCAACGCCTCTGTAAAACCCATTCCTTCCGGCAATAAATGCACCACCACATACCCGGCTATAAACATTCCTGCAATGATGATGATCAATTGCAACTGTTGTGTATAAGCTACTGCTTTGGCACCGCCAGTCATGGTGTAAATAATTAGCATGCCACCCATTACCAAATTGGTGTAATAAATATTCCAGCCTAATAAAGAACTTAAAATAATAGAAGGAGCAAAAACACTGATGCCTGTGGACAAACCTCTTGATATCAAAAACAAAGCTGATGTAAAGGTTCTTGTTTTTACATCAAATCTTTTTTCCAGGAACTCATACGCTGTGTACAATTTCAATTTTCTAAAAACAGGAACAAAAAAAATGCAGATTACGATCATGGCGATGGGCAAGCCAAAATAGTATTGTACAAAACGCATCCCGTCAGTGTAAGCTTGCCCGGGAGCGCTTAAAAAAGTAATGGCGCTTGCCTGCGTACCCATAATGCTTAACAGCACCAAATACCAGGGCATACTGTTGTTACCCAGAAAATAACCATCTAAGTTTTTGGTATGCGTACTTTTATAAACACCATAGATAATGATGATGCAGAGCGTAGCGATTAATATGATCCAGTCTAAACTACTCATACTACGAACAGCCGCCCCAAACCCCTAAAGGGGCTTTTAGATTATAAAAATTTGAGTTTTTTTTATTTTTCATCGCAGTGGCTATTTAAAATGCTGTGTGATTAAATAATAGAATACTACCTGTACCAATAAAAATACAAACACACCGATGTACCATTTTTGCCAATATGATTTTGAATTATTTTCTTTCACCGTAACAAGCAATTTTAATTAAGGAGTCGTTTACTCGGCTCCTATTTTCCCTTTTAGTTTAGGAGCTTTAGGAAGTTTACTATTTAATGCCTTTCCATTTTGAGATGATACAGGAGGAGCTACAGGTGCAATTAAATTTGCAAACAACCTGTAAGCACCCGGCACACCAGCAGGCAGTTCCCTGAAGAAAACCAGGCCGGTATATACAAATTTCCCTTTGCCATAATTAGCAACGATCAGGCTGCCATCCTGTTGTTCGTTTTCTGCAGGATCTTTCATGCTGAAGATGCGTTGATAATTGCTGTCGATTTTTTCTGCATGATAAATACTACGTTCCTGTATCCAGCCTTCAAAATCTTTATTAGTTATTTTGTTTGGATAGTTTAAAGCTGGATGATCCGGTAACAGAAAATTTACTTTTGCAGTTTCATCTGTTACTCTTGTGCGGCTTATGTTAAAAGGATAAGGGCCAATTTTACCTTTTACATTGCTTATGAAATTGCTGGTGTTATATTGTGTTATCAGCACTCCTCCATCATTTACATATTGCATCAGTGGTTCGTACACATTGTTCATCCATTCATTGGTATTGTATGCCCTTATGCCTGTTACAACAGCATCAAATTGTTTTAGGTTGTTTGGATAAATATCTCCTTCTTTCAGCATGGTAATTTTATATCCCATCTGTTCCAATGCCTGTGGTACCTTATCACCGGCACCTGCAATATAGCCAACTGATTTACCTGATGTTTTTAAATCAAAAAACAGGGAGGTAAATACAGCCGGTTTTGTGTAAATAACTGAAGGAATATGATCGTAATTAATTTGATGCAGCTCCAGGTAATCTGTTTCTCCTGCTTTGTAATTCTTACTTACGATTTTAGATGCACCAGGTAAAAGTGGGTCACAATCAACCTGGAGGTTCAACTTCTTTACTTCATTTTTGGCAAACTCCATATCCTTGCCAGGCTGAATAACATGAAAAATATTTTTATCCCTGAACGACTTTACTTCCATTTCATAACTGCAGTCGTTATACTTTACTGCATGCAAAGGCTTCACTGAAAAAGATGGTATTATATTAACCGGTTGATAAACCTCACCTTTTACAGGATCAGTAAATTTATAACGTACCGGTTTTTTAAAAGTAAAATCAGTTCCCTCAATGTTTACTTTGAATTCAGCATTCAAAGGATCATTTTCTGCGTTTCCTATCAACTGCTGATCTGCAACATTAAAGCTTCCTTTATCCATCGTATTTTCCAGCCAGTAAGGTTGTGTCAGCGTTTCATTTTCTTTTATAAAAACTGGAAGCGTTTTTAAAACAGTAATATTCTTTTTTAAAGAGTCGAGCCTAAATGATGTTCCAATAAAATTTGCATCAATGCTGTTTACGTTTACACCCTGCCTGTTATTTACTGCAGCTGTTATTTTTATACTGTCGCCCTGCACAGCATACTGGCTGTTAGCTGTTGCCTCCATAAATAAACCACTGCAGTTTTTAACAAGGTTTTGTATCTCCTTTAGTTTTTGTTGCTTCCAATAACTATTTTCTAATTTTTGAACGGCACCATACAAGTTCACCAAACTTTTGAGCGATGCTGAAGGATTTTGCAGGTCATATTGCTGAATGATATTTTTAACAGCATCCTCAATGCTATTTTGATTGATTTTGTTCCAGCTCACATCTACTCCGTCCATCAAATCATTCACTGGTTTATCTCCTTTGATGGTTTCAAAATATTCAAGTACAATCCCCCGCTGAGCAGGTACACCAAAACCCTGGCTCTTATGCTGGCTGCGGCTTAATGCAGCAATCTCTCCATAACTTTTTCCCAGCAATGGATTGTACATGCCTACATCCTGTTTAAACTGACTTTCGTTTTGGGTACTGTTTCCTCCAAAATTGAAGGTGTTCCACAGCATTCTTTTAGCCTGCCAAACAGTTACACCATTTTTTAATTGTTCTGGAAATTTTGCCGGATCAGCAGCTGCATCAAAAGCCTCACGGGCAATGATACCCGAAGCTGCATGATGTCCATGGCCAGCTCTTGCGTCTTCAGGAAAACGGGCAATGATCACATCTGGCTGAAACTTCCTGATCACCCACACGGCATCACTTAATATTTTATCATGACCCCAGGTAGCCAGCGCTTCTTCGGGGCTTTTACTAAAACCAAAATCATAGGCCCTGCTGAAAAATTGCTCTGCACCATCTATCCTTCTTGCTGATAATAATTCCTGTGTTCTTATCAGGCCCAGGTCAATTCCCTGTTCATCACCAATCAGGTTTTGTCCTCCATCTCCCCTTGTCAAACTCAGGTAGCCGGTACGGTATAATTTTTCATTGGCTAAATATGCCAGCAATCTTGTATTCTCATCATCCGGATGTGCCGCTATATACAATACAGAACCCAGTACATTCAGCTTTTTCAACTGTAATAAAATTTCCGAGGAAGTATATGTTTTAGGAGTTTGAGCGCTGGCAACAAACGAAAAAGAGGCAGCAATAAAAAAAGTAAAAAATCGACGCATAGTATATATTAATAATTCACGAATGTAAGGTTTTGAATGAATGTTTAAACACCACTTATAAAAACAACTTGTCTCCGGGGTAAGCCGGAGACAAGTATTAACAAATAGTTTGGAAAATCAGCATGACTGATTGTGTTAAATAAAACTATTCATGGCTTTACAATATTTTATTCAACCCCTCCAGGGTTGATGCATGATTATTTAATAACCCCGGATTTCATCCGGGGTTATTAACATTTTAGCCCTTCGGGCTACTGCATAATATATAAAGTCCACTATGCAAAATCTATACTGCCCATTGCCAAATTAGTAAATTATTACTGCCCTGCTAAAAAGACTGCATTACTCAACAGTAATTTACCGCTTTCCCAAAAGTTGCGGAAGACAGGGTTGTCTGCCAAATAAATAATATCTCCATTGCCCATCCCCTGTTCACCTATCAGCATAGCATCTTTTATTTTATCTTTTATTTTACTGCCAACAAAACCGGCTACATAATTATCCTTTTTTATCACACCTGCATTCCAGCCATCTTTTAAAAACTCATATACATTGTCATCCTGTTTCAATGTGTAATAGTTATCGCCAAGGCCAAAGGCGAGAGGGTGTGTTACGTCCAGGTCAATTTTATAAATAGCACCTGCGATAAAACTCTTAATACCATCATGCTCACTCTCTGCAAATTTTTTCAAATCTTCATAGCTTGGTTTGGCTTCATCTTTTTTATCCTTATCTTTTTCCTCATCTGTTTTTTTCATCTTCAATCCCCAGTCGCCGCTGGCCATTTGTGCCACTGCATTGTCGATGGCAATAATTTTACCACCTTGTCTTACCCATGATTTAAGGTCTGCACTGGCATCTTTATCACTTAAAAATTTATACCTGCCTGCAGGAATAATCAGCACATCAATATTTTTCAGGTTGATGTTTCCCAAATCATCTGCATTGAGGAGTGTGATAGGATAATCCAATTGCTTATCAAACAAATGCCATACTTCACCAGCATCATTTGAATTGGTTCCTTTACCCGTGATCATTGCCACAGTTGGTTTTTTAATGAAATGAACTTTATCGCTGCCAATATCAAAACCAGTTTCCATAAAACCAGATTCAATAGGCGTTACAGCTGCATTAAATTGCATCACCGCCTTTTGCAATATTTCTATTTTATCTTCATTCCCTTTTTTTAATACAATCAATGTGCCCCTGGAAAATTTATTGCTGCCGATACTAAAATCTCTTTCTGCATAACGTACCCTGATGCCTGCACTTAAAATAGCTGCTAACAATTTAGCATCTTCAAACGAAGTATATTTAATTAAATAACCATACGCATTCACCGGCATTACAGCGGGTGTTTTACCAATTACTGTTTTGTTATCCACGCTGATCTTTTCCCTTACAGCATAACTCTGCAATCCGTACACATAAGGCAATGCCCAGGCTGTAATATCATAGGTGGCGGAGTCAAGCAGTTTTGATTTTGGTTCAAACAATACTTTTGCCAGCACACCTTTTGGCTGGTAAGTGCTTACCACTAAACTATTGTTAGTAGTAAAACTTTCCTCCTTCTGGGTAAAATAATTATATCCTTTTAATGCAGCACCATTGCTGTAGCTGTATTGAATACCATTTACCTCCAGCAATTTTCTTAAAGCGTTTATCCTGTTTGTATTTACATCTGTCACCACAAATGTTTTGTATTCCCCCACTCCATTGCTGTTGTTATTATCAAAAAACTGTTTGAAAGCAGTGATCACACGGATGCTGTTTTTACTTACCACTTCCAGTGTACTCATACTGGTGGTAAAGTGATGTGCAATCCTGTCTTTCAAAGTAAGTGTATCCCCTGTATTAGTGATCACAGCGGAACTTCCCCTCGGGCCACCGCCCTGCTCAAAGGTCATCCCGATACTTCCATTGTACATGGGATAGGTATCGCCGTAAGAAGGATAAAACAGGTCAAATACCTCTTTGGTAAAATAGAGCCACCCATTGGCATCAAAATATTTAGCATTGTTTTTTCCGATCTCCACCTGGAAGCTTCTTTGGAATGGGGTGATGTTTTCGTGGTAAGGTTCTGCAGCCGGTGCAAAATAATAGGGATTATTATAACCCTGCTCATGATAATCGCTGTGTACCTGCGGCATCCATTGATTGTATTTTTTTAAGCGCTGTTGTGTTTCCAACTGTGTTTGCCATGCCCAGTCACGGTTCAGATCGAAATTGTAATGATTCGTTCTTCCGCCGGGCCAGGGTTCCATATGTTCTCTTGCAATTGGATCAGGGTTCACCGTTTTACCCACCATCTGTGTCTGCCAGTTTACATACCTGTCACGGCCATCCGGATTAATACAGGGGTCGATGATCACTACTACATTTTTTAAATATTCTTTTGTTGCTGTGTTGGCAGGATTCAATAATTCATACAATACTTTCATTGCAGTTTCACTGCTGCTCGTTTCATTCCCATGCACATTATAGCTGAGCCAAACAATGGCAGGTGTATTAATATCACCCGGCTTATCAGTGAGCAAACCGGTGAGCCTGAGGTTATTCTTCCTGATGTCTTCCAGCCTTGCCAGGTTTTCTGCAGTAGCGATATAAGCCAGCAGCAAGGGCCTTCCTTCATTGGTTTCACCATATTGTTCCAGTTTCATTTGGCTGCTTGTTGCAGTTGCCATGTAATTGAAATAATTTACGATTTTGTAATGCGGTGTATATTTACTGCCCAGGCTATAGCCTAAAAAATCATCCGGGCTTTTGATAGATTGTGCTGTTAAAATGTTTGTAACAAATAAAAGGATGAGAAAGAGGAAGCGATTTTTTTTCATATAAATGGTTGTATTGTAAAATTGTTTTATTGTTGCAGTGTTATATTGTTAAACTGTTTTGTTGTTGAATTACTACTCTGAAATGTATACTTTTTTGCTGAATACTGCTATACCAGTAAAAGTGAGTGACACAACAATGTTTAACAGATGTACAAAAGTTTGTCTCAAAAAATAAATAACTAAAAATAAACTGATGATGAAAAGCAGCATGGTAAAATTAACAGTGATCTTTTTGTTTATTGCGGTGCAAAGTACGGCGCAAATTAATCCATATAACTACCGCCTGCAAAAAAAAGTGGAAGTGAGCAATGGAGCTGTGGTAAGTGCTCATCCGCTGGCAAGCCAGGTGGGTGTACAAATATTGAAACAGGGTGGTAATGCAGTGGATGCGGCTATCGCCACACAACTGGCGCTGGCAGTAGTTTACCCTGGTGCAGGCAATATTGGTGGCGGTGGTTTTTTAGTGGGGCATTTGAGCAATGGAAAAAATATCACCATTGATTACAGGGAGAAAGCACCGGCAAAAGCAAGCCGTGATATGTACCTGGACAGTGCTGGCAATGCGGTGATGGCACTATCGCAGGATGGCCATTTATCTGCCGGCGTACCGGGCACTGTTGCAGGATTGTTTGCCAGCCTGAAATATGCTAAACTTCCTTTTAAAATTTTAATACAGCCAGCAATAGATCTTGCAGAAAAAGGATTTAAACTAACCGATGCACAGGTAGAAGATTTTAATGAAGGAGCGAAAGATTTTTTGAGATTGAATACTGCACCGGTGGCATTTGTAAAAAAAGGCGGGTGGAAAAGAGGCGATATATTAATACAAAAAGAACTGGCCAATACATTAAAACGTATCCGTGACCGTGGTGCCCGTGGATTTTATGAGGGTGAAACAGCAAGGTTAATAGTAGCTGAGATGAAAAAAGGGAATGGCATTATTACGCTGGAAGATCTGAAAAAATACAATGCTAAAGAAAGAGTTGCCATACAATTCAATTATCATGGATATGAAATTGTAACCATGCCCTTACCAAGCAGCGGCGGTATTTTGTTACAGCAAATGCTGGGCATGATCGCAGATAAAAATATTACTGCTATGAAATTTCAAACACCTGCCAGTGTGCAGTTGATGACAGAAGTGGAACGAAGGGCTTATGCAGACAGGGCTGAATATTTAGGCGATGCAGATTTTGTAAAAGTTCCTTTGAAAAGACTAACGAATGCAGATTACTTAAAAGAAAGAATGATAGATTATGACAGCAGCAAAGCAGGCAGCAGCAAAACAACTTTAGCTGGTGTGATTGCAGAAAGCGAAGAAACCACACACCTGAGTGTGATAGATGCAGCAGGCAATGCAGTGAGTGTGACTACTACACTGAACAACCATTTTGGCAGCCGTACAGTAGTTGCCGGTGCAGGATTTATTTTGAATGATGAGATGGATGATTTTAGTGTAAAGCCCGGTGTACCGAATATGTATGGCGCTGTAGGCAATGAAAAAAATGCGATCGCTCCCGGCAAAAGAATGCTGAGCAGTATGACACCAACAATTGTACTGAAAGATGGTAAACCTTACTTAGTAGTAGGTACACCCGGTGGCACTACTATTATTACCAGTGTGTTTCAGAGCATCGTAAATGTGGTTGATTTTGGTATGAGTGCGGAAGATGCGGTGAACAAACCAAAGTTTCACCACCAGTGGCTACCGGATATGATCTTTACTGAAAAAGATTTTGATGCGGCTACCATTGCTGCACTGGAAGCTATGGGGTATAAAATAAACAAACGTGGCAATATTGGCCGGACAGAAATGATACAGGTAAAGAATGGAAAAATTATTGCTATCGGTGATAAGAGAGGAGATGATACTGCGGAGGGGTATTGAATTGATAATGGATAATTGATAATGGATAATGAGCACTTCCTCAGGCCTTTTTAGCTGCTCGTTTATCTTCCAATTTTTTATCTTTTAGTTTCTTACTCAGCGTCAATTTTATTTTAATTTTTCCATCATCCCCATTCATTGCTCTCAGCCATACACTGGAGCCAACTTTTGCTTTGGTACCTTTATTTTCAGGGACTGTATCGTCTTCAAAGCTATCGCTGTTCAGGTTACTCAATGGCGCCTGTATCAACAGGTCTGTATTTTTTCCTTTCAAACAATAATTGCCTTCTACAAAAAGCCGTACCACACTGCTTTGTATTTCCATCCTGTTAATAAAAATATTGGTGCCCTTGATATCAATTTTATTTTTCAACTCAGCAAACTGAACATTGCTCATATCCCTGTTTTTGAAAATAAATGTTTTAAGATTAACCAACCCCGGGAAATTGATCAGGGCTCCTTTCTTTAAAGAAAAATTCAGGGTGCCAAATAAACTGGAAGGTATTACTTTACCCATGCTGTTGATGCCTGCCTTTAAGGAAGCGTTGGCAGAAAAATTACCATTCAGGTTTTGATGAGTCACCGCATCTTGTCCAAAATTATCAAATGCATACAGCAGTTTTTTTACATCTACGTTATTGATCTGAGTGGTGATCAATGCATCATGGTTGCCACCTCCGGCATGTACTATCTGGCCATCTACCACCATACTACCACCGGCAAGATTTAATGAAACCCTTGCCACCTTCCAGTACTTTGGTTCAAATCTTATAGAGGCATCAAAATTTTTCGCTTCCAGGTTCTGATATTTTACATCCCCAGCTTTTACTTCTATCCCGATAACACTATTGGCTAAGGTATTGTCCAGTTTTCCTGCAATGGCCTGGAAACTTTCAGCAGGTTTTTTCGCTTTGGTCCGCTGCTTCTTTTCTCCAAACAAGCTTTTAAAATCTTCCAGGTTAATGTGTGGTGAACGGACATAACACTTAACGATGGCCTCCTGCGAAATATCTCCCACTACAAACTTGCGGCGGATATTTTTTCCTTCTACTTCCACATCAAATTTATTTTTCAGGTAATTACAGGTAAACTTCCGCATGCTGATGCTGTCTTTATAAAAAGCGATATCTCCGTTACAGTTAGTGAAATTAAAATTCCGGGGCACATACAGTATGGTGCCGTTTTTTACGCTTAGTTTACCTTCCAGGTCCTGCAGCATTGATTTATCTTTTGTTACGGGGCCCGTATAAAATAAATGCAGGTCAGCAGTGCCACTTACAAAACTGATCTCCTTTAAAGCAAACTTATCATCCAGTGCTTCAAAAGAACAGTTGGATTTAAAATCAAAATGGAGTACCGGTTCCCGGAGGTTGGTTATGGTAATATCTTTACCGCTTAATTTAATTCCATCCCAGTTGCCGGTAAATATTGTAAAGGTTATTCTTGAATTAGGATCATTGTAAGCTGAGTCCTTATTTACATTATTGATATAGCCACCGGCAAAATTACATTCAGTAAAACTTGCAACAGGTGTAATGAGTGTATTGTTTTCTGTTTTCCAGTTAAAGTTTAATAATGGATCACCTTTACCTCCCAGCAATGTTCCATCAATAATGCCATCCACAGTAAGCGGTTGCTTCATTTGTACCAGCTCAATTTTTTTGCGGATGTTTACTGATAAAATGGCCTTTGCATTTTCAAATGGCAGATCTTTTGAATTGATATTAATCCTAAATTTTTGTTCCCCGCTAAAACAAAAACTTCCGCTCAGTTCAAAAGGATGTTTATTTATTTTGATGGTGGTTTTATCAAAGGAAAGTGTTTTAGTAATTTTATCCATTTTCAGTTCCCAGTTCCCTTCCAATGTATTCTTTTCTAAAAAAGCACCATTGCCCAGGTTAAAACCAAGCCCCTTTTTCATGGTGATTTTTTCATCCATTTCAATTTGCATTACCTGGCCTTCATGGCCCAGGGAAGCTTCCAGCTCATTTACAATAAAACTGATCTCTTTATTGGCCCGCTGATCTTCTATGGTTACCTCAAGTTCCCTGATGCTGATCTCTTCTATCCCCAGTGATGAACTTCCTTTCTTTTTTTGTACTGCTGGTTGTTCCTTTTTAAACTGGAGCAGGTAATTATTTTTATAACCGTTACTATCAGTGAACAAATGAAAAATTCCGTTTTCGATAATGATATTCTTTACTTCTTTTTTTGAAGTAATCAGGCGAAAAATATTAAAAGTGGTGGAGAGGGTTTTAGCAGCAATAATAGGTTTATTATACAGCGAATCAGCAAGTGAAAAATCATTCATCTCAAACCCGATGGATGGGAAACGCTTCCACACACTTACTTCCAGATTCCCCACATGAGCATTACCATGGAGCTTTTCACTTAATTCTGTTTTTATATACGCAAGGATGCTATCTTTTTTAGAATTGATATAAATGCCTGCTACAAATAACAGCAGTAAATATAAACCGGCAATAATACCAACAACAACAGCAATTTTTTTAAGTATCTTCCTTGCATTGATCATGGCTCATTATTTAAAAAGAAAAGGTATTTTAACAGGCGCAGTTCACTAACTCCTGCAGAAAAGATAAATTAATAAAAAAGTGAATTTACTTTTTTATTTTTAACCAAATCAAAAAGCTAAGAAATGGACAGGCTGCAAATAAAAAATTACAGAAACATTATAGAAATGCTGTTAATTGTATTGCTTTTTCTCGGCCTCATTTATGCCCTGTTTGATATACTAAAAGTCTTTCTTGGCATCTTTACTTTCGCCCTCATTTTTGCAGTCTCATTTTCACAGGTATTTGAAAAATTGTTGTGCTTTTAAGAGGAAGAAGAAGACTGGCTGCCGTGATTTATTCCCTGTTACTCATCGCTGTAATAGTGCAGCCATTTGTACTACTAATCTCTACGCTCAGCCACCATGTAAAAGATATCAGCCATTTTATTAGCGAAGTAAAGGACCATTGATTGCCGGCGCTATCCCCTTCAGTAAGCCATATGCCACTCGTTGGCGAATCAATTACCAACTTTTACACACAACTGCAGGAGCAGCCGAGAGAAACACTGGCTCAGCATGAACTACAAATAAAAGCCGTACTGCAAGGAATCATAACTAAAGGTGCAGGTGTATTTGGTGCAGCGGGTGAAATTATCCTCGGCATCATTATTTCCGCATTTATTTTGAGCGGCAGGGATAAGGTATTTATTCCCTTTTACAATGGCTTGAAACATATTTTAGGTAAAGACGAAACGCAGGCTTTATTAAAAACATCTGAAATGGCCATCAAAGGAGTATCGATTGGTATAATGGGAACAGCGTTTATTGCAGCGCTTATTGCCTGGATTGTATTGTTCATCGCTGGTATTCCTTTTTCGTTGGGCCTTGCAGCAATTGTCTTTTTCCTGGTAATTATACAGGTGGGGCCATTACCAATATGGATACCCATAGTGATATGGCTTTTTATACACGGGCATCCGGGATGGGGAATTTTTATGATCGTGTATGGTATTGTTTTGCTGGGCATTGATGCGGTAGTAAAGCCGTTGTTGATCTCAAAGAGTGGGAAGCTGCCGTTTTTAGTTTTGTTTTTGGGAGTGATCGGCGGTATGGTAGCATGGGGTTTTACAGGTATGTTTAAAGGCGCTATCATTGTGGCATTAGGTTACACTATTTTTATTAACTGGCTGGAAAGAAAAGACAATGCAGCAACCAATGCGGTATAAAATATCTCAGGTACGGGTAGCCGCTTTTTCAGCAAAGCGATAAAGCTTCCGGGATACCAGGCATACCCATAATAAAAAACAAATGAAGGTGATTTTTTGCACTATCGGCAGGTAAAGCAAGCCGCCGCCATAATACAACCAGTTATTGATTACAACCAACAAAAGATTAAATAATCCAAATGCAAACAGGTCCCGCCATCTCATTTTGTATAACCCAATAAATGTTCCCGCTAATGCAACCAACGCCAACAATGCGGCTGCATTAATAATTGAATCATGCAGGCTGGTGAAAATAAAAAAGGCAATGCACATACATGACATACCAGCTACCTGCATACAGACCCTGTAAGATTTTTTTAGCGGTGTGTACAAAGCAAAACAATACCAAAACCAACCTAGTGATAAACAGAGTACCAGCATGCCTGCCATTGCATAAGGCCTTCCTCCATTTAGCTCTCCATTGATGGCTGTTTCATTCAGCAGGTTACACCAGTAGTTATGCAGCCAGTTAAAACCTTTGCCAGCCTTATCAGCCTGTGAACCTCCGGGACAATTAAGTGTGGCAACATAATAGAAAAATAAAAACAGGACAGCTCCTGCAACAGGTAAAAGCAATAAATAATTTAATCTCTTCTTATTGATTTCTGAAACCATTCTCTATGTGTTTAATAACCTTCATCATTGTTAATACCCTCCGGATAAAAAAATATCTGATAAAGTTATCAAAACAAATCAGGCTATATTATAAAAAAGAAAGCAAGTAATTTTGCACACATTAATCAAAAGAATATGCCAACTGCAGGAACTATCTTTTTACAATCGGCTGTTAAGCGGCTGGGATATTATAAAGAATTAGGTGATAAAACTTTGGCGGCATTGAGTGAGGCTGATTTTCATTATCAACCAAATGAAGAGAGCAATAGCATTGCTGTTATCATCCAACATGTGAGTGGTAATATGATTAGCCGCTGGACTGATTTTTTAACTACTGATGGTGAAAAGGAATGGCGCAACCGGGACCAGGAATTTGAAATCACCGATGCAACAAATGAGCAGCTGGTAGCGATGTGGCAGAAAGGCTGGTCTGTTTGTTTGAATTCCATTAATGCATTAACAGAAGACGACCTGCTGAAAACAATTTATATCCGACAGGAAGGGCTTTCTGTTATAGATGCTATCAACCGGCAACTGGCACACTATCCTTATCATGTGGGCCAGATTATCTATGTTGCTAAAATGATCAGGAATGAAAAATGGGAAAGCCTTTCTATTCCAAAAAATAAATCACAACAGTTTAATGAAGCCTTGAACAAAGAAAGTAAAACCGAATAAGACAACAGCATCCATTACCTTCATCAGCATTACATCCCCAAAAAAAATACAAAACTTGGTATCTAATTTGCCCATAGAGGGCTAATCGTTATTTTTACAATAATTGTATAACCACTGCGTAAAAGCCTGAACATATTAAAATGGATTTTTCTTACCCTGGTCTTCTGGTCGGTGGTGGCTATGCTGTTGATCTACGTAAAGCCCAACTACTCCTCCTGGATTTTTTTTACAGCACTGTTTTCTTTGACTGCAGGCTGGCTGTTTGTTTTTAAAAAATCTAAACACAGAACCTGGTTCTTTCTTTCCTTTTTCGGGATGCTGCTGTTTATCTGGTTTACACTGCAGTTATCCTTTGTACAAAACTGGATTGTAAAGAGGGTAACCACCACCCTATCTGAAAAATTGAATGCCAGCATCAGCATCCGGCATATCGAGTACCAGTTTTTTGATAAGATGGACTTGCAGGGATTGCTGGTAAAAGACAGGCAGCAGGATACGTTGCTGTATGCAGGCAGTGCTAAGGTCAACATCAGCGACTGGTTCTTTTTAAAACCAAAACCGGTGATCAGCTATGTGAGCCTGAAGGATGCAGTAGTGGATATGCACCGAACCGATTCTGTATGGAACTACCAGTTTTTAGTTGATTTTTTTTCAAGCCCCAAAAAGAGTACTGACAAAAAAAGCCAGCTTGAATTTGATCTGAAGGAAATGAAACTTCAAAGCATCAGCATCCGGCAAATAGATCAGTGGAAAGGAAGGGATATGATGGTATCGTTAAAATATCTTGATTTGAAGATGAATGCTATTGACCTGCAGAAAAAAATAATTGACATCGGACAACTGGAAATTGACCAGCCGGTTTTCAGCCAGCATGATTACACCGGCAACAGGGATAAACTGAATATACCAAGGCCGGTAAAAGTAGTTGACACAACTAGTAAAAAAAATGAAGCCAGCTGGTTGATAGTGGCTCAAAACATCCACATCAAAAATGGTACGTTTGAAAATGGAAAGAAAGATGCAATCAATACTGTACATGAAGGACACTTTGATGGTGAGCATATCCGTTTTGCCAACATCATGGCAGACTTTAACAATGTGCGTTTCCAGGGAGATTCACTTACCACAAACATTAAATTATCTACGAAAGAACATAGTGGATTTGAAGTGAAAAAACTGCAGGCCAACATGAAGTTCACTCCTTCTATTATGCAATTTGACAGCCTGGAACTGGTAACCAATAAGAGCAGGCTGGGTAATTTCTTTTCCATGAAGTACAATGATTTTAATGACGACATGGGAAATTTTCTGCATAAAGTAATGCTGGAAGGCAGGTTCATCAACAGTGAATTAAGCAGCGATGACCTGGCGTTTTTTGCACCAGAACTGGCTACATGGAAAAGAGTTTTCAAGCTGCAGGGAAATGCCAGGGGTACCATTGATAATCTGTCAGCAAAAAAAATGCAGATCAGTACAGGTAACTCTTCGCTGGATGGAGACATTTCATTAAAAGGACTACCGGATATCAATCATACTTTTATCGATTTCAAAGCAAATGATCTGCAAACCACTTATGAAGATATTGCTGATATTATACCTTCTCTAAAAAATATTACCCAACCTAATTTAAACAAGCTGGGTAAAATAACTTACCAGGGAAACTATACCGGTTTCATCAATGATTTTGTTGCATTTGGCACCATCATTACTAACCTTGGAACGATTTCCGGTGATATCAATCTTAAACTTCCGGAAAACAGGCTGCCGGTATATTCTGGTAAAATTTTAACCCGTGGTTTCCGGTTGGGTGAATTCTTAAATAACGGGGAGCTGGGTTCTATTGTCTTTAATGGCAAAGTAAAAGGGAGTGGGTTTTCTTTAAAAAACCTGGATGCTAATTTTGATGGAAATGTGCACAGTATTGGATATGGCGGATATAATTATCAGAATATTATTTTGAAAGGAGACTTTAAAAAGAAACTATTTCATGGACAAGCCAGCATTAATGATCCTAACCTGGTGGTGAAAACACTGAATGGCACTATTAACTTTGATGAGGCAGCACCGCAGTTTGATTTTGATGCACAACTTGAAAAAGCAGATTTTAAAAAATTGAATTTAACAAAGGATGACTACGGATTAAAAGGAAATTTCAAATTAAACTTTACAGGCAATACTATTGATAACTTTTTAGGTACCGCCAAAATCACTGATGTTGCTTTAACACACGACCAGGTTCCGCTGTCGTTTGATTCACTGGTACTTCAATCTCAAATACAGGATGGTCAAAAATATTTAACCCTGCATTCAAATGAAATAGATGCTCATTTAAAAGGAAATTTTAAGATACTGGAATTGCCGGATGCGTTTAAGATATTCCTGAGCAGGTATTATCCTGCTTATATAAAAAAGCCATCAAATACCGGGGGTGATCAGAATTTCTCGTTCAACATCAAAACAAAAAATGTAGCCCAGTATATTGAACTGGCAGATCCAAAATTAAAGGGATTTGATAACAGTGTTATTGAAGGTAACCTGAAGCTGAAGGAAAATGAACTGAATGTGAATGCGGATATTCCGGAATTCAGTTACGATAATAAACTGTTCAATAATATTCGCCTGCAAAGCCGTGGAAACAGGGATACGCTGGCTACAAAAATTGACCTGGATGATGTGGTGATCAATGATAGTCTTCACCTGCCCAATACCAACCTGGTGTTCAATTCTTTTAATGACACATCAGACATCAGTATAAAAACCACCGCCAGCAAAACAGTGAGTGATGCCTCCATCAATGCCCGTGTAATTACTATGAGTGATGGTGTTAGTATTCATTTCTTTCCATCCTCCTTTATTGTAAACGATAAAAAATGGCAACTGGAAAAAGATGGTGAAATAACATTTCGGAAGAAGAGTATTATTGCAAACGATGTAAAATTTATACAGAACAACCAGCAGATAACTATTTCAACCGAACCCTCCTCTATTGGTAATGCAGATGATGTATTGATCAACCTTCAAAATGTAAGTGTGGATGACTTTACCTCTTTGGCTTTTTCATACCCCAAACTGGAAGGGCTGGCAACTGGTACTGTCAGGATTTCGGATCCACTGGGAAAACCTTACATGGAAATTGATACAAAAATTGATCAATTCAGGATGGGAAAAGATTCCATTGGCGAGGTGAATATTAATGGCACTTATAACATTGCAGCGGGAGAAATAAAAGTTAAAGCCCTGTCAGATAAAAACGCAGACAACCTCCTGGATATTGATGCCAGCATCAACCTGAAAGACAGCACCAGTAACCAGGTACTCATTGCTTTAAAATCCAGGAAATTTGATCTTGCCTTACTGAATAATTTCCTGGGAGATCTTTTCACAGATATTAAAGGCTTTGCCAATACCAGCGACCTGAAAGTGTCAGGCAATACAAAACAACACCTGCTGCTGACAGGAACTGCCAATATTGATGAGGCATCATTGATAGTAAATTTTACACAATGCAAATACAAATTTAAAAGTGAGAGCATACTTTTTAATCCTGATGAAATTGATTTTGGCAATATTATTTTAAGTGACACCTTAAATAATACAGCCAACCTGAGTGGTAAGATGTATCACCGTTTTTTTAAGAATACAGAATTTGATAATATCAAACTGGAAACTAACAGGATGCTGGTACTGAATACCACCAAAAAAGATAACAGCCAGTTTTACGGAAAAGTAATTGGTAAGGCTAAGATGACGATCAATGGTAATGAAGAAAACATTATCATGAATATCAGCGGTGAACCATCCACCCGTGACAGCAGCCATATCTACATCATCAGCGGAAACAGCATTGAAAACGGAACCATCGATTATATTGACTTCATACAGTTTGGTAATAAGATGGAGGAAAGATATAAAACCAAACTGGCTACTAATATACTGGTGAATATGGAGCTTACGGCCAATCCATCCTGTAAAATTGATGTGGTGCTGGATGAGACTACCGGTGATATCATTAAAGGTGAGGGGGAGGGATTATTAAAAATAAGTGTGGGCAATAAGGAGCCACTTACCATTAATGGCAGGTATGATATTACCAAGGGTGAATACACTTTCAACTTTCAAACTTTTTTAAAGAAATACTTTACAGTAAATAGTGGCAGCCTGATCTGGGACGGCGATCCGTTTCAGGCAAAGATTGACATACAGGCTGAATACCTTGCCACCAAGGTTAACTTTAATAGTTTGGCAAATACCCAGAGCGTTAATCCGCTCAATTCCACGTTTAATCAGCGGGCTGATTTAAGGGTGGTGGCTCATTTAACAGAAACCCTGCTGAAGCCAACAATAGATTTTGAATTACTGTTGCCGGCAGGAAGCCCCATCACCGACTTCCTGATATTAAAAAGACTGGAACAATTTAAACAGGATAAAAATGATTTAAATAAGCAGGTAACTTCTTTGCTGCTGTTTAATTCTTTTATTAATACCAACCAGGGATTTATTACAGCAGGCAGCGGGTATAATGTTATCTCCGGCACTATTGGTGGTGTGGTTTCCAATGCTATTTCCGGATTCTTTAATAAATTTCTGCAGCAGTATGTTAAAAACCTCAGCTTCAGTTTTGATGTGAATTCAACCATTGGCAGCGCTGATCTGCAATCCAACGTAAATAAATTGCAGGCCGCTGCTAAAAGTAATTTCGTATACACTTTACTGGATGGAAGACTCATCATAACAGCTGGTATTAACCTTGATTACAATAATCCTTATGTAACAAGCACCCGGAATAATAATGTGCTGGTAACCCCGGATATTACTGCAGAATGGATACTAACCAAGGATGGCAGGGTACGTGTAGTGGGTTTTAATCGTACCAATTACGACCTGATTGGCCAAAGAAACAGGACCGGTATCAGCCTTGCTTACAGGAAAGAGGTAGATAGACTTTCACAGATATTTAAACGAAGTCCTGAAAAATTGAGTAAGAAGAAAGTCTCCCTCAACACCCAGTAAAAACAGAACAAGGAAGCTAAAATAGGGCTTAAGGCAAGATATCAGAATTTATAATATGAATGAATAATGTACCTATCCATTAACCTTTTTTATTTTTTTAGAACCGTTAGGGGTGTAACAAATAGAAGTTTTTTAAGTCCCCCCATTGGGGATATATAGAGGTTCTTTAATCCAAATTGCAGCTATCCAGTCAAAGAAGCCTGTAAATACTGGGGTTTAAAAATTTTGACTGTTGTTTTGTGTACTACAGATTTTCGTTTTCGGAAGGGTTGATATTTTACTTGTAAGATGTCTAATATTTGCTGATTTTTTTTTGGTACAGAACATTTACGAATACTTACTTTTTTATACAACGTATTTTGACCGGTGGTGGTGATTATTCTTTGGGTATTGGCTATGCGTACTATCATGGCAGATAGTGTATTGCAGTCGGCTATATTGCCTTAGTGGATGGCGGTGTATTTTATAAACCCTTTTACATTTACCACCATGGCCAGTACTAACAGTTTGGCATCTTCGCATTTTTCTTTGCTGCGGCCAAATTGGGCAATGCTGCTGTTTAGTTTGCGGCCCTCAAAATAGGTATAGGTAAGGTCGTACAGTATTATCTTATCTTCCAGATCAAATAAATCATTGGTACGCTGCGATAAATGTTTTTCCAACTTATCTTTTACTTCGTAAAGTTTTAGGGTACTATCGTACAATTTATCTTTGGTGATTTGGGACATATCGTAGCCTGTTACTTCGCAAATGGCTGAGTTTTCTTTTATCCAACTGCTTGTTTTAAGTTCGCTTGCAGGATATACCGCCCGGCTTATTATTTGGGTAGCGGCCAGTTGAATTTGTGTGTCACTCCATCCCTGTGTTTGTAAAAATTCGGTAAGCTGTAGTTTATTCCAGGTGTTGTAGCATATCCATTCGGCCCCTATTTCACCTACATTGCTGTGCTGCAGGCTTTCTATATCTGCTTGTTTTGCAGACTTGTCTATGCAGTTGGCATCTATTTTTTTTGGTGCTATCAATTGTTCCCAAAATTGCTCTGTGTACTGCTTTACCAATGGATCGCTTTGTTCAAAAATGGCAGACTGTTTATGATACAGATTATTGAGTGCTGCCTGTATAGCATTTAGTTGCTCTATACTTGCCCCTTCTATAAAACCTACGTTTAGTAAAGTGCGGTGGCATATCCTACCTTCCAGATTACGGTATCTTTCTACCAGACGGTAGTAGGTGGTCAACTGCCCAATAGCAGGATTTTATTGTATGGTGCTTTTGAAATACAATTTTCAAAGGTGTACAATCAAATACACAATACAACAACCCCTTGTGTACTACAAATCTATAATGACCCTCACAATCAATTATAAATTTAATGACCGTACCTACCTACGAATATCATCAAAAAAATATTTTTGAAATCGGGGGAATTTTAACATTTGCAGGCGAAAAGCTGCAATGGGGGCTAACCAAGGTTGGCAACTCTTATTGCGAATTTGGGAGGCCCCGTTTATAACTGCATATTCCAAATTTTCTTTTGACAAAAATAGCAATAGCCCAAGGGCTGAAAAGGAAAAAAGTTTTTAATTAAAAGGTTTTAGAAAATTGTTAGCAATACCCCTAGCTAATACCAATTATAAATATTTTTTGTTCAATTTTCACTTCACTCAATTGAACTACGAATATTTATTATCGGTACAATATCTAAAAGTGCTTTGTATTTCTTTCTTGCTTAAATTTTACAGCAAACTCATAGCCAACTCTTAAAGCAATTACAGCATTGGTGTTGCCTCCCAATACCCAAGCTTCGTGGCGTAATGTAATATCCATCACCCGCCTATTCAATTTTATTTTATCTCCCATTCCAAATGAATATGCAAAGCCTGTTCCCTGGTTAAAGCTGGAAAAGAAAATAGCACCTGCCTCTCCACTGCCATAAAAACTTCCAAAATAATATCTTACACCACCCTTAACAGGTACCGCACTAATATTGTTATAATTGATTAGCGTTGTATTTTTTCCATTCATAAAATAGTAACCGCTTACAACTGTTGCGGTGGCATGTTTACTAAAAACATATTCGCCTTTTAAAGTGGCACCTGCCCCTGTATAATGGGTTTGTTTCAGCTTAGATTCTGCAAACAATACTTCGCCTCCCATACTTAGCGAAAAAGTACCTATTTGGTAAGGTTGGCATACTGCAATAAACGAAACTGCCATTAAAAGAGTTACCGAAAACAATATTTTTTTAATCTTTTTCATATTGTTATTTTTAGTGTAAATATTATTTTGTGGGTTATTTTTTTGTAGTAAAAAAGTTTGCAAGTATGTATCTGTTACTTTTTTTATTGGTAACTAATGTACTGGTTTTTTCTTTTTGGGTATCTCTAAGTAAAGCCCCAACTGTAAAAAATCACGCCCAGTTTCATCATTTATTTTATAATCAAACTGGTGCAAATAGCCTATTTGTACAGCGGTGTATTTCGATATTTTATATCCAAAAGATACTAATGCCCTGTTTCTTTCAAAATAAGGTTCCCTGTCTGTAAAAAATAATTCGTTACTCATATTTATTAAATAAGTTTTATAGCCTGCTTTATTATTTCCGAAGGGATATGAAACCCCGAGCCTGTATCTAAACCTGTTTCTATAACCATTGCTGGTAAATCTAAATTCTGCTCTGTACCGTTGTTCTATTTTTAAAACTCCAATGCCATGAGCCAAAGTTATTTGAGGCCACAGCCTAAATTCTGCATTGTTTTTTGGCTTTACAAAATTCCCTCCTTCTTTATAGGTGTCGTACTTTCCGGCAGCTATTGTAAAAGTTGCATAGGGATGTACTTTATAGTTTAGGCCAGCTTTGTATTCATAATAATGAAAATCATCATAAAATTTTAATGACCTTAATTGAGCTTCGCCAAACAAACTCCATTTTTCATTTATGTTGTATTTTAGGTTTAAAATATTCCAACTGCCTAGGCCTGTATATTGGCCACAGCATATTTTTGATACAAATAGTAACATGGCCAGGCAAATAAAATTATGTTTTCTAATCATAGCGATTTTAAAAACAAATCATTTTTATTTTAAAAACAATTTATTATAAATGCATCCTTTTTTTAAAAATTACTTTTTCAATTTCTACTGCAATAAAAACCAGTGATGAAGCCACAGACACTATAATAAATTCATTAAAGGTTAAGGCTTCCGTTTTAAAAATGGGTTGAAAAAATGGCGAGTAAGTAACTAAAAATTGCAACAAAAAAGCTATAATTACAGCTACAATAAGCGGTTTGTTTGAAAATATGCCTACACTAAAAAATGATTGTTTCTCTGATCTGATGGCCAGTACATGCCCCATCTGGCTTAAACACAACACATTAAATACCATCGTTTGCCAGTGTAAGCCATTGGCGATAGCCCATCCCTGCAACGACAACGCAATACCCGCCATCAACATACCCACCCAAATTATGTGCAACCCTCTACCGTTTGCAAAAACACTTTGCTGTGGTAGCCGTGGCTGCCTGCTCATAATGTCTTTTTCGGCTTTTTCAAAAGAAAGTGCAATAGCTGGTAATCCATCTGACACAAGGTTGATCCATAATATATGAATAGGTAGCAACGCTACCGGTAATCCAATCATCGGTCCTAACAATAAAGTCCACAATTCGCCGGAATTGGTAGTCATCAAAAATTTTATAAACTTCAGGATGTTATCATAAATCCTTCTTCCTTCTTTTACCGCTTTTACAATGGTTGAAAAATTATCATCCAGCAAAATCATGTGCGCTGCTTCTTTAGATACATCTGTTCCTGTTATCCCCATGGCTATACCAATATTTGCTCTTTTTAATGATGGGGCATCATTTACGCCATCGCCAGTCATTGCTACATAGTTACCTTTTTGTTGCAATGCTTTCACAATCTGTAATTTTTGCTCAGGTGAAACCCGGGCATACACTTTTATTTTTTCTACCTTTTCTAAAAAGCTTTGCTCATCTAATGCAGCCAGCTGTTGTCCGGTAATCATCATATCGTTACCAAAACTGTTTAAAATTCCGATGCGGCCAGCAATTGTTTTTGCAGTTAACGGATGGTCGCCTGTTATCATCACCACAATAATACCTGCTGCTTTACATTCGGCAACTGACTCAAATACTTCTTCTCTTGGAGGGTCAATAATACCTGTTAACCCTAAAAAGTACAAGCCATTTTCATGCACTTCACTGGTTGGGCTTTCAGGTATTTCATCCCAATACCTATAGGCAAACCCCAATACCCTATGGCCTTTGGCCGCAATAAAATCTACATCTTCCTCAAGTTGAGAAGCATCTGTATTTAAACAGCGGTTTAATAAAATATCCGGAGCTCCTTTAGTAAATGATATAATTTTATTTTCATGGGTATGAAAAGTGGTCATCATTTTCCTTTCTGCATCAAAGGGTATTTCTGCCAGTCGGGGCCAGCTATCCGTTTGTATATGTTGTTCTTTTGCCAGTTGTAGCAAAGCTACTTCGGTACTATCGCCTTTAATATTATTATTGCTATCTTCAAAAGCATCGTTGTTTAATGCCATTGCTTGTACAAATAAAGTAACTATAGGGTCTTCCTTAATAAATGATAGATCATTTCGTTCATAAAATTTTCCATTTACAAATAAATTTTCTACATACATTTTGTTTTTGGTAAGTGTGCCTGTTTTATCAGTGCAGATATAAGTTACCGAACCCAATGTTTCTACAGCAGGTAATTTTCTGATAAGAGCATTAAAACGTATCATTCGTTTTGCCGCCAATGCTAGTGAAATGGTAATTACAGCAGGCAATGCTTCGGGTATGGCTGCCACCGCAAGTGAAATGCTGGTAAGCACTAATTTTACTACATCCTCACCTCGTATCCAACCAGCAACAAAAAAAATGATGCATAAAAATAGTACCAGTACAGATAATTTTTTTCCAAATGCTGCCATGCGCTGCTGCAATGGTGTAAGTGTTTCTGCTTGCTGCAGCAATGTGGCAATGCGTCCTAGCTCTGTTTGCATACCAGTGGCAATTACCACACCCATGCCACGGCCATAGTTTACAAAAGTTCCCTTAAAGGCCATGTTCTTTTTATCACCTAATGGCAAATCATCCTTTTCCAGCACCTCAATTGTTTTATCAATGGCATGAGATTCGCCAGTTAGTGCCGCTTCTTCAATCTTTAAATTTTTTGATTCGATGATACGTAAATCGGCTGGTACAGCATTACCGGCTTCTAGTAAAACAACATCACCAGGCACCAATAAGGAGGCGGATAGCCAGGTGCTGTTTCCATCACGAAGTACCCTGCATTGTGTAACTGCCATTTTTTTTAAAGCTTGCATTGACTTTTCTGCCCGGTACTCTTGTATAAATCCGATAACAGCGTTTAACAATACAATAATTAAAATAACAATGGTGTCGGTAAGATCGCCAATGACCCCAGCAATAATTGCTGCTGCCAGTAAAATTAAAATCATCACATCTTTAAACTGTGCCAGCAAGATGCCTGCTATGGTTTTCTTTTTTCCTTCCTGCAATTCGTTGCGGCCAAACTGCTGTAGCTTTTCTTCTGCTGATTTGGAACTTAACCCATGCTGGCTGGTTACCAGCGATTCAAAAATTACAGGTATGCTTAGTTTATACCATTTCATTGTGTTTGATTTAATTTTTTGTATTGTATCAAAATATTTTTGAATCAATCAAAACCAAATAAATCGCCAAGAATTGATTTTTTCTTTTGATTTTTGTTTGGGTAATTCCGGTTATCCATATAGGTATCATTTTTATTTTCTCTCGTTCTATAGCCTCTATAATTTACATCATAATCATCGTAATCGTCATCATGTTTTTTTGATACCTGAGATAATTGCTGATTAGAAAAAGCAATTATCTTATCCAGTTCTCCTTTATCTAACCAAACCCCACGGCAGGATGGACAGTAATCAATTTCTACATTTTTCCGTTCAGTAATTTGAAGCAGTTGATCGCAATTGGGACATTTCATAATTGATAGATTAGTATTGAAAAATTGTTGATTGTACCTTTAATTAGATGTACTGTTTATTACTAGCTAATTTTCAAAATCATAAGTAAATCATTTTTGATAACAAAACAGATAGTAATTTTATTTACACTACTTTGTTTTGATATTGTTACGCAATGTTTAGTTTTGTTATCATAACTCTACTTGCCAAATACCACAAATTGATTGAGGTACATTTTCTTAAAAATAAATTATTGTCTTATAGTCGATTTACTCAAATCAAAATTGAAATAGGTATTTAAAATAATTCCATTATTGTATTGAAAAACGTTGCTGTTATTAACCTCCCGGCCAAGCTGAAGTACCTGATTAAAAAAGCCACCCTCTATCCTCCATTTTTTATTAAAGCGATACCCCAAAAGAATAGCTAGCCGGTTTTGGTCAAATACATTTTCATTTACATTTTTTCCAAATCCCACAAAAACTTCATCATACATTGCTGCATAGATTGTTTTATCTGTTATCGTTTTTTTTCCAATTGCCATTTGCATGCGGTACATATATCGTAGGCGGTTTAAAAAAATAAAATCATCGGGTTTAGCTAATGCCGCATTGGTATAACGTCCTATCCATCTTTGCTCCAGCATAAAACGATGGCTCATTTCTATTCTGTTATTGTTATCAGTAATGGTAGCCATCTGAAATATTCTATGCTCTGGAAACCTTTTACCCGCTGCCTGTAACGGAATATCTCCATACGGAAAAGTTTCTATCCAGGCATGGCCTAACCGCAATGCTACCTTTTTATTTACCTGATAATTTATCCCGGTTCTAAACAAACTTTGTTGCCATTGGGTTACAAAATTTTCTCTTCGCCACTGGTATTCTACATGGCCGCTCCATTTGTTAGAAAATTTAAGTGTTGTAAAATTGTTAAACCATCCAATGGTATTTTTATCTGTTATCCTGGTATTTTGTGCCGATGCATTGCTTACATAAAAAAGTATTACCAAAAAAAATATCAATTTTGTACACAGCATACTTACGTTTTAAAAAGAAGAAAAAACCAGCCTAAACGGGCCCATTTAAGCTGGCGCAGGATAACCAAAACCAAACCTGCTTATTTTTAGTTTTTCAATTTTTGAGGAATTTTATATTGTACGATAAAACTTTACTGTTTTAAAAAAAACTATATACCCAAACTTAAAAATGTTGAACCTTTTCTACAATAACTAATACTTCCATTTTGTAAAAATGGGCGCACTATACCCCCAGCCTCACTTTCTTAATTATTTAATTGCTGGTGCAAATGGAAGTGCTGATTTGTGCACTATTATTTTTAATTTACCATCTTTCCCTTTTTTAAATACCCATGTTTTATCTACCATTACATCTTTGCCATCTTTGCCAGTAACCCACACATTACCCATCGTTATTGCTACCGAACCATAAATTTGTATGCCCTCATTTTTTTCTCCTGCATTATCGTAACGGGCCTTTACCCACGGCGTTAATGCAAAACCTTTATCATTAGGGTATGCCGGATCGCCACCTATAAAATAAGCCAATGCACCCTTTTTATCATTTCTAAAAGTTTGATCGCCATAGGCCAATGTTGGCTTAAAAAATACTTTGCCGTTATCATAGTTATAGGCGTCAGACAGTACTTGTTCTGCAAAAGCCTTATAATCTCCTCCCTCTTCTTTTAACTTTCCAATTTTTACCAAAGCATCGCACCATGCTTGTTGGGCGGCATTTACTTCGTCATAAGTAATAATATTTTGTGCTCCTTCTTCTACATACACTAATCCAAGATCATCAATCACTTTTTGAACCTTTTCGTTTGTTTGCGAAATAATTTTATTGGCTTCATTCTGTACTTTTTCTGTTGCCTGATTGCAGGATGTTAGTATACCTGCTACCAAAAGCAAGCTACCCATCCACTTAAATTTGATCATTTTAAATATTTTTAATAATGCTTACTTTTTAATACGGTGTTCAGCTTGTCCGTTTAAACAGAAGATATTATTGTATTAAAGTTTATTAATAATTGCGTCTGTCAGTAGCCCGCCACTTATTTTCTTACAATTTTATTGACCAACTAAAAAAGGTGCTTTACCATCAGTCACAATAATTTTTGCATTCGGCGATTTTGATAGCTGATTAAATGCTTCAATACTCCTTATTTTAATAATTTCTGGTGTTAATCCTTCAGCAATTATCTTTTGAGCATCTCTTGTACCTTTTGCTTCAATAATGATTCTTTCCACTTCTAATCTTTGCTCCTGCAATACAAATTCCATTCGCATGGCATCCTGCTCCGCCTGCAATTTTCTTTCAATGGAACCTGCTAAACCTTCTGGTAGTTGAATGCTTTTCATCAAAACAGATTCTATTAATATTCCCTGTGCAATAAGGTTTTCATCCATCTTATTTTTAATAGATTTTTCAATATCTGCCCTCATGCCAGAGTGCATGTCTTTTGCAAAGTATTTAGAGCAAACATCAGCAGAAGCCGACCTGAAAACATTGGCTATAATGGACTGATAGCTCAAGCCAAGGGTTCTTATCAAAGAAGGTACCTTATCTTTATCAAGCCGGTACAAAATTGATATTTGAGACGTAATGCTTAAGCCTTCTTTGCTTGGTAAGCTTAACGACAATTCTAAATTGTTGGTTTGAATCGATGCTTTTATCACCTTACTTGTAAATGGGTTAAACATAACTGTTCCCTGTGTGGAAATATTATCAGAGAGCTTGCCCAATCTTTGTTTTACGCCAACTTCTCCTGGCCTTATAACTGTGCAGCTTGTTATAAACAATGCACTAATTGGAATTAAAAAATAAGCTAACTGCTTACTTCTTTTGACGTTATTGGCTTTTACCAGTTTCAATTTTTTTAAATTAAAAAGAAAGGGAAAAATGTTTTGCCATGTGTTGCTTAATTTTTTCATGATTTTAGTTTTTTAAAATGATAGTATCAGTTGCAAATATAATAGTATTACTATTGCGAATCAAAGTAAAATATTAAAAAACTAATTTTTTATTTACTTTTATCAAAACTTTTAGAAATGAACATAGAATTTAACCCATCGCTAAACGATAAACTTTTTTTAAAAAACCCTCAAAGCACCGATTTGGGAAAAAAAATAATTAAAGAATCTATTAGTCTTATATCTACAATTGGATACGAACAATTTACTTTTAAAAAACTTGCAGCAGAAATTGAAACCACAGAGGCTACCATTTACAGGTATTTTTTAAACAAACATAAATTATTGATTTACTTGGTAAGCTGGTACTGGTCTTACTTGGAGTTTCAGGTTATAATTCAACTTGCTAATGTTACCTCCTCTGCAAATAAAATTAAAAAGATTATAGACATTTTGGTGTGGGAAGATAACACTGAAATAAATTTCGGTGCTTTTGATCACCAGGAACTTTACTTTATTGCCATTGCCGAAGGGAATAAAACTTACTTATCAAAAGATGTAGATGATAATAATAAAGACATGCTTTATAAACCTTTTAAAGATTTGGCAGGCAGAATAGCAAATGTATTTTCAGAATACAATCCTGCCTATAAGTATCCCAATACCTTAGCCAGTTCTATCATTGACCTGTCTCATTTACAATATTTTTTTATGCATCATTTACCAAGGCTCAGCGATTTTGCCAAAAAGAAGAATCCGAAAGATTTAGAGGTTTTTCTGGAAGAGTTAGTGTTTAAAACACTGGGATAAATTTTAAGTGATGAAATAATTCTTTTTATTTCTACCCTACATACGTTTATAGATTTTGTATTATTTTAAGTTGTTTTAATTGCCTTGAAAGCCCAATGCTAAAGCTTAATAAAGTAACCCTAAAAACATTTATTAAAAATGTAGCAAAACAATTTGCTTTTAAATTTTAGCCGTTCAATTTAAAAAATGGAAACTCTTTAAAAACAATCTGCTTCAATATGTTCTTTTTTAAGCTTTGGATAGAATTCGTTGTAAAATTGGGTACAATTTTTTTGTATGTTCAAAACTCCATGTTCATCAATATTTCTACATACTTTAAGAAGCTGTTTGAGTTAATTAAATTTTTTACCCATTAAGTTAAGCATTGCTATATAAACAAAACTAATAGCAGACTCTTTAGTTCTTTCGTAATC